>JAPLES010000002.1:140552-255360 GCA_026391075.1 Bacteroidota bacterium | reverse complement strand
GGGCCAACAGGACCAACAGGTGCTAATGGAACGAACGGAAATACTGGTGCAACGGGAGCTACAGGGGCAACTGGTGCTAATGGAACAAACGGTGCAACCGGAGCAACAGGTGCCAATGGGACAAACGGAACAAATGGGGCTACAGGAGCTACCGGTGTAGGCGTAACCGGCCCAACAGGCTTACAAGGTTTAGCAGGCACTACAGGCGCCAAAGGAGTAACCGGAACTAATGGAACCACAGGCGCCACAGGTGCCAACGGTGCTTTAACGGCCTGGTCGCTAACCGGTAATGCAGGTACGGTGGATGGCACAAACTTCATTGGCACCACCGATAGCATTCCTTTTACTATAAGAGTGAATAACCAGAAAGCCGGAAGAATAGATGTAGGCACAGCAGGTAATACCTTCTTTGGCTACCAATCAGGCAATTCCAATTCAGGAAACAATTATAATACAGGAATCGGCCAGAGAGCGCTTTATTCCAACACCACAGGATACGCTAACACCGCCAGCGGAGCGACTGCGCTTTCTTCCAACACCACAGGATACGCTAACACCGCCAGCGGAGCGAGTGCGCTTTCTTCCAACACCACTGGATACGAAAACACCGCCAGCGGAAAGACTGCGCTTGCTAACAACACCACAGGATACGCTAACACCGCCAGCGGAGTGTGGGCGCTTGGTAACAACACCACAGGATTTGACAACACCGCCAGCGGATATTATGCGCTTTATTTCAACACCACAGGAAACTCCAACACCGCCATCGGAAGAGATGCACTTCGTTCCAACACCACAGGATACGCTAACACCGCCATCGGAGAATCTGCGCTTAATTACAACACCACAGGATTTGACAACACCGCCAGCGGAGCGAATGCGCTTTATTACAACACCACAGGATTTGACAACACCGCCAGCGGATTGAATGCACTTCGTTCCAACACCACAGGATACTCTAACACGGCCAGCGGAGTATCTGCGCTTTCTTCCAACACCACAGGAAACTACAACACCGCCAGCGGAAATTCTGCACTTATTTACAACACCATAGGAAACCAAAACACCGCCAGCGGAGTGCAGGCGCTTTATTCCAACACCACAGGATATGACAACACCGCCAGCGGATTGAATGCGCTTTATTCCAACACCACAGGAGTCAAGAACACCGCCAGCGGAGTATCTGCGCTTTCTTCCAACAACACAGGAGTCAAGAACACCGCCAGCGGAGTGGATGCGCTTTATTCCAACACCACAGGAGACTTTAACACCGCCAGCGGAGAATCTGCGCTTTTTAACAACACCACAGGAGTCAGGAACACCGCCAGCGGAGTGCAGGCGCTTTATTCCAACACCACAGGAAACGAGAACACCGCCAGCGGATTGAATGCGCTTTATTCCAACACCACAGGATACGAGAACACCGCCAGCGGATTGAATGCGCTTTCTTCCAACACCACAGGAAACTACAACACCGCCAGCGGATCATGGGCGCTTATTACCAACACCACAGGATACGGCAACACCGCCAGCGGATCTTATGCGCTTTTGAACAACACCACAGGAAGCGAGAACACCGCCAGCGGAGGGAGTGCGCTTCAATCTAACACCGATGGATCCAACAACACTGCCTTGGGCACTAATGCCGATGTGTATTCAGGTGCACTTACCAATGCCACGGTTATAGGCTATGGGGCAGTGGTAAATGCCAGCAATAAGGTGCGCATAGGCAATACATCAGTTACTGTTTTCGAGGCACAGGTGGCCTTAACCACCACCAGCGATAGAAGATGGAAAGCCGATATACAAAACAGCAGCCTGGGCCTGGGCTTTATTAATACCCTGCGCCCCGTTAGCTACTACCGCCTAAACGATGAAAGCAAAAAGACCGAGTATGGTTTTATAGCCCAGGAGCTGGACGAAGCCTTGACTAAGTCGGGTGCCACCAACAATGGTATCATCAGTAAAGACGATGCAGGCATGTATGGCGTGCGCTACAACGATTTGCTATCGCCTATGGTAAAAGCCATGCAGGAGCAACAGCAAATGATAGAAGTGCTTCAGAAACAAAACGAACGGATGCAGCAGCAGATTGACGAATTCATTCCCCGTAGGGTTTCTTTATCTATAAAAAAATAAAGTAAAAGAACCCTGCGCTTATTGTGGGCTACTTATTAACAGCCCCAAGGTCTTTTACCACATGCCCTGCGGATAACGAAGAATTTAGAATGAGTAAAGTTAATCATATTTTTAAAGGTCAGATTATTTTATAATCGCAAATAAAAAAAACATTATGTACGGATTGGTAAACAGAGCAATTGAGGGTTTGATAGTAAAACAATTTGGAACTGATGTTTGGGAAGAAATTAAAATTAAGGCAGAATTTGATGAAAGCGGGTTTATTGGAATGAAAACCTATCCTGATTCGCTAACCTATAAACTGGTAATGGCGGCTTCGGATGTTACCAAAATTACTCCTGAATTATTGCTAGAAGCCTTTGGCGAATATTGGATATTGTACACCAGCGAAGAAGGTTATGGAAAAATGATGGAGGCCGGTGGTCGTACGTTTCCTGATTTTTTAAGAAATCTGAACATGATGCACTACCGGCTAGGTAATATTATGCCTGAATTGGTAATGCCTGAATTTGAAGTGACTGAGGAGGAAAGCAACTCTTTAATATTACACTATAGAAGTAAAAGAGCCGGTTTGGCTCCAATGGTGGTTGGCCTTACCAAAGGGCTGGGCAAACGATTTAACCTTGTATGCCTTGTAAACCAAATAGAGTTTAAGGCCACCGGTGCAGACCACGATATTTTTCTTGTAAATTGGTAAAAATGATTGACATTGTTCTAAATGAGGAGGCCATCAATAAAATATGCCCCTTTTATTTCTTGTTAGACAAAGACTACCGATTTATACAATTTGGCAGGTCTTTTAAAATTGTATTTAGCCAAATAATAGAAGGTAGCAATCTCTATGACCACTTCAGTCTAAAAAGTTCGGTTCATTCCATACTTACAGAGGTAGTAGATTTACATTCACTCTTTATCATGGTTTCGAAGGATTTAGGTCTTGAAATGAAGATGATAGGGATTGAAATAGCAAAAGACAAAAAATTGTATGTGGGTTACCCCATACTTAATGACAGCGACAACTCTCTAAAAAAATATGGATTAAGCATTGAGGATCTGCCGCAACACGACTCATTAATAGAATTTCTTTTCTTGATGGAAGGCATGAAGCGCAGTATGGCCGAAGCCCAAGATTATTCTGAAAAGGAAAAAGACAAAAGGAAAGAGCTGCAGGAAAGAGAGTTTTTATTGCATGAGGCTATGGAATTAGCAAAAATGGGAATCTGGTATTTTAATTTCAACGAAATAAAATTAGTTTTTTCGTCAGGCTGCTGCGATATATATGGGCTGCATAATAACAATAATCGGCACAGCTATGAAGAGTGGTTAGCCATGATACATCCGGATTACCAGGATTTTGTAAAAAATAAAATAGAAGTTTCGAAAGAAGATCTGAGTCCTGTTTCGATAACCGCAAGAATAATTAAAGCAGACGGTACGTCTGCCTTTGTATCACAAAAGATAATATACAAATTTAATAAAGAAGGTAAGCCCATTGGGCTATATGGAATTGTACAAGACATTACTGAACAAAAGCTGGCGGAAGAACAGATTAATGCCAGCGAAAAAAGATTCAGAGCTCTCGTAGAAAATAGTAAGGAAGTAATAGCCGTAAGCAATAAAGATAGAGATATTATCTATGTAAGCCCAGCGCTTGAGTTCATATTAGGTTACAAGGAAGATGAGATTACAGGAAAAAAATACAAACTTTATTACCATGAAGATGACCAAAAAAAAGTAGAGGATTCGTTGCGTGAGTTGATGGGAGATAAAACCGGCACCTATCGCAGGCTTGATGTTAGAATGAAGCATAAAGATGGTAGCTGGAAATGGGTTGAATTAACAGCTACTAAACAGTTTGAAAACCCAGCCATTAATGGTATTGTTAAGAACTTTCACGATATCAGCGATATTAAGTTAGCCCAGTCAAAGCTTGAAGAAATAAACAATTCGTTAGATTTAAAAATTGCGGTACGAACAAAAGAACTGAAAGCGAAGAATGATGATTTAGAAACTTTTGTATATACCGTATCGCATGATTTGCGCTCGCCACTTCGATTAATAAATAGTTTTGCTACTATGCTGATTGAAGGCAAAGGATATCCGAATGACCCTGAGCGTTCTATGGAATTCCTTAAAATAATATCGCAGTATACCATAAGGATGAATAGTATCATTTCAGATTTATTAAATCTTTCAAAACTCAGCAAATTAGAAATTCAAAAAAAGAGAGTGGATGTAAAGGCACTTGCAGAAGTTATCTCAGCGGAATATCTAAAGCAAGAAAATTACAAGAAAGCGGATGTTAAAATAATGGACATGCCAACGGTGATGGCAGATCCCGGCCTATTAAGGCAGGCATTAGAGAATTTGATTTCGAATGCATTGAAATATTCCAGCAAAAATGAAAATCCACAAATAACGATTGGAACGGAATTTGATGAATCTTCTTCATCATCATTTTTCGTAGCTGATAATGGAGCCGGCTTTGATGAGAGTTTTGCAGAGCGGTTATTTAAACCCTTCCAACGGGGTCATTCAACAGAAGAATTTGAAGGTACCGGAATTGGGCTATCAATAGTGAAATCAATTATAGAAAAACACGGAGGGGATATTTGGGCGAAAAGTGATCTTGGGAAAGGAACAAAATTTAATTTTACCTTGGAAGTTGTAGCTGCCTAACTTATTATCAATAAACAGCTTCTTTAATAAATCAGGAGAGGCTTAGGTTAAAATCTAACCAGTAATTAGCTATTTTATCAATTGAAATTCTGAAGTCACTAAAACTTACCGGCTTTTTAACAAAACTATTGGCGCCTAGATTAAAACACTTTTCTACATCTTTTTCTACATCAGAGGAAGAAAACATCACTACCGGTATATTTTTCGATTTTTCATTCTTTTTAATGGCAGATAAGGCTTCAATACCTGACATTCGAGGCATATTAATATCCAAAAGAATAAATCGCACTTTTTGATTATCTGCGCAATTTCTCGAGGAATACTTTCCATTGCAATCGATAAAATCCAAGAGTTCCCGCCCATCTCTTAATCGAGTGATTTCAGATAAAGGAGCTACCGCTCTTAGCGACATTGTTGTAATTTCAGCTTCTGCATTTGAATCTTCCACAACTACTATCATAATACTGCTATATTTATTTAATGCAAAAATAAAAGAATACTGTGGATTTTAAAGTCTAATGATTCAGTGGTAGGTATTTCTTTTAACCGGTGCTATTGCGGGGAATATTGTAGGTGCCATTAACGGTCTAAGCCAAATACCTGCTCGGTGGGCACAACTTAGAAAATAACAAGGTGATACATAACGAATTTGAAGAAAAAGTAAAAGCAGCGGGAAGTTAGGTGTTGTTATCTTTAATTACCTGACAACACAGCCGCAGATTATAACAAAGGCAGCCCAACAAAAGGGGCTGCCTTTGTAGTATATGTGGAGGAGCCGGAGGCTTAGACCATATTAGGCCGGAATTGCAAATCAACAGAGGCCGGAAATTTTTGACCAGCATTTATTTAGTACTAAAATCATGCAAATCAAGTCTTTAAAAGGTACTTCATTATATACTAACCTGTCCAAACGGGATGCTCAATCCGCCACGGCCTTGATTGACCTCGGAGTCCGGCTCATCCAGGCTTTTTCACAGCCTCAGATTTTGCAGATTTGCGATGGGCGGACCTAGAGGTGCTTTATGTGATTTTACACCAAATGTTTCTTTGATGCAGAATATTTTTTACACTTCTAAATCCGCCCAATCCGCAATTGCAATGTTATTGGCTATTAATCTTCAGCCGACCTACTTAAAGCGTATATAACCAACCCAAATCCTACCTTATTAATAACATCTGCGATGTTATAGGCAATGTCCATTGAATGAGCCGCTGCTTCTGGGTTTGAAACCAATTGAATACCAGCGAAACCTCCAGGTGTTCCCAAAATATATCCGAGAGGGTAAATTGCCCAGCCTACTAAAACAAACCATCCAAGAGTTCGAGTTGCTTTTGCAACCTGTGCACCTGCTGTTTGCGCAAGTTTGGCAACTTCGCCAAACCAAATTAAATAAACAATGTAGAAATAAGCTAAACCTGATATGGCTCCCCAAATAGCACTGTTACCTCGATCGATTGTCTCTCCAAAATAACCAGTAATTAGCATAACTAAAGATGCCGCAATTAGTTTCCACAATAAACCGATTTTAGCGCCTGCTTTTTTCGTAATTAGATAGAACTCCACACACATTAATGGAACGGTTAATATCCAATCAACATAACGGAAAAATGTTGGAGAATCTCCTGTTTCAAGATTGTAGCCCCGCATGTAATAATAATGCACAGCTGCAATAAAGGTAATGATTCCTGAAACTAAAACAGAGGTTCGCCATTTAGGTGAAGTATTATTTACTTCAAAAAAGAAAAATACTGATGCGGCCATCATGGCCATTGTTCCGATGAAGAACGTGAACGCAACGTAATTGTCGCTGGCAATTTTTAAATGTTCCATTTGTTTGTTTTTTAATTTTTCCTACTCTTAAGGATTTTCGGAAACTCCAAGTTCTGTTCGATTGATTTCAACCCACAACTTAGATTAGTAACAAACCAATTTGAGTATTGTTTTAAAAACAATGACAAACTTTTGCTCATAACTTCGCGTAACTCACTATCCAGCTCTAACATAGCTGCTTCGTATTCTAACTTTAATGCGCGGATATTTTCAATAGACAGTTATTTTAAGGGAACGTAACTCTATCAAAAAATTTTGCTTTCCGTATAACTTACTTTGCAGGCAAACTGTTTTTCAGTATAGGTTACTTTCTGCTTACCTCCATTTCACCAGATTTCTAAATTTAGATTTCCAAGTCAATCGTATATTAGGATTTGTATTATTCTGTATTTGGAACCATTCATACACTGCCACATTCATTAGCAACAAAATTGCACTATACAAAAAATCTTCTATAGGAATAGTACCTAACCGATAACCTATATTATGCGCATTGTTATAAATTACCACTGGTAAAGCGGTTAAATAACCGTTGACTACAAACATGGGCAAAAAGCTAAGCAGGTACATCTGAATGAACCGGACAAGTTTTTCAGCTGTTAAAATTGCTGCCGAAATTGGCAGTAATAAACCAAGTATAAATAACACTGCAAAAGTATATGCGCGGTTAATAAAGAAGAAAGATGAGAACAGCATTGCTAAACCTATTATTTGCACAATGTAAGTGATGCTTTTGGGCGATGATCTTGGTTTAAGATAAAATCTCAGTACATCATATATAAAAATACATGCGTAAGGAACCACAAAAAAAAATAAATATTCTTCCACCGGCATACCGGCTAACCGATAACCAAGGATGTACTGGTCATTAAAACTCCACACGCCATATTTAGTTTTAAAGTAATCCCAAATGATAAAGAAAAACGCAGTGAAAAATATAGCGGGGAATAGATATCGCCAGCGCTTGAAAAAGTGAACTTTGGTATCGAAAGAAAAAATCAAAGGAAACAAGAGCGTAAACACATCAAGAGCGAGGTATGTAAATCTTGAAAATGATTCACTCTTAAACAGTGTTAGAATCATGATCCTAATAGGTTATACCTGAATGGTCTTCCGGCCACGCTTCTAAACAGTATTAAAAGTTTTCTGAAGTCCGGCACTCTAATTCTTGATTTTTTTAATTGCTCTACAGAAACCCCTTGTATTTTATGAAACAAAGCCTGATAGTAATTATAAGCCAGTAACACACCTTCTCTGGCACCAGCCGGCAAATTGAGTATACCATTGTAAGCCGCATGAAAATCATTTGCCACCTCACGCTCAATTTGTTTTTTGGCTATGTCTTCAAAATTATCAAAATCTATTCCCGGAAAATATACTCGCCCCCGATCTTTAGCATCACTGTTCATATCACGAAGAAAATTCACTTTTTGAAAAGCTGCACCTAAAGCTTTAGCCGGTTGAATAAGCCGATGATACAACTCATCATCTCCTTCGGCAAATACTTTTAAGCACATTAACCCTACTACCTCGGCAGAACCATAGATATATTCCTGGTAATCTACTTTATCGTACGACACTTTGAATAAATCTGTTTCCATACTTATAAAAAAGGACTCAATCAAATCCATCGGAATACCAAACTCGTTTACCACTTTTTGAAAAGAGAATAATATTGGGTTAAGACTGATACCACTTTCAATGGCCTCATAAGTATCTCGTTTAAATTTTTCGAGCAAATATTTTTTATCATAATTATGAAAGGTATCTACTATTTCATCGGCATAGCGCACCATACCGTATATACCATAAATAGGGGCATAAAAACGTGAATGAAGCGTTCTAATACCGAGCGAAAACGAAGTGCTGTATGTTTGAGTTACGTTTTTGCTACAATCGGCAGCAGTTTTTTCAAATAGTTCGAACATGTACATTAAATTTATTCCCTACAATAACTTAGCTTTAATTTGTCTGCTTACTTCCGCGGCTACTATCTTTCCGGATATTATTGAGGGTGGCACACCAGGACCGGGTACGGTGAGTTGTCCGGTATAAAATAGATTATTCACTTTAGGCGATTTCATCTTGGGCTTCCAAATAGCCGTTTGTGAAAGGATATTGGCGAGGCCATAAGCATTGCCTTTGTAACTGTTATAGTCAGTTTTAAAATCGTTGATGCAATAACTTCTTTTTATCACAATGTTATTTCTCAAAGTTTCTCCCGTTTTTTCTTCAAGTCTTTGAAGCATTAGTTCGAAGTATTTTTCGCGCATTAGGTCATTATCTTCAATACCCGGAGCGAGTGGCATTAGCATAAATAGGTTTTCCATACCATCAGGTGCAACGGTGGCATCGGTTTTTGAAGGAGCCGAAACATAAAACAGCGGAGCGGAAGGCCATTGCGGTTTATGATAAATTTCCGAGGCATGCTTATCAAAATCTTCATCGAAAAAAAGATTATGATGTAAGAGGTTTTGAATTTTTTTATCTACCCCTAAATAAAAAAGTAAGGAAGATGGAGACATCACTCTGCTGTTCCAGTATTTTTCATCATACGTACGGTGGGGCAACTCTAAAAGAGTTTGTTCTGTATGGTGATAATCGCTTCCGGCAATTACCGTATCAGCTATATAAACTTTGTCCTGGGTATAAACCTTTTTTGCCCTCCCTTTAAGGATTTCAATTTTGGTTACTTCCTGATTCAGTTTTATATCAACCCCATTGTTTTCAGCTATTGCAACCATGGCCTGTACTATACGATTCATGCCTCCCATCGGATACCAGGTGCCCAGCATTATATCGGCATAATTCATCATGGTATACATGGCTGGAGTATTATCCGGGGTAGACCCTAAAAAGAGGGATGGGAACTCAAGCATACTCACCAGATGGGGATGTTTGAACTTAGATCTTATATCCTTTCGCAGCGATTGCAACAAATGAAGTTGAAAACTTTTGCCGATGAGTTTAAAGTCAAAAAACTCAGTTACCTTATCCGAAATTCGATTTACATAATCGGACATGGCCGTGTTGTATTTGTACTCTGCTTCGGCCAGAAACTGTTTTAATTTTTTACCGCTACCTTTTTCTTTCAGTTCAAATAAATTTACCAACTCATTAAAATCTGCCGAAACATCAATTTTTTCGGTACCTTCATAGTAAATTCGGTAAGATGGATTTAGACGCTTGAGTTCGTAAAAGTCGCTGGTAGATTTGCCAAAATGATTAAAAAACTGCTCAAAAACTTCCGGCATCCAATACCAACTTGGTCCCATGTCAAAAGTAAAACCATCTTTTTGCCAAACCCTGGCTCGACCCCCGGGCTGATCATTTTTTTCCAGAAGCGTAACTTCATGGCCTTCTTTTGAAAGAAAACATGAGGCAGAAAGTCCGGCAAAACCGCTCCCTATAATTACAATTTTTTTTCTATCGGACATAACTCAGAATTCCAATATAGAAACAATAAACGGAATAAAATGTTCATAGCAGAAAATCGGTCAATAGAAAAAGCAATAGTGCCATAAAATAAAATACGGCCAGTTTATTCCGAGTGTCCGGTATCAACCAGCTAAACAATGTGATGGTAAACAAAGAGAAAACCCACCAAGCAAAAAAATTCAAAAGAGGAGGATGGCCTGTTAATTCCCATACCCAAAAGTTATGCTTAATAGCAAATTTCTCGAGCAAAATATCGCACAATACCATAAGTAAAGCACCAGCATTTACTTTTACCCAAAAAGGAATGCGCAAAGTGGAAAAAGTCACACCGGTTGCATAAGTAAGTAGAACCCAATTTAAACCAATAATCAGCGGCACTTTGAAAATGGCTATACCCAGCGCACTTGTATAATGATATTTACCAAAAACTACACCGGTGCTAACACCGATAGCTTCCACCAAAATTCCAAATACCCAAACTAATAGTATAAATGCAAATAATTTCTTCTTATTAAAAACCGGATGATGACACCAAAGCACTAAGGCAAATGATAACAGAAGATTAGCTGCAGAAAGTCTTTCAAAGTAATTGCGGCAACAGTGGCTATTGAGGCCAATACAACCTACCGCATTGAATACCATGATTAAAAACGCAGAAATTCTAAATTTAGTCAACCAGTTCATCTACAATTTTTGCTGAAAGTAAACAAAGGGGAACGCCACCGCCCGGATGTACACTACCACCTGAAAAATAAAGCCCTTTAATACTTTGTGAGAAATTTGGATGGCGCAAAAACGCTGACAAGATAGTATTAGAGCTGTTGCCATAAAGTGCGCCAAGGTGTGAAAGCGTTTTTTCTTGAATAGTACCCGGATGATTTACTATTTCACAACTTATCAAGCTTTCAATATCTAAACCAGCTTCAATTTTTAATTTTTTTAAAATATTTTTTCGTGCCTCCGTAATTATTTGCGACCAATCCTGACCACAATCATGTGGGGCGTTAACCATAACAAACCAATTTTCGCAACCCTCTGGAGCATGTGCCTTATCCATTTTGGAACTGATGTAGATATAAATAGTCGGGTCATCATAAACTATTTTTTTGTTTGTAATACAATCAAATTCTGCTTTATAATTTCCGCTAAAAAGAATATTGTGTAATTCAAGATTTGAAAATGTATGTTTAATGCCCCAGTAAAATATAATTGCCGAACTTGACTTTTCTCCCGCTAAGAAGCGTTTGGGCTCAGGTAGCTCAGGCATCAAATTACGGTAAGTGTATACAATGTCCATATTGCTTACAACTACATCGGCAGCGTAATTAGTATTTCCCACATTAATACCTGTTACCCGGTTATCTGTAATATGAATGGCATTTACCATTGCATTAAATTTAAATTTAACACCCATATTAAGGCAAAGTTGATAAAGGGTTTGCGTAAGTGCGGGCATTCCTCCTTGCAAATAATATGCTCCCTTATTGTACTCCAGATGAGCTATTACATTAAGGGTTGATGGTGCTACATATGGATTAGATCCGTTATAAGTCGCATAGCGGTTAAAAAGCTGCACTATGCGGGCATCGGAAAAATAATTTTCATTAACGGCATTCATCTTTTTCAATATACCCAGAGAACTTAGGTTGAACAAAGAATGTACTGCTTTACGGTTAGTATACGTAGAAAATTTATGAAGTGAGTGGAAAAGAAATATATCTTTTGTGAGTTCGTATTTTCGTTCTGCTTCCTTTAAAAAGGATAGTATATGCGCGCTCGGTTCGCCTGTTTTTGAGGCTACTTCTGCGGCAAATAAATCGGGCTGCGCAAATGCATTAATAATAGTTCCGTCCGGAAAGAAGTAGCGGCAAATCGGGTCTATTTGTGTATAACTATAATAGTCTGATGGTGACTGTCGACAACTGACGAATAACTCATCAAGCAATTCGGGTAATGTAAATAAAGATGCCCCAAAACCCCATAAATATCCATTAGTCCTAATTGGACTCACCTTGCCCCCGTACGCATCATTTTTTTCAAATACGCTAACTTGCATACCTCTTGCCGCTAAACGTGCTGCAGCAGCCAACCCGCCAACCCCGCTGCCAATAACACAAACGTGGGAATTTATCTTTTTCGAAATGCTCAATTTTTTTGCTACAGTTTATAGTGGTATAATATCTATGGAGTTATGAGACCAGAAACCAAAACATACTCAGACTTAAATAACGCATTTTGAATAAAAAATCAAATAATTTTGCCCTCTATTTATGCGTTATTACGGTATAAGTTAAAATTACTTAGAAAAGACTTTAAGGAATAATATACAACACAAGTATTAACTTTGAATAGCCACATAAATAATATTATAAAACCTTGTAATGGTAATTTTGTTTAAACCTCGTAATTAAAAATGAGTAGAATATGAAAAAAACATTAATTGCTTTTACGGTGCTGTCATCTGTTATTTTTACCACAGCCTTTGCTGTTTACGAACAAGCAAACCGAAGTATTGACAAAGATTACACGCTAAAATTTTCGACCAGCCTCGCCTCCGGAACTTTTTATGGTCTTGAGGGCAAAGTGTATTTTAGCCCCTCCGAATACACGAAATCCAAAATAGATATTTCCGTTGATGCTTCAACAATTAATACAGGCAACAGTCTTAAAGATACTCACGCAAAAAGTCAGGATTGGTTAAATGTTGCCTCCTTCCCATTCGTTAAATTTGCTTCAACAGAAATCACCAAAGAAAATAGCTCTTATATTATTAACTGGTTATTTAGAAATATGCGGTGTAAAAAAACTGATGAAGATACCTGCCAGTTATACGGAAATAAATGGCAGAGGAATATTCAAGGGAGATTTTAAGATTAACAGAGAAGAATTTCACGTAAACGGCTCAGGTATTAAAGCAAAAATGGTAGGAAACGAAATACAGATAACTTTCAATATTCCTACCAGTAAAATAGGTTAAGCATGGGACGATCTTACCTCCTTAAAAAAATGATATGACCTCAACACCATTAATTTTAAATAAAGTATTGGTTCCAAAAGAGTTTAATAAAGTTGCCTCTTCGTATGATTTTGCTACGAAAATGAGTCAAGGCTATCAAGATGATTTGGATACTAGTGCACAAAGAATGGAGCTTAAGGGAAACGAAAAATTACTTGACCTTTGTTGCGGTACTGGTAAATCAACCCTTGCTTGTTTAAAACAACTACCAAACGGCTACATAATAGGCGTAGACAACTCCGAAGGAATGTTGAAGGAGGCAAAACACAAATTCGCTGAAGAAATTAATTCAGGCAAAATTTGTTTCCTGCTTCAAGATGCGATGAATCTGGATTTTCCGGATAATAGTTTTGATGCAGTATTTATGGCATACGGGTTACGTAATATGCCTGATTACCAAGAATCCATAAGAGGCATTTATCGTATTCTTAAACCGAACGGTAAATTATGCATACATGATTATTCTTTGAGCAAAAATATTTTCACTAAAGCTTATTGGTTCATTTTAGGCTATGGCTTCATAGTTCCCTTATGCACCTTTCTTTCCCGAAGCTCAAAAATTTACACTTATCTGATAAAAAGTGTGTTGACTTTTCTTAGCCCGAACGAAATAAAATTTTTGCTTATTAATAATGGTTTTGAAAGCGTATTAGTACAGTCACACGCAAGTTGGCGAAAACCAATTTTGTATTCAATCATTGGAACTAAAAGAACCTAAGCCAGTAGGCCTTTTACGGGCACACTTTCTATTACGTTTGTTCTAAGCCCTTCGTTTTGCATAATGTAATTTGCCGCCATTGCACCTGAGGTGTAGGCTGCTTCCATTAACATCGCGCAATTATCCATTTTTACCCAATCACCGGCTAAATAAAGTCCAGGCACTTCTGTTTCAACCTCGGGGCGCGATGCGTGCTCACCGGTGTGAAATCCGGGAAAGTCATCTCTATGCTGAAAATATTCGTGCTTATGATGCATACCCTTCAACTCCGGGAAATA
Organism: Bacteroidota bacterium; assembly: GCA_026391075.1. GTDB lineage: Bacteria > Bacteroidota > Bacteroidia > Chitinophagales > LD1 > Bog-950. Next base: position 241,261 of record JAPLES010000002.1, on the reverse strand, counting down.
ATGGAAAAGCTCCAACAATAATTCTGTTTTAAGCTCCTTGTCATCCATTATATTTTTCGGTATAGAGTAGGAATGAAGTTCAAATATACCGCCATTGTTTTTTTCGCTCCATTCTGCTGATTCTTTTTCCATTTTATGATAGAGCGTAACACTATCCAGGCATTTTAACCTATCGGTAAAAATAAAGAAGGGCAGTGTTGAATCAGCCTCAAATCTATCCGTCCATAGCCTATACACAGCATATCTGCCAGATTGCTTAAGCCCGGCAAGTTTACGTGTAGTTTCCGGATATGGCTCAAAACCTTTTGCACCCGCAATCAGTTGTTTAGTATGCTTTACGTCCGTGCACAGTACACAATAATCAAAACCTTCGCCATTTATCAAAAATCCGGCATTGGCTTTTTCAAAACTAATTACAGGCTCTTTATAACGGATGTTAGCGTTATGCTTTTTAAGAAATGTCTCACAGTAGGATATAAAACTAAGTTGAAAATCATCATCCAGTACATCGTAAAGCAATCCTTCCTCATTACTTAAAAAATAAAAATGGAAGCTTTTAATCAGTTCTGCCATAGACATGTCTTCAGGCTCTGAAAAAAAAGCCCTGGAAAAAGAGTTGAACACAAGACGCATTTTTTCATTCATTCTGGTGCGCCTGGCAAAATCAGCAAAACTTTCTGAATCGAATTTTTTATAAGTAGTATCAGAATCAAATTTTAAAAGGTTTAAAAACGGCAAAGCCATAGGATTCAGAAATGTTTTCCAATCAACAATTCCGAATTTACGTAAACCCCATATGTTATATATTGGCGTATTGTCTAGCCCTTTAAAACCCTGCTTCTTATTTTTGTCGAAGAGTATTACGTAATCATCAATGGGAATGAGGTGATGGTACGCACCTATTTTCTTTAAAAAACTTCGCAGATTATAATACTGGCGAAAAAAACCATGAAATCCGTGTTCCGCTCTAAGTTTTTCACCGTTAGAATCGAAAGTCCAGCTTCCTACTTTGCCACCTAAAAAATTTTCTTTTTCAAAAAGATCAACTTTAAAACCACGTTCGCTTAAATTACACGCAGTGCTGATTCCGGCCAAACCACCACCAATAACCGCCACCTTTTTGGGGGTTAAAATATTGAATGGAAGCTCAGGATCTGGCGAGTTGAGACTTACTTTATAGTTCTGTAACCTATTCCTGATCTGTTTTCTTATCATTCTCTTTTACGTTTTTATTCCACAACCTGGTAAATTCAAAAGTTAGTTCATCCGGTTTAATCAAAAGGTCATTTAGCCTTTTTTTATCGTGCCAGTACTTATTACTTTCTAAAAAAGCTATGTCCTCTTCAACTATACGCATACTTTTTTGTAACATAAACCACTTAGCAAACCACGGATTGTATTCAAATATTTTATGCCAGGAAGTTATCTGTATCATCATCACGTGGTCCTCATCCACCTGATAAAAGTGTTCATAAATAACCATCTGCCGAGAGGGCATAGTTAGATGAGCGGGGAAACGCAAATCGAGTTTACTGCTGTGCGGAAACCAAAAAGCAAAATGCGTTTCTACTTTATCCTTAAATCCGAAATAAATTTTTTCCAGAATGCTATTCTCGTTATCGCGTAAGTACCATCCATTGAGCGATTTCTCTGTTACGGATAGGTGATAATCTGGGGGCTCATTATGCAGATTACCCATCAGCGTTTTTATGCTTTTGCGATGAACATGGTTAATATGATGCGAATCGAAAAGGCTTTCGGCAACAAGTTTTAAACTTCCCTTAACCAGGTGATAATTATACACCATTGGCCATTTGTCCAACTCATTAAACGGGGGAACCTCCGCCTCTGGCTTTTTCTCTTCATCTCCAAAATACGCCCAAATACATTGATGTTTAAGTATAACATCATAATGCTTTATGCAAGCCGCTTTGGGTATATTATCATCCGATTTTAGTGACGGTATACGAGCGCACTTTCCGGTGCTATCAAATTCCCAACCATGATAACCGCATTTGATGTGCTCGCCCTTTACGTAACCCAAGGATAGGTGAACATTTCTGTGGCAACAGCGGTCTTCCAGAACAGAAATTTTTCCGGATTCTGTCCTAAATACCACTATTTCTTGACCCATGATCTTCCTACGCAGGATTTGCCCTTTTTTAAGTTCATTATTAAAACATACCAAATACCATTGGTTCTTTATCATTGGTGCAACTTTAGAATTAATAACAATGTTTGGTAGAACAAAATAATAATTTAAAAGTTTCTGGACCAACTAAAGGGTAATACCGAAACTCATTTAGATTATTCATTTTTTAACTCGTAAACCATCTGGTGGAAAAGCCGGTATTTGATTTTAAATTCCAGCCTATTACGGTCAAAGCCTCCGACTCCTATAGCTCTGCCAAGGGTGACGTCTGAAATAACGTTTATTCAATCTAAATAGTCAAATAATAAAGGAGTGATGTTATATATACAATTGACAAACCGGGAAAAGAATCATTTTACTTTTACCCCTGCTTTTACCCATCCAAATTTTGCGGAAATAAAAAAGGGTTCCAATCTCTTGAAACCCTTGCTAGGCTTGTACCGCGGGCGGGAATCGAACCCGCACGATATTTAAGTATCACAGGATTTTAAGACCTGCGTGTCTGGTCATAATATTATGAAAGGCAAGTTTGGATCTGTAATTTTCTAAGTTTGCTTCATAGAAATTTTATCATCGAAATGTCCCTTTTTAGTCCCTGGAATAGCTACTATATGTTGTAATACGCTTGTAATCAATTAGTTGCACAAGTAAAGGTTACAAAGGGGATTTAGGGGTGGTAGTTTTAAAACGCCTGCAACTCTACCAGCTTTTTGTAGATGCCGTTCTTAGCCATTAATCCAATATGATTGCCGCGCTCAGAGATGTAACCATCCTGCATCACTATGATTTCATCGGCATATTGAATAGTAGAAAGGCGGTGTGCTACTATGATAGTGGTTCTCCCTTTCATCAGTTTTGTCAATGCATCCTGTACCGATTTTTCGGAGTTGGAATCAAGCGAAGAAGTAGCTTCATCCAAAATCAATATCGGTGGATTCTTTAGAACAGCTCTGGCGATAGTTAAACGCTGACGCTCACCACCGCTTAGTTTTCCTCCTCTATCGCCAATGGTAGAATCATAACCGTTATCCATTTTCACAATGAAATCATGTGCGTTGGCAATTTTTGCCGCTTCCATTACTTCTTCGCGCGTAGCGCCTTCCATTCCAAAAGCAATATTGTTGAGCACCGAATCATTGAAGAGAATTGACTCTTGCGAAACCATTCCGAATAAACCGCGCAAATCGTTCAACTTATAATCTCGAATGTTTTTGCCATCAATTAAAATTTCGCCTTCGCTTACATCGTAAAAGCGTGGTAGCAAATCAACCATTGTTGTTTTTCCCGCACCCGATTGACCCACGAGCGCAATCACTTTCCCTTTACTTATTTTAAGATTGATGTTCTGAAGAATTTTTTTGTTATCGTAGTTGTGATACGCAAAGCCTACAGAACGATATTCAATTTCGTTTTTGAATTCTTTAATAGCACTCGCGTTTTCTTTCTCTGCAATTTTCACTTCTGCATCCAGCACTTCAAAAATTCGTTGTGCCGAAGCCAATCCTTTGCGAATGTTATACGAAGCCGATGAAAAATTCTTTGCCGGTGGAATCAACTGCGCAAACAAAACCATGAAAGCAATGAATGTTTCCGCTTCCAAACTTTTCTGCAACACCAACGTTCCTCCAAAATAAAGCACGGTGCAAACAACCACCATAGCTAAAAATTCGGTAAGTGGAGACGATAACTCTCTGCGCGTGGTAATCTCACGACTCAACGAAAAGAATTCTGCATTCACTCTATCAAATTGCTTGCGCATGAAATTTTCCGCATTGAATGCGTGAATAATTCTCAATCCGCTAAGTGTTTCATCAATAATAGAAAGCAAGCGACCCGAAACAGATTGCGCTTCCATAGACTGTCGCTTTAAACTTTTGCCTACTCTGCCAATGATTAAACCGGTAACCAACAAATTGATTAGCACAAACGCTGTGAGCTGCGGACTGAGCAAAAGCAACGCGCCTAAAAAAATGATAATGTTCAGCGGTTCGCGTACGGTTACTTCAATAAAACTGATGATGCTGATTTCAACTTCTTTCACATCATCGGTAAGGCGCGAAATCAAATCGCCTTTACGCTCTTTAGAATAATACGAAAGAGGAAGCGACAACACTTTTGCATAAAGCTCGTTTCGAATATCGCGTACCGAACCGCTGCGAATAGGCGCAAGAAAATACAGTGCAAGAAATCGAAACAGGTTTTTGAGAAAAAACAAAACAGCAATAACTACACAAAATTTTATCAGCGCAACTACTTGTCCAACGTTCATTATCTCGGTGCTCAAAACATATTTCATGTAATCAATAAACCAGGTTGCACTTAAATGTAGTTCGGGCTTGGTTACAACTTTTGGGATTTTGTTGAACAGCAATTGCAAAAACGGAATTATCATAACCACCGAAAACAGAGAAAACAAAACGGTGAGCACGTTGAACACCATGTTCAACAACGCAAACGAAGAGTATTTGCGAACGTAAGAAAGAATGCGGAGAAGATTCTTCATGTGCTCAAATATAGAATGATGAATGAAACGCGTGAAGGAGAAAAATATTTCGGTGCGTGCATTCAGGAGGAGAAAATATTTTCTAGCTCATTTGAAGTTTTAGCAGCACCACGTTTTCAATATGTGTAGTGTGCGGAAACATATCAACTGGCTGCACTTTTTCTACCGAATATTTTTCTGAAAGCAATTGCAAATCACGCGCTTGTGTGGCTGGGTTACAACTCACATAAACAATCTTTGGTGATGCTAATTGCAAGAGTGTTTTCACTACATCTTCATGCATACCTGCACGTGGCGGGTCGGTGATAACTACATCGGGTTTGCCGTTTGCAGTAATAAAATCATCGCGCAAAACCATGCGCACATCGCCTGCATAAAACGAACAATTGCTAATGGAGTTCAGGCGCGCATTTTCTTTGGCATCTTCAATAGCCGCTTCAATTTGTTCAATGCCCGTAACCTGTTTGCACATATCAGAAACATAAATGGCTATGCTTCCTACGCCCGTGTATAAATCATAAACCACATCTTCTTTTTTGAGCGCAGCAAATTCTTTGGTGATGTCGTACAGCACTTTTGCCTGCACCGAATTAGTTTGGAAAAAACTCTTGGGATTAACCTTGAACTGATAGTTGCCGAGTTTTTCGATGATATGATTTTTGCCTTTATAAACCTTCGTTTCCAAATCGTAAATAGTGTCGTTGCGTTTTGGGTTGATTACATATTGCAGCGAAGAAATAGCGGGAAAACTCTCCGCAACAAAGTTCAGCAGGGCTTCAATTTTTTCTTCATCGTTTTCAAAGAATGAAACCAACACGAGCAGTTCGCCAATAGAAGTAGTGCGAATGAGCAAATTGCGCAGCAAGCCGTTCTGCTGTTTTAAATTGAAAAACGTGTAACCGTTTTTCAGCGCAAATTCCTTAATCGCAATTCTGATTTGATTCGATGGGTCGGCTTGCAGAAAGCATTTTTCAATATCAATTACTCCCGAAAAACTATTGGGCACATGAAAGCCGAGCGCGTTGCGCTGCTCAAAATTTTTTCCGCTTTGAATTTGTTCTTCGGTAAGCCAGCTTCGGTCGGTAAAAGCAAATTCGAGTTTGTTGCGGTAATAAAAGTTCTCTGCGCAACCAATGGTTTCGGGAATTTCAGGAAAATCAATTTTGCCAATGCGCTCAAATGCATCAGCCACAGTTTTTCGCTTGAACTTCAACTGCTCGGCATAATCAATATGTTGCCATTTGCAGCCGCCACACACACCAAAGTGCGAACACTGCGGCTTTACACGCAGGGGAGAAGCCGTGTGCAGTTGCGTAATAATAGCTTCTGAAAAACTCTTTTTGCTTTTGCGCAATTCCACATCCACCACATCGCCCGGCACCCCAAAATCAGTAAAAATCACCTTGCCTTCTACCTTGCTTATCCCTTTCCCTTCACTTGAAACATCGGTTATTTCCAAGCCTTGCAAAAATTTTCTTTCTTTCTTCTTCATGCGGGCGAAAATAGTTTTTCTGTTGTCGGCTTAATGTTAGAATATATTTGGTGTTAGACCCTTTGGGAAAAGGATAGCCAGATTAGTAAAGTGCAACAACATTTTTTTAATATCGGGCAATACATTTGAAGTTTCGCACCCAATTCAACAAAACGTATTAGCCAGAAGAAACCAAGAACAGCAGATGACGTATCTAACGTTTAAATTTTTCTGACTAGTAGCGAGACACAGTGTAGTTCGGGAACGATGATTGGTGTGGATGGTGGCTTGACAATCTAAATTCGGTTACATGAATCTGTTGCATTTTTAATTTTCAATTTTCAATCTTCAATATCCAGATGATACTCGTTACAGGTGGCACCGGCTTCGTTGGCTCATACCTCATAAAAGATTTGCTTCAGAGCGGAGAGAAAGTGCGCGCTACCAAGCGCTCCACTTCAACTTTTGAAATGCTGGGAAATTATGTTGACCAAATAGAATGGATAGAGGCAGACTTGAATGATATAGGCGAATTGGATGAAGCTATGAACGGAATTGAAAAAGTTTATCACTGTGCAGGATTCGTTTCTTCTCATTCAAACGACTATGAAAAATTAATTAGAATAAATGTAGAAGGAACCGCCAACGTGGTAAATGCTGCGCTAAGAAGTGGCGCAAAAAAATTATTGCACGTAAGTTCTGTAGTTGCGCTTGGACTACCTGAAAGCAAAAAGCCGATTGATGAAAATTACAATGCACATACTTCGAAACTTCAGTTCGATTATTTTTTAAGTAAGCGGTTAGCCGAAATGGAAGTATGGCGCGCTAATGCAGAAGGTTTAGAAACTGTGATTGTAAACCCTGGAGGAATAACAGGGGCGGGCCACTGGCAGCACGAACCACTGAATGTTTTTAATACGGTAAACGGTGGTTTGAAATTTTATACAGAAGGCGCCAACGGTTTTATTGACGTGCGCGATTTAAGCTCGCTGATGATTCAACTAATGAACAGCGAAGTAAACGGAGAGAGGGTTATTGCAGTAGCAGAAAGTTTACCCCTCAAAGAATTTTTATCTCTTACTGCAGATGCCTTGAATGTACCACCACCGACATGGAGAGTAACGAAATGGATGAGCGAATTAGCGTGGCGATTTGAAGCAGTTCGCGCTTGGCTAAGTCAGCGCCCTCCTGATTATACACGGGATGATTTGCGCATTTCCAGAATACCGTTCTACTACAACAACGAAAAAGTTAAATCGGTCATAAACCGCGAATTCATTTCTATTCGACAATCGTTAAACGAAGGCGGAGCACTTTTTCTCGAATCAAAAAAGAAAGGAAGTAATTATGCCACGTTTTATTGAAACAAAATCAATTGTATGACTCCAGAAACATTCACCCTCATTACCTATATATGGATTGGAATCGGAATAGTTGCCTTTCCGTTTTTACTTAAGAAAACTGCTCCTTACGGAAGACATGCCTCGGAAAACTGGGGTCCGATGATTTCCAATCAAATTGGCTGGATGATTCAGGAAGGAGTGGCTCCTTTTTTCATCAGCATTTGGTTTTGGACCGGAAGCATTGAAAAAACTTACGCGAGTTATTTTTTCTATTCACTTTATATCGTGCATTACATTTATCGTTCTTACATTTTTCCATTTCGAACAAACACAAAAGGGAAAAAAATTCCATTGGCTATTTGCGGTTCGGCCATATTCTTTAATGCGTGCAACACTTTTATACTCGGTTATTTTCTTGGCAACATCGGAGGTAATTTTTCAGATGAGTATTTTTTTAGTCCACGTTTCATTCTCGGCATAATTATTTTTCTAAGCGGAGTTTTTGTTAATGTAAAAAGCGACAATATCCTAATTGGCTTGCGTAAACCCGGAGAAACGGGCTACAAAATTCCGCAAGGGTTTTTGTTCAAATACATTTCATGTCCTAATCTTTTTGGTGAAATGATTGAATGGTTTGGTTTTGCTTTAATGATTGGTTCACCGGCAGCATATAGTTTTCCTATCTGGACTATTGTCAACTTACTTCCGCGTGCGCTCGACCACCACAAATGGTATCATCAAAAATTTTCCGACTATCCGAAGGAGAGAATGGCGGTGATTCCGTTTGTCTTATAGAAAAAACATTTAAAAATCTTCGCGATAGGAAAAACCCTTAAACGGATTATTTCTCCTTAAACTCCACCGGAGTGCTTCCTATTTTTTGCTTAAAGAAATTGGTGAAATGTGCTGCATCGGTAAAATGCAAATCGTAAGCAATTTGTTTAATGGGCTTGTGACTGTACTTCAACATTCGTTTGGCTTCAATAGTAATTCGCGCATGAATAAATTCAAGCGCACTCAAGCCCGTATGCGCACGGCAAAGTTCGTTCACTTGTTTGGTAGAAAGATGAAGCATCTCTGCATATTCTGCCACAGTATGTATCACTCTGAAATTTTTTTCAACCGCATGTCTTAGCTGGATATAATGGAACGAATCATCGGCCGAAGACGGCAACTGCGGCAATTTCAACGCGCAGTTACACTTGCTAATAAAAACCGAAAGCAAATCGAGTAGAACAACTCCTTTGCTCTCGCTATTGTTTTCGTACTCGTGCTTAATCAATTGAAGTAATGAAGCAAAAAATTCCTTTTCCGCTTTTGTAATATCAAAAGCTGCCGCTTCTCCTGCATCCATAAAACGAAACAAGCGCATCAACAATTTGGTTGTTTCATCGCGCATCAAAAAAAAGTCTTCGGTAAAAATGAGCGCGTGCGCTAAAATATTTTTGCCGCCATGCAGCGCATGAACCTGCCCCGGCAAAACAATATGAATACTTCCGGGCTTCACTTTTACTTCTTTAAAATCAATGACGTGTTTGCCTTTGCCTTCTAAAAAAATAAAAACATTCCAATAGCCGTGGCGGTGTTCTACATCAGGCGTTTCAAAACTTTGTTCGGTAATGGTGATAAAGCGAAAGTTGATTTCGCTGGAAGAAGAAAAGCGATGAACAGGCGTAGAGGTTTCATTCGGTCTGTTCATCGCTATATTTTTTTGACAATACTATTTTACTAAAACCAATTTTTTCGTGCCTATCACTTTTCCATTTTCAGAAAGTGTGGCGCAATAATTTCCTGTAGCCAGTAAAGAAAGTTTTATAGTGGTTGACTCGTTTTGGAAAACCGTTTTAAGAACTACTTGCCCGCTTACATTAGTAATAGCAATTTCCTGATCACAATATCCGTTGCTATTTGTTTTTACAGTTACATCTCCTTTAGCAGGATTTGGAAATAAAGAGAAGGTGTTTTCGTTCTGCGTTTGAATAATTCCTGTTGTTGCTTCGGGTTCATAAATCCAGAGCTCTCTTCCGGCATCAGTAAAGTTTGCAGGCACAATTACTTTGTTGCCCCAGATTTTAAAATCAAAAACATCGAGCGTTCCGCAACCCGAAATAAAATTAAACGGATGTTCTGTATTTGCGCCCGCAGGCATAACTACTTGTGTGCCTTGCAGTGTTCCATCGCTTTCCACAAACACTTGCTTGTTGCTTGCGCTATCTACCGCCTGAAAGAAAATTTTTCCGTTGGCTCCAATTGTTCCCGGTTGATCAGTTCCTAAAAAATTAGGTGCAAAGAGCCCATCAAGCACAAGAGTAGTTCGCGCTAATGTGTTTAGGTCAAGAATTTGAATTTCTTTTTGTCCATCTGCAAAAAAGTAAGCTTTGTTATTGGCAAAACCCAAATTGCTCAACCAGCTATATGTTGCACCAGGCAGGAGCTCCACAGCAGTGCTACTGCCTTCTGCAATTCTAAAAACGTTTGCCGATGTCATAGTAGACGCAATAAAATAAATAGCGTTGTTATAAAACCTTACGTTTGTTGGATACGAACTTCCTCCTGTTGCAATTATATTTCTTTCCAGTGTATCTGTGGCGTTTCCGTTAAACGCAAACAAATCTGGACCATGACCACTAGCACTGGCCACCAAAAACAATTTGTGATTAAACGAAAGCATGGCGTCTATACTAATGATGTTAGAAGAACTTGCTGTAAGGTCAATTACCATTTCAGTTCCGGCCACTGTTCCATCTGTTCTCCATAACTCTTGTGTACCGTTTCCGTTTGGAAGAATGAAATAAGCTTTGTTGTTCAGTTCGCAGTACCCAAAACCTTGCGCATAAGTAGTAATCGCATGAAGCGAATCTGTTCCGGCCGTAGTCCCATCGGTAATAATGAGTTGATCTTGCGTGCAAAAAAGCAATCGGCTTCCCATGACAGAAATGTTTTGTGGAGACAAAGCGCCATTCCACGATTGATTGAGTTCAGCAATTTTTGTTGTGCCGTTGTCGCTTCCATCGCTCATCCACAAATCGTAGTCGGTTCCATTTTCGGTTGCCATAAAAAAAAGTTTGCCGCCTGCCACCGCTATATTTCCAATATCGGCAGAGCCGGTTGCGTTGATTTCCTTAACCAGCAAAGTTCCTCCGGTAGTTCCATCACTCATCCATAGCTCTGTATTGTCAGGTGAACTTTGCGCTCCGAAATAAAGCTTGTTGTTGAACTCGGTCAGGTTGTTGAGTTGCCCGGCACCGTAAAAAGTTTTTGCGCTATCGCTAAAGAAAAATTCTTGCGTGCCATGTAGCGGATTAATTTCTACTAGAGAAAAATTTCCGATAGCCATGGTTGCCTGCGAAATTATTAGCAAGGCGAAAAATAATTTTGTTGTTTTCATAATCATTCGTTTTTGTTGAGCACAAAGCAATCAAACATTGATGTGCCGGCATTGTAAATTACGGCTGAATAGTTGTAAGCGAAATTTACTGCTTTGTTACTCGTTTTACTACGCTTCCTACTTTCAAAATATAAATGCCATTGGGGAAATGCGAAATTTCAAGTTTCAGATTTGTTGTCGTAATTTTTTCATTCAGCAAAACTCTGCCGCTTAAATCACTTATCGAAATTTGTTTTCCTACTAATTTGTTTTCTACAACTACATTCAAGTTTTCTGTTGCGGGATTTGGAAAAATCCGAAATCCGAAATCCGAAATTTCTGTTTCTGCAATTCCTGAAATGTTAACGGGTATGCCATTCGAACTTACATAACATCCATGCTCATCGGTTAGCGTTACCGTATAATTTCCCGATTGTGTGGCAATGTAAACTGAGTCTGTAGCATTCGGAATTAAATTTCCGTTTCTGTACCACTGATACGAATTTCCATTGTGCGAGATAAGCGTATCGCCATTCACCGAAACCGAAACGGGAGGCAGCGGATAAACAAAAATGCTGAGGTGATTAGAAATGGCGGAACAATTATTTCCATCGGTAGCGGTGACATAATAGTTACCCGCGTTATGCGCAGTAATGCATTGCGTGGTTGCTCCGTTGTTCCATAAATACGAAACATAATTTCCTTGCGTGCAAATAACGGTGGAGTCGCTCGCGCATATCAACGAATCATTTGTGCTTACTGTTGCGCTTCCCGTACCTGTAGATACAAGAGTGAACGAAGTGTCAATCACACATCCGTTTTGGTCGGTAGCTTCAAACGTGTAAGTGCCCGCTCCAATATTTGTAATTGAATTTGCTGTGCCTATTTGCGCTCCGCTAACTGTCCATGAGTAAGTATAATTCGGAGTTCCGCCTGCAACGCCCACATTATTTATAGAACCGTTGTTCACTCCGCAAGAGGGATTTATAACACTCAACGCAGCCGTTACAAAATGTGGTGGTGTGGGTTGACTAAGCGTAACTGTTTTTACAATGGAATCAGCTGTGCCGGGCATTGAGTCGCGCAGTAAAACATTATTGATAGCAACCGAAGGGTCGGTGCCCGCACCATCATCATCATTTACCCAGTTGAACCGCACCATAAAGCTACTGATGTTGTTGCATGATATTGGGAGATTGTAACTGCGCTTAGTCCACTTACCCTGTCCACCACATCCGGTGTTTACTGATTTAAGCGCAGGGTCGAGCGAAGTAAAGGCACCACCTCCATTAATACTATAGAGAGAAGAGGCGTTATCTGTAAGTCCTTGTCCTGCTCCAATAAAATCGTAACTCAACACAAGGTTGTTTGCGCCATTCGTGTTTATGTTTGCCGATTGTGCTGCTGCACTTGTTTGCGGACAAAACAACAAACCGCATAATCCTCCAGCATCATACGCAGCACCACCCGTAGGATTAAAAACACTTGTCAGATGCAAAGTAGCGTTTCCATTATTTGCAACGCCACAACCACTCGGAGTAACACCGCCTTCGTTATCAGAAATTGTCCAGAAGTTTGGATCAGCACCATTTGTTCCTGTAGAAATATTCAACGTCCATGTTTGCGCTGCATCAAAAGTTTCGAGATAAAGCGTGTCCCAAATTGTTCCCGCACTTGAGTAAACCGTAACTGTATAAGTACCCGCAGCAAGAGAGTTTACGGTGGCAGTAGTTGCCCCGTTGCTCCATTTATAAGTGTAGCCGTTTCCTCCACTTGATGTAACTGCGGCTGAGCCATTATTGTTTGCACAAGTTGGATTTGTAGAACTTGTAGCAGCGGAAAGCTGAGCCGAAATTTTTTCGCTTGAAAAAATAAAAAGCGCAAATGCAAAGAGTAAAACTTTATTCATGTCAAAAATATTTCTGCTAAAGATATAAATAAGAGAAATAAAAAAAGGAGCCATGCGGCTCCTCTTCCTATTTAGTGAAATTCAATTTCTTATCTCGGACCAAAAAGTCTTCCGTTACCTCCGGGTCTTGGACCACCGTTTCCTCCCTGTCCACCTTGCCCGCCTTGTCCTCCGTTTCCCTTTTGTTGCTGACGTTGCTCGCGCATGTCCTTCAGTTTTTCCTGAAACTTATGTTCAAGATTGTAAAGCTGATTTACCTTGTCTTTTCCGAGCGCGCCTTCAAATTCGTTTTTGTATTTTTTCTTGAGGTCTAGTTTCTTTTGCTCAAAATCCAATTGTTGGTTTGCATCCATTTGACCATTCGGATTCATTTTAAAATTCTGGTGCATCGTTTTTAAATCGTTGCGATATTGATTGTATACCGGCCAAAATCTTTGTCCCTCTTGCGGGCTAAGGTTCAGTTCGTGCGAAATAAAAGCTATGCGCAGTTGTTCAATTCTTTCTCCTTTATCGGTTGGTTGTTGCGGAGCCTGCGCAAATATCGTTGCCGTTGTTAAGTTCATCATCAACAACACGAATAAATACATCGTTGTTTTAGTTATGGTTTTCATCGTCTTCTGTTTTCGGTTTGTAAAAATATTTTTCATAGAATTTGTTTAGTCGAGTATGGCGTTATTTAAATCTGCATCACTTACATCTTTCAGCATTTCATTTTCAAACTGAATTGTTTTTGTTGGCGTTGCAGTAGTTGTTTCATCAGTTGTCTCAAAAATTTCATCGTTATAAGTATCGGCATTATTGTCTAAGTAAGTATTTATTTCTTCATCGGTAAGCGATGCCAGTTTGCTATCTAAATCGTTCGCTTGTTCTACTTTCGCAAACAGCATTACTCCAATAATTACCGTAGCAACCGTTCCTGCAAAGGCGAGCGAATATTTTGGTTTGAAAATAAGCTGTGCTAAATTTTCGATCGCATTATTCAACCCACTGAACCATGCAGGAGCCACTGCTTTTACTTTCGATTTTTCCTGCACGGCAATTGTCCTCATCATTTGCTGAGGAAAGCCTTTGAAATAATTTGCTGAAACTTCAAAAGCATTTTCTTTTTCCATTTGTGAAAGAGCCGGAGCAAATTGTTTCAATTCCACCATCACTTCTTCTTTACGAATTTGCTCTAGCAAATCGTTTGGAAGCGAAGTGAAATAACCCACAGGAACTTTCACTGTGTTTCGCTTTTCAATCTTTGCCAACTCCGGAGAGATTGTTTTTAACTCATCGGTTACTCCGCCCAACGTCACCCTTTCAATCATTTCTGATTTGAAATTTGTAAAGTAGTTCTCAGGAACCGAAACCGTGTTCACTTTTTCAAGTGACGCAAGTTTCGGAGCGAGCTCCTTCAATTCTTTTAATATTTCTTCTCTGGTTTTCATTTTTCAATCGAATGTTCTGACTGTGATTTTGGTTTCGGGTTTAATCCTCGCTCAACAAATATTTTTCAATCTTTTGCGCGGCATGGTGATAGCTTGCCTTGAGCGCTCCCTCGCTGGTTCCCAGCACTTCGCTCATTTGCTCATAAGGCATTTCATCATAGTAGCGCAGGTTAAATACAAGTTTTTGCTTTTCGGGCAAAAGGTCAATCGCCTTTTGCAAACGCGCCTGAATATCATCTCCATCCACCTGATGCGAATCGCCTTTTATATAATTTGACGGAGCATAATTGTTGTCGTCATCATCGCTGTCTGTGCCGTCAAATGAAATGGTCGCCTTCTTGTTTCTGTAATTAATGAACGTGATGGTTTCGTTGGTAGCAATTCTATATAGCCAGGTAAAAAGCTGCGAATCGGCACGAAAATTTTCGAGCGCGTTCCAAACTTTTAGAAAAGTATTCTGCATTACATCATTGGCGTCATCATGGTTCTGCACCATTCTGCGAATGTGGTAATACACTTTTTGCTGGTAGGTTTCAACCAAAACGGTAAACGCCTGCTCGCGCGCGCCCGAATGAAATAAATCTAAAAGTTCTCTGTCGGTCATAGGGTGTGGTTGTTAAAGATAGACTAAGAAATGTTTTGTGGGTTTAATTGAGAACCCCAACAAGTGTTATTTAAAAATATACCAAAGGATTGAACCATAAAAAATCGCAAACGGCAATCCCCATGTAAATGCCGAAACAAGTGTCCACCCGATAAAAGCAAAAATTTCATTGGCTGTTGCCGGTTGGTTTTGTTCTGTGTTGAGCAAAAGCATTTTTTGAACTTCTTCAATTTTCATTGGCAGCAAATCTTCTTTTTTGTAAGTGTTGCTATACAAATTCAAGGTTCTTCTACCTCTTATAAATGCACGGAATGTTTTGCGCGGAAAAAAGCAAACGCCCATCAACAAACTTCCGATGTCTAAAACCCAGGCGGCAGTATGGTCGCCACAGCCGGTTGAAACTTCCCATGCACCAATTTCAGCTTCGCCCTGCCAATCGCTTTTGTAGCCTGTTACTATGTGATGAATGTCGTGATAAATTAAAGCGCGTTTGCGCGAAGTAGTATTCGGAAACGGAAGACGAAAGAATTTAAAATCAAGGTAAGCCCAATTCTGATTCAAGCCGCCTTCTTCACCTAGATTATATTGCTTGAAAAAAACATCGAGCGCTTCACGAAGCGTTTGTTGTGGTGAGTAAGTGGTCATGAAAACCAAACATACACATTCTTATTCTTTCACAAATTTTGCGAGTAGGTGCTCTGTATTGCTTTTGACTTCCACCCAATAAATTCCTGCGGGTAAAGTTTCAATTGCAATTTCTGTTTTGTATCGCCCTGAAATTTCAAAACCAATTTCGATTGATTTTATTTTTTGCCCCAGCAGATTCAGCACATTGATTTCGGCATTGTCTACACGATTAGTTTGATAAGTAACAACAATCTGATTTTTTGCAGGAACGGGTGAAACAAAAATTCTTTCCTGCGTTGAGGAAATCGTTTTTATTCCTGTTGGTGTAACACAATCTCCATGATAAAAACTTGTAGCTCCGCCAAAATAGGTGGCCACACAACCATTAATATAAGTGACACTGTCGCAACCGCATACATGGTCAACCAATGGCGCATCGCAACACAAACCACCTGGCGCACAAATTAAGCTGGAGTCAATACAAACGTTTGCACCAATCAACGAATCACATGCAGTTGCCGTACAATTATTGGCGTCTGAAATTGTAACACAATAATAGCCATCACTTAAACTACCAATGCTGTCCATACCAATTCCACTTTGGTTGTTACTCCACAAGTAAAAAATTGGCGCCATTGAATTTGTTGCAGTGGCAATTGCAGAACCATTCACAGCAATATGTGAACTAGGATGATTTACTTGTAGAGCGACTGAAGCGTTGCACGTATGCGCATGTGGCGTATCAACACAAGTGATTTCTACATCAGTGCCTTGCATACAAAACGAAATACAACCGCTTGGCACAAAAGAAAAATGAATAGAGTCGCCAGCTATAAACCCGAGCGATGCAAGTGACACATTGCAGGGAAACAACAAATTGGAGGTTCCTGTGTCAATGAGCAAACAACCCATTTCGGCACCTTGTGCCACCACGCCACTATACGCGCAACTCGATAAATAATTTAAAGAAAGGTGGTCAATTTTAAATTCGGTATTTGCAGCAGCAAAACCGCAACCCCCATAAACTTTACCTCCGTAAATGGTGATTCTGCAAGAATCAAATTGCGAACTGTTGTTTGAAATAGGAACTGTCAGTAATTGCCAAAGCATAGAACTGCCTTCAGAAAATTCCCAATAGCCAACATCAACAACGCTACTATTGTTTAGCAATTCTACGCGCACCGAAACTGTATCCTGTTGAAAATATAAAGTGTCATTTACACAAGGAGGAAAAAGCAATTTGTAGAAAAGCGAGAGCGATGCAGGATGTTGCGAAACCGCTAAAGTGGTTTTTACAAACGGCTTAAAAACTCCGTTGCCCCATAAGTCAGCCGAAAAATTTCCTGAGTAACGGTCTGTATCTTTCTTAACTACATAAGGGTCGTAAGGCGGAAGCGTAAGCGGATGGCTGTTTGTTTCCCACAAAAGCGGAACAGGTTGATTGTCCCACAATTCAAAATCGCTGTTTGGAATTTGTGACGATAAAATTTGAAAAATGCTTGCAGCAAAAAGGACAAGTAGACTTTTTTTCATAGCGGAATTTTTAGAACATAAAACCTCGTTTACAAAACGATGAAACTTGCTCATTGGTTGCTTTCGTTTCTAAAGGACAAACTCAACTTCCTTAAAACCAAAACGCATTTCCTTTCCGTTGGCATGCAGAATCAGTTTGCCGTCCTTTGCCACACCATTTATTTCGCCTCTTAAAACCTGTTCGCCTTTTTTGAATTCGTGTGTTTGTTGATAGCGAAACAGCGCCACCGTAT
Organism: Bacteroidota bacterium; assembly: GCA_026391075.1. GTDB lineage: Bacteria > Bacteroidota > Bacteroidia > Chitinophagales > LD1 > Bog-950. The sequence goes on along the minus strand of JAPLES010000002.1, from coordinate 224,089 downwards.
ATGCCTTGTCCAAAAAATTAAAATGAAGCTGGCGCAGTTGCAAATAATATTTCTCAATGAAAGATCCGAGCAGTTCTACCAGGCTCTCCATTTTATATTCCGCATTCGAAATTTGAAAAAGCGAAATCGGATTCGGCAATGAAGCATCAAACTCTTGTTGGTTCACGTTGATTCCAATGCCCACAACGGATGATGAAATTCGGTTTCCGCTAATCGTGTTCTCAATTAAAATGCCACCTAACTTATTATCGCGGTGGTAAATATCATTGGGCCATTTTATTTTTATTTCATCGTTCAACACGCTTTCACAGAAATCTTTAACCGCCATCGAAATTGCCATGTTCAGATAAAACTGTTTATCGGCATCTAAAAAATCGGGATAGAGAATTACACTGAGCGTGAGATTTTTTCCTGCTTCGGTTTGCCAAACGTTTCCCATTTGTCCGCGACCGCTGTGTTGTTCGCGCGCTAGAACAATCGTTCCTTCCACCGGCTTTTCTTTCGCCAGCAAATCTTTTGCGTAATTATTGGTAGAATCAACCGACTCTAAAGCAACAATGTTTTTTCCTATGAAAAGTGTATCCATATCTGTTTCCGAAAACTAATTACTTTTGATGAGTATTGACATTGATTTTTATCAACAAAATTTGAGTGCTTGGCGAAAAAGAAACCCATTAATATAAGTTTAAAGAAGGTGGTGATAGATGCCATCCTCGACAAAAAAGGCAACGATGTGGTTTGCCTCGACCTTCGAAAAATAAAAGATACTCCATCGCAATATTTCATCATTACACACGGTGACTCCAGTACACATGTAAGAGCCATCAGTCAAAATGTAATTGACGAAACCACCAAACTTGGATTACAGCCCTATCATACCGAAGGTGGTAAAAATGCCGAATGGATTATTGTTGATTTTGTAGATGTAACGGTGCACATCTTTTATCGGGACAAAAGAGATTTTTATGCGCTCGAAGATTTATGGAGCGATGGCAAGAAAACGAATCACACAGAGTAGTGAAATACAATAAAAGAATTTAAGAATCGTCAAGAAGAGACAAATTACAAAAGCAAAAAATGGAAACCAACGAGAACAATACACCTAAAGAGGAAGTAAAAAACAAACCCAAAGAGGTGAAAGAGAAGAACACGAACAAAGAAAATGACGGTGGTCTTTTTCCGAATAGAAAAAACAATGATGATGATTCGAAGTTTAATTACTTCTGGGTGTATGCCATCATCTTCGGATTTATTTTGGTTTCGGTTTACATGTCGTTTTACGGTGAACACACAAAAGAAACTACATCAACCGAGTTGAAGCAAATGCTCAACAACAATGATGTAGAAAAAATTGTAGTGGTCAACGAAAAGTTAGCAGAGGTTTACCTGCGCGATTCATCTTTGAAGAAAGCCGCATTCAGTAAAATCGCCAACACAAAATTCGGCAGTCCAAATCCAGGTCCGCACTTTTCTTTTTCTGTAGCATCAAACGATGCGTTCGATAAATTCATTACTGAATTTTACAAAGACAAACCAACCTTAGCGCAGGCAGATATAAAATATGAATTGCGCCAGGACTGGTTACGCGAAGTTATTCCATGGATGCTTCCCATCATTATTCTCATTGGCTTTTGGGTGTTCATGTTGCGCAGAGCCGGTGGTGGCATTGGCGGACCGGGTGGAAATATTTTCAACGTAGGAAAATCAAAAGCAATTCTGTTTGATAAGGATGAAAAAATCAATATCACCTTTGATGATGTGGCTGGTTTAGATGAGGCTAAAGTAGAAGTGCACGAGATTGTAAACTTCTTAAAGAACCCTAAAAAATATACTGCGCTCGGTGGTAAAATTCCGAAAGGCGCTTTGTTGATTGGCCCTCCGGGAACTGGAAAAACGTTGATTGCAAAAGCAATGGCAGGCGAAGCGCAGGTTCCGTTCTTTTCTATTTCGGGTTCCGATTTCGTAGAGATGTTTGTGGGTGTTGGAGCTTCGCGTGTGCGCGACTTGTTCCGTCAGGCAAGAGAGAAAGCGCCTTGTATAATTTTTATTGATGAAATAGATGCCATTGGTCGTTCGCGCGGAAAAAATTTAATGAACAGCAATGATGAGCGCGAAAACACGTTGAACCAGTTATTGGTAGAGATGGACGGATTTAGTTCAGAGAAAGGTGTGATTATGATTGCCGCAACCAATCGTCCCGATGTTTTGGATGCTGCCTTGCTTCGCCCGGGAAGATTTGACCGACAGATTTCTATTGACAAACCTGATTTTAAAGGTCGCGAACAAATTTTCAAAGTGCATTTAAAGACTATCAAAATCGGAAGTATCGTTAGTGCACAAAAATTGGCTGCGCTTACTCCTGGTTTTGTAGGTGCCGACATTGCTAACATTTGTAACGAAGCCGCATTGATAGCTGCGCGCACCGACAAAACAGAAATTGATATGCAGGATTTCAATGACGCTATTGACCGCGCTATTGGTGGACTCGAAAAGAAAAACAAAATCATTTCGCCCGAAGAAAAAATCATTATTGCTTATCACGAAGCGGGCCACGCAGTTTGCGGATGGTTTTTAGAAAACGCGCATCCACTTTTGAAAGTGAGTATCATTCCTCGCGGTGTGGCCGCTCTTGGTTACGCGCAATATTTACCGAAAGAAAAATATTTGGAGCGTGAAGAAGAAATGCTCGACCGTATGTGTATGACCTTGGGTGGTCGTGCTGCAGAGCGTGTGGTGTTCGATAAGATTTCTACCGGTGCTCAAAGCGATTTAGACCACGTAACTAAAGTGGCGTATGCAATGGTTTCCATTTTTGGTATGAACGAAAAAATCGGAAACGTTTCTTTCTACGATATGCAAAATCAAAATTCTTTCAGCAAACCTTTCAGCGAAGAAACATCAAGAATGATTGATGAAGAATCGAGAAAAATTATTGAGCAACAATATCTGCGCGCGCAAAATTTATTGCGCGATAAACGCAAAGAGTTGGATGCGCTTGCAAAACTATTGTTAGAGAAAGAGGTTCTTTTCAAAGATGATTTGGAAGCGGTTATCGGCAAACATCCTTTCGATAAACCTGAACTTGCAGAGCCAACAACAAATACAAATGGAACTACATCCGTGTCCATAAACACAGACGTTGAAAATCCTTCTGTTGAGAATACCCAAGCATAAAACTTTCATTACCATAGTGCAGCACTAAATTTGAATTCGATAAAAAAATTATCGAACAAACCCTGCCACTATGTTTACTGAAGAAACCGGAACCGGATTTTTTGCGAAGATGAAAAGTGCTTTTTCCTCTTCTGAAAAAACCACTCTTGAAGAACCGATGAATAATGATTCATCAGCCGAAGAAATTCAAACCACAGCGGTTACCTCTTCAACTGTTTCCGATTCTACAGATTCTTATACCTACACCTCCCGCGTAAGCGATGAAAGCGTAACCGAAAAAGAAATTCCACTTCGCACAGTTGAAGTTACTGCGCCTAGTTACAATTTACCTCAAGAGAAAGACCTGGATATTCGTTTCGCCACAAAATTTATTGGTGCGGGTGGAAAATTTATTTTCTGCGAAAACATAAAAGAGGCGATAGAAAATTTACGCATGCTGAAAGCAGAAAACAAATGGAGCCACGTTTTTTGCTGGGAAAATGAAGTGAAGGATGCTTTCTGTGACAACAATTTTCAAAAGGGTGCAATTGGTTTTACGATTGAAAATTCTGATGCTGCTATTTCGCTTTGCGAAACACTGATTGCCGATGACGGAACTATTGTTCTTAATCCGAAACAAGCATCGAGAAGAAGATTGCATTGCTTTCCTAAAACGCATATCATCATCACCGACCTTGCTCACCTTGCAGGAAGCGAGTCAGAAGGTTTGGAAAAATTTGCGAAGCTGAACAAAGGCGAATTGTCTTCTATTATAAAACTGGGTTCGTGCAACAACGGACACTTCTACGATAAGCAACGTTTAATTTTAAACAGCGAAGGAACCGAAGACGTTTACGTTTTTCTGGTTGACGAAATTATTCCACCGTCTCTTCGTCCGTAACTCTCCGTCAATAATTCTATTTTTAGCCCGATGGCATCTTCGGGAAAAATCTATTTCGCTTCTGACCTTCATTTGGGCGTGCCCAATGAAGCATCGAGCAATGCGCGCGAAAAACTTTTTGTGCTGTGGCTCGATGAAATAAAAACTGACGCCAAAGAAATTTTCATCATTGGCGACATGTTCGATTTCTGGCACGAATACAAAACAGTAGTGCCGAAAGGTTTTGTTCGCGTGCAGGGAAAAATTGCCGAGCTGTGCGATGCCGGTATTCCCGTTCACATTTTTACGGGCAACCATGATTTATGGATGTTCGGATATTTTGAAAAGGAATTGGGAGCAAAAGTTTATACGCAACCTATCGAAAGAACATTTAACGGAAAGAAGTTTTTCATTGGTCACGGAGACGGTCTAGGACCTGGTGACCATGGATATAAATTCATTAAGAAAGTTTTTTCAAATCCTGTTTGTCAGTTTTTGTTTCGATGGCTTCATCCTGACATTGGTGCGCGTATAGCCAATTACTTTTCTTATGAAAGTCGTTTCGGAAATGCGGGACAAAGAAAACCACCGGAAGAATTTCAAAACGAAGAAAGAGAATGGTTGGTTCAATTTTCAAAAGATGTTTTGAAAAAAGAGCATTTCGATTTTTTTGTTTTTGGTCACCGCCACCTGCCGCTCGATGTACAGTTGAATGAAAAAAGCCGCTACATCAATACCGGAGATTGGCTCGATTATTACAGCTATGCCGTTTTTGACGGAGAGAAATTGGAATTGAAATATTTTAAACAGACACAAGATTTTAGACAATAGACTTTAGACATGAATTTCAAATTAGTCCATCGCTGTGTTTACGTGTTTAGGTGTTTACGTGTTTATGTAAATACAATGAAGATTGCATTTGCTTTGTCTATCGTCTTTGGTCTATGGTCTATGGTCTCTGCATTTTCTCTTCTCAATTCTTACGAAACAAAAGCCAATTTTTTAGCAGTAGATAATTTCAGCAGTTTCTATTCTGCTTCTAATAATTCTGTTCTCAAGTTTTCTAACGAAGGAAAATTTTTATACCGCTACGAAGAATTCAATTACGGAAAAATAGGAATGATAGATGTTAGCAACCCAATGAAGATGATGGTGTTCTATCCTGATTTTATGACGGTGGTTACGCTCGACAAATTTCTATCACCATTAACTACTTATAATTTTTTTCAACTCGGCTATCAAAACATTTCTGCTGTGGCGTCTTCTACCGATGGACGAATTTGGTTTTACGACAACACTGATTTTAAATTGAAGAAGATAGATGAAGCGGGAAAAGTTTTTTTGGAAAGTCAGCCATTGAACGTATTGTTAGAGCAAGCACCCAATCCTAATTTTATGCTGGAACGCGATAGCAAAGTTTATATGAACGACACTGCCATTGGTATTTTGGTCTTTGATATTTTTGGGAGTTATGAGAAGACAATTCCGTTGAAAGGGCTAAAGAAATTTCAAATTCTGCAAGACCAGATTGTGTATTTCGACAACCATCAACTCAATTCATACAGCTCGCTTACGCTCGATTTAAAATCGCTTGCTCTACCCGATACTACTGACGTAAGTCTTGCCGTGCTTGAAAAAGAACGATTAGCAGTTTTGAAAAAAGACAAGATTGATTTTTATAGGTATTAAATATTGTTTGTTAAACTCATCCAGTATGAAAACAGTTTTTCTTTTAACTCTTACGTTAAGTTCATTCATAAATTGTTTCTCCCAAACAAGTAAGGATTGTTGTGGTAATAAAAATGAACAAAGCGGTTTGCGAACATTCGATGGCCTTGCAGATTACCTTAATAAGAAAAGCCAAGTGAAAGAAAAACCTAAAAAAAAGAAAAAACTTTCACTATCTGAAATACTAGATTCATGGAGAGGACAGACAAAAGCCAGTTTAATTCAAGCGTGGGGGATACCTGATATGGTTAGCACCGATGCAAATGGGGATGAAATTCTTGTTTATGAAAGCAGGTGGAGTTCAACCGTAAATAATTACACAAATAATTACTATTGTAGGAAAATGATGTTTGTAAATAGCGGTAACATTATTTATTGCTGGCGTTACAAGGGCTGGTGTAAACTATTTGGTTGGGGTCCTCAAGACGAAGGTTGCAAAAATTGAAGGAGCAATCTCTTCGGAAAAAAGTAAAAATCATTAGCTCTCACCACCAACTGCTAGTTCTACCATTATTAAGAACGAAAAACAGAACGCCTATTTTTTTTAGAAAGCATTGCTTCTAATATTTCAAAATTATACCTTTGAAACTGAAAATATATTGTCCGCTAAAAATTTTTTTATGAAAGACATGCCAGCAACAATCAAGGGTTTGCAAAATTTGATTTTCCAATCAGAAACTGATTTATTGGAAATTCGTCAAAAAATAAAGAATTCTCGTTTGGAAAATATCGGCTACCTGCTTATTCGCAAGAAAGAATTAGAACACAAAATTCTATTCTTCGCAAATCACATAAGAACGGAAGAAGAGTCCTTGTAGAATTAAGTTTTTCATCACTCAATATACCTCCCTTCCGAAATTTTCTTTTCTATCGAAGGTGAATCGGTACCGAGGTCTTTGGCTTGTTTCCAGTATTTAACCGCTTCTTCTTTATTGCCGAGTTCATAAAGAATATCTCCGTAATGCTCAATGATAGTTCCGCTTTTATCGCCACCTGCTTTCATTGCTTTTTCCTGCCACTCTTTTGCTCCGCTAAAATCATTCAACTGAAAAAGTATCCACGCATACGTATCTAAAAACGAACTGCTGTTCGGTTCCAATTTGTTAGAGTAAGCACTCATCTGCTTTGCTTTTTCCAAATTTGTTTTGCGCAAACTCAGGTAATAACTATAGTTATTCAGCACGTAAGAATTCTCGGGGTCGAGTTTCAGCGAGCGGTCGTATGCGCTGTCGCTTGCAGCAAATTTGTTCATGCTGTGATAAACATCGCCAAGGTTTGCAAAAAATTGCGCGCGCAATTTTTCATTATCAGCACTCATTTTTTCTCCCTTCGAAAAACTCTTCACAGCTTTTTCTAATTCTTTATTCTGCTGTTCTGCTGTACCCTTGTACAAATAAACCATTGCCTGGTTAGGAAAAAGTTCCATTGCTTCGGTGCTCGTCTTTTGCAGATTAACCCAATCGCGTTTTACATTGTAAAGAACCATCACCTGCTGCCAAACCTGAAAAACATCTTTGTTTATGGTGAGCGCTTTCAAATATGCTTCGAGTGCTTTGTCGTTTTGATTATCGAGATAATACAAATCTCCTTTAATGGCGTATCCTTTTGCATCATCAGGATGAACAGTGGTTAAGGTTTCTGCCAGTTCAAATGCATCACCGTGTTTGTCTTTTTGTAAATCCCAGTATTGCAAAAACGGATAAAGGATTTTGATTTTGGTATCTACATCCACCTTAGGATTGGCAAAAATCTTTTTGATGCTCTCTAAACTTTGTTGCTCGTTTCCGCTTTGCATTCCAAAATCGGCAGCAGCCAAAAGCGCACTGGCATTATCGGGTTCAATGGCAAGAATTTTTTTGTAAACCTCCATTGCTTTTTCTTTCATGCGATTGGCGCGATACATATCTGCCAGCATGAGCAAGTAATCTATCTCGCCCGGATTTGCATCAATCAGTTTCTGCACTTCGTTTACAGCATCATTAAATTTGTTGAGATGCAGATAAAGATTTTTTTTCTCCATCACTACGTTTTCATCTATACCGAAATTCTTTTCGTATTGGTCGTAAGTCTTTATGGCATTTTCAAATTGACCAGCTTTTGATTGCAGAAACCCGAGGTTCAGAAAGTAGTCGGGATTGTTTGGAAATTTTTCAATCAACGATTTGAACGCATCTGCCGCATCTTTCGTTTTGCCTTCGTTCATGTAAACGTTGGTCAGCATTTCCATAAACCATTTATTGCCTGCATCTAATTTCACAGCCGCAGCAGCTTCTGTTTCTGCTTCGTTCAATTTACCTTGTGTAAAATAAATTTGCGACAACTGGAAGTGTGCGTTCGAGTTGGTTGGGTCAAGCGTTATAACATCCTGATAATTTTTTATCGCTACCTCATTGTCTTCCACCACTTTTGCTTTTTCGGCATCGAGTAAAAGCCGTTCTAGCTTTTGCTTCGTGCTTTTATCGAGCGATGAAGTTTGAGTTTTATCATCGCCTTTTTTCTTCTTCTTTTTTTCTTTATCAAAACCTGCCGCGTGGCTAATTAGCACAAAAGAGAGAAACAATAATATGGTTGAGAAAAATTTCATTTGCTGATTTGAGAATAGAACAACACGAGTAATATTTCGTTGTTATTCCTTTATTGAATTGTAATCACCTACACTTAAGTCTTCCATTCTGCCTTCAAGTTTAACATTATTCCCAATCATTGAATTGGCGATTAACTTATTTTTCAGAATTGTTTTGCTCTGCACAATACTGTTCTTCACCACCGAATTTTCAATGATAGTTCCCGCACCAATGGAAACATGTGGACCAACCACCGAATTTTTAAGCACCACTCCTTCTTCAATATAACAAGGTGCAATCACTAAAGAATTTTCAATCACTGCTTTTTCGCTCACTAAGTTTTCATTCTTTATAAACTCCAACACGCGCGAATTAGTATAAACCGTAGCATCTTTATTTCCGCAGTCGAGCCATTCCTGCACTTCGCCTTTGTAAAACTTCGAGCCCTTCTTCTTCATATTCTCCATAGCATCGGTCAACCAGTATTCACCTTTTTGCTTGATGTCGTTGTCGAGCAAGTATTGCATTTCATCGCGCAGATATTTTCCGTCTTTGAAATAATAAATGCCAATGATGGCAAGGTCTGAAATAAAATCTTTCGGCTTCTCTACAAAATCAGTAATCACTCCATCGGCATTCATCTTCACCACTCCAAAAGCAGAAGGGTCGTCAACTTTCTGCACCCAAATGATGCCGTCTTTTGCAGTGTCAATTTTATAATCGGCACGAAACAATGTATCGGCAAAAGCAACAATCACATTGCCTTCTAAAAAATCTCCCGCACACAAAATTGCATGAGCCGTTCCAAGTGGTTCTGCCTGATAGCGGATATGCCCGCGGCTTCCAGCATCTTTAGCGATGCTCAAAAGTTTTTCTTCAATCGCTCTTCCAAAATCTTGGCGAATTACAAACACAACATCATCCACTTTTTGTTCCGTGCTTTTCATCAAATCATGAACTAAGCGTTCAACAATCGGCTTGCCTGCAATAGGCAACATTGGTTTTGGAACTGTAAGTGTGTGCGGTCTTAATCGGCTGCCCCATCCAGCCATCGGGATAATTATTCTCATGTCTTTTATTTTCCTGTTGAACCAAATCCTCCTTCTCCCCTTTTTGTTTCATTTAATTCTTCTACCTGAATCAATTCCGCTTGCTCATGCTTTGCAATTATCATTTGCGCAATACGTTCACCATTCTTCACTATAAAAACTTCATTACTTAAATTGATGAGTGCAATTTTTATTTCTCCGCGATAATCGCTGTCAATCGTAGCGGGTGTGTTTGGCAAACTGATACCGTGCTTAAATGCCAAACCGCTTCGCGGACGAAGCTGTGCTTCGTATCCTTCGGGAATTTCTAAAAACAATCCTGTTGGAATCAGCTTTCTTTCCAAAGGCTTCAACTCAATTTCTTCACTCACAAACGCGCGCAAATCCATACCTGCTGAACCGCTTGTTTCGTAAGCAGGCAAAGGGTTGTTGCTTTTATTGATGATTCTGATTTGCATAAAGGACGCCAAAAATAAAATTTATAAGGTGGGGGTTGAGGAAGAGCCTTTGAAGAGTTTGCGACCATCTTCAAACCAAACCAAGATTAAAAATGCAAGCATGTAAACCGTGCTTAAAACAAATGGCGGAAGTTGTTTTGCGAAAGGCAAATGTGCACTCGCCATAGTAAAAGAGAAATAGAAAAGCAGCGCGAGGAAAAAATATTTAATGAAACTTTTCACATCGTATTCTACCGGATAAAATTTTTGCCCAAGCAAATAAGAAACTATTGCCATGCTCGCGTAACAGGCCAACGTTGCCCATGCACTCGCCACATATCCATATGCAGGAATAAAAGCAATGTTCAATACAACGGTAAGTAGCGCACCGCCTAATGAAACAAACGAGCCGAGCAAAGTTTTATCGGTGAGCTTATACCAAATGGAAAGGTTGACATACACGCCCAAAAACAAATTTGCCAATAGCAAAACGGGGACAATCGAAAGTCCTTCGCGAAAATCTTTGCCGATAAAATATTTGAACAAATCCATGTAAAGTGTAACAAGTAAAAAGATGGTGACACAAACAATCACGAAATACTTCATTACATCGGCATACACTTTAGTCGAATTTTTTTCTTTGGCGTGTGAAAAGAAAAACGGCTCTGCTGCGTAGCGAAATGCCTGAATGAATAGCGTCATTAAAATGGAGAGTTTGTAGCAAGCACCATAAATGCCGAGCTGCTCCATATTCGTCTTTTCATCAAAGGGCAAAAGAAATTTCAGGATAGCGCGGTCGAGCATTTCGTTGATGATTCCTGCAAAACCAATAATGACCATAGGCAGTGAGTAACGAATCATCTTCTTTAAAAGCACTGCATCTATTCCTCCAAAAATTCCGCGCAGTAATGGCGAAAGCAAAAACAACTTGCATGAACTCGCTATCAAATTCGCTATGAAAATATAACCAACGCCAATTTCCGGATTATACATTTTGCCGAAGAATGAATTGACATCTGTTTCAAATGCGCGTTTGCAAACCACAATAAAAAACAGGTTGAGCAAAATGGTGATTCCGATTTCTAAAAATTTAATGCCTGCAAAATGCCATGCTTTGTTTTCGGAGCGTAAGCGAGCAAATGGAATAGTAGCTACAGAATCGAAAACAAGAATCAGCGCGAACCAATAAAAATATTCGTGGTGGGTTGGATAACGAAGTGCCTCTGAAACAGGAGAAACAAAAACAGCAATCAATAAAATGAAAAGAAGATTTGCTATTAAAACAAAGTTGAGTGCGGTAGAATAAACCTTCGCTTTGTTTTCTGCATCTTGCGTAAATCGAAAAAATCCGGTTTCGAAACCAAACACTAACAAAGTACCCAGGAATCCCGTATACGCATAGAACTCACTTACCACCCCAAATTCCGCTTTTGAAAACGAATAGGTATAAAGCGGCACCATCAAGTAATTAAGAAACCGGCCTACTATGCTGCTAAGTCCATAGATGGCTGTTTGTGATGCGAGTTTTTTGAGCGGGTTCATTTGACTTGGCTAAGTTCCTCTTTATTCATACAAGATGGAACTTGGTTTTCAATACCACCATACAAGTTGTAACTTTTAGCATACGCATGCGTATATGTTTTTTACAAACGTGTTGGATTATGAAAACGGCTTTCTACATTTTTATTTTTTTCTCTATCACCTCTAGCTTTGCAAGTGCTCAGGAAACTGTAACATTTGTAAACGGCAAATATGAAGGTGAGCTTAGGGAGGGCAAACGCCAAGGTCACGGTCGTGCTGTTTATTTCGATGGCTCATTATATGATGGCACTTGGGCAAACGATATGCGCAACGGTGTTGGTCGTGCTATTTTCAAAGATGGTTCTTCTTACTATGGCGATTGGAAAGACGACAAACGTCAGGGTCGCGGCAACTACGAATTTCCGAATGGCGATAAATTTATTGGTCAGTTTGCTAATGATGAAATGAGTGGCTATGGAACTTATATGTATGCCAATGGAAACAAGTACACAGGTGACATGGTGAATGGAGTAATAAACGGAAAGGGTGTGTTATATTATGCAAGTGGCGAACGCTACGAAGGTTCTTTTATAGATGGACAAAAAGCGGGCAAAGGAAAATATTATTATAAGAGCGGCAATTTGTATGACGGCTATTATATGGCTGACAAAAAAGAAGGATTCGGCAAAATGGTTTTTGCAAATGGCGATGAATACATGGGCGAGTTTAAAGACAACAACCGAACAGGCAAAGGAATTTTTACCTGGGCAAATGGCGATCGTTATGAAGGTGATTTCGCCAACGGAAACTTAAACGGCTTCGGAAGTTTTACCTGGAGCGATGGTGAAAAATATACCGGGACCTGGACAAATAATAACCGCGATGGACAAGGAACTTTTGTGAGCAAAAGCGGAGAAGAAAAAATGTTGGTCTTTGCGAACGGACAAAAAAAATCTGAATAAAGGCTTGTTGTTTATTTATCGGAGAGTAAAATCTGCTTTGTAAAAGGCAGATTTTTTATTTTGTGGTGATGCTGTTGCCTTTTTACCAAAAAAAACTTATTGAAGCCGGTTGCGATGAAGCCGGCAGAGGTTGTTTGGCGGGTCCCGTGTTTGCAGCTGCTGTTATTCTTCCCAAGAATTTTAAGAACGAAGAGTTGAATGATTCAAAAAAACTTTCGCGCAAACAGCGCGAAGCGCTTCGAATCATTATTGAAAAAGAAGCTGTTGATTTTGCGGTAGCAAGTATTGACAATATAAAGATTGACGAAATCAATATTCTCAACGCGTCTATTCTTGCTATGCACGAAGCGCTAAACAAACAGCGCAAGCCATTTCAATTTATCATTATAGATGGAAACAAATTCAAACCTTACAAAAAAATTCCGCATCAAACCATTGTAAAAGGCGATGGAAAATATTTGAGCATTGCTGCGGCTTCGGTGCTGGCAAAAACTTACCGCGATGAATGGATGGAGCGCGCACACGAAAAATATCCGCAATACGATTGGCTCCACAATAAAGGTTACGGTGTTGAAAAACACCGCAAGGCAATTATTGAATTGGGTCACACACCACTTCACCGAAAAAGTTTTGTGCTGAAAGAAATGCAGATGCAATTGTTTAGGTAGCCTGCCTTTTTCGCATAATTCTTATGTTTGATTTTAAGTATGGCACTCATTCTTCCTGTAAATGATATTCACCCAAAATTCGGCAGCAATAATTTTATTGCCGAAAACGCCACGGTTGTTGGCGATGTAATAACAGGAGACGATTGCAGCATTTGGTTTCAGGCGGTGGTGCGTGGTGATGTGCATTACATACGCATGGGCAACAAAGTGAATGTGCAGGACGGAGCTATTCTTCATTGCACATATCAAAAAGCTCCGCTCAATATCGGCAACAATGTTAGCATTGGTCACCGCGCTATTGTGCATGGATGCACCGTGCACGACAATGTGCTCATTGGCATGGGAGCCATTGTAATGGACCACGCGGTGATTGGCGAAAACAGCATTATAGCTGCGGGGGCTATAGTTTTAGAAAACACAATTGTGGAGCCCGGAAGTATTTACGCAGGAGTTCCCGCAAAAAAAGTGAAGGATGTGAACAAAGAAAAATTCAAAGATTTAATTGAGCGCATCAGCAATAATTATGTGATGTATTCATCTTGGTTTAAAAGCCCCACCTAAATCCTCCTCGAAGGAGAGGACTTAAATACAAAATGCAATGGAAAATTTCATTCAGGAAGAACAGGTTGTTTTGGTTGATGAAGAGAATAATGTTCTCGGTTATGTAGGCAAGTTAGAGGCACATACCAAAGCATTGCTTCATCGCGCTATCAGCGTAATTATTTTCAATAGCAAGGGTGAACAATTGGTGCAGCAACGCGCATTGAGCAAATATCATTTTGCAGGCATTTGGAGCAATACCTGTTGCAGCCATCCGCGCAGGGATGAAAGTTTTCAGCAGGCAGCAGAGCGAAGATTGTTTGAAGAAATCGGAATTAAAATTCCGTTGAAAGAAGAGTTCCATTTCATCTACAAAGCGCATGATGAAAAAAGCGGATTGACCGAATGGGAATACGATACTGTTTTCACCGGGGTGTTTGATGATGCATTTGAATTCAACAAAGATGAGGTGGCTGCGGTGCGCTGGGTGAAAACTGAAGAGCTGGAAAAAGACATTGAGAAAAATGCAGAACAGTATTCATTTTGGTTTAGAATTATTTTGAAAGAATTGAAAAAGAGAGAACTCCTATAAGCATGCATTTAGTCTCTAACGAAATAGAAAATTATATAGCACAATTCTCTTCGGCAGAAGATGCAGTGTTGCGTGAGCTTTCGCGCGAAACGTATTTGAAAATTCAGATGCCGCAAATGGTTTCGGGAAACTTGCAAGGACAGTTTCTGGAAATGATTTCGCGCATGCTTCAACCGAAAAGAATTTTAGAGGTAGGAACTTTCACGGGCTATTCTGCTATTTGTTTAGCCAAAGGATTGACCGATGGCGGATTGCTTTACACCATTGATGTAAACGAAGAACTGCAACCGATGTGCGCACGATATTTTGAGAAGGCAAATCTATCTTCCAAAATCAAACACCTGATTGGCGATGCCCGAAAAATAATTCCTTCGCTGGACGAAACTTTTGATTTAGTTTTTATTGATGCCGATAAAATCAACTACTCCAATTACTACGATTTGGTTTTTGATAAAGTGCGTGTTGACGGCTACATCATTGCCGATAACGTGCTATGGAGCGGAAAAGTAGTGGAAGAAAAAAAAGATAAAGACACGCTTGCCATTCATCAATACAACGAAAAAATAGTTGCTGATGCGCGCGTAAAAAATTTCATTCTTCCGTTACGCGATGGATTGAATATTGTAGTGAAGCAGTAGGCTTTGGTCTTTTCTTCCAAAGAGAAATGAATCTTACATTTACCACACATTGTTTCACCAAAATTTTTGTCATGAAAAAAATACTTTTTGCTGTTGGTCTATTCATCAGCACCAACACTTTTTCTCAAAACTGCAACCTCGCAATAAAAGACGGAGACAAATCAACGCTCAACGTTTCTGTGTTTACCAATTTGCTAATTGGCGACCCGAAGTTTATGAGGTTGACCGATGCAGAGAAAGATGCAGAAGTAGCTGAGTTCAACGCGCGAATACCCGCAGGAACAAAATTGCCTGCGAGCAAATCTGCTATGGTTTTTAAAATCAAAAAGGTTTCGGGCAAAGACGGTGATGAATACACTTTCACTACCAATATTGCAGGCAACGATTATTCGGGTTATGTGGTTTGCAGTAACGACACTCTTTACATTGCGCGCAATCGAGGACCTGTTATGGTGGGTTACGAAGCCAGTCCGCTTGGTTATACTATACAAGGTGTTCAGATAGTTCCTATGAATTTGAAAGTAGGCGATGTGTTACCGATTTATGACGACATCGGAATTACATTTCCGAAGAATACCGATTTAAAAGTGAAGCAACGCGTGTTTTCTCATAACGAAACAAGCTCTACTGACGGCTTTGGTTTTGCTACCGATTCGCGAACGGGCGAATCATTTTTGGGACCCTACACTAAAACCAGCACGATAGCCATTTATAAAACTATTGACGTAAAGGTTCGTCAAAAACTTTCGCACTCGTCACACACCGTACACTTTTCGAAAGTAACAGGCGAAGAAGAGGTGACTGTTAACGGTGTAAAATATAAGGCGTTTATTATTGAAGGCGAATCGTGGACTAAATCAAAAATGGAAGTTTCGTACGAGTCAGCCAATGAGGAAGTGAATAAACAGCAACAGGAATTTGCTGAAAAACTTGAAGCGAAAAATCAAAAATTTATGATTCGCAAAGGGTTTACTAATCGTCACGGTTATGTGGTTATGCCAAGCACCACCTAGTTTGTACCGCAGTTAGGTGGCAGTGTAAAATCAATTAGCTACGATATTGTTGGTGGTATTTCTACAATTATGCAAACAGAAGGGTTGCAATAACTCACGTTAGCTTTGCTAAAAAGTTTTAACCGAATTGTTCATCGGCACTTCTAATAATATATTCGCCTCGCTATGAAGAAAGCCTTTGTTTTTCTATTATCTGTTGTGCATGGTCTATCATCAGTTGCACAGCTAAATCAACTTTCTACTGCTGCAGAAAAAAAAGAAACGCGCAACGGTAACAACCAATTCGACAAAGGGATTTACACTGATGCCGAAGCTAGCTACAAAAAAGCCCTCGACAAAAAAAACAACATGCCCGAAGCCACTTTTAATTTGGGTGATGCGGTGTATGAACAAAAGCGTTACGATGAAGCAGCAAAACAATTTCAACTTTCGGCACAAACCAATACCGATAAAACTATCAAAGCAAAAGCCTATCACAACCTAGGAAATACTTTTTTAGAACAACAGAAATGGGAAGATGCAGCAAAGGCATATAAAGATGCCTTGAAGAATAATTCGAAAGATGCCGATACGAAATATAATCTAGCTTATGCAAATGCTATGTTGATTCAACAAAAAAATCAGGATAAACAGAACAAAGACAACAAGGATAAAAAGGACGATAAAAAAGATAAGAAAGACGACAAGCAGGATAAGAACAAAGACGATAAAAATAAAGATCAAAACAAGGATCAGCAGTCGAAGAATCAGGATAAGAAAGACCACCAGCAAAAAGGACAGCAGCCGAAACTTTCAAAAGAAGAAGCTGAAAAAATGTTGCAGGCACTACAAGGCGAAGAACAAAAGACCAATCAGAAAATGCATCAAAAGCAAATGAAAGTGGTTAACGTAAAAATCGAGAAGGATTGGTAAACAACTTCACTCAATATTTGCACCAGTAGTAAACCGTCTTTATCCATTCGTTGTTCACAGCAATCAAGCCTTCTTCTTCCCTCCACCATTCCATTTCATTAAACCTCGAACTCGGTGCTCCGCACACTATCGGTTCAATACCCGCACTTAAGAATTTTGAGCGAAAAAAACTGTTTACTCTATGGGTGTGAAGTTTAGAAGAAAGCACAATTATTTTCTTCAAATTATTTTTGAAACAGTAGTCCAAAATAATTTGTGCTTCTTCTTTGGTACTGGTTCCGTTTCTTATCAAAACAATACACGAATCAGGAATTGAATGTTGCCGTAGATTAGCAGCTGTCATATCGCTTTCCAGTGTGTCAATATCCATCACACATAATTCAGTAACGGCATTACCTCCCGTGCAAATAATTTTATTCGTAAAGCTAGCATTGAAAATTTTCACTGCTTCATTGCCGCGGTCATAACCACCGCCAGACAAAACAAACATTGCGTCTACTTTCGTCAAGGTGTTTTCTTCAATCAAAAACTGAGCGCATGAACGCAGAGCGCGCGCGCGAAAAAGATATAGGAGTGTTGCAAGAAAAAACAGTAAAATAAGTAGAATGAAAAGTTTACGCATAATCTTTATGCCTTTTACCTTGCATTCAGCCAACTTGTAATATACGCCATCACCTCGCTTCTATCCGGCTCAGGTTCATTGTGCAATTCGTGGTAAAAACCTTCCCACAATTTTAGTGTCACCAAATTCTTAGGCGCGTTTGCGGCAAATTCTTTTGTTCCTTCAGATGAAGTAAGTTGATCTGCAGTTCCATGCATAAGCAGCAAAGGAGTTTTCAATTCTTTTGCGTGTTCAATATTCCATTTCCCCGCCTGAAACATTCCGAGAAAAGTTCCGGCAGTAATTTTTCCATGATTGTGTGGGTCTTCATTGTATTTGCGCACTTCATTTCTATCGCGCGAAATAGCTTCTGAATTTAATTCCGCCTTTTCGGTAAAGGCAGGATAAATATTCACCATCATCTTCGCCAAAAAAACTTTGAAAGCAGGCGGCTCAAATCCAAGTTTCAGCAGCGGACCAGTGGCAATAGCTCCAGCAATATTCGGTTGACGCTTCAATAAATAATTCAACACAATTCCACCACCCATGCTATGTCCCCACAAAAATTTCTTCACTCCCGGAAAACGTGTTTCCGCTTCGTCTAAAATTATTTTTACTGAATCAAGAAACGCATCGTAGGTAGGTGCGTGTCCGCGCTTGCCTGTTGTTTTTCCGTGGCCAAAGGCATCGTATGTAAGCACCGCATAGCCAGCGTTGCATAAACGGTCTGCTGCTTCGGCATAACGAGTGCCGTGTTCGTTAAATCCATGCACAATACAAACAACTCCTTTTGTTTGTGGTGGGCTCCACCCTTGTGCCGAAATTGTTTCTCCTTCTTGCTCCCATGTCCATTCGAAGTGATTCATCTTTTGTTTTTTATAGTGAATAAGAACTGCTCATTTGTTATAACCAATTCAAATGTAGAAATTATCTTGCGCTGAAATTTAAAAAATGAAGCAGGCTCTATTATTCGTTGGCATTCTTTTAATCAGTACAATTCTTTATGTGGGCGGAATGATTCTGCTTGGCATAATCACCAAATTCAAACCACTGCCAATTGAATTAGTCGGTACACACCAACCAAAATCATTAGTTGAAAATCCGAAACAATTAACCGATTCGTCTTTTACTTTTTTGATTTGGAATTTAGGTTATGGCGGCTTAGGTAAAGAAGTAGATTTTTTTTATGATGGGGGAAAGATGGTTACATCTCCTAAGGAGCACGTGCTTAAAAATAATGAAGGGATGAAAAATTTTCTTGCAGCACATAAGGATATTGATTTTATCATGTTACAGGAAGTGGATAGAAAAAGTAAGCGCAGTTGGAAGATTGACCAGGCGGAACAATTTGAAAAAGTATTGCCTGACCACAATTCTGCTTTCACTGCAAATTATGATGTAAAGTATTTGCCTTTCCCTTTCACAAATCCTATAGGAAAAGTTTATGGCGGTTTGCAAACACTTTCAAAATATACTCCTGTTGAATCAAAAAGAATTGCATTGCCGGGCATTACTGATTTCCCTCGCAACCTTTTTTATCTAGAACGTTGCCTGCTCATGCAGCGTTATAAGCTCGCGAACAATAAAGATTTGATTGTTATCAATACACACTTTGAGGCCTATGATGATGGAAGCGTGAAGAAAGAGCAAATGGCGTTAACCAAGAAAATTCTTGAAGAAGAATATGCAAAAGGAAACTATGTGGTTCTTGGTGGTGATTGGAACATCGCTCCGCCTTCGTTCAACGTTCATACTTGGGAGAAAGAACCGGAAGATGACCAGCTATATCTAAAAAATAATGACCCTAATTATGTTACTAGCTGGAACTACAATTACGATTCGACTGTTGCCACCAATCGAAAAAACAAATTTATTTTTGATAGCAAAAAAACCTTCACCACTGTCATTGATTACTACTTCACTTCACCCAACATTATGGTGGAAGAAGCCAAAGGATTTGATTTAGGTTTCGATTTCAGCGATCACCAGCCAGTAACCATGAAGATTAATTTGGTTCAGTAGAAATGTTTTCTAAATAAAATTGCCGCTCAATTTAAATTGAGCGGCAATCAAAAATATTGAGGAGAATATTATTCGCTTCGGTATAACTTCTTAGCACCGTAAACTAACCCAGCTGCTAAAAGCATAAAAATACCACCATCAATTGGAACACCAGAGCCCGGTGGCGGTGGTGGCGGTGGTGGTGGTGGTGGACCTCCTTGAGAGAAAGCGGCAAAAGCAATTCCAAGAAGTGCTACCGATAATGTGATATTTAAAAATCTATTCTTCATATGCAAATTTGATTTTAAACCTAATGTGACTACAAATATAAACCTCCTTTCTAAAAATGCAAGTGGTTGCCTTACATATTTTGGTATGAAAATTAGTTAATCAATCAGATAGATAGTTCTATTGCGGGATTCCAAAAAATTTTATCAAATTTTTCAACCGTATCTTTACTAACCTTTACGCCTTCTTTCTCTAACATCTTTTGCATTAAATCGGGTGAGCCAAAGTGATGCTTGCCAGTAAGCATTCCGTTTCGGTTAAGCACTCTATGAGCCGGAACTGGTGGTATCTGTATATGTGCCGCATTCATGGCATAGCCAACCATTCGGGCAGATTGACCCGAACCCAAATACTTTGCAATAGCCCCATAGCTTGTCACCCTACCTCTAGGAATAAGCCTTGTTACTTCATAAACGTTTTCGAAAAAAGAATAGCTGTCTTTTCTTTTTTCAATTTGTTTTGAATTGACCTTTTTATTTTGAACAAATTTTTTTTTGCTCATAATTGAAATTTGAGATAGTTAATCGTTCTGCCGTTCGCTAAATGCGATTTTTCGTAGTAGGTTTGAATACTTAGCTCTTCAAATTCTAAGGGACATGCATAAATGTCTTCCTTGTAATAAAGTGTCTTCAACCCAAAATCATCAATACTTTCTTTGGCTGAATGAAACAAGGGCAAATCATCGGTTTTAAAGTGAACAACAGCACCTGCCTTGCAAATTTTTTGATACATGTCTAAAAACCCATTTGCGCTTAATCTTCTTTTTGCATCTCCTTTCTTTGGAAAAGGATCGGGGAAAGTAATCCAGATTTCATCCACTTCGCCAGGTTCAAAAAAATTGAGAATGTTTTCGATGCGCATGCGAGCAAAAGCAATATTGGAAAGGTTTTTTTCAAGTGCATTTTTGGCTCCAGTAAAAATGCGAGCTCCCTTTGCATCAACGCCAATATAATTACGGTTAGGATATTTTTGTGCTAGCGCCAACGTGTAATCGCCTTTTCCGCAGGCGAGTTCTAGGTTAAGTGGGTTTTCATTTTTGAAAACTGTGTTCTTCCACTTTCCTTTCATTTCCAGTTCTTGCTGTAAATGGTTAACCAATTTCGGATTAGTGAAATGAGGATTTTGAAAAACATTGACAAAGGAGCCAATAGCATTCACCTTAAACATTTTTTCCTTACCCATACTAGTTAGTGATACTCTTGAACAGAAATGGTGCGCCTACTTTCTATTCGTAAGTGGCTACAATTTTTTCAATGGCCTGAACGTGCTTTTGCTTCTTGTTTTCGCGATGGCGCTTGCAGAACGAAGTATAATAGTGGTGCTTCTTTAAAAAATTTAGTTGAATAATGTTCCATTGGCGCTCACCTTCTACGCCCAGGTAAATTTTTATTTCTTCGAAAAGGGTTCTTCCTATTCTTTCAAAATCGTCAGTGCCCAAATATTCAAGGTCGGCATCGGCAATAATATATTCTAGTTTGCTTTGCGGGTTTTGTGGAATTTTAGTCGCCATTATCATTCCGCAAATAGATTCAATTTCTTTTAGGCTGAAACCAAATTTAGGAAGGTCTTCCTTTGCCATTTCGCAACCCACTTCTTCATGATTTCTATAAACTTTAATAAATCCTGCATCGTGGTAAAGGACCGAAATTTTAAGCAACAACATTTCGTGGTCGGTAATTTTTTCGTCTTTGCCAATGAGCTCAGCAGAACGAAGTACATCCATGGTGTGGTGAAGACCGTGGTAAAAAAGGTTGTTAGGCAAATCTCGTTTAAGAATGCCGATAATATGTTGTTCTACCTCTTTAAAAATTTTCATCGCTGCTTCAAAATTATCTGTTCCTAAACTTTATGCGATTGCCTTTGTAACAAAATACATGTCTATTTCTCCTTTATTCTTTGCTTCAATTTTGCCGCGATAAATACATACAAATTTATCTTTTACCAGTTCATACGTGGCTCCCGACACATTGATTTTACCTGCTTCGCTGGCTTGTTGCATTCGTGCCGCCATGTTCACCGTGTCGCCCCAAATATCGTAAGCAAATTTTCTTATCCCTATTACACCCGCCACTAATTGCCCGGTATGAATTCCAATTCTAAATTCAAATGGAATTTTGCCTACAGCTGTGCGCTCTCTGCGTAGTTTATCTATTTCGTAAATGAACTCTATGGCGGCCTGTACAACTATATGTGGATTGCCTTCGCTCTTGGTAGGAACTCCACCGGCACATACATAGGCATCGCCAATCGTTTTTATTTTTTCAATGTCATATTTTTCTATGACTATATCAAAGCGTTCGAAATAAGCATCTAACCCCTCAATCAAATCATCGGGCGATAGTTGCTCGCTAATGGTAGTGAAGTCTTTTATATCGGCAAATAACACGGTAGCCTTAGAATAATTTCTTGCTGTTGTTTTACCGTGCGCCTTTAACTCATGCATTATTTCCTCAGGTAAAATATTCAAAAGCAAATCATCACTTCTTTTCTTTTCTTCCTGAATAACTTTGTTTTTTTCGGCCAGCTCCTTTAATGCCTTTTGTCTGGTAAACAAGAGAGCAAAAAGCACCACCAATAGAGAAAGCGCAAGGGCTGCTGCAATGATGTAAAGTTGGTTTTTTTGTTTTTGCCCATCCAACTCTGTTTGTTGGCTCTTGAGTTTTAAGTCTTGAAATTCTTGTTCTTGTTTCAACATCGTAACACTATCTTCTTGATGCTGCAATTCTTCTTTGATTCGTTTGTTTACTAATTCTGTTTCGGTTAGTTGGCTTCGGGTTGAAGCCAGTTGTGCCTTTGCAGAATCTATGAGCACCTGCGTGTATTCAAGTTCACGCATTTTTGCTTCGAGTGCTTGCTTTGCTCTTAAAACATCTTGCTGTGCTTTTTGTGTTTCCTGTTTACTTGCTACTATTTCAAAGTTTTTTTGTTGTAGCTCCTGGCTTTGTTTTTTGATTTCTTGCTGGGCATCCTGATTGTGCCATTCGTTCTGCATTTTTTGTTCTTCCATCTGTTGCTGTTTCAACAATCGAAGCTGCTCCAATTGTTTTGCCTTTGCCTCAGAAGTGGTTTGGGCGAACAAGACAAAAAACGAAAACTGAATAATGAAAACCGACAACAATTTTTTGTTCATGGCAATGAAAGTAAAAAAAGAATTAAATGCTCAAAAGGAATGGCCTTAAGACAAAGCTCCTTCTACAAAATACATATCAATTTGACCTTTATTCTTAGCCTCAATTTTGCCTCGGTGCGTGCAAATAAATTTATCTTGAACAAGTTCAAAAGTGGCTCCCGAAATATTTATTTTCCCTTCTTCTCCGTGCTGTTCCATTCGGGCTGCTACGTTTACTGTATCGCCCCAAATATCATAAGCAAATTTACGGAGACCAACTATACCAGCCACTAGTGGACCACTATGAATTCCTACTCGTATTTCGAAATAGGTTTCGTTCTTTTTTATGCGCTCCTCCTTAACTCGCACCACAAATTCCTGCATTTCTAAGCCGGCCGAAACAACATAGTTTGCGTTGTCTTTATCGGCAATTGGCAATCCCCCAACACAAAGGTACGCATCGCCTATTGTTTTAATTTTTTCGATTTTATACTTGGAAATTATTTCGTCAAAGTTTTTGAAATAGAAATCGAGCTCTGTTATTAATTTTTCGTGCGACATTTTTTCGGCTGCTCCTGTAAAGTTTTTAATGTCGGCAAACAACACGGTTGCTCGGTCATAGTTTTTAGACTTTGAATGCCCGGTAGCCTTCAATTCGTTAGCTACCTCTTCAGGTAAAATATTCAATAATAAATCGTCCGATTTTTTCTTCTCCGCAGCTATCAGCCTGTTATCGCTTCGCTTTTGAACAAAAGCGAAAATTGAGAGGGCGGCAATTATTCCCAACAGTCCAATTCCAATGAATGACGCCTTCTTTATCAATTTTTGTTTTTCTAGTTGGGCATTCATTTCCGCTCGTTCTTTTGCCTGAATGGCTCGTGTTATTTCTTTTTCCTTTTCAAACTTATCGCGCAATTCCATTTGCGTTAGCTTTTTTGCCAACTCTTCATTTTGATTCTTTTGGGTTAATTCATAAAACTGGATATGGTAGTCAAGTGCTTTGCTTTTATCCCCTTTATAGAAATAGCAGTAATACAAAACTTCTGTAGCGTCCTTTTGTAATGCCAAATCGTTTTTTTGTTTGCCGTCTTCAAAACTTGATTTTGCTAAATCAATCGAAAGATCATAATCCTTATCGCTAAGCAAAATTAAACTCAGCAACAATCGACTTCGGCTGAACGCTGCAATTGCTCCTGTTTGTTGATACAAATCCATAGCCTGTTGCACAAATTTCATAGCCTCCTTCGAATCATTTTTGTCATAGTAAATAAGTGCTAGCTGATGATAACATCCTGCTTTGTTGTTGGTGTTTCCTGCCGCGTCAGACGTTGCTGCGCTCTCTGTAAAATACGAAATAGCCTTATCAATATTTTTGTGTTTGTACTCTAGGTTTCCGAGCGAAGAAAGAACCGAAGGAATCCACTCGGTAAAATTTATTTGCGTTGCTGTTTTTAATGATTCACGATATAAACTATCTGCTTTGCTATCCTCGTTCAGCGATTGGTAAATTCCTCCAAGCCCATCTAAACTACGCGCAAGATTTTTTTTGTCTTTTGTAGCTACAGAGATTGCTCCGGCAGTTTGGTAATGGTCCAGAGCTTTTGCAAAGTCCCCTTTATTTACTTCTAGGTTTCCGGTCCAATAGTAGGCGTAGGCAAGAGTGGATGAATCGTTTGCGTTTTGACTTAAGGATATAGCTTCGGTGAGAAAAATTTTTGCCTTGTCATAATAGTCGTGTTTGTAGTTAGCAATACCTATGATAGTGGTGGCAAGCGCAATATTGTGCTTATCTTTTTTCTGTTCGGCTTTTGCTTTTGCCTCTTCGGCTAATCGAATGGCTTCTACAGGATTTTGATTTAACTGCCGCTCCGCTTGCTGGTTAAGCGAGGTTGCTTCGGTATTTGTTTGGCAAAACAATGCCGAAACAAAAAGGAATTGAAAAATAATGCTGGCGGAAAATTTCCTCATCGACACAAACTTTTTTTGAAAATAGATTTTATCTGCAGAAAATACAACTGCCTCAAATAGGTTTGAATTGCTCAAACCCTTGCTTGCACGAAAAGCAAAAACGAATAGCACGACAAAGTGTTGAGCCAAATGCAGAACGCAAAGTAGTATCGGTGCTATGACAATGCGGACAACGAACATTGTTGAGTTGTGCTTCGGTGAGTTCATCATCATTCAGCATAACCGGTGGAGCTAAACCAAATTTCTCCAATTTCATTTTCGCAGAATCTTTCATTCGGTCACTCGTCCACTTAGTTTCAAAGTCAACTTTTACCTCTACTTCATCAAATCCGAGCTTCATTACTTCTTCGTGAATATTTTTTTTGATCACATCAATTGCAGGGCAGCCAACGAAGGTGGGTGTCATTGTAATGGAACAAGTCCGAAGTCTGAAGTCTGAAGTCTGAAGTTGAACAGCCGTAATCATTCCCATATCAACTACAGAAATCACAGGAATTTCAGGATCCTTTACATTTTCAAGAATCTCCCATACTGTATTTTCTATGGTCTGTTGTCTATGGTCTATTGTCTGTTCTACCATTCCGCATCAATATCCGTTCTCACCACTTCACACATTTCATCTAATAGTGGTTTCAGATATTCTGAATGAAATCCTTTTCTTCCTCCGTAAATTATTTTGCTTTCATCGGTTACAGGAACTTTCAAAGTTGCTGCTTCAATAATTGGAGTAATTTTTTCAAGCCAGCGTTTTTTTAATTCTTCTTCACCAGCAAAAATATTTTCTGAAATTAATTCGTTTTCAAATTCACTTTTTTCAAAAATGCCGAGTGCAAAATGCCATGCATAATTCAATGAAGATTGCATACGCGCTTTGCTTTCTTCTGTTCCCTTGCCGAGTTGTTTTACAAAAGTATCGGCATGCATTACGTGATATTTTATTTCTCCTTTCACCTTCTTCGCCAACTGAGCTAACGGCTGAAAAGAAGATTGTGTCAGCATATCATAGCGAATCAATTCAGCGTGGTCAAAAAGAAATTGACGAACAATACTGAAATCATATTCCCCAATCGGTTGCTCAACAAGCTGACAGCATTTGAATTGTTTTTCTTCTCGCTTAAACGCAAGTGTATCAGCATCTGCTTCTCCTAAAACTTCGTTCAGAATTTTATAGAGTGCTTGCGCGTGACCGATTTTATCCTGCGCCATAGAAGAAAACGCGAGGTCTTCTTCCAGCATTGGACCGATGCCTGTCCATTCAGAATTGCGGTGACCGATGATAAGCGCATCATCTGCCATTTTGAAAAGTAAATCCTTTAGTGCGTTGCTCATGTTTTAAACTTTACTCTTGTTCTGAAACTTTTCAATTCTATCTCTCACTTTATAATATGCGGGGTCGCGGAAAGTTTTTTCGGGAGTGGTTTCAAACATGTCTTCATCTTCAGAACTGAAGGTGTAAACATCGCTTGTCTTCACCACCCAAAGGTTGGTTGTCTTTCCTCTTCTGCCAAAAACCTCTTTCGCCATCAACAACGCCATTTCGGGATTTGATGCGTGAACGACTCCTACATGCGTTACGTGTTTTCCTCTTTTCTCCTGATGAAAAACTTCGTAGGTAATTAAATGTGAGTTTGTCTTTTCAACTTCGGTCGAAGGTTTTAAGGACAAGCGTTTTATTCTAGGGTCAAGTGTTTCCATTGTATTCTGTTTTCAAATTATGCCAAAGGCACTACATACTTTTCTGTCGGGTTCATTAATGCCTGACGCACCCATCTTCCAGCTTCTTCTGCAAATTTTCTTACGGCAATGCGTTCAGCATTGCAAGGTCCGCCACCGTTAATTACTCGTTTAAATTCATTCCAATCAGGGTCGCTAAATTCCCAAATACCATCGTTGTTCTTTTTCAAATTTGGGTCAGGGAAAGTAATGTCGAGCTCCCAAATTTTCGGAACGTATTGATCGAGGAACTGATTACGCATATCATCATTACTCGCCAATTTCACTTTCCACTTCATCAACTTTTCGCTGTGCGCACTCATTTTATCTGGCGGACCGAAAAAATGCAGCAAGGGAACATACCACCGGTTGATGGCGTCCTGCAAAATAGCGCGCTGATGTTTTGTTCCAGTAGCCAGGTAAACCACATTATCGTGACCTTGCTTTAAGTGAAAACTTTCCTCGTAACAAATTCTTTCGAGCGCACGGCAATATGGTCCGTAACTTCCTTTGCTATTAATGACTTGATTTACGATTGCGGCACCATCCACTAAGAAACCAATCACAGCAATATCTGCCCAGGTTTTAGCAGGGTAATTAAACACGTTTGAATATTTCGATTTGCCATTCAACAAATCGTTCAGCATTTCTTCCCGCGTTTTACCAAGCGTTTCTGCTGCAGAATAAAGTAACTGACCGTGACCGATTTCATCCTGCACTTTTGCAATGAGCGCAAGTTTGCGTCTGAAATTTGGAGCGCGGGTAATCCATGTTCCTTCGGGCAACGCACCCACAATTTCTGAATGCGCGTGTTGCTCAATCATGCGAATGAGCTGCTTGCGATACTCAACCGGCATCCAATCCTGTGGTTCAATTTTTTCGCCTCGTGCAATACGCGATTCAAACGCTTCCAATTTCTCTGGGTCTTCCACCGTAGAGTTCATGCGTTTTGCATCTTCTTCCGATAAATTTGTGCTTCCGTACATGGGTTATGATTTTAGACCTTTCAATAATAAATCAGAGATATCTTCTGCAATTTCTTCCTGCGATAATTTTTCGTTCGAGCGATACAATTCGTAAGTAGCATTCAAGGCAGAAAAAATGGCGAAGGCAATCAACTTCGAATTCATCTTTTTGAAATCGCCTTTCTTAATTCCTTTATCAATAATTTCTCGAAACTTCATTTCGTATTCGAAACGTTGCTTTTTGAATAGGCCTAAATGTGGTTGTTCTAAAAACATCCACTCATTAAAAAAAACTTCCGAAGCTTCCAGATTAGTGGCAATTACGTTGATGTGCGCCTTGATAACAGCTTTCAATTTTCGTTGTGATTTCTCCTCCGTAGTTACCGCTTTGTCAAACGCTGCAAAAAATTGCTTGGCCATATCAAAGCAAATTTCGCGAAGCAAATCGTCTTTGCTTTTGTAATGATTGTAGAGACTCGGGGCCTGTATCCCCACTTCTTTCGCTAGCTCGCGCATACCTACAGCTGCATAACCGCGCTCGCGGAAAAGTTTTTGGGCGGTTTGTTTTACCTTTTCCTTTGTGGTTTGTGTTGCAGCCATAAACTAACGTTTGTTAGCAAAAGAAAGAAATTCTTTTGAGACTAACAAGTGTTAGGATTCTAAGGTTGTATCTTGTTGTGTAAGGTAGTCTTGCCAACCTGCTTGTGCGGCAGTGAGGTAGCCAGCTTTGTATGGATAGCGCTCTAGGTAAAGTTTCTTCACCTTCTGAAACAGCAATTCGCGCAGGTCGGCTGTGTTGCGGTTTTGAATGGCGGAAACAAAAATGCAGTTGTCGTGCGTTTTTGCCATCCAACTTTCTTTTAACTCGGTTAGCAATCCATTTCTGATTTCATCGGGCAAAAACTCATCAAATTTCTTTTGCTCGTACAAATCCATTTTGTTGAAAATGACGACCACGGGTTTGTCTTCGCAGTTTAAGTCTTTCAAAATTTCATTCACCACATTCATCTGGTCTTCGAAAGCTGTGTGAGAAATGTCGACTACATGCAAAAGAATATCAGCTTCAATGGCTTCGTCTAAAGTTGATTTAAAACTCTCTACTAAATGATGCGGAAGTTTGCGAATGAACCCAACGGTATCGCTCAGCAAAAACGGAACATTATTGAAAGTGACTTTCCGAACTGTAGTATCTACTGTGGCGAATAATTTGTTTTCTGCGAACACCGTTTCCTTCGCCAATAAATTCATCAAAGTGGATTTGCCCACGTTGGTATAACCAACCAACGCAACTCGAATCATTTCGCTACGGTGTTTTCTGCGCACCATATTTTGTTTGTCAATTTCCTTCAATTTGTCCTTGAGCAAAGAGATTTTTTTCTCCGCCATTCGTCTGTCGGTTTCAATTTCCTTTTCACCCGCACCACCGCGCGTTCCTGTGCCTCCACGCTGACGTTCCAAGTGTGTCCACATACCTTTCAATCGCGGAAGCATGTATTGCAATTGCGCTAAATCAACTTGTGTTTTTGCTTGAACGGTTCTTGCGCGTTGCGCAAAAATATCGAGGATTAACATGCTACGGTCAAGCACTCTTTTCTTTACCACTTCTTCAATGTTGCGCTGTTGCGAGGGAGAAATTTCATCGTCAATTAAAATTAAATCAATGCCCTTATCCTCTACATACGCCCTTATTTCTTCGAGCTTTCCTTTACCTACATAGGTCTTGTTATCGGGATGCGGCAATTTTTGTGTGAAACGCTTCATGGTTTTTACACCATCGGTTTCAGCAAGAAATTCGAGCTCATCTAAATATTCTTTCGTCTGCTCTTCGCTTTGGTTTTGCGAAACTAAAGCAACCAGCACAGCGGTCTCCACATGCACAGTTGTATTGTCAACTTTAAATTTCGGTTTATCGCTCATATTGTTTTGTAAGGTCTGCAAAATAGAAAACGTCCCGCACTGTTTAGTGCGAGACGTTTAAATGAAATTGAAAACGAATTAAAATTTAGCCGACAAGCCAATACCAAACTGTTCAAAAATTTGAAGCCTATTGAATGCTGTTATCGTATTTCCAGCCTTGTCCTTATCTGTAATTCCATCTGGTCCTTTTTTCAATGTATCGTTATGGTAATTATCAACTGGAGTAAGCGCGTTGTATTGATAAACTAATTTTACCGAGAGCGTTGCACTCAACCAACTGTTTACCTTAAACACTAAATCATTATCCCATTTTATGACCGGAATATGTCGCGTGGTTTCTGAAATAGAAACGGTTCCCACTGAATCAGCATCGGCATAATATTTAGGCATTTCGGTGTTATAGCTTTTGTTCATGTAGGCACCAAACACATTCAAATGGCTTTTCCAATTTACATTCTTTACAATGTCTTTTTGAAAAAGCAAATCTAGCTCCCAACCTAATTCACCCATAAAACTTGAACCGCGCTTTAAACCAAAACGTGTTTCATCTACGTTGCTGTAATACGCATTTGTATACGAATAAAAAGTATCGGGCGATTGTATTATTGTAGTCGTGTCTCTGCCGGGACTATCCTTTGTAACAAAAGTCATTTTGCCTTCTACCGGTGAGAAAAACAAAGTAAAATAGTCTTTAGGTTTCCAGGTTAAACCCGGACCAATTGTAAGTACGGCAGGCGCTGCAAATTTCGAAACAGTGTATCTGCGGAATCTTCCGCTTTGATTATCGGTAAGTGAGTAGTCGTAGCTTGGCGTAAATTGACTTTCAAAGCCGAGTTTGGCAGCAACAAACAATGCGTTGCTAACTTTATAACCCACCGCTGTTTTTATCGCCAGCACATCCACATTTTTTTGCAGATTTTTTTGTGCCAACGTTTTGTTGCGTATTAAACCATTAGCTACCATTCCCCATTTAGCATCTAAACTATTATCCCAAATTATGTTTCCCTTCTTGTTTTTATAGTTTGCATAAAGGTTAGCACCCAACAAGAAAGCGAAGTTATTATTACCTCCAGGTGCCCATTGATAGAGGGCGGTTTGGCTCACAGTGAAGCCAATATATCCGCCAATCTTCCAAGTAGAATCGCGCAGATAAACACCATCTCCTCCTAGTACCAGTTTTGGTTTTTTCTTTATTGGAGCGGTAGCTTCCTGTGCATAAATTACAAACACTGTAAGAGATAAGAGAGAGAGTAAAAAAGCCTTTTTCATAAATATTGATTTTGGTTTCAAAAATGTTCCGCTTATTCAAAATATCGTGCCATGTTTTAAACATAACACCTTGCTTTCTATCTTTTTTATAAGACGCTACAAAATTTTTTCTCCCTAAAAACCAAAGGGTTAGACACGGTTCTAGCACAAACATGGTAGTATGTGTTACATAATACCATTTAATAAACGTATCATTGCATCGTCAAGTAGTTGATTAAACAAACCAAACAACAACAATCATGAAAAAGACAATGACAACAACACTATTCATCACCACTTACTTTTTGCTGATGAGCACATTCGGAATAATTGCTGCGGTTCCTGGCGGTGTAGAAAAAGCAGCCAAAGAAAATATGCGTAGAGAAATTATGCGCAACATCACTTGTCCCGAATATGTAACCGAAAACACAGAAGCCAATGATGTAAAGGCTGTAGTATCGGTTGATGAAAAGGGAAAAGTGAGCTTATATGAAATCAATTCGGCTAACCCGCAATTGAAAAACTATATAGAGCAAACGCTTAAACAAATGAATTTGAAAACAGAAGTGCCTACAGAAAAATTTGTACTCGTGGTGAAGTTTCGTGTGGCATAAATCAAAAGCACGCGGAGCCGGCATGAACCGGTTCCGCAATTTTTTAAAACAAAAAAATTAAAACCAAAATAGTATGAACATAGAAAACACAAAAGCGCAAATGCGTAAAGGAGTGCTCGAGTTTTGCATTCTTTCAATTATGTCGGATGGAGAACATTATCCTACAGAGTTGATTGAGCGCATGAAGAAAGCCGAACTGTTGGTAGTAGAAGGAACGTTGTACCCCCTTCTCACCCGTTTAAAAAATGATGGATTGCTTTCTTACCGTTGGGAAGAATCTACTTCGGGACCACCAAGAAAATATTTTACGTTAACTAAAGACGGAAAAAAGTTTTTGAAAGAACTGATAGAAACCTGGACGGAACTCACCACATCGGTAAACGACATTATTAAACAAACCAACAAAAATTTATAGGCCATGAGAAAAACATTAAACATAAACTTAGGAGGCGTTGCCTTTATTATTGATGAAAATGCTTTTGAATTACTTCATACTTATTTAGAAACACTAAAAGCAAAATTTAAAAACGAAGCAGAACGTGTTGAAATCATACATGATATTGAAGCGCGTATAGCTGAAATGCTAAATCAGAAATTAGGCGACCGCAAAGAAGTGGTGAGCATAGATGATGTGCAATATGTAACCGGCATTATGGGTAAGCCCGAAGATATTGCAGGTGAAGAGCAGCACGAAACGGCAGTGGACAGTGACAGTCAACAGCCGAATGCAAATACAAACAACGGAGTTCCTATTAAGAAAAGATTATTCCGCGACCCGGATGATGCAAAGGTGGGTGGGGTTATTTCGGGATTATGTCACTACTTTGGTATTAACGACCCGGTTTGGGTTCGGTTAGCTGTAGTAATTCTTTGCTTCGTAAGTTTCGGAACAATGATTCTGATTTATTTTCTGCTCTTGATTGTAATTCCTAAAGCATTGACATCGGCTGAAAAATTACAGATGAAAGGTGAGCCGGTAAACATTTCGACCATTGAAAAAGAAATAAAAGATGCTGCACACCGTACTGGTGAATCTTTGAACAATTTGAGAAATGACGATGGCATACTTTCTAAAATCGGTCACATCATCGTTACCATTTTCACCTTCTTCGCTAAATTAGTTGCGGGCTTTATCATCTTTATTGGGCTGGTAGTTTTGTTTGCGCTCATTGCCGGTATGCTGGGCGTTACTATTGCAGGCAACGCGTTGTTTACTGAGGCTCCCCGTCTTTTAGTTGACAATCCATTTACCATTACGCTCTTTAATATTGGCGTGGTGCTTTTTGTAGCAGCTCCGGTTATTGGAATTATTTATGCAGCACTTCGCGCTATTCTTGGAACGCAGAAACGAGCGCCCTGGTTGAAATGGACTTTGCTTACCGCTTGGTGGATTGGCGTTTTCTTAATTGGATATGCTGTAATTGAAAACATTGGCAACTTTAATTCATCTGGAACAAAACATGAGCAAGTAGCCTTAATGCAACCACCTAACGGAAACATTGTTGTTCAGTTGACCGATTCTGCAGGAAATAAATTTTCGAAAGAAGATGCTGATGACAACGAAGATTTTCACGTGGGCTTTGGAGGTGTTTCCATTGACGGAGAAGATTTAAGAGATGCTTCAAGTATTCATATCGGCAAACCGAATTTGCAATTGCTACCTTCTCCCAACGATTCGTTTTATGTAGAAAAAATTATTTCCTCGAAAGGAAAATCGAAAAACGATGCGGTTAAAAATGCCGATTACGTAATTTATAATTTTAGTCAAAAAGATACGGTACTGAATTTACCTGCAACAACACTGCTTCAAAAAAACGGCAAGTATCGCGCGCAAGAGGTGCGGGTAAGAATTTCAATTCCCGAAGGCAAGCAAATAAGTTTTGCGGATAACATTGACCACTGGGCGGCAACAGTAAAAGGAGACAACAATTTTGATGATACTTATTTTGCAAACACTACCTGGATTAACGAAGGCGGAAAAATAAAATGCCTGAAAGGAGAAAATCATTTCAATGCAAATGAGGAAGAAACAGTTACAGAGGAAATTGAAAAAGACTCGAAGCAGTTAGAAAAAGATGACGATAAAATGCAAAAGGATGCCGATGATAAATTGAAGAAAACAGAAAAGAAAATCATTAAAATTGAAAAACACTTAAACGATAAGGACAAGTCGAAGGAAGATTACTAAACAGAGAACACCGCCAACGAAGGCTCTCGATTTTCGGGAGCCTTCGTGCGTAATAGCAACTACTCTTTTGTTTAAACAAATTTTTCTAACCGCGTTTTTTACCTTTGAGGAAATTTAGAAAAACATGGATTCGCGCAGACAATTGAAAGTAGGTTCAGAAATTCAAAAAGCTTTTTCTGAAATACTGACCCGTGATGGCAAAGCTATTTACGGTAAGGCTTTTGTTACACTGACCAAAGTGCGAGTAACTTCCGATTTGGGTTTAGCGCGTTTTTACCTCAGCGTTTTTAATACCGAAAACCCCGATGAAGTGGTTGAAAAATTCAACGAGCGCAAGTTTGAACTCAAGAGAAAACTGGTTGAAAAACTTCGCCATCAATTGCGCGTTACACCTGAAATAGAATTTTTTAGAGATGAAACTCTCGACTATGCTTTCCATATGGATGAAGTTTTTAAGAAAGTACACGAAGACGATGAACGAATAAAGTTGGAAGCGAGTAGTCCGAAGACTGAAATAAAACCAAAGACAAAAAAGGTTGCCACAAAAGCTAAAGCACCGGTTAAGCGTGCAAAGAAGTAACCAATTGTAAAACGCACATGCTTGCATTCAGAATTGCATTACGCTACATCTTCTCGAAAAAATCTACCAACGCCATCAATGTGATTTCGCGCGTGAGCATGTTGGGCATGGGCGTGGGTGCGTTCGCATTGATTGTGGTGCTCTCGGTGTTCAACGGCTTTGAAGGATTGGTGCTTTCGCTCTACAATTCTTTCTATCCCGATTTGGAAATTCGCGCGGTGCAGGGAAAAACATTTGAAGATGATTCGCTCTTTCGTTCTAAAATTTTACAGCTCAACGGCATTGCATCGCTGTCGCAAACACTCGAAGAAAACGCCTATCTCGAATACGGAGAAGAAGCGCAGCTCGCCACTATAAAAGGTGTAGATGAAAATTACAACTCGGTTACTACCGTAAAAAATTATGTGCGCGATGGAAAATTTTTACTGCGCGATACTTCGATGAATTATGCGGTGATAGGCGCTAACATCAGCTACCCAATGAACATAGATGTAAAGCGCGGAGCCGAGCCGCTGCGCATTACTGTGCCGCGCAAAGGAGTGAAAAATGCCTTCGCGCCTGAAGATGCTTTCAATACTATGTCGGTGATTCCTGCGGGAGTTTTTTCTATTCAGCAGGAGTTTGATTCCAAATATGTTTTTGTGAATCTGAATTTTGCACGCGAGTTACTTGGCGAAGAGAATCGCGTTTCGGCTTATGAAATAAAACTGAAACCCGATGCCGATATTGAAGCCACGAAAAAACGACTAGCGCAATTAGCCGGAAAAGATTTTGCAGTGCGCACACGCTATGAGCAAAAAGCAGAAACCTATCAGGTAATGCTGATTGAACGATGGGTCACTACCGCTATTCTCGGCTTTATCATTCTGATTATTTCGTTCAATATTATTGGTTCGCTCTCTATGCTTGTGCTCGAAAAATCAAAAGACATTTCCATTTTAAAAGCAATGGGTAGCAATGCGCAACAGGTAAAAAAGATTTATCTGCTCAACGGCATGTTGTCTTCACTCATTGGTGCGTTAACAGGTTTAGCGCTTGGTTACGTTGTAGTGTTGCTTCAAATGAAATTTCATTTTCTGAAATTAGGCGGTGCCGATTCGAGTTTCGTAATCAATTACTATCCCGTAAAATTAAAATGGCTCGACCCTGTGGTAACTATGCTCATTATAGTTTCGGTGAGTTTGCTGGCGGCTTATTTTCCTGCGAAGAGGGCGAGCGAAAGTGAAATGAGTTTTAAGTGATTTACAGACAGGCTTTATAGTATTGCCTGGTTAAACCATAGATGTCAGCTAGACTTCTGAGATTCCGCATGATAGAAGGTACCTATAAGTTTCGTCATAAAGTTCTTTCGGTCTTGTGTGGTCAAGGTCGTCACCATTGGGAACCAAAATTATAAGTCCTTGTCGTGCTCTTGTTAGCAAAACTCTGTAAGCGTTTTGCAAATAGGTTCTGTCATTTGCGTTGTGCATTTGTCGCCAAGTAGTGCCTTCAAAACTTTGATAATTCCATTGTCCATTTTTGAAATAATAATTGATGTCCCAAGCCAAACAAACATAGTCAATCTCTAAACCCTGAATGTCAAACTCTGTTGCGACTTCTTCCAAATAGTTTGATGAACGAACATCGTCAGAGCTATTAAGAAACCAATTCGGTGCAGAGATTTCATTTTTTACATCAAGCCCTAACGGTCGCAATCTTCTTCCGCCAGAACTTGCAACTATTCCAATTCTCTCACTTCCTTTTGCTTTTTCTCTTAGCCAATTCTTTGCTGTGGTTATATCTCTTGTCAGGAAAATCGGAAAATCATTTTTGACTTCTAAAACAAGTTTCTTTGCGTTGGAAATTTTGGCTTCCAAAATTTCATGCATCAATTCCGAAATCTTTTCGGAACGAAAAGAACGAACAGAAACGGAAAGATGTAATTCATGTTCTTCGGTTGCGTTTTCTTGTAACCAATCTCTCAATGGAATGTCAGATAAATAATTGTTGTCGGTGGAAATGAGATTTGAAAAATGAATGCCCCAATTTGGAAAGTGATTCTTCAAAGAAGAAATCCATTCTGAAACTCCGGCTTCGCCTGTATTTATTTCTTGTCCGCCTCCGATTAAACAAATGATTGTACACCAATCTTCGTGTCTGTCCATGACACTGATTAGAAATTCTGGTTCTGACATATCAAAATCGTCAACGCCTTTTTTGCGTTTCATGAAAGAACCCACTTGCTCTTTTGCCCATGCTCTTTGTGCTTCGTCAAACACAACTACTTTTTCTACTGGTGCCCTTTCTGGACCTAAATACTCATCTCGGAAGTGATGAATATTTTGAATGAATGAATGTGCATTTCTTTCTGCTTCCTTTTTTGTCAATGATTTTCTATTTTCCTTAGAAGTTGCAACAGCATCACGTGCCAATGCTTCTCTTAAAACGTAAACTAAGGGACCATTTCCAGAAAGAAAAACTGCGTGTTCATCTTCATCAATCTTCTTCCTTTGATTTGCAATGTTCAAACCGGCAAGTGTTTTTCCTGCACCGGGAACTCCAGTTAAAAAGCATATTGATTTTTTGTTTTCAGCTTTTGATTTCTCAATTACTTTGTTGATGCAGTCGGTTGTCTTTGTGAGATTGATAGCTCCAGCATCGTGTCGTGAAATTTCTTTCACATTGTGTCCTTTGTAAAGTGCCTGTGACGCTTCAATAATTGTCGGAGTAAGTTTGTAAATGGAATTTTCCCACTCCTTAGAATTGATTTGTGTGCCGTTGCTTTGAGTAAGTGAAAGAGAAATTACCTCACTAAGGTTTTGTTGATTCGCTTTTATGGGTTCAAACAAATTGTCGTTGACTTCAAAAACATTTTCTATCGCTTCTGCTTTTGTAGAAACTAAAAGTGGAATCAGTTTTTCGTGATGGCTTCCTTCGTGAAAATTTTGCAAATCCAAACAGTAGTCCACTACTTGCTCAATGGAATGCTTCTGATATTCTGAATCGCCAACTTTAAATTCCAAAACAAAAATCAGGTCGTTGATGATTAAAATATTGTCAACCCGTTTCCCCATTCTCGGAATGGAGAACTCAAAATAGATTTGTCCTTTGTCAAATTGTTTGAGGGAATCTTTGAGAATTTTGATTTGCTTAATCCATGCGTTTTTCTGTAAGTCCTCAAGTGAGTGGCTATGTTTCAAACTTAGCTGCCCAAGAATTTTCGTCTCATCGTCTTGCAAGAAACCGGTTAAGGTGTTGGAGTAATAACTTCTTGTCATCTCTTGTTGTTTATTTGTTCTCTGTCGGCTCCAAGTTGACGATGTGTCCAATCATTAATAAATGATTTTTTCTGCTCTACCCCAAATACACCGCCCCGCCACAAGTATCTTTTCTTGCGCCTGTTACACTCTTCAACACATTTACTTCATTGCGTTTTCGCAACACTCCCATAAATGCAATTACAAGAGCTTCCTTAAACTTCACTAATTCTTCATTGGGAATTTCAATGCTAAGTTTCGTTTGTGCTTTTATTCTTTCAATTAAAAAAGTATTGAACGCTCCACCACCCGTTACCAATATTTTGTCTTCGGATATCAAATTGATTTTTTCTTTTTTGACAATGCGCTGAATATGATTTGCAATTTGAACGGCTATGTGTTCCACATAAGTTCGCATTTTTTCTTCTAACGAAATTTCAAAATCCTCTAGCAGCGGCAGAATTGTTTCGCGCGAAAAACTATTGTCTAAAGATTTTGGAAACGGCAACGAACAAAATTTTACTGCGTTCAGCCTTTCTAACAATTCCGCATTCAATTCTCCGCTTGCCGCAATTTCTCCTGCAGCATCGTATTCTTTATCGAATGTGTTGGCAAGAAAATTCAACACCTGATTTGCTGCGCAAATATCAAAAGCAACAATTTCTGTTTCGGATTTACAACTGATATTAGCTATGCCGCCTATGTTCAAGCAAAATTTATAGTCCGCAAAAAGAAGTTTGT
This sequence comes from Bacteroidota bacterium, assembly GCA_026391075.1. GTDB lineage: Bacteria > Bacteroidota > Bacteroidia > Chitinophagales > LD1 > Bog-950. Next base: position 186,263 of record JAPLES010000002.1, on the reverse strand, counting down.
CGCCAATAGGAACGATGGGAGTTCCTTGTCCGCCATTCGCTATATCAGCCGAACGAAAATCACAAACTACCGGAAGATTTGTTTGTGCGGCAATAGCCGCACCACTTCCTATTTGCGTGGTAAATCCTTTTTCTGGAAAATGAAAAATGGTGTGCCCGTGTGAAGCAATGAAGTCAACTTTATTTTGCAACGAATTTTTCTGAATGAATTCATGCACGCATTTGCCAAAATATTTTCCGAGCGAAGTATGCGCTTGTGCAATTTCTTTTGACGTGGAAGTTGGCAATGATTTTATTCTCAGAATGCCTTCGGCAGAAAACTCCACTACATCGGTTTGCAGAATTTTAAAATTCCACGTTTCGTTTTCATAGGTAAATTCACAATAGGCAATATCAAGCCCGTCAAGAGAACTTCCCGACATCAATCCAATTGCGCGATAATGATTCATGATTATTTGTTGTGCCAGCCTACAATCATATCAGCTACAGCAGAAATTTCTGCGGTGCTCAATTTGTCTTCAAAGGCAGGCATGTGACCTTTGCCGTGTGTGATGCTGTTTACTAATCCCGCTTTATCTAAAGCTATGGTATGAAGGTTAGGCGTGCGGCTATCTTTAATTCCATCGGCACCGTGGCAACCTTTACAGTTGTTAGCGAATATTGCTGCACCATCCATGGCTGTTTCTTTAGCAGCAGTAGGAGCAGATTTTTTAGAGCACGATGCAATTGAAATTACAATAACAACAAAGGCGAACATAATTTTCTTCATGTGTAAATATTTTTTGTAAAGCTAAAAAGCTGATTGAATTAAAACAATTTGAGTGTGCTTTGTTGATGTATAAATGTCGCGTAAGAAAATATTTTTTGTATTCGCCCCTTCGGGGCAGTCTGTTTGTAGAAGTTTCACATCTGAACAACAGCGCACCATAGGTGCCGCCCATTATATTTTTCTTCATCACTAATAGGCGGCACCTACGGTGCGCTATAATAGTTTTGGTTTTTTATTTCTACAAACAGTCGATCCGCCAAAGGCGGGTGAAATACAAAAACCGACAACACATCAACGCACCAACGTTACGTTTCCGGTGCGCGTAATTTCTTCGGGGTCTTTTGTTTCGGCAATAATTTGCCAAACATAAACACCCATTTCCTGTTCTATGTTTCTGAATTTTCCGTTCCAGCCCTCTTCAATATCGCTAGTAGAAAAAACTTTTTCGCCCCAACGATTCCACACCGAAAACTCTTTCAGTTTCCCAATGTTAAGGTAACGCAGAATTCTGAAAACATCATTCACGCCATCGCCATTTGGTGAGAATGCTGTAGGCACTAAAAGCAGATTGTTGGTTTCAACGGTAATGATTATTGAATCGCTATTCACACAACCAAAATTGTTTTCTACGTACAAAACATAGGCCTGTGTTTTTGTAATGTCGGCAGAAGTTTGTAGTGATTGATAGCTATGCAGAAAAGTTTTTGGCGACCAAAAATATTTCGAAGCATCGGTTGAACCATCAAGAAATGCTTTTGTGTCTTTCCAAATCAAAGTATCGTTTCCTGCATTTACAATTGGTAGCTGAACCACATTGATAAAAGTAGAATCGTAATTGGTGCAACCGTTAACATCGGTTCCGCTTACATAATAAAATTGCGAAGTATCGGGCTGTGCAAAAGGATTTGAAATGTTGAGCGCGCTCAATGTGTTATCAAAATTCCATTGATAATTTTGCGCACCGCTTACAAAAATTTGTAACGAATCGCCAATACAAACAGAATCTTTTTGAGCAAACAATAAGGTTGGCAATGGAAGAACCACAATTAAAATATCATCGCTCTTAATGTAACAGTAATTAGAAACGGTGAGTGTGTAAGTTGTGTTTATTGCAGGATAAAATCCCGGGCTGTAAGAATTCGGATTCACCAAAAACTGATTCGGTGTCCATACATAATTCGATGCGCCTTGGCTGGTAACGTTAGCGTAAACTGTATCGCCAATGCAAACATTTTTTGTGGCGTCAACAATCACATTTATGTTTGGGTCAAGTACATACACCGTTACCGAATCAAATGCCACACAACCATTCGCATCTGTTCCCATTACCAAATACGTTGTGTTAGACAAAGGTCGCGCAACAGGGTTTTGAATGAAACTATAATTAAGCGAGAACGCAGGCATCCATTTATAACTAAACGCACCACTCGCATTCAACTGCACACTGTCTTTAAAATTTGCACCACTTAAACAAACCGAAGTATCAAGCCCCGCAAAAATAGTTGGTGGTGGTAAAAATGAAATAGTGATTGCATCGCTTGCGCTACATTGAAATGCATTTACTGCGGTTACGCTATACGTAATTGAACTCGGTGCAACGGGTGTAGAAACAGGATTTGCTAATGTTGAATCATTCAAATAAAGCGCAGGGCTCCAGGTGTAAACAGAACCACCACTTGCATGCAACTGCACCGATTGCCCGGGACAAATAGCCGTATCATTATTCGCCACTAGTGGAACAGGATTTACTGTAATTGATTTTGTAATTGTATCGCTGCAACCTGCTGAAGCAACAATTAAATCAACATTGAAATTTCCTACCGTGTTATAAGTAGTAGTTGGATTTGCCTGTGTATCGCTTGTTCCGTTTCCAAATTGCCATGCGTAAGAAGTAATTGTTCCCGCACTGTTATCGGTAAAATTTACCGGTGAATTCACACAAGTTTGCCCGAAAGAAAAACCGGCAACTGGCGTTGAATAAATTGTAATTGGTTTTACAATGGTGTCTCTGCAACCCAAATCATTTCCGCCAACGAGCGTTATATTATACGTTCCTGCTGACGCATATAAGTGTGTAGGATTGCTGATGGCAGAGGTGTTTCCATCGCCAAAATTCCAATTCCATTGATTCACATTTCCTACGGTAGAAATACTTTGGTCGGTAAAATTTGCAAGCGTTCCTTCGCAAACATTTGCGGTTGTAAAATCTGAATGATGTGTTGGATAAATGTAAACGAACGCGTAAGTGGTATCAATGCACGCTTGCAATCCGGTGCCCTTAGTTGCAATGAGTGTTACATAATAAGTTCCTGTATCGGGGTAATCATAAAACGGAACGGGCTGGTTAGAAACATCGGTTGTAATTCCGGGCACACCAAAATCCCAATTGTATGTAATGGGCACACCTACCGGTGGTGGATTGTAAGAAGTGTTTTGAAACACCACGTGCAGATTGCTACAGTTGATAATGTAGGTTCCTACTCCTGTGCCCGGATTAATATCTATGCTCGGAATATCGGCCACCGGAATATTGCAGGGTGTTACGTTGAATTGAAAATCGCGCAGGTAAGTTGAAATCAAAACCCCTCCGCGGTATTCACTCACACAAATGCCCACAACAAATTGTCCTTGCATGTTTGGTGTGCCTGTTAGAAAACCTGTGTTAGGATCAATTTGTAAAGAATTGTTTCCAAGTGGATTTGATGAGCTAAATCCGCTTGCCCAATACACGTCACTAAACGGAGGACCTGGAGGATTTAACGGTGAGGGGTCAACGGTGTCGCCACCTAATTTTGGCGGACACAATGAATACACTAACACATCGCCATCAATATCAGTAGCCGAATGGTCAAATCTTAATGGCGCATTCAAACAAATAAACGTTGGGGGAAACTGATTAAAGTTCGGACTGCTATTGTGAAATGCATTGGTTGGTGGAATGTATGCCGAGTAGGTTCCGCCTTGCGAACCTGGCGATAAAATATTATCAATGGAACCATTGCGGCAACAACGCACATAAGCCAACGTGTATCCTTGTGCATCGCTTGGCAAAGTATAGGTAGTAGTATAAACTCCTTCTTCTACACAAACACCGCTCGTGTTAGTTAAGCACGGGTTATCAATAGGCGGGTCGATGGTGGTAACTATAGGTGCGTCCAAATCAATAGTTGCAATTAGGTTACTGGAATTGTCATAAACAAAAATATGTCCAGTTCTTACGGTTCCATTGATATCGGGGAGTCCGTCAAATGGTGTTTGAGAATTACAGTCGCGATAAATTTTGAGTTGAATATTGTAGGTAGAAGTAGAACCCGCCACATAAGTGTATGAAACAAATCCTCCAACTATATGCGTAGCTGTTGCAACAAAAACACAGATGAGAAAAAGCGTTGAGAAAATTATTTTTTTCATAGCAAAGCGAAACGGAGGACGAAGATAATTTTAAATTGATTTCCTTTTATAAAACGCTGCGGCTCCTCCTTTCGTTGTATCGGCTCAAAAAATTTTTGGTTTTATTTAAACGAAAGCGCATCTGCCTGCAGCATCATTTGTTGCCTCGCATTGTTTGATAAATACCAACCCAACGGAAAAATTTTGTTTTCTCCTACATTCAATTCCACACGCTCGTAACTTATTTCACCGGCTATTTCTCCTATGCGCGTGGCCATGTTTTCATTGGAGATAGCTCTGCGCAACCACGAATTATAAAAGCCAAAAACAGGAGCAGCTTCGTAATTAAAACCAAGCGCGGGTGCCGTGTCGGGTTTTGCGCAATTGATTATGCCCATAATTTTTATGTGAACAGGAATGCCTTTGTTGTGCGCTGTGTTCAGCATCATTTGCGATAACTGCAAACAAGTTTCTATTCCGGTGTTATCAAAATAACCGCCATCTACTAAATGCCCGAAAGGTTTTCCGTTGGTATCTATCATTAACGCTGGCGGTGTAACCATTGGGAAACGCGAAGCACATGAAACGGCCGTCTTCAACAAAATTGATTTTTGAATTTTGGTTTCTACATCAAGCACATCTTTAAAATATTTTGGACTCAATTGTAAATTGCTGATGACAGACTTGCGCCCCGTTTCTACATGTGTGCAATTAAAAAACAGCGATGGAATTTTATTTGGTGTGCTATACAAACTATCCACGCCTTCGTTCAGCAAACAACTTTGTGTTACCTCTTCAAAACTTTTTGCAAACGCATCTTCTAAATATCTGCCGCGGTCAAACTTTCCAATAGCACAAGGCAGAAATTTTTGCAAGGCATCGGGCAGCACCATGCCCGTGGTAAGTGGCGATAGAAAATCGCCTCCGCAAATAGTATCCAATTGTATTTTCATTTTTTTGAAATCTTCGGCACCCAATGTCTTCCCGTTTTTTTGTTCGAGCGCATGATAGGCCAGCGCATTAAAAAACATAATGCCCACCGCACCACCCGATGCACCGCTTAAGGCAAACGTGTGCTGAAAGCTGCCGGGATTTTTTTCGTAGTACGTACACAAAACCGCGGCTGCCCAATAAGCGGCTCTGCTGCCACCCCCTTCGGCTGCTACTAAAATTATTTTGATGGGTTCCGCTTTTTGACTTGAATCTTTTGGTGTAGTTGGCTTCAAATTTTCTAACCAGTTTCCAAAACAAACAGCATCATTATTTTGTGTAGAAGAAATGCGTTTTAGATTTTCTACTGCCCGCAATTCGTGATTGTTGTTAGTGAAAGAAAAAATAACGGGCACTAGAAGTATCAATGGCAAAACCGGAAAGCCGACTTTGTTGCTTGCAAGATTGATGGCCATTCCCCAAAATGTGAGGAAGAACAACGAGCAAAGAATAACCGCAGCTGGGCCAAATGCTACAGAAATATTTATAAGCGCTATTGGAGAAAATATCGATAGCATAACACCAACTAAAAACGCGAGTAGAATAACAATCAATTCAACGCGCAACCATTTATCAAATGAAAAATACGTACTCATTTCTACAGCAGACACATCAAACAAACCTTCTTGCTTTTTTTCGAGTCGCTGAATTTTTTTGTACTGATAAAAAGCTAGCGCAAATCCAACACCAAGTGCAAGAACAAAATATCTAATGAGCACAACTGTAGCGTTTGGAAATTTACACAGGTGATAAACATACCAGTGATTGAAACCAAAAAGTAAAATGGATAGCGAAGAAAGGCCCACAGGAAGTAAAACTAAATGCTTACGCACATTGTCTTTGTTGCAGCCTCCTATTTCCGAAAAAATTAAAACCAGTGTAGTGGTTTGCCACAACAATAAACTCCAAAGCAAAAGGAAAACAAAATACATGGCTGCATTTTGATTAAAACTATCGCCCTTAAAACTTACATAAAAATCTTGCGATTGATCGGGCAGTAAAAACGAAAGCCAACCACAAAAAACAATAAGCAGTGCTACACGAATAGATTGTACGACCGTCCACATTTCGCGCAATGTTTTTAAGAAAGGTAGATTCATGATTTAAGTTTTTGTAAAAAATATTAAGACCAGTTATTGTTTTTAAAAATGTGCGATGTAACTTCTTCAAATTGCAGCGGAGATTTTTTTGGTACCAAATCCGAAACCGTTTTATCGGCACTTGTTTTTTCGCGCCAGTCTTTCGCTACTTTTTTTATGCGCACAACATAAACGGTGAGTTCCTCTTTTGTGATTTTTAAGCGCAGAAAATTTTTGTAATCCTGCACACTCAGCGAACTGAAGGCTTCGTTATCATGAACTTTAAAACCAAGATTGGCAATGATGAAATAAATACCCATTACAAAACCGCTCACCAAAAAACCGATGCCAAAAATTATTGCGAATGCACAAACTCGAAAACCCGGACTGAGCATTTTGTTTGTGTCATCAGAAAAAAAACAATGTGAAATACAGTGGATAGATAACCCAATAAAAGTGCACATAAGAATAAATTGAACAAGCAAATGAGTTATGCCTAAACCAATCATCAAATTCGGTTTCCGTTTATAAAGCGTGGCCACCACAAAAAATATGGTTACAAAAAACAAAGAGAAAACCAAGGCCACCGGATTTGCCAAAACTTCTTTTGTCACTTCCCAAGTTACGTTTGCCAATGGTTGTTTTGCCAGGTGCGATGAAAACGAAACAATGGGATTGTAGGCCGCATCATTGACTATACTATAGTTTTCTACACTCAAAAAAACAGCCGCATATAAAAAACCAAACAAAGCAGAAAGCAACAACGACTGAAAACCAAATTTCAAATTTCCCCAAGTCATTTTTTTTGAATCTGCTTTTGCGGGATAGCATTCTTTATAAGTAAAGTTCCAATTAATTTTACTCTTAAAACTTCTTCCTTCATCTTTTGTCTTTTCCGGAAACTCATATCGCAATTCATTTTCACCTGCCTCATTTTTATCGTGCAAATTATGTGTGGGATGCAAGAAGGCTCCTCCACCACCTGCAGTTATAAAAAGCGTTTCCCATTTTTTCTGCGTTTCAGGCTTATCAATATTTGTGGTGTAATCCACTTCGGCTTTATAGGCGGCATAATGATGGCTGTCGCCCGTAAGCACTAAAATCAACTTTGCGTTTTTCTGTTCTTGCTCATTCGTAACTCCTTCCTGATAAATTATTCTTCTTATAAAATAATCGAGCGTGCGAAACTGTGTAGACTTCACATCCTCGGTACACTGATACCAATTTGGCTCTGCAGTGCACAAAATAATTTTTGCATCGTTTGCTATTTTTTTCATTACCCCTTCAAAGTACTGCAATTGCAAATCGTCAATAGCTCCCTCTAACTGAATATCAATTCCAAATACCCAAACGTTGTGTGGCAGTGTCACAGCAAAATAACTTCGCTCCTGTGCCGTTTGCCAGCCACCTATTTTTCTTCGTTGACAAAATATTTTCAAAAATTTATTTAGTCCATCATACCAATCGTGATTACCCGGTATGGCAAATAACCTTGGTGCATCTACTAAACTATTTCTTGGAAATGCTGCTTCAAAAACATTTTTAAATCTGCGCTCATATTCATCTACACCGGGAGTGGGATATACCTGGTCTCCACCCAAAATTAATGCATCGGCAACTTTCCAATCTTTATGTGCTGCCGAAATTATTTCGGGATTCGCTAAACAATATGCCACTGAATAAGTGGCATCAAATCCATCTCCGGTATCGGCTGCGTAATCAACCCACACTTCTTCTTTGCCTTCGCCCACCAATGTAGGTTCCGGTATTGCGGTGTGCGAATAGGTTTCTCTTTTATCAGAGTAGGTGGCAAAAATTTCGGAGAGCGTGGAGCGCAATGCGGTGTCGGCCAATTGTGTGGGGTCATACCAATTTACAGGTGCTGCTCTTTCAATTTTTTTCATGGGCTTTGTTGTTTGACGATGAAGCAACTTTCTTCATCGGTGAGTGAAAAGTAAAATTCTATTTTCACTCGCTCAAAAAAATTTCCCTATGCGTAAACTTGCACTTGTTTATTGTCTATTGTCTATTGTCTTCTATCTGTTCGCACAAGAAACCACCTTCAAAACCAATGGGCCCGATGATTACCGCGAAGGCAAGCATGCCTTCACCAACGCCACCATTTTTATTTCTTACAACAAGAAAATTGATTCAGCAACGCTGCTCATTAAAAATGGACGTGTATTTAAAGTCCTCTCCTTCGGAGAGGATTTAGGAGAGGTGGGTTTTATTATTCACGACCTCAAAGGAAAATTTATCTACCCTTCTTTCATTGATGTTTTTTCTGATTACGGAATGCCCGATGTAGCAAAACCCAAAGGAAGTGAAGACCCGCAAATGGAATCAAACATTAAAGGCGCGTATGGTTGGAACCAAGCTATTCACACCGATTTTCATGCGGATAGAAACTTTACGGTGAACGAAGGCAAGGCAGATGATTTGCGTAAAATTGGTTTTGGTGCAGTGCTTACAAATAAGAAAGATGGTATTGCGCGCGGCACCGGTGCGGTGGTTACACTCAACAACGACAAAGAAAATTTTGTTTTAGTGAAGGCAGATGCCACCGCAAATTATTCTTTCAACAAAGGAAGTTCAACACAAGACTATCCAAGTTCGTTGATGGGAAGTATCGCGCTCATTCGTCAAACGTATTACGATGCACAGTGGTATAAGACTTCTATTGATAAAAAAGAGTTCAACATCAATTTGCAAGAGTGGAATTTGGAACAAACTATTCCACAAATTTTTGATGCCGGTGGCGATTGGCAAAAAGTCTTACGGGCTGATAAATTAGGCGATGAATTCAATGTGCAATACATCATCAAAACAAAAGGCGATGAATACAAACGCATTGATGAAATTAAAAAGAGCAATGCAAAAATCATTACCTCATTAAATTTTCCGAAGGCGTTTGATGTAGAAGACCCGTACAAAGCAAACTGGGTTTCATTGGAAGAAATGAAAAATTGGGAACTCGCTCCAACCAATTGTGCGGCTCTTGCAAAAGCAGGAATTGATTTTTCGCTCACTGCTTCTGATGTAGAAAAGAAAGATGATTTTCTCAGCAATCTTCGAAAGGCCGTGAAGTATGGTTTGGATTCTACACTTGCGTTGAAGTCGCTCACTTATAACCCAGCAATGTTTGTAAACGTATATGATAAAGTTGGCTCACTTGATGCTGGAAAGTTGGCGAACTTCTTCATTACATCAAAACCTTTGTTCGATGCACAATGTGAGATAAACGAAAACTGGATTCAAGGAAAACGCTACGAAATAAAAGCGTTTGATGCAAAAGATATTCGCGGAGAATACGCTCTGGCAGTAAGTAGTAATAAATACAAACTCAGATTAAGTGGCGATGCTTCTTCACCTAAAGCGCAACTAATTTTGAGCGATACAAATAAATTGGATGTAAAACTTTCTTACAAAGACAACGACATTTCTCTTTCTTTTTCAATCGATAAAAAAGTTGAGCAAAGTAAAATTCGTTTGACCGGAACGATTGACTACAATACAAAATCATGGAGCGGAAATGGCCAAATGCCGAATGGCGATTGGATAACCTGGAGTGCTGCACAAATAAAAGGACCGGATGCCGACACAACGAAACCAAAGAAAGACACGATTGATATAACCAAGAATTTGGGCAAAGTAATTTTTCCATTTCTCGGTTATGGCAACGAACAAATTCCTACGCAAGAAAATTTCCTGATTAAAAACGGAACTGTTTGGACAAACGAAGCAGAGGGCATTTTACAAAACACCGATGTAATTATTCGCACAGGAAAAATTTCTTCTTTCGGAAAAAACTTAGCCTGTGCCGATTGCAAAACAATTGATGCCACTAACAAATTTGTTACTGCCGGAATTATTGATGAGCACAATCACATTGCTATTCAGGAAGGCGTTAACGAAGGAACAAAAGCCAGTAGCGCGGAAGTTCGTATTGGCGATGTGGTAAGCTGCGATGACATTAATATTTATCGTCAGCTTGCCGGTGGGGTTATTGGCGCGCAACTGTTGCACGGTTCGGCAAATCCTATTGGCGGACAAAGTGCGCTCGTGAAATTTCGTTGGGGATATACACCGGAAAAAATGAAAATTGAAGGAGCCGATGGCTTCATCAAGTTTGCTCTCGGAGAAAATGTAAAGCAATCAAACTGGGGCGACCACAACCGCGTGCGCTATCCGCAAACGCGTATGGGTGTTGAACAGACTTACTATAATTATTTTACGAAGGCGAGGGAATACAACGGCCACCTCTCCCAAACCCTCTCCGAAGGAGAGGGCTTAAAAACCAAACAATCAAAAGGAAAGGCGGCTGTTACTCCCCTCTCTTTCGGAGAGGGGCGGGGGGAGAGGTGTGATTTAGAGTTAGAAGCGCTGCGCGAAATTTTGAACCACAAAAGATTTATCACTTGCCACAGTTATGTGCAGAGCGAAATAAATATGCTGATGCACGTGGCAGATTCATTCAACTTTAAGGTGAATACGTTCACTCATATTCTCGAAGGTTATAAAGTTGCCGATAAAATGAAAGCGCATGGAGCAAATGCTTCTACGTTTGCAGACTGGTGGGCATACAAGTATGAAGTGATAGATGCCATTCCTTACAACGCGGCAATTCTTACAAAAGTTGGAATCAACACTGCCGTGAATTCTGATGATGCAGAAATGGCGCGTAGATTAAATCAGGAGGCTGCCAAATCAATGAAGTATGGTGGGCTCACCGAAGAGCAAGCGTGGAAGCTTTGTACCCTTAACCCTGCAAAAATGTTACACCTCGATAAGCAAACCGGTTCAATTAAAGTTGGAAAAGATGCAGATGTCGTTGTGTGGAGCGCGAATCCACTTTCTATTTATGCCAAAGCAGAAAAAACTTTTGTAGATGGAATTTTATTCTTCGACATAGAAAAAGATTTGCAGAAACGCGAAGAAATTAAGAAAGAACGCGCCCGTTTAATTCAGAAAATGCTTGACGACAAAAAGGGTGGAGGTGCTACACAAGAGCCAAGTGCGAAAGGAAGGAAGGAATATTCATGTGGAGATAACGACAAATAAATTTCTCATTTCAAAAAAAGAAAAAATGAAGCCAGTAAATTTTAAAGTGCTCGTATTAACTATCTCAATACTCACTACCAACTACTCACCACTTTTTGCACAATCCGATGTGCCCGCACCCGCACCTAAGCAATCGCAAAGTGTTTACCTGACTCATGCCACTATTCATATCGGCAATGGAAAAGTTTTGCAAAACGCTACCATCGGTTTCGAGAATGGTAAAATTATTTTCCTCGAAGAAAATCCTGTTTTCAAAACAGATGAACCCATGGGTAAGGTGATTGACTGTACCGGTAAACAAATTTACCCGGGTATTATTGCAGCTAACACAAAAGTAGGTCTCGATGAAATTGAAGCTGTGCGAGCTACAAACGATTATGCCGAGGTGGGCAATTACAATCCTGATGCACGTGCCATCATTGCATACAATACTGACTCACGGGTTACGCCAACTGTTCGCAGCAACGGAGTTTTGTTTGCGCAAAGCACTCCGCTGTATGGAACTATTTCCGGAACGTCTGCTGTGGTGCAATTAGATGCGTGGAATTGGGAAGATGCATTAGTAAAAGAAGATGGCGTGTGGCTCAACTGGCCTAATATGCGCGGTTGGGACTATGAAATCTCTGCACCAAAAGTTAATAAAGATTACGACAAGCAAGTGAACGCTCTGCGCGATTATTTTCGCGATGCAAAAAGCTATGCCGAAGCCGGTGCGCACGACAAAACAAATCTTCGTTTCGAAGCCATGCGCGATTTATTTTCAAAAGCTAAAACACTTTATGTAAATGTTGACCGCGTAAAAGAAATGCAACACGCTATTGCTTTTGCTGAAGAATTTAATTTGCATTTGGTGATTAGCGGTGGCGATGAAAGCTGGCAGATTGCTGATGAACTCGCGAAAAAAAATATCGCTGTTATTCTCGGCAAAACACACGAACTACCAGCTAGCGATGATGCAGATATTGACCAACAATTTAAAACCCCATCACTGTTGAAAAAGGCTGGTGTGCTTTTTTGTTTAAGTATTCCTGGTGGTTTTTGGCAGGAAAGAAATCTGGCTTTCAATGCTGGTAGTGCAGCGACTTATGGTTTAAGTAAAGAAGACGCATTGACAGCCATTACTTTCAGCACCGCAAAAATTTTAGGAGTAGAAAACAAAATTGGTTCGCTTGAAAAGGGCAAAGAGGCATCGCTGATTGTTTCTGCCGGTGACGTGCTCGATATGAAAACATCGAACATCGAATACTCTTTCATCAGCGGGCGGCAGATTGATTTAAATAACAAGCAGAAAGAACTGAACGCAAAGTTTTCGAAGAAGTATGGAGTGAATTAAAATTTCACTTCAGCATCTAAATCCCAACCGCCTTTGAGTTGGTAGCTTTCTTTGTAAGTGAATATTTTTTCGGGTTGTTTTTTGTCTTTAAAGATTCCAGTATCCCACACTCCGTTTTTGTTGGTGTCTTCAATCACTACAAATTTATAGCTGCCTGCTAAAATATTTTCTGCACTAACTTTTCTTTCACCATTACCGGTAAAGAAAAATTCCTCCACTGTAGTGTTACTTGCATCCAGCAATTTTATCACGTAATAATTTTCGGGGTGTTGTGTCTTGAGTGTGATGTGCAAATTGCCGTAGCTGTTTTTTGCATTCGTAATAAATTTGTAAACGAGTTTTCTATTCCACTTACCAAAAATATCCTGCACTGTTGAATCAGGAATTTCTATACTGTATTTTGCATTTTCCTTTTTCTGAAAATCGGCAGTGATACTCTGTTTTGTTTTTTCATCTACCGTAAATTTCAATTCAGAATAATTTGCGCTTGAATCTTCGAATAAATGAAGGCGTTTTGTTTCGTTTATATTGATGCAAGGTCGGGTAAGATTTATTTTAACCGCTTTATTAAACTCCTGAAAAGTAAAATCCACGCGCTTAGCAGTGTCTTCTTTGCTTCTATTTGATTGATTTACACCCGCTGACAAAATATTGTTCCCCGTGAAGAGAGAATCTTGCTTCACAAATTTCAATTCCAACCTCGCGGTATCAAGAATGGTATCATTTGCGCTGAGATAGAAGCTATCTTTTTGAATGTAATATTTTGAATACCAGTATATTATAGTATCATTCGTAGGGTAAATATAGGCGAAGTCTTCTTTTGAAAGTCCCCTCCAGTCTAATTTAAAGTTTGATATAGGTCTGTTATAACTAATTTGTAGTTGTCCCGGACTTAACGCCTTCACCATATCTAATTGCGCCTTCTTTTTGTTTTCATCAAACAGAAATAGCCTGACTTCAGCTTTAACCGAATCGGTAAGGTCAAGAATTGAATCTGAAAAGGCGATTAGCTCGTTTGGCTGGTCGTAGATATAATTATAGTTCTGGTCCTTGAGCGCATAGGCCAAATATTTGCCCGCCTTGATGTTCTCAATTTTGAATTGCCCTGCCTTATCCGTCTTTGCAAAGTAAAATGGTTTTGATTTCAGAATTCCATCTCCGGAATCCTTCGGATAAAGCGACACTACAATGCCTTCCTGGTTTGTATTGTCCTTTGCCAGCATCACAGAACCCGAAATTTTTTGAGAATCTATAAAGTCTCCTGTAGAAAACACATAGCTGAAGTTACTTGTAGTGTTTCCTTCGTTTAAATCTTTTACATCATCGGCAAAGTTGATGGTATATGTGGTGCTGTCGCGCAGCGGACTCTTTAATTTTATGGTAAGCGTTCTGCCCTCAACATGAAACTCGGGTCTCTTATCCTGCGGAGGAGAGATAAGTGTTTGTGTGAATCCTGTTTCTTTTAAAAACTCGTTGAAGGTTATTTTTATTTGCGTGCTGTTGAAGTGCAGTGATTTATTGGTCGGTGAAATCTTCTTTGCTTCGGGTGGTTTTTCGTCTTTCTTTCCTCCGGTGGGAACACTTTCGTTGGCGCAGCCAAATTGTATGAGTGCAATTAAAATAATTATCGCACTCGGAAAGATTGTTTGAAGGTTGAATTGGTAATTCATCTTTAACGTCCCATGTGTACCAGCAATACCGAAACATCTGCGGGAGAAACTCCGCTGATTCGGCTTGCCTGCCCCAAGGAAGTGGGTTTTATTTTGGCTAATTTTTGTCGCGCTTCAATGCTCAATGATTTCAGTTTGCTATAATCGTAGTCTGCCTGCAGTTTAATATCTTCCAGCTTACCCATCTTCTGCACCAGTTCCATTTCCTTTTCAATATAAGCATCGTATTTCATTACTATTTCAGCCGACTCGATAAAGTCTTTATCGTATTTCGAAAGGAATTCATCTAGCGCCTTTACTCCTTTGCGAAGAATCTCCATGTTCACCTGAGGACGCATTAATACCTTGTCGAGTTTCACCTTTTGGTTTAACTCTACTGTTCCTGCATCAGTGAGGGTGGCGTTTATTTCAGTTGGCTCTACTCCGTATTGCGTAAAGAATTCGCGTATTTTTTTCAGCGCTTCTTTCTTCTGCTTCACCCGCTCGTATCGGTCATTATCTGCCAATCCGATGCTGTAACCGAGTTCGGTGAGACGTAGGTCGGCATTGTCCTGGCGCAACAAAATACGATACTCTGCGCGGCTCGTAAACATACGGTAAGGCTCTTCTGTTCCCTTGTTGATGAGGTCATCAATCAGCACACCGATATAAGCATCAGAACGCTTTAAAACAACTGGCTCTTCTTCCTTAGCCGAACGATATGCGTTGATCCCTGCCATTAAACCTTGACAAGCGGCTTCTTCATAACCTGTAGTGCCGTTGATTTGACCGGCAAAGAACAATCCCTTAATCAACTTTGTTTCGAGAGAGTGACGCAATTGCGTTGGCGGAAAATAATCATACTCTATAGCATAACCGGGGCGAAACATTTTTACGTTTTCTAAGCCGGGAACCTGTTGCAATGCTTTATATTGAACATCCTCGGGAAGTGAGGTAGAAAACCCGTTTAGGTAAATCTCCACAGTGTTCCAACCTTCTGGCTCTACAAATAACTGATGTCTTTCTTTATCGGCAAAGCGGTCAATCTTATCTTCTACTGAAGGGCAATAGCGCGGACCAAGCCCCTTTATTCTTCCGCTAAACATAGGGCTTTTATCAAAGCCCGTGCGCAGGATGTCGTGGACTTTCTGATTGGTATAAGTAATATGGCAGCTCAATTGTTTTAGCTTCGGCCTTCCGTCTCCCATCTTCTGACCTTCAAACGGATTCACCCCTTTTTTGAAGGAGAAGCCCGTTACTTCTTCATCTCCAAATTGCTCCTCCATTTTGGAATAGTCGAGGCTTCTTCCATCTAAACGCGGGGGAGTACCTGTTTTCATTCTGCCTGCTTCGAAGCCCAACTCTACTAGTTGCTCGGTAATACCATGAGCCGCTTTTTCTCCTGCTCTGCCACCACCGAAGTTCTTTTCACCGATATGAATTAAGCCATTAAGGAAGGTGCCGTTGGTTAAAACCACCGATTTGGACGGAATCTCTATCCCCATTGAAGTTCGAATTCCGCACATCTTTCCATCCCTTATCAACAGCCCGCCAACCATATCCTGCCAGAAGTCCACATTTTTAGTCTCTTCTAGCATGGTTCTCCACACAGTTGCGAACACCATTCTGTCGTTCTGAGTGCGGGGACTCCACATAGCCGGACCTTTGCTTCTATTAAGCATACGAAACTGCACCATACTCTTATCGCTTACAATACCGGAGTAGCCACCGAGGGCATCAATTTCACGAACTATTTGCCCCTTGGCTATTCCGCCCATGGCGGGATTGCAGCTCATTTGTGCAATAGTTTGCATGTTCATAGTAACGAGTAATACGCTGCTGCCCATATTGGCGGCTGCGGCTGCGGCTTCGCAGCCTGCATGACCGGCACCAACTACTATAACATCATACTCTTTGAACATGGCGCGAATTTAATGCGGATTGCGGATTATAAAATACATTGTGCCACGTGGAACGGGAATGGTTTAAAGTTCAAAGTTTCGAGTTTAAAGTTGAACACGCTTTTGATATTGTGCCATGTGGAACGAAAAGAGTTTAAATTCATCCACCTCCGTCTCGCACAAAGCCGCGAGACACCTCTGCCTGCGGAGGACAAATGCGCCCTTTACTTCCTTTGCTTTTTCTCTTTTACCGCAATATGTTTAAGACTATAGGTCGAAAACTGATTTATCCATTTGTCTTCCATTTTCCTCATTATCAATTTATTAGCCTTTGTTTTGTCTTTATAACCCAATAGATGCAACACTCCGTGGAAGATAACTCTTCTTAGCTCAAGTTCGAAGGGGCGGGTGACGGGTGGCGAGGGGATGGGCTCACCTTTAGTCTTTGAACTTTGAACTTTGAACTTTAAACTGTTCTCCTTCACCCTGTCAACACTTATATAAATCTCTGCTTCGAGTTCTTCTTTGGTTTGAACAAGGGGAAAGGTAAGAATGTCGGTATAGTAGTCGTGGTTGAGGAATTGTTTGTTGATGGCTAAGAGATATTCATCGGAGCAGAAGATGAAAGAGAGGGTGACGAGGGGACGAGGGGACGAAGGGGCAGAGTGAAGCGCAACCGTGATTTGTTTTTCAATAAATGCGCGTAGCGCAGTTCGATTGCGCAGAGAGAATTTAATGTCGGCTGTGTGGAAGGTGATGGGCAAGAAGAAGTGAATAGTTAGTAGTGAATAGTAAATGGTAAATACAGAATACAAAAAATAACGTGCGGCAAATTTGAGAAAATATTTCGTCTTCTGATTTCTTGCTTTGTAAGGGAGTTTTAAAACGTGTTGTTTTCAATTTCGGTTCTTAGCTTCGTTATGCTATTTTTTACGAAACTAAATCCTTGACCATGAAAAAAGTTTTCTCTTCTGCTCTGCTACTGTGTGTGCTTTTTACAGCCACCACACTTACTGCTCAACAAAACTATCATCGCTGTTCTACTGCTGAACATTTGCAGGAGCAGTTAATTGCTGACCCAAGTCTTGCTGACAGAATGCAAGATATAGAAAGACAAACGGAAACATTTATTCGGGAAGGCGGCACGGGTGACTCGCGCGCTGTGGTGACTATACCAGTGGTGGTGCATGTGGTTTATAATACTGCGTCACAAAACATTTCTGATGCATTAATTCTTGCTCAGATTAATCAATTGAATTTGGACTACGCAAAATTAAACAGCGATGCTTCGAGTGTACCTTCGGCATTTGCAGCGGTGGCAGCTAATACAAACGTTCAGTTTTGTTTGGCGCAGCGCGACCCGAGTGGTAATGCTTCTACAGGCATTGTTCGCAAGTCAACAACAGTTACTTCTTTTACAACCAACGATGCCGTAAAGAAAAATGCCACCGGTGGTGATGCTGCATGGGATGCCACTAAATATTTAAATCTTTGGGTTTGTAATTTGGGTGGAGGCTTGCTTGGCTACGCACAGTTTCCGGGTGGAAGTGCAACGACAGATGGTGTAGTGGTTTTATATTCTTCGGTAGGAAGTATGACAACACCGGGCGCTGCAGCTCCTTATAATTTTGGAAGAACAGCAACACACGAAGTGGGGCACTGGTTAAATCTATATCACATTTGGGGCGATGACGGCACTGCGTGCACCGGCACCGATAACGTGGGTGATACACCAAACCAAGCAGGAGAGAATTATGGTTGCCCCGCCTTTCCAACAACCGATGGTTGCTCTGCTTCTTCACCAGGTGTAATGTTTATGAACTACATGGACTATACCGATGACGGCTGTATGAACATGTTTACCGCTGGGCAATCAACTCGTATGAACGCTTTATTTACTACGGGTGGTTCACGAGTTGGTTTGCTGACTTCGCTGGGTTGCCAGGCGCCTGTGGCAGGAGCTTGTAGTGTGGCGGCAGGATTGAGCGGGACTTCTGTTACTACTACTACGGCTATACTTAACTGGTCGGCTGTAGCGGGTGCGGCAAGTTATAATGTGCAATACCGCGCTGTTGGTGCTGCCACGTGGAACAGCGCTAACACTACTTCGGTTTCGTATGCAGTAAGTGGTTTAACACAGGGAACCAACTATGAGTTTCAAGTGCAAACAGTTTGCGCTTCGGCTTCTGCTGCGTTTAGTGCTTCAGCAACATTTACTACTTCGGTTCCTTCTACCTGCACCGATATTTATGAATCGAACAATAGTTCTTCTACTGCAAAAATACCTGCGCTGAATACTAACCTCACGGGCTTTATTACGCCAAGCACCGATGTTGATTGGTTTAAATTTACCACTACTACTGCCGGAGGAATTAAAATAAAAGTAGACCTTACTAATTTGCCTTTTGATTATGATGTGGTGCTTTACAAATCAAATGCTTCTACCAAAATAGCTACCGGTGCCAATAGTGGAACTACAAGCGAGAGCATAAAATACAATGCTACTACTACAGGAACTTATTATGTGAAGGTGTACGGTTACAACGGTGCTACGAGCGCTACTTCTTGTTACACACTTAAAGTTTCTACTTCTTCTACATCGTTCAGAACAGGTGACAATACCGATTTAATTACTGCGGAAGCAATAGTAGAGCCGGTGTTGAAATTATTTCCGAACCCCGCGAGTGATAAATTGAATGTAGAATACCTGAGTGCTGTAGCCGGTGCTGCCAAGCTGAGCGTTTATAATTTGAGCGGACAACGCGTGTTGTTTACCGAAGGCGAAGCTGCCGAAGGATTGAATACACAAAGCATGAACACAAACACGCTGAGCAATGGTGTTTATATTTTTGAAGTAAATACCAATGGCGAAACACAGCGCATGAAGTTTACGATTGCGAAGTAGTTTTACAACCATTAAGAACACGAAGGTGTAATGGAAAAGCCGCTGCTGTGAAGAGAGCGGCTTTTTTGGTGTTTACATTTTACAACCGGTAGAATTAGAGTTGATGGTATTGAGGTCTTTTTCTCTATCCGTTACGTTTACCTGATTAAAACTTTCACTCCTTCCCCAACCAAAAACTTTTTCGAAAAAGAACATGAGTCGGCTGCCCTTCACGAGCGAGAGAAAATAATCTTCATGCTCGCGCTCTTTAATTCCCATTTCGTAGAGAATTTTATCGTGCTTAGTAATGCCCGCTTTGTTGAAGTAATCTTTCATGCGGATGTATTCGCACACGTTGCCGCTCTCTAATCTTCCTGCAAAATAAATAGGCATAAACCAGCCGATGACATAACAACTTGCACCAATGATTCTGCCAATAATGTAAAACCGCAATTCATACCATTTCGAAATTGGAACATTGTATTCATTCATTATCGCGAGTACTTCGCGCCTGTGGTTCCATTCGTCTGTTTCAATCTGGTTTACTGCGCGTTTTACTTCTGCGTTATTCAAAGAACCGGCATGGCCTATGTAAGCAAAGGCAGCGGCTTTCTCGGCAGAGTAAGCCATTTGAAGAAGGTCGGTAAGTTCGGGTTGAAGTTGCATGGTTAATTCGGGGGCGAATGTATGCAGAGAAACAGGACAGCCTAAAACAAGTAGAGAATTTTTAATTACCGAATTAGCTTACATACTTAATTCATTATTTTAGCACCATGAGTCAGCAATTTCAATTACAGCTTACGCAACTGTTGCAGCAGTTTCCTTTACAGCGCGTTTCGCTGTTTGGCTCTTTTGCGCGCAATGAAGAAACCGACACGAGCGATATTGATATTCTTATTGAGCCAAAGAAAGGTTTCACTATTTTCGATATGCTGCGTATGGAGCAAACACTTCAGGAAAAACTAAACCGCAAAATTGATTTGGTAGAGTTTGCGGCTATCAAGCCATCTATCCGCGAGCGTGTTTTGCAACAAGCCATTACCTTGATATGAAGGAGCGCGACAGCCATGTTTATCTGAAAGATATTCTTGAATCGATTGATGCAATTGAAAGGTATCTCACCAACTTAAGCGAGTTTGATTTCGACCAAAACTTATTGGTGCAGGATGCTGTGATAAGAAGATTTGAAATTATTGGCGCAGCCGCTTCCAATGTTTCTGTTGAATTCAAACTGCAACATCCACAAATTGAATGGCGACTGATGAGCGATATGCGCAACAAACTTATTCATGAATATTACGGTGTTTCCACTTTCACTATTTACAATACGGCTAAAAGTGAGCTGCCGAAGTTGAAGGAAAACCTGTTGAAGATTATTTCGGAAAAATAATCTGTTGCTTATCCGAACACTTTAGCGCTCAACTCACTCAACTTTTCATCTCCTTCTTTCATAGTTCTTACTTTCTCAAACGTAAGCACTAAAAATTTTTCGGTTTCGCGGAGGTAAATACCGGTGCGGTGTTCTTGCACATATTCCATTATTTTGCTGAACACCGCGCTCTTATAAAAACTCGATTCCTGATTGGCTACAAAGTAACAGCGCATGGTTCTTCCTTTTAAAATAATTTGCTCCATGCCGAGTTTGGTCGCCATCCATTTCAGACGCATGGCTTCAAACAATTCATACACCGGTTCCGGCACTGGACCAAAGCGGTCGTGCAGTTGGTCTTCAAATTTCTTTAAAGCCAATTCATCTTTAATATCGTTCAACTCGCGGTAGAGCAACATGCGCTCGGTGGTGTTCGAAACAAATTCGTTAGGTATCAACATTTCTAAATCGGTTTCGATAGCGCAGTCGCGCACGTAATCATGTGTGCGCTCAAACTCCTCTTTGTAAAGTTCTTTAAAGTCGGTTTGTTTTAACTCGCGCACCGCTTCGTCCAAAATTTTTTGATACACCTCCAAACCAATCTCAGCAATAAAACCGCTTTGCTCTCCGCCAAGCATATTGCCCGCACCGCGTATATCCATATCGCGCATGGCAATGTTGAAGCCACTTCCTAAATCAGAAAACTCTTCAATGGTTTTTAGTCGCTGACGACTTTCACTACTTAATGTGCTTAGGGGTGGCGCGAGCAAATAACAAAACGCATGTTTGTTGCTCCGTCCAACACGACCGCGCAGTTGATGCAAGTCGCTTAAACCAAACTGGTGCGCATTATTTATAATCATGGTATTCGCATTCGCAATATCAATTCCGCTTTCAATAATGTTGGTGCATAGCAGCACATCGTATTCGCGATTGATAAATTTCAATAAAACATTTTCAAGTGCATCCCCTTCCATTTGTCCGTGCGCTACACCTACATCAATGTTCGGCACAATCTTCATCAGCATTTCTTTCACTTCGCCAATATCGCGCACTCGATTGTGCACGAAGAAGACCTGACCACCGCGATAAATTTCGTACTCAATAGCTTCTTTAATTAAATCGGGATCCATCGGATGCACGCTGGTTGTTATCGGTTGGCGGTTAGGTGGCGCTGTATTGATGATGCTCAAGTCGCGCGCGCCCATTAGCGAGAAAGAAAGTGTGCGTGGAATTGGTGTAGCGGTAAGTGTAAGTGTATCTACATTCGCTTTAAATGTTTTCAAGGTTTCTTTAGTGCCCACTCCGAATTTTTGTTCTTCGTCTATAATCATCAAGCCAAGGTCTTTAAACTTTACGCTCTTACCTACCAAGCCGTGTGTACCGATAATGATATTTGTTTTTCCTTCAGCTAAACTAGTAAGCGTATCTTTCTTTTCCTTCGCTGTTTTAAAACGATTGAGGTAATCTATCTCCACCGGAAAATCAGCTAAGCGTTCTTTAAAAACTTTGTGATGCTGCATCGCAAGAATAGTAGTAGGCACTAACACCGCAACTTGCTTTCCATCGGTTGCAGCTTTAAATGCCGCGCGTATAGCAATTTCTGTTTTACCAAAACCCACATCGCCACACACCAACCGGTCCATTGGTGATACCGCTTCCATATCGCTTTTTACATCTTCAGTTGCTTTTGCCTGGTCGGGTGTGTCTTCATACATGAATGAAGCTTCGAGTTCATTCTGCATATAACCATCGGGCGAAAATTGAAAACCTTTTGATGCTTTTCGTTTTGCATACAACTGAATTAAATCGAAGGCGAGCTCTTTGATTCGCTTCTTCGTTTTCTTTTTCAGATTGCTCCACGTATCGGTGCCAAGTTTGTTTACGCGCGGTGCATCGCCATCCTTACCGACATACTTCGAAATTTTGTGGAGCGATTGAATACCCACATACAACAAATCGTTTCCGGAATAAATCAATCGAACAGACTCTTGCATCTGTCCTCCCACTTCAATTTTTTCGAGGCCGCTGAACACTCCCACACCGTGGTCGATGTGTGTAACAAAATCACCGGGCTTTAATTCGCGAAGCGTTTTCAGAAGCAGCGCTTTGTCGCGACTAAAACCCTGACGCAAATTGTATTTGTGGTACCGGTTGAATATCTGATGGTCAGTATAGCAGCAGAGTTTTAAATCGTCATCTAAAAAGCCCTGATGCAAACCAATATAAACAGGAATAAAAATCACCTCATCCCCAAGGGGACTAACAGCCAACTTCGGTTTTAAATCGTGAAAGATTGCATCGAAGCGCTCAATCTGTTTCGGGTTCTCGGCAAAAATTAAATTGGTGTAACTGCGCTCGTTGTTATCATGCAGATTCCGAATAAGCAAATCGAAATTTTTATTGAACGATGGCTGCGGTTTGCCGTGAAAAGAAATACGTTCTTCTGCTTGAAAGAAACTGTTGCGGCCAAACTCCACTACTCTGAAACGCGAAATGCCTTTCAGAAAATCTGCCGAGGAAAGAAACACTTCCTCCGGTTCACCTTCGAGCAAAGGATGGTGCGGATGCTCTATCCGATGCTTCTTAATATCCGGTTGAATTTTTTTCGCCTTCTCAATGGACGAACCAAAAACATCCATCAGCATCTGCACATCTTTAAACCAGATGATGGTGTTGGGTGGAAACACTTCGAGCACCGATGTTTTTTGTGTGTTGGTAAAGTGCGATTGAATGTTCGGCACTATGGTAACGCTAGCAATTTTCTTTTGGCTTAATTGCGTAAGCGGGTCGAAAGTGCGGATGCTTTCAATCTCCTCACCGAACAATTCCACGCGGTACGGAAACTCGTTGCCGAACGAAAACACATCTACAATATCTCCACGAATACTAAACTGCCCAGGCTCGTACACAAAATCAACGCGCTCAAATTCAAACTCCACGAGCAGGTCAATCATAAAATCTACATCGAACTTTTCGTTTACACGCATGCGCAGCGTTTGCTCGTTCAGCACATCCTGCCTAACCACTTTTTCGAACAGTGCCTCGGGGTAAGTAACCGCCAACTCCGCTTTGCTGTTCGAATTACTCAACCGGTTAACGGTTTCGGTGCGCAGCAAAATATTGTTGTTGTTTACCTCGCTAAAATCCTGCGGGCGCTTAAACGAATCGGGGAAGAAAAAAACATCTTTAGTGCCGAGCATGTTCTTGAGGTTGTTCTGAAAATAAGCGGCTTCTTCCTTATCGCTCATTACAAACAGATGATTGAAGTCTGTCTGCTTAAAAATGGCGGCAGCCACAAATGCATCCTGCGAGCCTATTAGGCCCTGAACACTCAGCGCTTTAAAGGGAGCAATTGAGTTTTCGGTTAATAACGAGATGAGTTGTTTTACCTGAGAACTTTCGGAGTAGCGTGTAAGTATTTCTTCTATTGACATAAAAAGAGTTAGCCCCGCAGAGAAAATCTACGGGGTGAATTTTGTTGTTGCGAATATAGAGAAACTAGAAATAGTTTAACTGATGTTTGCGCTACCCCACTTCGCCCAAAAATAAGATTCAGAAACACGCTCCACGATATTGCTCGTTTCAAAACTTTTATATCTTCGGCATTCAGAAAAACAAAAGTGTAATGAAAAAGATTTACGCATTGCTATTGATTCTTTTGGTTGTAGCTGGTTGCAACAAAGAAAAAATCTATAAAGACAATCTCAACGGGCTTTGGGAAGTATACAAATACATACTCAACAACACTGATAAAACTACACAGTTTCAAACTACCCATCCAAACTATACCATTGCCTTTACCAGCGATGGAAAATTTACCGAAACACAATCTTTTATAGATACCACTATAGTTAACGGCACCTATACTTTTGAAGACAACGATGAAAAAATTGTATTGCAAAACGAATATTACACTTACTACATTGATACTCTTTACGACACGGCTATGATAGCTTATTACGATACGCTGGAACTTCCACATACACTTACTCGCAAATACACCATTTTCAATCTAACAAAAGATCATGTGCAATTACGCAATGATACTTCGCAGTTGTATATGGATAAACCTAAAACCCCTTAAAATTTCAAACTATAACTGGCTATGACAAACAAAACGAAAACAATAATTCTTGTTGCTATTGGTTTTTTGGTAATGCTCTCTGCTTGCGATAGAAAATCGTTTGTGAAAAAAATTGTTGGAACCTGGAGCGTGAGCAAATATCTTTTCAGCGGTCAAGACAAAACCATTATGTACGATACAACTTTACGTGATTGGAAGCTAACCATTGGCGAAGATTTAGTTTACACTAAAACATGGAAAGATTATTTTTTTGCAGCAGACTCTATCATTTATTCCGACACTTTGGGATACGATAGCGTAACTTCAACCTATACTATCTTGATGGACACCTTGCGTTTTATGGATACTACAATTGTGCCTCGTATGCGCATTGGCAAATGGGATTTGATTAATAGCGAAGAAGATTTACAACTTCGCGATGATTCTGATAACGCGACAGAAATATATCGCATTCTTGATTTGACAAAAAACAATTTGAATCTTAGAAAAGGAAACGAAGAGTTTTATCTCGGAAAATAAAAGTATTAAGTAGTTGGTATCAAGTATTGAAATAAGAAAAAATCCCGCCCATGAGTGTAGATGCTATCGAAACTCCAGCGGGATTTTTCTTTGTAAACAAATTCGAACAAAAGCAAAACCCGTGATTGTAATTGACGACAAAACCATCAGCGATGATGTGGTAGAAGAACAATTTGTTTGTGACCTTACTGCATGCAAAGGCGCGTGTTGTACTGCCGGAGATTTTGGAGCACCAATCGACAAAAGCGAATTGCAGATATTGGATGACATTTACGACAAAGTAAAACCCTACCTAACCCCGGAGGGAATTGCTACGATTGAAAAAGAAGGTAAGTATGTTTATGTAAAAGAAAATAAAGAATGGTGCACCACACTCATGAACAAAACCGAAGGCTGTGCTTGGCTCGTGCGCGATAAGCACGGTGTGGTTGGTTGCGGAATTGAACAAGCCTACAACGACAAAGTTATTGATTGGAAAAAACCAATTAGTTGTCATCTCTATCCCATTCGCATTACTAAATACAAACACTACGATGCGGTGAACTACGAACGCTGGCACGTATGTAAAGCTGCTTGCAAAAACGGCAAAGCATTGAAGGTTCCTGTTTACAAATTTTTGAAAGATGCGCTGATTAGAAAATACGGTGCCGACTTTTACGAAGCGTTAGAACTGACCGTGCAGCACAAGGAAAAATAATTGTCCTCTCCTCTATTCAAAAAAATCTTTTCCTGTTATAATGATTTTGCGCGGTTTGCGTTATGTAATCGGCAAGCGCATAAATTTGTTTTGTGGCAAAATCGAAATCAGCAACAAGTCGTTTCTTCAAATTCAATCCGAATAATTTTTGGGAAGTTTTTTTTCGCGTTCAGATTATTCTCTGGGCATTCATTCTTTTGATTGCCTTGTTTTTTGTTGGAGTTAATTTCGGCATGCTTGGAAAAATGCCCGACCTAGATGCTATTCAAAACCCCAACAGCGCTGTTAGCACCAGCATTTATTCGGCAGATTACGAAGTGCTCGGTTCTTATTACAACGAGAACCGAATTGAAATTTCTTATGCGGAACTTTCGCCTTACTTGGTAAATGCATTGGTATCAACGGAGGACAAACGCTTCTACGAGCATAGTGGTATTGATTTAAAAAGTTTATTCCGCGCCATCACCTTGGCTTTTGTGCCGGGGCAGGATGGTGGTGGCGGTTCAACACTTACTCAGCAATTGGCAAAAAATCTTTTTCATGCAGATTTTGAAAGAGCCGGAGCGTTTACGCGGCTTTCGCAAAAATTAAAAGAGTGGGTGCTGGCCGCAAAAATAGAGCGCACATTTACTAAGGAAGAAATTATCAACCTTTACCTGAACACCATTGGGTTTCATTACAACTCGTACGGAATTAAAACCGCAGCATTCACTTATTTCTATAAAACACCAAAAGAGCTAAAGCCCGAAGAAGCAGCCATGCTTATTGGTATGTTGAATGCTCCCGCGCGTTTCAATCCGCGTATGCACGAAGAGCGCGCAACAGAAAGAAGAAATTTAGTGTTGCGAAGAATGGCAGAAGCCAATGCAATTACACAACACCAATGCGATTCGCTTTCGAAACTGAAAATCAAATTGAACTTTCATAATCCCGATTATCGCGAAGGCGTAGGCACTTACATTCGCGAATACATTCGTCAGGAATTAAAAAACTGGTGCGATAAAAATTTGAAACCCGATGGAAGCAAGTGGGATGTGTACGAAGATGGCTTAAAAGTTTTTACCACAATTGATTCGCGCATGCAGAAATATGCGGAGAGTGCAGTTGCCGAACACCTCACTAATTTGCAGGATGCATATTTTAAAGAATGGCATGGTCGCGACCCTTGGAAAATTGGTAGCAGAGCAAAACCCGATTTACTTGATAAGATGATGAAGCAAAGTGACCGCTATAAGGATTTAAAAGCACAAGGAAAGAGCGATGCGGAAATCAAAAAGATTTTCGAAACGAAAATTAAAATGGAAGTTTTTTCCTGGCATGGCGATAAATCTCAAAGCTTAGATACGGTGATGAGTCCGCTTGATTCACTGCGGTATTATCTGCAAATAATTCAGGTTGGGTTTTTAGCAGTAGATGCAAAAACAGGTGAAGTAAAAGCGTGGATTGGCGGACCGAACATTCGTTACTTTCAATTAGACCACGTAAAGAAAAGCACAAAGCGACAAGTGGGTTCAACGATGAAACCGTTTTTGTATGCGCTTGCGCTTGAAAGAAATTATGAGCCGTGTTCGCTCATTCCCTACTTAGCTCCCGAGTGCCCGGGCATTGATGCCAATTGGAATCCTGATGGTACCGACAAATGGAAAGAAGGAGAAATGGTTCCTATGAAAGATGGGCTTGCTGCTTCTGACAATCGCATCACCGCGCGCATCATGTGCGATATTGGTGACCCGAATCAATTAGTGGAGTTTGCGCGCCACTGTCAAATTGAAAGCAATCTCGATGCAGTGCCTTCGCTTTGCCTTGGCACTTGCGATATTTCTCTTTACGAAATGGTTGGTGCTTACACCTGCTTCGCTAACCTGGGTACATACAGCAAACCATATTTTATTAAGCGCATTGAAGATAAAGATGGAAACGTGTTGGCGCAATTCGGCACTACACAAAAAGAAGCTATTCCCGAAAAAACTGCTTACACACTCACCGAAATGTTGAAGGGTGTCATCAATAAAGGAACTGCCGCATCGCTGCGGCCACACTATGGTTTACAAATGCCGCTTGCCGGAAAAACCGGAACCACACAGAGCAATGCCGATGCCTGGTTCATGTGTTACAATCCCGATATAGTGGTTGGTGCTTGGGTGGGCTTCGAGCAACCGAGTGTTCACTTTGCATCTAATCACTCGGGTGCGGGTGCTACAGCAGCCATGCCAATTGTTGGCGCATTTTTGCATAAGAGTTTTAACGACCGCGCTGTGCAATTAAAGCACGATGAGTTTTCTTTACCGAGCGATTCTTCTGCGCTGTTTAATTTTAATTGCAGTGCAATAGACACCAGCAAGAAAGAAGAAACACCATCTTCACCATAAACACAAAAAATGTCTCACGGAAAATTATTTCTCATTCCTTCTTTTCTTGGCGAAGACAATCCTTCTATTATCACTGACCAAATAAAAAATTGCGTTCAGGGCTTGAACGAATTTATTGTTGAAGATGCGCGCACAGCTCGTAGATACTTACGCGCCATTGGTTTCAAAAAGAATTTTGATACTGAAGTTACGATGCATGAATTAGATAAACACGCGAAGCAACAGAACTGCCAACTGCTTTTGCAAAATGTAATGCAGGGAAAAAACGCAGGTATAATTTCTGAAGCCGGTAATCCCTGTATAGCAGATCCCGGAAGTGAAGTGGTGGCGTATGCACACATCTACGATATTGAAATTGTTCCGCTGGTTGGTCCTTCTTCTATTTTGCTTGCGCTTATTGCTTCGGGTTTCAACGGACAGCAATTTTGTTTTCATGGTTATTTACCGATAGACAGCGCGCAGCGCACCGGTAAATTAAAAAAGCTCGAAGCTGCTGCACAGAAGGGAGCACAGATTTTTATGGAGACTCCTTTCCGCAATCAAAAATTATTTGATGAAGTGCTTAGAGCCTGCAACCCCGATACCAACCTTTGCATAGCCTGCGACCTTACGCTGCCCACTCAGTTTATCCGCACTAAAAAAATTGCGGCATGGAAAAATGACAAGCTAGATATCAATAAGCGCTATTGTATTTTTCTTTTCGGTGTGTGAATTTGTAATTTTAATAAATGAAACAATCCTTCCTCAACGCGCAGCAGTTGCCGCTCATCATAGAGCCCAACGGAAACGGAAAATCCAAACAGGAATTATTGCAATGGATGCGCGCGAACAAAGAAGATTTAGAGAAAAGGTTTTTTAAGCATGGTGCCATTCTGTTACGTGGTTTCGAAATTGATACACCAAAAGCTTTTGAAGATGTTGCGCTTCAAGTGGACAATCGTTTGAAAAATGATTACTACGGTACTTCTCCACGAAACATTGTGAAGGACACCACTTTCGTTTACACCGCGAGTGAGCTGCCGGGTTATTATCCTATTCCGCAGCACTGTGAAATGACTTATGTGAAACACCCGCCCATCAGCATCTTTTTTTATTGCCACGTGGAACCTTCTTACGGTGGCGAATCACCATTGTGCAATTTCAGAAAAGTGTACGCAGAATTGAATCCGGAAATTCGTGAGGCGTTCGACACTAAAGGAATTATCACTGTGCGCAATTATTCAAACCCAAAAAAAAACAATCCATTTAATCTTTTTCAGTTGAAGAAGTGGAACGAAATTTTTCATACCAGCGATAAAGCCGAAGTAGAAAAACAATGTCGCGAACAGGAAATAGAATTTGAATGGCTGAAGGATGATAACCTGCGCTTGTTACATCGCACCGCTGCAACTATTACACATCCTGTTACCGGTGAAAAAGTTTGGTTCAATCACTCACAGGTTTTTCATCCGGCAAGCGCCCCGGTGGAATATAAATTCATTCATGCACATCAACAGCGCGCAAAAACATTTTTCTGGAAAACATTTATTGCGGCTATGGTTAAAATAAAATCGCTACACACCAAACCCATTGACCAAAGCATGAACGTTCTTTTTGGCGATGGCGCACCGGTGCCCGATAGTTATATGCAGCACATTGAAGAAGTAATTTGGAAAAACATTGTCATCCTTCCCTGGAAACAAAACGATGTAATTGCTTTAGATAATTTCAGCACCTCGCACGGGCGTTTGCCATTTGAAGGCAAGCGCGAGATTTTGGTTTGTTGGAGCGCATGACAAATTACTACTAAGAACATTAAGGATATTAAGAACACCGTGGTTTTTCTTAAGTCCTTAATGGTTAAAACTTTTTGATGAACGAACTCGACACCATAAAAATTTCTTTCAGCGAACACGGCTTAATGGTGCTCAACATCATTCTTGGATTCATCCTGTTTGGCATCGCACTTGAGTTGAAGAAAGAAGATTTCATCAACCTGATTAAAAACAAGAAGACAACTTTTGTCGGGCTATCGGCACATTTCCTTTTACTCCCGCTGTTGACTTTTGCTCTCGTAAAATTATTACATCCTCCTCCTTCGGTCGCACTAGGAATGATTCTCGTTGGTGCCTGCCCTGGTGGAAACATGAGCAATATGTTTACTCACCTTGCCAAAGGAAACACTGCGCTTGCAGTGGGGCTTACCTCGGTATCGCACATGCTTGCCATCATCATGACTCCATTCAATTTTTCTTTCTATGGCGGATTAACTACCGAAACTGCCGCGCTGCTGAAAACAATTCACCTCGATGTGTTCGATGTGTTTCAAACAATTGTTTTTGTTATCGGCATTCCGCTCGTAGTCGGTATTTTTCTGAATTACAAAAAACCATTGCTGGCAGAAAAGCTAAGCAAGGTGATGAAAAAGTTTTCTCTCGCTGCCTTTGCTATATTTCTCATAGCTGCATTCGCGGGGAATGCAAATGTTTTCACTGCTAACTTCACCACCATTATGCCGCTGGTAGTAATTCACAATGCTGTAGCACTAAGTGGTGGTTTTCTTTTTGCAAAATTATTTCGCTTAGGGTTTCGCGATGTAAAAACCATCACCTTCGAAACCGGAGTGCAGAATGCCGGGCTCGGACTCATTCTCATTTTCTCTTTCTTCAATGGTTTGGGTGGCATGGCAATTGTTGCCGCAAGTTGGGGCGTATGGCATTTGGTAAGCGGTGGGGCGCTCGCATTTTATTGGGGAAGAAAAGCTACTGTGTAGCAATCACCGTTTCTCCGTCAATTGTTACATCGCCCTTCTTGGCAAGCACTGTCACATCATGAGGAAGAATAACAGTTACCTGACTTCCAAGTTTTATTAATCCTATCACTTCTCCTTGTTTCACTTCCTGATTAGGATGTGTGTAGTCCACAATTCTTCTTGCTAAAAAACCTGCAATCTGAATCACCTTATATTTTTTGCCCGTTGTTGTCTCCATTAAAAACTCGTTGTGTTCATTCTCAAAACGAATACCAAAACGGTTGCTCATCACCACGGCATTATTAAAACTTCCCTTGGTATATGTTTCTGAAATCACTTTTCCCGAAACAGGAGCCCGCTGAAAGTGAACGTTGGTAGGATCCATTTGAATGGAAACAATTGTTCCAGCGGTGTCCACATCTTTTGTCCACACGTTGATAATACCGAACTCTCTTTTCAAAATAGTAAGACTGGCAGTGTTCCATTTATTTACCGAAACAACTACACCATTTGCAGGTGCCACGTAAACCGAATCGTTGTTGGGAATATTTCTGGCTGGCTGCCGCAAAAACCAAAGTTGGTAATAAGTAAACATCAAAATAGATATAGCTAGAATGGCAATTAGACTTCGCTTCACAATTTTCATACTACTAAACTAAAAGAAGAGAGAAGAGTTGTTGAAATTATTTTGTAGAAGCAGAAGCCGGGTCTATAAACTGGTAGTAACCATTTGCGCTCACATAAACTTCGGGTAAGCGATTTGTTCTTTCAAACATTTGGTAACCTTGCTGCAAATTTTTCCAAAGCTTTGAATTAAGAGCAAACTCTCTGAAACGCGAATAGTATTCCATGTTAATCACAGTAGGTTTAAAAGGAAAAATCTGCACCGGAATTTTTTGTTGACCGTTTGTTTTTGCCTTCACCGCACAGATGTAAATATCTTCGATGTAGTAATTACTCATAGCCATACAACCTGCACTGGCTTGTCCGCCATGAATATAAATATCCCCTCCTTTTCGTGGCGCGTTACTCAATCGCATATCCGATTCGTTAGGGTAACTTACCCCTAACGACAAATGATAATTGCTCTGTGGATTAAAATCGTTGATGTAATAAAAACCTTCGGGCACCTGGCAATCGCCTTGCTGGCGTTTAGGACCCAGTGCTCCACTCATGGAATAAATACTAAACTCATTGAACTTCACATATTTTCCATCGGGCTTTTGCACCCAAACCTCCATCATTGCTTCCTGCTTAAACACCCTTAAAAACATATTGCCGAAAGTTTCCTCTGAAATTTCTTTAGATCGGCACTTCATTTTGAAATATTCCTCCTTGCGCGAGTAGGCATCATTCACTCGCTCAAAGTTTTTTTGGCTTTCCTCAAACGAAAAATTACCCGGCATAAATGCCGCGGTAGTGGCAAGAATAAGTAAGAGAAAAACGACCTTCATTCCTTTCATGAACAGATAACGAGCATTTTGGTTCCTTTATTGCACTGCAAACTTCAAATTATATACGGCAATTGGGTAAATTGGGTTTCGGGAAAGATTTGTTTTTTACACCATCAACACCCTGTATTAATTGTAAATGGTTAAATAAAATTTATAGCCCTTATTATTAGGGCTGTGAATTGTTAGATAAACTTTCTGCTTTAAAATTTTGATTACCCGTTTCCAAAAGAAGATAAACACCAATTCACACCAGCTGTTACTTTCAAAAGCGCGCCAATGCTCAAAAGCACGGGTTTATTCACAAGCTGTGGATAGCGATGTTGACATCAGAAACTGCATAAGTTTACGCTAACACTGTGTGGATTGCTGTGTGGATTACGGCAATCTTTTACCAGAAAAAGGAATCAAGAAACAGACGTGTTTTAAATCTACTAAACCAAAAATAGTTGCGCGCGACTTACCCACAGTTTTTAACCCAAATTCACAGGGCATGTGTGGACAGGTCTTTTACTTACTGTAAAGTTTCATCTCGTCAATGTATTTCCAAACAGGCTCAGGAAGAAAATACTGCATCGAAACACCGTTCTTTAAATTCTCTCGAATGAAAGTGGCAGAGATATCGAGAAAAGGAAAATCGAGAAAATAAACCTTCTTGTTTTTTAGAAAAGGATTTGTGTCTGTTCCCCGCCTGTTGTAAACGTAAATAGGATAATGCTGCAAAATCAATTCGTAGTTCTTCCATTTATGAAGCGTTTCCAAATTATCACTACCCATAATTAAAGAGAACTCGTGTTGCGGATATTTTTCCTGCAGATAGGTGAGCGTGTCAATAGTGTAGCTCGGCTTCGGCAACTTAAATTCAATGTTGGATGCCTTCAGGTTTTTGTTGTCTTCAATAGCGAGGTTTATTAAATGTAGGCGGTCGTATTCGCGAAGCAACGTTTCTTTTTGCTTCAACGGATTTTGCGGACTCACTACCAACCAAATTTTTTCTAGTTCGGTAGTTTCGCAAACATAGTTGGCAATAATCAAGTGACCATTATGAACCGGATTAAACGAACCAAAGAAGAGGCCGATTTTCATTTGGAGTTATTGTCAAAATCTTTTGTAGAAAGCCAGTTACGTTTGAATGCAAAATAAGTAAGCACCACAGCTATAAAAGCCATAGCTGTCACTAACTCCCAAAACCCGTTTACATCATCGGTGTGTGGTATGTGAGTAAAGTTCATTCCATAAATACTCGCAATAAAATTCAAGGGTAACAACACAAACGAAACACCGGTAAGTGTTTTCATCACATTATTCATCTTGTGGTTTTGCAGTGAGTAATACAAATCCATCAAGCCACTTAACTGGTCGCGCAAAAAATCGAGTTCTTCCACATTGCGGGTCATGTGGTCTTGCAAATCGCGTAGGTAATACTTGTTGTCTGCTTCGAAATATTCAATTTCGTTGCGAATTAAATTCGTAATCAGGTCGCGCACGGGCACAATATTTTTGCGCATGTAAAGCACTTCGCTCTTTAATTGTTGCAGTGTAAGTAATTGCGAGTCGTTTGAATTAGAAAAAATTTCCTGCTCTAACTTTTCAACACGCACTTCTACATCCTCTATCACTAAAAAATACTGGTCAATTATAGTATCGAGTAAAGTATAAAGCAGATAATCTTCGCCTTTCTTTCGAATGTTAGCCGTATTGTTTGCAAGCTTGTCGCCAATTAATTTTTTAAAAATGCCGAACTCTCTTTCGCGAAAACTAAGCAACACATTATCGCGCAGCACTAAACTCACTTGCTGGTCTTGCACTTCACCATTTACTAGCGAGAACATGCGCAACACCACATACAAGGAATCATTATAGTCTTCAATTTTTGCGCGCTGGTTTGGGTTTTGAATATCTTCTAAAACCAAAGGATGTAAATTGAAAAGTGTAGCTGCCTCCTGCAAAGTTTGCACATCTTCAATGCCTAAAATATTTACCCAGTTTACATGTGCGCTTTTATCTTTTAAAG
Organism: Bacteroidota bacterium; assembly: GCA_026391075.1. Classification (GTDB taxonomy): domain Bacteria; phylum Bacteroidota; class Bacteroidia; order Chitinophagales; family LD1; genus Bog-950. The sequence goes on along the minus strand of JAPLES010000002.1, from coordinate 151,971 downwards.
AGCATGCATGGAGCGATGCGGTGTCTTCGTAAACGTATTCACTTTCGTTGTAGTGATAAAAAGAAATTTTTGATTTTGAATCGGTAGCCATTGCGCTGCGCAAAATAATAATAACTGATAGATTCGTGCGCGATGGAAAGAATCACCAGTCCACAAAATCCTAAAATAAAAAACTTGAAGAAGCTCGAAAAAGCAAGCGAGCGCAGAGAGCAAAATTTGATTTTGATTGAAGGCTTGCGCGAAATGGTTTTAGCGAAACGTGCGGGTTATGAAATAGCATCGCTTTTTGTTTGTGAAGAAATTTTCAGCGATTCGAAAGAATATCCATTCAAAGAATTGAAAGGAGTTAATCAGCAATTCTCTATTTCAAAAGCAGTTTACGATTCACTAGCGTATCGCGAAACAACCGAGGGAATTATTGCCGCAGCTAAACCGAAAAACCGTTCGCTCGAAAATCTTTCTCTCAAAAGCAATTCGCTCATACTTGTAATCGAGGCAGTAGAAAAACCAGGCAACCTCGGAGCTATGCTGCGCACTTGCGATGCGGCAGGAGTTGATGCCGTAATTATTTGCGATGCAAAAACCGATGTTTACAATCCGAATGTAGTGCGCTCTAGTATAGGAACAGTTTTTACCAATCAAATTGCAGTGTGCGAAACAAAAGAAGCAATTGAATTTTTGAAGAACAACAACATCACTACTTATGCAGCGGAGCTGAGTGCGACAAAAATTCACTATAAGCAAAACTTTAAAAGCAATACGGCCATTGTAGTGGGAACAGAAGCCACAGGACTAAGCACTGATTGGTTGAATGCAGCTGACGAAAAAATAAAAATACCAATGCTCGGAGAAATTGATTCGCTTAACGTAAGCGTAAGTGCAGGAATACTTTTGTTCGAAGCTGTACGTCAGCGCAATTCGGAAATTTGAAAAATTCGGAAATTTGTAAATGGAAAAACAAACAGCCAATACAAGAGATGCATACGCGGCATTAAAAATTCCCGCTTTCCGAAATTTTCAGCTATCGCGATTCATGCTCACGTTTGCTGTGCAAATGGCGGAGACAATTATTGCGTGGAAAATTTACGAACTTACACATGACAAACTTGCCCTTGGATTGCTTGGATTGAGCGAAGCACTTCCATTTATCATCACATCTTTTTATGGAGGACACGCGGCCGATTTATTTAACCGGTACAAAATTGCGCGAAGAACAATCCTGGGCATCACCCTTTGTTTTGCGGTGATTGGAATTATTCTTAGTGGCGATGCAACGCTCTTTAAACTTTACGGGGCGCTTCCTATTTATTTAATCATCGGCATCAGCGGAATTATTCGCGGATTTATGGCGCCTGCTTATCAAAGTATTTTTCCGCAATTGATTCCGCGTGAACTCTATCCGAACGCTGCTACCTGGGGAAGTAACACGTGGCAAACTGCTGCAGTTTTTGGACCGGCACTCGGGGGGATTATTTACGGATACTCTAATGTTGAATTTTCATTTGCCCTAGCAGTTGTAATCATGATTCTTTCGTTTTTTGTTTTTCTGCGCGTGCCGGTAAAAGAAACTCCACCCAAAGAAAAAACAGAAACGCTTTATCAATCACTCACTGCAGGCTTGCGGTTTGTTTTCAATAAACAGGAAATGCTTTCTGCTATTTCGCTCGATTTATTTGCGGTGTTGTTTGGCGGTGCTGTTGCGCTCCTTCCTGTTTTTGCCAGCGATATTTTACATGTGGGTCCCGAAGGCTTAGGAATATTGCGCGCCTCTCCGTTTTTTGGAAGTGTGGTGATGGGATTGTTTCTTGCATACTACCCACCAACCGTAAATGCGGGAAGAAATTTATTGGTTGCGGTAACCGGTTTTGGATTAGCCACTATTGCATTTGCCTTCTCCGAAAATTTTTTCTTGTCTTTTTGTATGCTCTTTCTCACAGGAGCATTCGACAACGTGAGCGTGGTGATTCGTCAAACTATTTTGCAAACCATGACACCCGATAATATGCGTGGAAGAGTAAGCGCAGTGAATCAAATTTTCATAGCATCAAGCAATGAAATTGGCGCTTTCGAAAGCGGGCTTGCTGCAAAATTATTCGGCACCATTCCTTCAGTAATTTTTGGTGGATGTATGACGCTTGTTGTAGTAGGGGCTACGTTTTTGTTTGCTCCGAAGATGAGGAAGTTGAAAATGTAAATCAGGCGATTGCTTTCACAAGCAAGTCACCATACAATTTCATAATGCCTGTTTGCAAGGAGTCTAATCGCTGTTGAAAGTCTTGCGGAAATTTTTTCCCCCGCTTGTAACGAATAATATCTCCTATCAAAGTAAACACCACCACATACTCCATCACCATAGCATCTTTTTGTTTAGAGCCCAAAAACTTTTTGTTTTTACGAAGCAATGCGGCAGCCGTATCAAAATCTTTCACCAGCAAAAAATGAATGTTGTGAACCATGCGCTGTAGAATATCGCCCAGCAAACTGATTTGCGTTTTGTTCCATTGCTGACCAAGCTGCAAGTAATGCGCAGCTTTTTCAAAATCGTTTTTGTGCATGTATAAAATGGCACAGTTGCGCTCAATGTCAAAATTCAAACTCTCTTCCGGAAATTTAGATAGTCGTGGAATCAAAAACGACTCTAACATTTTTTCGGCATCGTCAAATTTATGATTTATAATAGCAATGATGGAAAACATCAACGGGTGATAAAGATTGCGCAGCAATTGCTTTTTGTATTTGGCAAAAGCTTCGCGATACATTTGCAGCGACTCTTTGAAAAAATTTCCCTGGCAATAAGCAGTCGCTAATTTTGTGAGCACATAAATGCGATAGTTCTCACCCAAATCTTTTTTGCTTGAGTCAAAAATGCGCAGGCAATTTTCTAAAGCGGTTGACCAACCCTGAAAATTGTGGGTGTAGTATTCATAGTAGGTTGACCAACTCATCCAATAAAAAAACAAGCATGCCGAATATTTTTTGCCGACTAATTTCGACTCCCATTTTTTTAACGTAGAAAGAATTACCGGCTCATACGCCTTCATTTCTCCATGTGCGGACTTATAAAAAACGGTATTCCAAAATTTCATGATCTCAATTTCCCATAGCGTTTCTTCGCCAGGCTTTTTCAAAGTTTTCAAATATTTTTTGCCATACACATCAGCATATTCAATTCTGTTTAACGTAATGGGCAAACGAAGGGTAACACCAAAAACCAAACGATAGAATTCGGCCAAAGTTTTTGTGTCTTCCGCCTTTAAATACCTGCGCTCGCGCACGCGCGCCTCGTGAAACAAATGATCATACAATCCTTTTTCCCAAAGTAAGTACAACACTTTCGCATCTTCGCCACCGGTGTGGTGCGAATACACCTTATCTAACAACACAGAATTCATTTTATCGAAATGTGCTTTGGTCATTTTTAATTCCTGTTGCAAGGCGGCATCGGCAAAATTCTTATGCGCTACGAACAAAACAGTTTTTAAAAACGCATCGCGCTCTCTGTCAGTAAACGAAATATTTTTGAGCGAAGAAATTTCTTCGTCCTTGAGCGTGCGCAAAAAATCGGAGAGTAAACTCATGACGTGCAATATAAGAAGCTAAAAAAATAAAAGCCCCGTGTGCACTAACACACAGGGCTTGAGGACAACAAAAAAGAAATTTGTTTCTCGCAGATTTTGCCGAAGACATAAACAATAAATGTTTTTGCATGCGACTTCTGCGAGAGTATTTTTAAAACAACAACGGCTGTGCAGTCATCTTGCGCTTCTGCAATTCGCGCTGCATTTTTTTAACCAGGTCAGGCATTTTTAAATCGTAGAAAAACGAAGAGCTATACATGGTTTGCAGGTCATCGGTGTTGAGCGTTTGTAAATAATCGTTCACGGTTTTTTTAGGTCCGTTGATGAGGTTGTATTTGAAGTTGTTCATGTGGTATGTTTTAAATTGTTTAGAAATTATTTTTTCGAGCAGAGGGAAAGGGAATTATTTCCTCTATGAAAAACAGTTTGTTGTCTTCACGCGCATGGAGCTCGCCATTTTCATCTTCGTAATAGGAATGCTCCAATGCAATACTGCCCGCTTCAAAAATTTGAGTCATTCCAAAAAGATCTAAAAGGTTAATGCTGGCAGGCACTTCGTGTGGAAGCACAAAAAGATTTTCGATGTGCCAGAGAACTTCTATTCCTGTTTTGTTTTGGCTCAGCAGTGTTTGTAAATCATCACGGGTAATCACATATTCTGTTGGCAGAAACGCAGCATCGTGATACAGGAAGCCGAAGAGTGAAATACTTTTCTTGGAGTAGAAAACAATTTCGTTCACGTAAATTTCGTGTTTGGCAAAGCCGCTTGTTGGTTGATTGTTCATGACATTTTTTGTTTTAATGATGAGGCAAACATGCCTTCGCAGAACGCAACCTATTTGCGCGACCGAAAAAAAATTTCAACTTGCAACAAAACCGATTTTACCTATGGCGCTGAACAAGGATGCTTACTCCCGATACCGATTGATTGATGCGCGGCTGCGCAAAAAACCACATCCGCACTTAGAGGAATTGATTTGGCATTTGAGCGAAAAACTGGATAAGCGAATTGCAAAGCGAACTGTGCAATTGGATTTACAGGAGATGCGATACAACAGCGCGCTTGGTTTTAATGCGCCTATCGTTTACAATAAAAGAGATAAGAGTTATTGCTATAGCGACAAAAGTTTTTCTATCAGTACATTACCCGTTTCGGCCGATGAATTGCATGGATTGGATTTTGCGATTAGCATCCTCGACCAGTTCAAACATTTGCCTGCTATAAAAGAATTTGAAGATGCCATAAAGAAAATTGCCTCTACTGTAAAAATGAACAAAGAGGCGCGCGGTGAAAGCGATCACATACAGCTGGACACTCCATTTATTATAAAGGGAATTGAATTTATTGAGCCGATACTGAAAGCAATTTCAGAAAGAAGGGTTTTAAAATTCACGTATCAAAAACACGGAAGCGAAGAGATTTCACAAAATCTTTTAGAGCCATATTTAATTCGCGAAGCGAAAAACTTTTGGTATGTAGTGGGCAAGCGCATCAATAAAAAAGAACAGAAGATTCTCACGTTTGCACTTGACCGCATTCACGATATGCAATTGACAGAAGATGTTTTTAGCGAAACAAAACTCGATAAAAAAAACTTTTTCAAAAATGTGGTGGGCGTTACATTAGGCGAAGGCAAGCCCGAGAAAGTGGTTTTGTCTTTTTCGCCATTGCAGGGAAAGTATATCAAGACCATTCCCATTCATCACTCACAGCAAATTGTAAAAGAGACAAAAGCAGAGCTAAAAATTTCTTTAGACCTTGTTATCAATCACGAATTGAAAATGCAATTGTTGAGTTACGGAGAAAATGTGAAAGTGCTTCAGCCAAAAAAATTAGCTGACGAAATAAAGGACAACGCAAAAAAAATGCTGAAGCGTTATTCGTGAAATCAAAGAGGCGATTTTACGGCAACGCCTATCTGGCTTAACGTGCCGCCATCGAACCAACACTACAGAATGTAATTTGAAAATTCGTATTCGCAGTAGCCGGAATTATAACTTACGATAGGTTTTCCCAATAACCTTTTTACTTCACCCGAAACCATTCCGAATTTTAATTTGTTGGGAAGTGCTCCTGCAAATTTTCCATATACCGCACTAGAACCATATAAATGAATTTCGTTGAGTTCGTTTCTTTTCAAAATTAATTCAATTCCGCCCCGCGAAAGATAGTGTAACTCATTTGCCATTTCGCATTTGTAATTGGCTTTTAAGTCTTTTAAATCTGTACTGGAAGAGTTTTTTCCTAGAAAAGAAATAAGCGCGTTGCCTTCGAAGCCGCCTTGAGCAAAAGAAATTTGCGCAACAAAAAACAGCGAGGCAAAAAAGATTTTGAACAGGAGTTTTGTTTTCATGAGTACTTGTTTACTGCATAAAGATAAAACTGTTGTGCTGAAAAAAACGAAATTATGTGTCGAATATTATTCTACATTTATTAGAGTGAAAAACAAAACGAAACGAAAAAAAATAAACCAATAGCCGGTTATCACTTTTTGATGATACTAAGTGCAGTAGACGGAAAATTTAATTTGAAAGAAGATTTGGTAATTGAAGAATGGCTGGAGAAAGAATTTCCACTGCGAGTAAGCTCGGATAAAGAAGCAGAAGAATTGAGTGCGCTGAAGGAGGATGACTATATGGTGCATTTTCAAAAATGTATGGCCGACTTTTATGAAGATAGTACCGAGGAAGAAAGAAACGAATTGATTCAATACGCTATTAAATTAGCTAAGGCAGATAAAAAAATAACCACCGAAGAAAATATTTTTATCAATGAACTGTTCAACGAATGGACAGAAACTTCGATAGAATAATGTCTTGCCATTAAACTTTTGGTGCACTAAAACGTCCTACCGAAATATTTTTCACTAAAATATTTCTATGAAAAAATTACTACCCACACTTTGGTTTTCTCTCCTCCTGACTTTTACTTCTCCTTCACAAACTATTACACCGCTTTATCTCAATTTCAATTCGCATAGCGAGGAAAGTGATTTTGGTTTTCTGAAAAACTACAATAGCAATGTGGACACCTTCACTAAGTATCGGAACTTGCTTGTTGCTATGTGCGATACACTTCGCAACAAAGGAGCGTGCTACAATTCGCAACATGACTGGGCCTTTTTAGATGGAACAAAATTATACGACACCGGTACGCCAAGCACCAACGGAAAAAATATTTTTCAATGGATGCGCGATGACAACAATGGTTTAATTGAGTTGGATTGTCACGCGCACATGACGCAGAAAAATTATACCGATGTGGTTTGGTATTATCAGCAACTCGGCATTACTCCTTCTTCTGTTGTTGGCGGATTTCTTTATGACACCGTGATGAACGCATCTATGCCCGGAAGTAATTGGACACAGATGCAAGATTCTCTTCCCGGAAAAGTTCATCCTACCATGAAATTTCTGTTCGATATTTTGTGGGGTGGTGGTGCTCCTTCGCATGGCGGCAGTGGCGATTTAAATCCGATTGGAATATGGAAGCCCGATACGCTGCACAATATTCTTGTAGAAAACAACAGTCATCATTTGATTTTATTGGGCAACGGTTGCAATGAAGTGTTGAGTGATACCACTCCGAATGTAGTGAGCATTATCGTGAATGAAATTCGCGAATTGATTTACGAAATCAACAACGGACAATTGCCTGCGGATAAATTTTACTCTTCTACCATTCAGTTTAACGTGCGCAATCTCACTGCAAACCTACCGGTGAAAGCTGCACAGATTATTGATTCACTTCAACCGCTTATTAACTCCGGTTACATTGTTTGGAAAAATCACACGCAGAAAGTTGATATCTGGAAAACGCAATATGCCTCTGCGCCTAACATTGTTATTTGCGATGATGTGCCAACGTGGAACGGACAAACAGGAATGCTAAATGCGGTAGAAGATTTAGGAAATGAAATTTCAAATTTCAGTTTGTATCCAAACCCAACTTCCGGTGACTTAAATATTTCTGTTCCCGCAAATTTTATTGGCGAAGAACTTGCTGTTTACGATTTCAGCGGAAGAAAAATGTTGCGTGAAATCATTTCTTCTTCTTCTACCAAAATCGAAACACAAAATTTTTCGAACGGAATTTATTTGGTGAAGATGGGAAACACTGTAAAGAAATTTGTAAAACAATAAACCCGGTCTGCTCCGAAGGTCAGACCATTAAAACTATTTTATGAAAACAAAAATCACATTCCTCTTACTGTTCTTCGCACAACTAATGTGTGTAGCAACTAACCGATACGTTTCTTCAATAAACGGAAGCACAAGCGGAACCGGCACGCAAGGCAATGCGTATAAAAATCTTTCGCAACTACCTGCACTTGCCGCAGGCGATACAGTTTTTTTAGAATGCGGAAGTTTGTTTCGCGAATCCATTTCGCTTTTTGCCGGAGGAAACGCAAGCGCTAATCTGGTGTTTACTTCTTACGGCACAGGAGCAAAACCAATTATAAGTGGAGCCGATACTGTTGCTAACTGGACACAAGCCGGAAATAAATATTACGCAACGGTATCAGGAAGTGTTGGAAATTTTTTCGCCAACAACAAAGAACAAATTGTTGCGCGCACACCCGATGAAGGAACTTATTACCAATTAGATTCTGCACAAACCACTTACTTAAAAGATGCGCAACTCACCGAGCCAAACGGATATTGGAACGGAGCAAAAATTTGTGTGCATACTGCGCAATGGTGCTGGGAAAAATCTTCGGTGTCAAATTATCAGAATGGTAAAGTAGATTATTCATCTCCGCTTGGCATTGCCGCGCTTGCCCAATTCGGGTACTTCTTCTACAATAAAGATTCTTGTTTAAATGCTGCGAAGGAATGGTATTACGACAGCCTAAATTCGCGTTTGTATTTTATTCCGCAGAGCGGAAATCCGAATTCGCTTTTGTGCGAAGTAAGTTCGCGCCTGTCAGGAATTTTATTTCAGAACACAGCATCGTATGTTTCTATCAGCAATATTCGTTTCGAAAAACAAAGCAATGTTGGTATTGGTTTGGGAAACCAAAGCAAACGCGTAACCATTTATAACTGCGAATTTTTTGGTCAGTACAATCACGGCATACAAACGCGCGGCAAATATCATTTGATTCAAAATTGCAGTTTCAATGAAGTGGACGGACACGGCATTGATATGAACCAAGGCGGAAATGCCGAAGTGAGTCATTGCAATTTCAAAAACATCGGGCAGTTTCGCAACAGCGGTATTGGAGGACAATCAAATCTTTCGGCCATTGCAGTAAACTTTGCTGATAGTTGTTGGTTGCATCATAATGTAATTGACAGCACCGGCTACTGCGGTATTAGTTGCGATGGCGCGTATTGTATTGTTGAACGAAATATTGCTTCGAATTGCATGTTGCTAAATAATGATGGCGCACCCTTCAAAGCATTTGGCGCGCTTTCGCATCATTCTGTTTTCAGAAATAATATTGCGCACGATACACAAGGAAATACAGAAGGCGATTACAATGGAAATTTTCAAACACCGGCTTTATATTTCGACAATTACGTAAACGAAAACACGTTTGAAAACAACACGGTTTACAATGTTTCGCACAAAGGAATTTTTCAGAACTGCGGCAGCTACAACAATCACATTTTGGGCAACATAATTTTTGGTGGTGGCGTGGGGCTCGATATAAATGGAGGACTGCAGGTAGGCGATACGCTTAACAGAATTGAAGTGAAGCACAATACATTTTGTTCCCTCGGCACTTTCGAATATCCGCTGCGACAGGTAGATGCGTTTAATCCAACTGTGTTTACGCAAGGCACTTTAGATTCCAATTATTATTTCCAACCCTTCGCCACTAACCATGTGGTATTGCGTGCAGGATTAAATCCGATTGATCTTTCGTTAGATGATTGGAAAACATTCAGTGCACAAGATGCGCATACAAAAAATGCATTTGGTAATTACAGCACTGGCACTATGACACCAACGTTGTTGGTCAACGCAACGGATAATGATTCAACATTTAATCTCGGCACCACACAATATTTAGATTTAGACAGCAACGTAATTTGCGGAAGCGTTTTGGTTCCCGCGTTTTATTCAAAAGTTTTAATTGCCACAGCAAATGTTTGTGCATCGGGAACAGTGAACGCATACATTTTGCAACTGCACAATGCGGGTTGCACCAACGCCAGCGGAAAATTAGTAGCCATGGGCACTGGTGGCACCGGAGCCTTCACTTACTTATGGAGCAATGGCGCAACTACCGATACGATTCAAAATTTAGCAGCGGGAACTTATACCGTTACTGTAAGCAGCGGTGGAAATTCAGCAACGCGCACCGTTACGCTTGCGCCATTTGGAATAGATACAGTGAAGATTAATAACGCATGTAATGGAATGAATAGCGGCAGTATTTTTCTAGATGATATTACAGCCACCTATCCGCTGCAATATGTTTGGTACCGCAACGATACTTTGCTGAGCGAAAACACTGCTTACATTGATAGTTTAACTACGGGCACTTATAAATATTACATGACCGATGCCGAAGGTTGTATTGATTCGGGTTCTGTGCTTATACAATCGTCAATTCCTTTTATGGAAGTTTTTGTTTCTGATTCCGCTTTGTGCTATCAGCAAACAGCCAACGTTTGGTACACGCCAGGGCTTTTTGTTTACGATTATTTAGGCAACATACATTCTACCACTACCGATACGCTGAGCTACACTAACGCACCGGGCAATGGCAATCTGCCGGAATCCGGTTTCGATTCGCTGGGCTGTGTAACAAATTTAGTTGACCCACTTCCATTTGTGTATTTGCAAAGCCATCCAAATCCAGTGCAGCTTTATCAGTATACCGATACGCTTACTTCTAATTTCGGAAATAATACGAACGGGCAAGCAGGCTCCATATACAATTGGTACAAAGGCGGAATACTTTTGCAGAGTTCTGCGCAACCGTTTTTAGTAATTGATTCTAACGGATTTTATTCCTGCACTATTATGAATGAATATGGCTGCACCATTTCGGGAACTATCTCTGCCACCATCACTGCGCTGACAGAAATTTTGAGCGAGACATTTTCCATTTATCCAAACCCAACCACAAGCAAGTTGAAAGTTTCTGTTCCGCTAATTTTTGTTGGTGAAGAAATTTCTGTTTATGATTTAAGCGGAAGAGAAATTTCATCGCAGATAATTTCGAATGCCGTTTCTGAAATTAACGTGAGCGAACTTGCTTCGGGAATTTATTTTGTAAGAGCGAAAGGCAACGCGAAGAAATTTGTGAAAGAGTAAATTTGTTGCTATGGAAAATAAACATCTCCGCACCAGCATGCGCATGGCAATTGCGTTCGGAATACTTCTGCCGTTGGCAGAAACAGTTCGAAGAATACACGAAGTTCTTGCTTTTGAAAATTTCTTTCGCTGGTTCGATGATTATACTTTAGGTGCTGTGCTTTTGTGCGCAGCGTTTTTAGTTTGGAAACAAAAACAAAATGCCACACTATATTTAATTGCCGCATGGGGCACAGCTGCCGGTGGACTTACCGGAAGTTTGTATGGACAGTTCGATGGCTATTTTAAAAGCATACCTGATGCCGGAATTTTTTCTTCTGGCTTTGTGCTAATTGCAAAAGCACTTATTTTATTTTACATCCTTATTGGTTTACAAAAAAGCATACAATCAACCAACACCAATTAAGCCACATGAAAAATTTTCTACGCCCATTTGTATTGTCTGTTGTCTATAGTCTAACATCTATAGTCTCTTCCGCGCAATTCACACTCACCGTTACCAATGGTTATGGAGGTGGAACGTATAGTGCTGGTGATACCGTAAATATCTGGAGCAAAGAATTTC
>JAPLES010000002.1:0-140542 GCA_026391075.1 Bacteroidota bacterium | reverse complement strand
GGTCAGGCGATGTGCAGTTTTTGGAATATGCCGATGAGTGGCACACTACAGTAATTATGCCTGCGCAAAATATTTCGGTAACCGGTCATACACGCACCATCGGCTCGTTCACTATTCATCACGAAAGCATTCGCGGTCGCGACACGCTGAAAGAAGTGTACTCATACTTTCCGCCAAATTTTAAAGGAGTAATTTTTTGTTTTCACGGCACCGGAGGTCAGGCTTCTAACTGGACAACACTCTTCGACTATGTACAATTTCTGCACGATGCAGTAGCCGACACTTTTGCATTCATCATTACCGAATCGGAAGAAACAACTAAGCAAGTTGATTTGAATGGGAATGGAAAAACCAATCAATGGAACTATGTACCGTACGATTCTACCAATGTTGATTTTGCCAATATTCAAACGCTGATTGACACGTTTAAACAACGCGGCATTACCAATGCTTCTACCAATTATTTTTCGGTAGGTATGAGTAACGGTGGCGCGTTTTCAGCCATGTGTGCTACTTATTTTAACTGGGCGGCAGCGGTTTCATATTGTGCGCAAGCCGGAAATTTATTGGCAAGTATTACCACCGTGCCGATACAGTGGTGCATGGCTAAGTACGATAACCACCCGAATGTAGGCGCAGCAGGAAATGCAGAAGCTCTGGCAAACCACAACACGTTGGTAAGCCGTGGTATTTGTTCCCGTTATTTTTTGTTCGACCATTCGCCTGTGTACCCGCAGCGGTTTATGCGCAGTGCTACGGTTACGCAAACAAAGTCCAACAATCTTTTTCTTGAATTGCAGAACAATAATTTGTTGAGTGCCAATAAGTATTTGCTGTATGCCACCGATACTATTGGCGCACGCATTCTTGCTTCACCGGCTTCGTATCCTCAATACCTTACACTGGCAGCTACCGATAAACTTTTTATGGCTACGCAAGTAGATGTAATGTATTCGGCACACCAGTTTTTTTGTGACTACGATAAACGCACTTTTGAGTTTTTTAATTACCAGTGCAGTGTGCCTACCGGCATTGAAGACATTAGACAAAAGGCGATAGACTTTAGATTGAACCCAAACCCAACATTTGATAACTTGAATATTTCTGTTCCAGAAGAAATGATTGGGCAAGAAGTTTCTGTTTACGATTTAAGCGGAAGGAAAATAATGATGTCCGAAGTCCGAAGACGGAAGTAAATACAAGTTTATTTGCGTCAGGGATTTACTTTGTAAAGATTGGGAACAACACAAAGAAATTTATAAAGCAATAAACCATGACTTCTTTTGCTAACGAAATTATTTCCACGCGAATTATTAATGCATCGCGCAAAAAAATTTTTCGTGCATTTACCAATCCGCAACATCTAAAAAACTGGTGGGGGCCAAACGGTTTCGCCAATACGTTTTATGAATTTGATTTGCGCGCAGGCGGCAAATGGAAATTTACCATGCACGGACCCGATGGAGCCAACTACGAAAACGAAAGCGAGTTTGTAGAAATAGTGCAGAATGAACGAATTATTTTCAACCACATTTCTAATCCGAAATTTCAAATGGTAATCACGTTTGAAGAAGTAGAAGGGAAAACAAAATTTGGTTTCAGAATGATTTTTACAAACGAGGAACTCTGCAATCAACTCAAGCCAATTTGTATTCCAAGCAATGAGCAAAACTTTGACCGGCTGGAAGCAGAACTACTAAAAATGGTTGATTAGCTTCCTAAGCCATCACCGGTTCAAGGTTGCTTTCAGCTTCTGCAAGCTTCCTTTCAGTAACCGAGTGAACCGAAATCATTGACTTCTTTCCAACCATAATTTCGGTGAGTTTTCTCATGCGCACAAAAACACTTTCCTGTAAATAAGGCACGCCATACTTTTCGCATAGCTGTTTTATGCGCGGTTGATACTGCTGATATTTCAGCAATGGCAAATCGGGAAATAGATGATGTTCAATTTGATAGTTCAGCCAACCGTGCATAAAATCTACTCTATCGTTTCCGCAAGGGTAATTCACTGAACCCACTACCTGCCGAATATAAAATTCATTGATGTCGCGCGTTCTACTTTCGTAGCGGAAAACATCATCACCCGCGTGATTTGGTGCGATGATGATGAAGGTGTGAATCTTTGTAATCAACTCGGCTAAAAGCGAATTCAGAAAAACATAAAAGCACGCAGTTGTTCCAAGCGGAAGAAATAAAAGTGGAATCAACACAAAACGAATTCCGATATAAGGCAACATACATTGCACCCAAAATTCGATAGAGCGCTTACTAAAAGGCAACAACAATTCGGAGCCCGGAAAATTTCCGTTCTCTTTTATATCGTCTTTTACGCCAGCTTTTTTATTTCTGTTCTTCTGAAAAATCCAAAACGTGTTGGGTGCGTAGTAGGTAAATTTCCAGGGGCACATAAAAAATGCAACTGCGATATATTTGAAGAACGCAGGAATTTTTGTCGCACGAATCAATTCAATATTGCGCTCTACCAAATCAGGGTCTGTAACTTCACCCGTGTGATAATGATGCAACACATTGTGTTCGTGTTTCCACGCATCAGGGTGCATCCAATCGAGCCAATCAATAAATCTTCTTTTGCCACTTGCGAAATCTGCACTTTGATAGCGCGTAGGACAATCAACTTTATCATAACCCTTGTGCCCGATGTGGTGCATCATAATTGTCCAGCGCGTTGTATTACCCTGGCTGATTAAGAAAGCAGAAATAGGATTAGGAAAAATTGGAGCAGTGAGATAGCCGAGAATAGAACATGCTCTTCCCCACCACTCAATTTTTTTCAAGTGACGAAAATCTTCTTCGCCAACGTTCGCATCAATTTCGGCACGAAGCAATTTCAGTTCGCACGCAAAACCTGCGGCATCAATTTCGGTGAGAGAATTATTCATGGTCGCAAAATATCAAATCAGGAATTTTCCGTTCTCATATATTTTCACACCATCGGCAATTATCTGTCCGCCATTCTTCATATCGGTAATCATATCCCAATGAACGGTTGATTCATTCTTGCCGCCACATTGATGATAACTTTGCCCCACGGCCATGTGAATGCTGCCGCCAATTTTTTCATCGAACAAAATATTTCTGGAGGTGCGTTGAATATTATAGTTAGTTCCTACTGCCACCTCACCAAATCTTCGCGCGCCTTCAATCGAAAAAACTTTATCGAGCACTTCGTTTCCAACTTCTGCATTCCACGAAATAATTTCTCCGTCTTTTACTTCGAGCGTAACACCGCCAACATCTTTACCCATGTAAATGGTCGGATAGTTGAAATAAATTTTTCCATTCACGCTGTCTTCAATAGGCGCAGAAAAAACTTCTCCGCTTGGCATGTTAGCTCTGCCATCGCTGTTAATCCATGTTCTGCCTTTTACTGAAAACGAAATATCAATATTGTTGCTGAGGTATTGAACCTTGTCGGCTTTGTTGAGATAGTCCACATACACTTGCTGTGTTTTGCGAACCTCCAACCATTTGTCAACCGGATTTTCTTCAAACAAATTACAGCTTTGATAAACGAAGTGTTCGTATTCTTCCATTGTCATACGCGCATCATCAGCCCCCGCTTGTGTAGGATATTGACACAAACATCTGCGCATACTTCCGTTGCCCGTTCGCTCGAAATAAATCTTGTTGATTTCTTGTTGCGCTTTTTGATGCAGTTTAAACTTGGTTACATCAGCCGCTTCTTTTTCATCATCACCTTTTTCGAATGGAGCGCGAATGTTTAAGTAACAATCAAAATTCTCCATGATGTATTTTCTCATCGGATTTACCCAGGAGAGTTGATGCTCTTCACCAAACTGCAAAACCAAATCGCTTACGCCTTGCAGTTCAATATTAAAAACAGGAATGCCACCTGCGATGTAAATTTCTTTCGCCACTTCACGCAGCAGAGGTTCTGCTAAGTAGGAAGAGTTGATATAGACTTTATCATCCTTTTTTACAGCCAAACAATAGTTGACTAGTAGCTTCGCATATTTTTCCCGAATCAGGTTCGACATAGACTTTGTTTTTTAGCGGCACGAAAGTAAAAAAGGGGACGAAGGGACAAGGTGGCAAAGGGAAGCCCGCACTTCGTCACCTCATCACCAATAAACTAAACTATATGAAACAATACGCCACGAACAAAACCGAATCGCGCAAATCGAAATACATGCGCATGGCATTTAATTTCTGGCCATGCATTTGGTGCACGGGCGGAAAAGTAGAATTCATAGCAGGCGATTTTAAAGAACTGCACGTGAGTTTGCAACTGAACATCCGCACGCGCAATCGTGTAGGCACAGTTTACGGAGGAAGTATTTATTCTTCGGTTGACCCATACTTCATGTTGTTGTTTATGGAAGTGCTCGGTAAAAATTATGTGGTGTGGGACAAAGGGGCAAGCATGAAATTCATTCGTCCGATTTTAACCAAAGTGAAATGTCAATTTCTGATTACCGATGAGTTAGTAGAAACGGTAAAGCAAAAAGTAGTTGAACAGGGAGAATATATTTTTGAATTGCCACTGAAATATGAAGATGAAGAAGGAAAAGTGTACGCCACGTTTACGAAAACAGTGTATGTGGCGAGTAAGGAATTTTATAAGAAGAAGCTGGAAGCGAGGAAATAAAGTGTGAACGTAAAATTTGCGCTAACAACCAAATCAATTATCTTCGGAGAAAATTATTTTATGAGCAAACTATTAGAAGAAGCCATTGACAAAGTAAAGCTACTGCCCGATGAAGAGCAGGACAATATTGCTCGGCTGATATTGGATGAGGTAGTTTGGGATTCGCTCTTAGAAAAATCAAAAGACAAACTTTCGCTACTTGCCAATAAGGCACTGAGTGACTTTAAGAACGGCAACACAACAGAACTAAAGTTTTAATGAAGTCGGTTGCCAACAAAGATTTTTGGGATAGCTACAATGCGTTACTAAAAGAAATTCAAAAAACAGCCAATAAAGCGTACGGGCTTTTTGAAGAAAACCCATCTCATCCTAGTTTGCATTTTAAAAAAGTGAACGATAATCCATTGGTGTATTCTGTTAGAATCAGCATCAACTATAGAGCACTTGGCGTTTTGGCTAGTGATACAATCGTTTGGTTTTGGGTAGGAAATCATGATGCGTATGAAGCAACAATTAATTCTTTGTAAGTAAAGTCATCCATGAAAAACCGTCTTCTCCGACTTTTAAATATTCGAACTGATGAAGCGTGGTTAGTCACCAATCTTTTTTGGCTGCAATTTTTTCAGGGAGTTGGAGTTGCCATTTTCAATACCGTTGCCTTTGCACTTTTTCTTGAAAAATTTGATGTGCTCGAATTGCCGAAGGTGTATTTGTTTGCTGCGCTTTTGCTTTGGGTGGCAGGCTTTGTTTACAGCAAAGTAGAGCACGCGCTTTCTATAAAACATTTAGTGCCGCTTATTATTTCGTTTGTGGCGGGTAGCATTTTTCTGTTCCGCTTTCAGTTTTCTCCCAACAACAGTCCGTGGTTTTTATTTCTCATGTTCAGTTGGTACTATGTTATTTACCTGTTGAGCAATCTTGAATTTTGGGGACTTGCCGCTTTGCAATTTGATATTCGACAAAGCAAAAGACTGTTCGGAATGATTGGCGCGGGAGATATTCCTGCTAAGTTGATTGGTTACTCGGCAGTGCCGGTGCTCATTAAGTTTTTCAATAACGAAAACATGTTGGTGTTTTCGGGCGTGTCCATTTTGTGTTCGCTTATTTTTTATTTCCGGTTAAGAGCTGCGGGCAAAATGGATGTGCAGGTGGCGCATGAACATGCACACGCGCACACACACGAACACGCAACCGAAAACGTTCGCGACATTGTAAAAAGTTTTTTCGGCAATCGAATGATTGCCTTCGTTGCCTTGCTTTCTTTCATTGTTGTTGTTTGTGTTACCATCATCAGTTTTTCGTTTTATTCTGAAATAAAACACGAGATGCACAGCGATGAACAACTCGCTAGTTTTATAGCCATGTTTTATGCAGGCGGAAGAATCTTTGCCATTTTCATTCGCTTGATTCTTACAGGCAGGCTCACCAATATTCTCGGCACAAAAGGTTCGTTGCTTATCAGTCCTATTATTTTATTTCTGTTTCTCATCAGCATTATGGTGCTGCCGTTTTTTACACACGACCATCATGTGGTGCTTTATTTTTTTGGTCTCATGGCCATCATCACCGAAGTTTTAAAAACGAGTTTGCAGGACCCTGTTTTTCTTTCGCTCATGCAGCCGCTGTCTTCAAATTTAAGATTGAAAGGCCACACCATTGTGAAAGGAGTGATGGACCCGTTCGCGCTTGCGTTCAGCGGCTTCATGCTTTTTTCATTGGTAAAGCTTTCTGGAAAGGTTGACTTGTTTTTGCTCAGCTATTTGCTTTTCACACTCATCATTGTTTGGGTAATTATGATTTTTGTGGTGGACAGAGAATACATACGTACGTTAGTTACAGCGCTCGATAAACGCTACTCTGTTGGAAATGAAATTGATTTGAGCGATGAAAAAACAAAAGATGTTTTGCTTCAAAAAATTTCGAATGGCGAACGAGGCGAAGCCATCTATATTCTGAATTTGATTGAAAAAAAATATTCGGATGAACAACAGGACTTGGTGTTGAAAGCCATACAACATCCCGCAAAAGAAGTGCGCATGGAAGCCATTCAATTGGCAGAGCGCAAAAAAATTCTAGCAGCGCTTCCGCAAATTGAAGACTTGATTAAAACAAGAACCGACACAGAACTATTGCCCGAAGCGGTAAAAGCCAAGTGCATGTTGCAGGCCGATGAATTGGAAAACCTCGATGAGTTTGTGCAAGACAAAGATCACCGCCTAATGAAATCTGCCATCACAGGATTAATGATCAGCGGAGGAATTAGTGCTGTGGTTACAGCCGGCCAACGTTTGCTTCAACTTATCTCTTCATCTGTTTTTACCGAACGAAAAATGGCTGCTGAAATAATTGGCGAACTGGGAGTACAGTCTTTCTACAAACCACTGCTTGAATTATTGAAAGATGAGAACGATGAAGTAGTGAGAGCCGCTATTGATGCTTCGGGCAGGGTGAAAAACGAACGATTGATGCAGCCGCTCATGCAAATGTTTTTGAAGCACAAAAATCAAAAGCTGATTGTAGATGCGTTTTACGAAGCGGGAGATATGTGCTTAAAAGAAATTAAACGGGCGTTAACGCACGAACAACTTACACGTCAACAACAATCAAAATTTATTTTGCTGTGCGGGCGAATTGGTTCAGAGCAGGCAACAAAAATTCTGGATGAGTTGGTTTGGAAAACACCAGCCCTGCGCTCCGATATTTTTCACGCGCTTCACCTTTGCGAGTTTAAACTGCATTTGCATAATCGGGCACAGCATGTGGACCTTATGAATCATTATATTCATGCTGCCACACGCATTTTGTTTATGGTTCAAGAAACTGAAAACAAAAAAACCACGAAGGTTTTAGCCGATGCGCTTTTGTTGGAACTCAATGAAATTCGCGATTCGCTTCTGTTGCTTTTTTCGTTTGTGTACGACCGCGAGAAAATAATTAAGGCAAAAAGCGCGTTAAACATGAAGAAGAAAGAAAGCATTGCCAACGCATTGGAGGTAATTGAAATTGAGGTGCCGAAAGAAATCTCGCTCAAATTCAACAAACTTTTTGAACCGGGTTCGGTAACAGAAAAATGCAACCATTTGCAATTTGATTTCAAAGAGCAGTTGACATACGAAATAATTATTGACGATATTTTAAACAATCATCATCATCATTTCCATCGCTGGACAAAAGCCGCGGCATTGCACTCTGTTATTTTTTATAAAGGAACAGAGAAAAGAAAATGGCTGCAAGTGGCAGCAAAAGAAAATGATATCTTGTTAAACGAAACAGCCGGAAAAATTCTGGCAGAAATGAATTAAGCATGTCTACTACTAACTCAGGCGAACAACGCTTACTGCTTATCGAAAAAGTTCTACTCCTCAAATCGCTTTCGATTTTTGAAGAAACACCCGAAACTGTTTTGGCAGAGCTAGCCGAAATTTTAGAAGAAGAAGAATTTCAAAAAGGAGAAAATATTTTCAACGCGGGCGAAGAAGCGCATTGCATGTATATTATTTTTAAAGGCGAAGTGCGCATTCACAAAGGCGACCACACTTTTGCCGTGTTGAAAGAGAACGATTTTTTTGGCGAGCTTTCCATGCTTGATACCGAAACCCGTTCGGCCAGTGCTACCGCCAACACCGAAGCCTTTCTTCTAAAAATAGATCAAGAACCATTTTACGAACTAATGGAAAGTCGCATTGAAGTGGCTAAGGGAATTATTAAAACCCTTTGCAAGCGCCTAAAAGCAATGAACGAAAAATCGGTGAAGCAGAACGCAGAGAAGTAACTCCTTTCGTGACACAGCTTGGGTATGTCACCCTGAGCTTGTGGAAGGGTTTGCCGAGAAAATGCTTCGACAAGCTCAGCATGACAATTCTCTTTTGTTTCAAATTCATCCACATTCCCCACAAAACCCGCATTGTTTCTCACATTATAGTGCCATTGGCTATTGACTACTGCCCCATATTCGAGTATGTTACTGTCAAAGCACTCTGAATGAAAAAATTACTTCACCTGACTATCGCGCTGATTCCGGTCATCAGCTTCGCACAAAATGAGTTTATTAATAGGGGCGATCTCTACTTGCAGAAGGGGGCATTGCTTCATGTGCAGGGCGCTTTTGTAAACAATGGCGGCAACGTAAAAAATGACGGCATCATTGAAACGGATGGCGATTTTGAAAATAAACCGGGTTCTGTTTTCGGCATAGGTGCCGACAATACTTCTACAGAGCGCGCGGTAAAATTTACAGGCAGCGGCACTCAGGCAATCAAGGGCGACTTTACTTTTTCTCCATTCTATAACATGGTTATTGATAAAGTTTCTTACGCTTCTGAAGTAGAAATGCAAACTCCGGTAAGTATAACTGGCTCTTTAGTTTTTGGAACAAGTACTATAGCGGCTACTTACCACAGCAACACACCACAAACTAACCACAACAACAAAGGCATACTGAAAACGTACAACGGCTCAACGGAATATTTACTTTCTATAAAAAACGGTGCCGGTGATGCCATTGCGGGAGCGGCAGCTATGTCTATTAACGGAAACCCAACTACCGCTTACATTCTTACCAAGGGAAACCGCGGTAGCAGCGAAGGAGGAGTGGAGCGCAGAATCAGAAAAACTACGACTTACGATTTTCCTATAGGCACCGAAGAGAACGGCTTTAACGGAGTTCGAATCAATTTCAAAACCATACCTGCCGGAGGTGGCTTTGTGCGCGGAAAATTTAATGACGGCACCGATGATGCTAACGGCTTTGCAGGGATAATTGCGCCTCAGTGCAGTGGTTGCAGCACTAGCAATCCTACACCTAACGACAGAGGATATAGCAACTATTTTTCGACAAGTCCTTGCAGTGGCTCACCGGCATGGTTTACTGCAGCCAATGGCATTTCTGACCACGGCTACTGGAGTTTTGCGGCTGATGCTAACGAGAGAAACTATTCGTATGTAGTTGAAACTTTTCCTAACTCTTTTTCTAACGCCAATGCAAGTGTTGATTTAATGAGAACCATTAAATACGATGCGGCTTATGGTTACAATCCTTCGGCTGAAGTATGGAATGGTTTTATGGATAGTGTTTCTGCTTCAACAGATTTGTTAGAGTATTCGCGCAACAGCGGAACTTGTTATACTGGCGATGGAGTTCCCGGAGGAAAATACACAGGAATGAACACGCATTTTTCTATGAGCAGTGGTGTAGCTTCTAATGGTAATGTTTTGTCGGCTGGTGTTGTTAACGAGGGCGGAGCTGTGTTCACTATCAGCGAACCTATGCCCAATCCTGCCGTAAATAGTAGCAAATTGGTTATTACTACTTCTGTTTCTCGTGCTATTACCGTTAAGCTGGTAGATATGATTGGCCGCGAGATTTCTTCTTCTTCTTATGCTTTAGTTTCCGGAGCCAATACAATTGACTTCAATCTTTCTTTATTGGCTAATGGTACGTATAACACTATCGTAGTAGCCGATGCTCAAATCTTTTCTAAAAAATTATTCGTGTCTAATAACTAATCCTGTTTTTTTTGTTTTAAAGGGGGCTTGTAGCCCTCTTTTTTTATGCCTGATTCTTAAGTATACGCAGCGCTTTCATTTTTGTTACAAGGTTTCAAAACTTTTTCTCAAAATATTTTCGACTTCTATTTTTAGCCCGTTGTTCGTTATCTTTTTAGAAGTAGCGTTCATGTTTTAGTATACGGCAATGAGCTGCTGATTGTTTCGGCTTTTCATAGAGGAATTAAATAAGTTGCGAGATGAAAAACCGCTATGCAGCTTTTTTAAGAGAAGTTTTTTTCGCTTTGAGCAAACCCGTTTTCTCCGATAGCTTTTGCAGCTGTTTGAACTTGCGCTCGGACAGTAACACACTATCTGCCTCCACCTTTTCTATCTGCTCGTCAGATATGTTTATGTTGCTAAGATGGTCTTGTTTTTTATTTTTTGTTTTCATGGTAAAGACGTTTAAGTTTTCCCTTGGTCTGCCATACATTAAAAGGTCTAATCTTTCCCTTTCTTAAAACGAAGATAACGGAAATAATTCGCTTGTGGTTCGATTCGCCCACACAAATAAATCGCAACTCTTCGGTTATTTCATCCGCATAAGTTTCCAAAATAATTCTATTCGGGTCGGCAAACACAGCAATTACTTCCGAAAGATTTATTTTTCTCTTTTCACAAGCAAGATTCAACTTTTCAATGTTGCCGGCATCAAAAAGAAACGTATTGGTGCTCATGGTTTAAATATAAAAAAGAGAAGAAAAATTTTTTAACGAAGCCCTCTTCAAATCCCCGCACTTATTCCCACTTCCTCATCAGCTAAAATTAATCGCCTTCTGCATTCATCTTATCTTTATTCGTGCCGCATGAAAATCAGCAGCATTGCTTTTATGTTTCTAAGCGTTTCGGATTTTGCGCAAACCAATGAACTATACCATGGCGAAAAACTTACGATAGTTAGTACCGATGGCAAACTGGTTTTTTCTGAAACCATTAACAGCAATATCACCACTATTCCCTTTGCCGAATTAAGCACAGGAATTTACTTGGTGAAAATTGGAAGCGGAACCAAGAAGCTGGTGCGTTTGTTTTAAAAAACCTGTCAGAAAGCGCAAATGATAAAACCTTGGACTCGCAAGGCTTGTATAAATCTTACAGAAACACATCCGATACCGGTATTGTCATTAGAAAACATACAGCTTGACTTTTTGTAACCTAAATGCCTCATTAGAACTTACAGCCCTACTTTTTTTAACGGAACTACGGCTCTAAGTTCTACAGCCATAGTTCCGGTACTGCCGGCAGCGCTGTAAAACCTACAGCGCAATATCCGGTACCCAAAACCCAGCTGGAACTTCTACAGAGGCAGTACCGGTACCGGTACTGCCTCTGTAGCTTAAAAAACAATGGTTTTTGAAGTAAAACAAGGGGCATAAATCGTCTGCATTAAACAAAAGTTAAAATTTATAACCCGTACAATATTTTAAAATGCCCCTCGTTTTAAAATCAAACAAAACAACTATCTACATGAAATAAAACTACATCACCCAAAATGTAATTTTATGAGTACTCAAAATCCATGGCGCTTTCGCATCAATACATTTGATGCAAACACCACCAGCAGCAATGTAAAAATGTTAAGCATTGCATCCGACACTTATGCCAAACTAAAGGCAGAGCAGGCAGACATTGCCATTGGAAGCATTCTGCTTTTTTACGAACCTCCTTTTTTTGCTTACCGCGATATTTGCCAGCAGTACGATATGCGCGTAGGTAATTACCGCGGAACCACGCTCAGTTTTGAACAAACCATGGATTTAATACCCGCCAAGCTGCGCGAATGGGAAGGTTTTATTCGCTCGGTTTACACAGAAGATTCTCCTAAAGAGCGGGCAATATTTCCGAATAAGCGAAGTCCATTTGAAGCCGGAACCTATGAAGACCGCCTCAATGCCATAGGAGCGCTTTATATAAAACTAAGTGCCGATCCGGTTCTTATGCCGGTGTCGGGGCAGGTGAGTAGTTTTTACAATTCGGCTTTGGCAGCCAGACTGGCCCAGCAGGTAGACGAAGGTTCTTTGAATCAGTTAAGCGATCTTCGCGAAAATCAACGGCTACATTTATCTACCGAGCTAATGGGCGTATTGGGTCAACTCCTCTATATTCATCGCAATAATTTGGAGGAAGTAGACCGTTATTTCGATTTATCGCTACTGCGCGAACCGGGAATTGACGGAATAAGCGGCTCGGTGTCACCCAACACACTGGTGAATGCCAACACGGGAGGACATAGCATTACGGCTGATACAAGGTTTAAAATTTATAATCTCAGTTCTGTATTTGCGCCACTAATGTTTGGCTATGCCGATACTCCCGATAGCACTGCCTTTTCTGCTGCTATAAGTATTAACCCGGGCGAATCGGTAGAGAAAACAGCCGCAGAATTAGGATACAATACGACCAACCACTACCTGAATATTCTCAACAAAACGGCCATGCCAGCCGACTGGAAAATCGTATTCCTGTAAAAACAGCGCTTTCGTTTCATAGTGTTTCCTCCTTTCGGCAACTGCCGAAAGGAGTTTTTTGTTGGCTTACATATACAACCGCTGTTCAGTTATAAAGACAAAAGCGCAAACCGCGGTATCCTAACGCAATAATTATTTTTTATAAAAACGCAAACTTTAGCAAAAACATAACCTTCGCGTAAAACACCCGAAAAGCGTTATACGAACATCTCATCTTATTGTTTCAACAAATCCGACAAAATAAATGTTGGCACAACCTTTTACTTGTGGAATAGTTGTTTTACTTTCACAATCCCTTATTTGACAACCCACCAGTTGTTATTTATTTTTACGTTATTAAAACTTAAACCTTTCGTTATGGTAAACTTTACACAATCTCTCAAAAAAAGCATCTTATCTCTTACGGTTGTTGCTTTGGCATTATTGGTAACAAACAGGGTGAATGCGCAGGTAAGTCTCTATACCTTTACGCAGTCGAGCGGAACGTTTACCGCCATTCCAAGCCCAACAACGGTTCATGCCTCGGGTTGGGATGATGCAGCCACTTCTATTACAATACCCTTTACTTTTACCTTTAATGGTGTGGGATATACTTCTTGTAGCGTAAACTCTAATGGGTATGTTACGTTTGGTGCAACAGTTTCGACAACTACAGGCTACACCCCTATTTCAGCAGCAACAGGATATTCAGGGGCAATTTCGGCATTTGGCCGCGATTTAATTAGCAACGCTACAACCATTACTTATGGCACCGATGGGGGAACTACACCTAATCGCGTGTTTATTATTCAATGGAATGGCGCTAGAAGATATAGCCTTGGCGCAATAACTGGTGATGTGCTTAATTTTCAAATAAGGTTGTATGAAACATCTAATAAAGCAGAAGTGCGTTACGGAACCTGTACTGCAACAAACGCTACGGCATATACCTGTCAAGTTGGGTTAAGGGGTGCTACAAATACTGATTACAACAATAGAACATCTTCTACAGCTTGGGCTTCTACAACAGCCGGTGGAGCAAATTCAGCTACAGTAACTTCATCAAACACAATTATGCCTGCAAGCGGATTGACCTTTACTTGGACTCCTCTTCCAGCAGCACCTGCCAATCCAACCATTACAGCAGGTCCTAATTGTGCAACTGGAGCCACACTTACGGCTTCAGGCTCTGCACCAAGTGGTGTTACTTGGTACTGGCAAGGTACAAATGCTACTGGCACCAGTACTGCTTCGCCAGCCTCGTCTACTTATAATGCCGCAGGTAACGGCACATATTACATAAGAGCACAAAACAATACAACATTAGCATGGTCGGTTTCATCCGGTTCTGTAGTAGTTACTTTCCCTGCAGGTCCCGCAGCACCGGCAGCACCCACCGGCACATCACCGGCATGTGTTAGCACTACGCTTACGGCAGGCGCAGCAGCAGGCGGCACTACCAACTACTGGCAAGGCACAACCGCTAACGGAACAAGTACGGCAACCAATGCTTCTTCAACCTATCCGGTATCAGCCTCGGGAACCTACTATTTAAATGCACGCGATAATACAACTTTGTGTTGGTCGGTTGATGCTTCAAAAGCAGTGGTTATTAATGCCCTGCCTGCGGCACCTACTGCACCGGTAGGCTCTACGGTTTGTATTGGAGCGGCTACGGCAAACGTATCGGCAACAGGAGCAGCAGGACCAACCGGTTCTTTTACCCAAACTATATCATTTACGGTAGCCGGCCAGCCAACAGAAACCAATGCTGCACCCGGTAACACGGTAGCTTCAGCAGCCTTTACAGCATTACCTTCAGGCTCTACAGTTACATCGGCTACGCTTGTGTATAACAATATAACAGCCTTAGCCTCTTCATGGCAAGCAGATGTTCGCTTGGGTCTAGGCTCGGCAATAACTGATGCTGCTTTAGTGGGCACAGGTGCTGCAAATGCAGCGGGGGTGTTTAATTATACTCGCGCCCTTCCTGCCGGCACATTAACCGCTATTGCATCAGCAGCAAGTGGAACAGTTAATTTATTGTATTGGGATGCCTTGAGCGACAATGCAGGAGCAGAAGCCACTTTCCCTACAGGAGCAGGAGTTGCAACGCTTACCATTAACTACACCGCCCCTTCGGTTTTAGCAGTGCAATGGTACGATGCGGCTACTATCGGTACCTTACAAGGCACGGGCAACCCATACAATACAATTGGTTCTACTGTTTTACCAACTGCAGGAACACCTGGAACATACAGTTTCTATGGAGGCTCGGTAAATGCCGCAGGTTGCAAAAGTGCAACTCGTGTACAGGCAGATGTGATAGTTAATCCGGTTATAGGAACTATTACGCCAATCAATCTTACTTGTAATGGTATAGCAAACGGTTCATTCAGCTTTGCTGCCACTTGCGGTACTGCTCCATTTACTTATAAAGTAGATGGTGTGGGTGCTTTTGGAGCAATTCCTACAAACTTAGCCGCAGGAAGCCATTCGGTAATTGTAAAAGACAATGCCGGCTTTAGCAGTGCAAGTATTAACTTTACACTTACAGAACCCGCTGCTGTTGCACCCCCTACTTTACCGGTGGGCGCCAGCGCATGTTTAGGGGCTAATCCAATAAACATTTCGGCTACGGGTTCGCCTACCGGTCCAGTTGGTCCCTTTACCCAAACTATATCATTTACAGTAGCCGGCCAGCCGGTAGAAACACAAGCTACACCCGGCAACGTAGTTGCTTCTGCAGCTTTTACGGCATTACCATCGGGCGCTACAGTTACATCGGCTACTCTTACTTTTAACGGAATTACCGCTTTGGGCGGTTCATGGCAAGCCGATGTTCGCTTAGGCCTAGGAACGGCAATAACCGATGTTGCATTAGGCGGCACAGGAGCAGCCAATGCAGCAGGCGTATTTAATTATACACGCACCCTTGGGGCTGCCACATTAACAGCTATTGCATCGGCAGCTAGCGGAACTGTTAATTTATTGTATTGGGATAACGTGAGCGACAACGCAGGCGCAGAAGCCACTTTTCCTACCGGTGCAGGTGTAGCCACGCTCACTATTAATTACACCGCCCCTTCACCTTTGGCAGTTCAATGGTACGATGCGGCTACAATCGGTAACTTACAAGGCATCGGCAATCCATTTAATACGTTTGGTTCTGCACTCGTAGGTGCAGCGCTTACGCCAGGTACCTACAGCTTCTATGGCGGCTCGGTAAATGCCAGCGGTTGCAAAAGTGCTACACGCGTAAAGGCAGATGTAGTTATTTCGGGAACATCGGTAGTGCTTACCGGCAATAACCTAACCTGCTTTGGTGCAGGCAATGGAAGCATTTCGCTTACATCCGTTATTTGCGGTACCGCACCACTTAGTTATTCTATAAACGGAGCGGGATATGTATCTTCTCTACCTACTAACCTTGCAGCAGGTAGCTACACTGTTTTGGTAAAAGATGCTACTAACGCAGTAAGTTCACCATATACGGTTGTTATTACCCAACCTGCGGTAGTGGCAGATCCTACTTCGGCTACAGGGGTTAATGTATGCACCGGAGTTCTTACCGCTAATTTAACAGCCGTTGCCGGTGGAAGCGGAACGCAAACGGTTTCATTTACGGTTAGTGGTCAACCAACAGAAACAAACGCAGCGCCTGGTAATTTAGTGGCTTCGGCAGCCTTTACAGCAATACCTGCCGGCTCTACGGTTACTTCAGCTACTTTAATTTATTCAAACATTACAATTATCGGTACAACAGAATGGTTGTCTGATGTAAGATTAGGATTTAGCGGAGCTATTACTGATGCCGCAGCACAAAGTGATGGAGCGCCAGGAAGTAACGCAGCTACATTGAATTATAGCCGTGCGCTTTCAGGAGCTGCTTTAACTGCCATTCAAGCCGCAGCAAGCGGAACGCTCAACTTGCTTTATTGGGATTATTTTAATGACAATGCAGGAGCAGAGGTTACTTTCCCTACAGGTACCGCAGTTGCTACATTAGTTATCACCTATACCAGCGGCAACACCATCAGATGGTACGATGCTTCAACAGGAGGTAATTTAGTGGGTTCCGGTTCTCCTTTCAATGCGGTAGGCACTACCGTGCTACCAAATACCAGCACACCTGGCACTTATAATTTCTTTGCGGCTTCATATAATGGAACTTGCAACAGCACAAACCGCTTGCCGGCAAACGTAAATGTGACTACCGTATCAGCGCCACTAACAGCGGTGAACGTAACTTGCAATGGTTATGCAAATGGAACCTTTACCAGAGGCACAGTAGTGTGCGGAACCACACCGTTTACTTATTCAGTAAATGGCGGTACTTTCGGCCCAATACCTACTAACCTAGGTCCTGGAACATATTCGGTTATTATAAAAGATTTCAACGGCAATACAGCACCATCAACCAATATCGTAATAACAGAACCGGCAGCAGAAACAACAGCACCAACCGCAGCAGTTAATGCAACGGTATGTAAAGGAGCTACATCTGCCAGCGTATCTGTAACACCGGGACTTTGGGCTCCGGTACAAATTTTATATTCAGTGGCCAACCAAACAGTAACCAGCGCACCGGTTAATTTCAATATTACCATTCCAAATCTTGGAGCCAGTGCAACCGTTACTAATACCTATTTATACTTACAAAATGTTGTAGCCTTAGCAGCTTCTACCTCGTGGTTAAGCGATCTTCGTATAGGACTTACCGGTGCCACCACCTTAGCTACTAGTTCTCTTTCTGCCAGCAATACATCAGGTACATTAACACCTAACCCGGGAACTGTAGCATTGCCTAACATTACCAATGCAGGGGGAGTAGTGAGTGTGACCTTAAGCGAATCGGCAGATGATGTTGGTGATGACGCCACTTGGGGTACAGTTGGTATTTTGGTATATGCAAACAACGTAAACGCACCGGTATCTTGGTGGACTGCTGCCACTGGTGGAACACAAATAGGAACGGGAGCTACATTTGACCCTTACGGCACTGCCGGTTTACCAAATACAAATACACCGGGAGTTTACACCATTTACGCGCAAGCTGATGGAATTACCGCTTGCGCTAATATTAGCCGCTTACCGGTAACCATTACCGTAATAGCTCCAGCTACAGCTAATGCAGGATCGGCAGCAGCCACTATTTGTTCAAATACTCCGCATACTGTTTCGGGAGCTACTGCTACCCAATACTCGTCTATTGTATGGACTAAAACAGGAGGAACAGGTACTTTAACCAATGCAACAACCTTAGCACCTACCTATACACCATCGGTTGGAGAGTCAGGCTCAGTGGTATTAACTTTGACCGCTTATGGTAATACGCCATGTAGCAATGCTACCGACACCAAGACTTTAACAATAGTAGCGGCACCTACGGTAACTATAACAGCACCTACGGGAGCCACAACTTGTTCAAACGTGCCGTTTACTGTTACCGATGCATCAGCTACAAACTATGTTTCGCTTAACTGGACAGATAATGGTATAGGAACTTTTACGGCTAATCAAACAGCTTTAAATCCTACGTATACACCAAACATTATTCAATCAGGAACTACCACCTTGGTTTTACACGTTAATGCAAATGCGCCTTGTGCAGATATTACTGCTAGTAAGGATTTGGTTATTACAACCAGACCTACAGCAAATGCAGGAACAGCCTCTGTAAATATTTGTTCTAACACACCATACACCATTCCGAGTGGAAATGCAACAGCAACAAATTATTCAAGTATTACCTGGACAGAAAATGGATCGGGAAGTATAACGAGCGGAGCGAATACACTTACACCTACCTATACTCCATCGATTGGAGAAACTGGTGCAGTAGTTCTTACACTTACCGCTTATGGCAATGCTCCATGTGCAGATGCAGTAGATACTAGAACATTGAACATAACCCCTGCACCTACTGCTACCGCAGGAATAGATGCAACAATTTGCTCGAGCGGCACATACAATATAACCGATGCAGTAGCTGCAAACTATGCTTCTGTTCTATGGACAGAAAACGGAACAGGTTCGTTAACTGCTGGCACTACGATGAGTCCTACTTACAACCCAAGTGTGGGTGAATCAGATGTAGTAACGTTAAACCTTCATGTAAACGGCAACGGCACATGTGCTGATGTAGATGTTCAACAAACGCTTACAGTGATACCTATGCCTACTGCTAATGCAGGCACAGCCAATGTAAACATCTGTTCTAACACGCCATATACTATACTATCGGGTAATGCAACAGCCACTAATTACACATCAATATTGTGGACAAAAAATGGCGGAGCTACAGGGGCAATAACCAATGCAGCCACCCTAACCCCTACCTATACTCCATCGGTGGGCGAAACTGGTGTAGTAACGTTAACGTTAACAGCAAACGGAGCAACACCATGTGGTAGCGCAGCAGACACCCGTACGCTAACCATTACTCCTGCACCTACTGCTACAGCAGGTATAGATGCAACAATTTGCTCGAGCGGCACATACAATATAACCGATGCAGTAGCTGCAAACTATTTATCTGTTCTTTGGTCAGAAGATGGCACAGGGTCATTAACCGGAGCAAACACGATGAGTCCTACCTATAACCCTAGTGTAGGCGAGTCAGATGTGGTAACGTTAAACCTTCATGTAAACGGCAACGGCACATGTGCAGATATAGATGTTCAGCAAAGCTTAACGGTAATACCTGCTGCTACTGCTAATGCAGGAGCAGCAACAGGAAGTACTTGTAACAACATACCATTTAATGTTACGGGTGCTACTGCTACAAACAATACCAGTGTTCTTTGGACACATAACGGAACAGGAAACCTAAGTGGAGCTACAACATTAGCACCTACTTATACTCCTGGAGTTGGTGAAACAGGTTCAGTAACACTAGTGCTTACTGCCTATGGAGCAGCGCCATGTGGAAACGCTACAGACAATACGGTATTAACTATTAGCGCTCGTCCAAACTTTACCACAGCACAAACTAACGTTAGTTGTTTTGGTGGATATAACGGAACTATTACAGTTACTGCTACAGTAGGTTCAACACCATTCGATTTTTCTAAAAATGGAGGAACAAATTATACCTCTAATCAAACCAGTCCATTTATTTTCAGCACGCTTTCAGCAGCTGCATATAGCGTAGTTGTTCGCGATAATAATGGTTGCGTTTCTTTACCGCAAACGGTAACTATTACACAGCCGGTTACCGGGCTTAGCACAACTGCTATTAACGGAGGCCCATATTCTCTTGGACAAAACATCACGCTTACCGCATCGCCAGCGGGAGGAACTTTAGCTTACGGCTATTCTTGGAGCGGACCTGCATCGTTTACAAGTGCCGTTGGTCCGGCAACTACCAGACCTAGCGCAACGGTAGCTATGGCAGGTATTTATAAAGTAACAGTAACCGATGCCAACGGATGCACCGCTTCGGCTCAAACAACAGTAAACGTTTATGCAGGAACAGTATGGACCGGAGCATTCGATACAGATTGGCACAATCCATTGAACTGGAGCCCTGCAAATGTTCCTGATTTATGTGTTGAGAACGTTGTTATTACCAACGTAACTAATAAGCCTATCGTGAGCACTACAGTAAATGTAGGAAATGTAACCATGAACATAGGCGGTCAAGTAACGCTTAATGCAGACCTTGGTGTTTGTGGCAAGTGGACAGGTAACACTGGCGCAGTAGTATTGGGCAACAATTCGGTTGTGTTCAATGGCAGTTTAGCGCAAAGCATTACCGGCAACACCAAATTTACGAATGTTCGTTTAGATAATTCAGCAGGTGCTACTGTCATAGGAGGCGCGTCACAAATCACAAACGCGTTAGAATTAAAGACGGGCACGTTTACTGTAAATGCGGCAACGTATTTAACGTTTACGAGCACATCGGCTACTCAGTGTGCAGTGATTGACAACTTCAGTGCTGGTATGAATGGAACAATAGTTGGTGCTGTGAAAATGCAACGTTATTACAATGCACCTACATCGCCAACGTACAAGACACAACATTATATGGGTTCGCCTGCCAACGCAGCGGCTTATACCCTGTTTGGAGCAAATGGAACAGAGGGCTATGTCATCAATACCACGTGTGATGAGCTAAAATCATCATCGGGCTCACCAACTGGCACCATGGCACAATATGAAGAAAATGCACCGGGCGCGTCAACCTGTGATTTACAAGGATGGAAGATTGTAAAAACGGGCAACACAGAGAACGGCAGAGGCTATTCAGTATCTAGAACAGGAGCGGGCACCATGACGATAAGCGGCAGTCCGAACTTAGCAAATAGTTATACCAGAACAGGATTAACGAACAGCAACTGGACGAACACAACATTACAAGGACATATTGATACATCAGGCTGGCACCTACTAAGCAACCCATGGTTAGCAAACTTGGAATTGAGCAACGCAAGCGGAGGAGCAGGAATGGACAATCAAGTAGCGGTATGGCAAACAACGGGAGCTTATGCAGGCGGTTATAAATACTACAAGAAAGGATTTGACGTAATAGACATTGCACCATTCAAGGCGTTCTTAGTTCATAAAACAGCGGTAGGCGGCACGTCACTATACACGATAAACGGAAGTGACAGAAAGCGCACTCCGTCAAGCGTATTGTTCCAGAGCCAAAGCAACGACCAGCAACTAGCCATTAACGTAGACAACACCAATGGATTAACCGACAGAACAGTAATTGCCTTCAACAGCGATGCGACCAACAGCTTTGATCCAATTTATGATGGTAACAAACTATGGGGCGATCCGGCAAGACAGTCATTGTATACCGAAAACAACGGCATGCCAATGGCTCGTAACACGCTTGCTTCAATCAACACTACGTCAACAGTGCCGATGGGATTTGACTGCGGAACGAATGGAACATTTACGATGAACTTTGAAGGGATAAACACCTTTGATGCGACCAGCTACATTACGTTGGAAGACAGAAAAACAAACACATGGCACGATGTAAGAAACGGCAACTATGTTTTTGCAGCGGATACCAACGACAACCTAAACCGATTTGTAATACACTTTACCCCTGCAGCGGAAATTACCAAGACAGATGCAACTTGTAATGCAGCCGGAACGATTAACGTAATTCAACCAGGAACAGCTATTTGGAACTATACGGTAGCGAACAGTAATTCAGTAGTAGTAAGCAGTGGAAGTTTAAATATAAACAGCCCTATTACACTAAATGTTCCTACTGGGGTTTACTCCATAGCTTTGGTTGATAACAACAACTATACAGTAGTAAAACAAGTTCAGGTAAACGGAGCTCAGCAGGTAACCGCATCATTTACGGCAAGTGCAACAGTGGTAGAGCAGGATGACAACATCCAGTTCAACTCAACAGCAACCAATGCAACAAACAACAACTGGAACTTTGGCGACAACGTAACAGCTACAGGAATTACAGCTACCCATAGCTATACAACACCGGGCAATTACACCGCTACATTAACAGCAAACAATACAGATTGCAACGCAGTAAACACTCAGCAGATTACTGTAACCGCGAAAGCAGCCACAGGAATCAGCAACCTCACAGACAGCAAATCAATTGCTATCTGGAGCAGCGAGAACACTGTTTATGTAGACATGAGCAAACAGCCTAAGGTAGAGGCAACGATTGAAATCTACAACGTATTAGGTCAGCAATTAAGCAACGAGAAGTTTGGTCGTTCAACAATTTACAGCAAAGCGTTTACAAATTTAGAAGCAGCGTATGTAATAGTACGAGTAAAGAACAACGAAGAGATTATTACCAAGAAAGTGTTTATTGCCAACGGCAAATAACATTTTTAGAAAGAAAGTATTTACAACACCAGCACTGTTTTTAATAGTGCTGGTGTTTTTAGTATCAAATGTCCCACCCCACCCCTCAGCAATATTAGATTAATGAAAAAATAATCTAGCAAAGCTGTGTTTACCATTTGATGTAATTGTTTTTGTAACGATTTCGCACACGACTAAATTTTTAAATTATGGGACGAATAACAATTGCCAAGTGTATTAAGCAACTTCTTTATGTAGCTCTTCTACTCTTTGTAGTATCTACTTCATACAGCGCTAATTCAATTCGAATTAGTCAAGTGTATGGCGGAGGAGGAAATGCATCTGCTACTTACTTAAATGATTTTGTAGAACTGTTTAATAGTTCAGGTTCGGCTGTAAGTTTAACCGGTTGGAGTGTGCAATATGCCGCAGCCACAGGAACTACCTGGAGTGTTGCATCCCTTACGGGTTCTATTGCGGCAAATAGTTATTACCTGGTTAAACTGGCTTCAAGTGGTGCTGTAGGGGCTGCTTTACCTACGGCAGACTTTACTAATACAGGAATTAATATGTCGGCTACGGCAGGCAAAGTGCTGGTAGCAAATACAACTACTGCCTTTGCAGTGGCTTGCCCAACAGGAGCAGCTATTCAAGATTTTGTTGGATTTGGAACTACTGCAAATTGTAGTGAAAACGCAAACACTACCGCTCCAAGTAATGTCAATTCTGTTTCTCGAGCATTGAACGGATGTACAGATGCCGACAACAACTCTGCGGATTTTTCAGCAGGTGTGGCAAGTGCAAGAAACTCGTCAAGCGCCACAAATGTGTGTTCTGTGAATTATACTATTGCTGCCACAGGCGGAGCAAACGGAAGTATATCTCCTACAGGAAACGTGAGCGTAAGCAGCGGAGCTAATCAAACTTTTACTATTTCAGCCAATGCTTGTTACCATGTGCTTGATGTATTGGTAGATGGTTCAAGTGTGGGAGCAGTTACTACCTATGCATTTTCAAACGTAGTAGCTAATCATACTATTGCAGCAAGCTTTGCTATAAATACGCCTTCAAATATTACCGCTAGCGCAGGTACAAACGGAACTATTTCTTCAGTAGGAGTAAGTTCGCTTGCCTGCGGAGGAAGTAAAATTTATACCATTACACCTGACCCTGGCTATGCCGTTTCTATAGTTACAGTGGACGGAAGTTCTGTGGGGGCAGT
This sequence comes from Bacteroidota bacterium, assembly GCA_026391075.1. Taxonomy (GTDB): domain Bacteria; phylum Bacteroidota; class Bacteroidia; order Chitinophagales; family LD1; genus Bog-950. The sequence continues at coordinate 116,886 of JAPLES010000002.1, read as the reverse complement.
AACCACTTACACTTTCAGCAATGTTACTACAGCCCATACTATAAATGCCACCTTTGTTCTTTTTGTTTACACCATTAGCACAAGTAATCTTATTCCAAATTTTATTTGCCCTGGAGGAACGGTGAGTGTTCCTTATACAGTGAATGCGCCATTTACTGCAGGCAATATTTTTACAGCAGAACTTTCAGATGCTAGTGGTGGCTGGGGCTCGCCAACTACTATAGGCACTTTGAGCAGCGTGAATAGCGGAAGCATTACAGCCACTATCCCAACTTCTACACCCAATGGAACGGGATATAAAATAAGAGTGAGAGGGAGCAATCCGGTTATTGTGGGAAGCGATAATTCATTTGCCATTACCATTCAGTTCAATACAAGCACTACCATTTTTACTGAGAGCATGGGAACTTTGCCCACGGGAACGCAAACCATTGCTTCACGCGAAAGCGCCAATCAATTTGATAATGTTTCATACACCATGAGTGGGACCGCTGATTGCAGAACAACGAATCCTTCATCAACGGGTTCCCCTTACGCAGGGGCATCAGGATCGTACAATATTTATTTCTCAACTACGGTAAGCGGTGCAACTTTTCAGATAGCTACTATCAATACTCTGGGCTTTTCGCCCATGGCATTAAGCTTTGGTTTGAGAAACGAAGCCGGTACCACAGGGACCGATTTTTTTGTTGAGGTTAGTACAGACGGAAGTACGTATACTGCAATACCGTGGGGTACTGTACCAGTTGCGGTGGCATGGAGAAAAATCACTATCACAGGAGCTATACCTCAAAGCGCAACGGTTTATCTACGCTTTAGGAGAAATAGCAATCTTGCAGATTATAGGTTAGATGATATTACCCTTTCGTATGGAACAGCAACCACTGCATCTATTTCGAATGCTGGACCAATTATACAATGTGGTGGAACGGTTCCACTTTCGGTGAACTTAAGCCCCGCAGGTACCGTTTCGTATTTGTGGAGCACCGCGGCAACTACATCTTCTATTGCAGCAGCTGCAACTGGAAGTTATTCTGTAACAGTAACAGATGCATTTACTTGTTTGAAAAATTTTGGACCGGTGAACGTTACTATTAATCCACTTCTAACACCGCGTTTAGATATTAGTCCACCAGCGGCTTGTGCCGGTGTAGCAACTACATTTACGGCATCGAGTGTAAACGGTGGCGGCTCTCCGATTTATGTTTGGAAAAAGAATGGATTGAATCCGGTTACTGCAACAACTTACAGCCCGGGAGTTTTAACTGCCGGAGATATCATTAGTTGCGAATTAACTAGCAATGCACTTTGTGCAACGCCTTCGGTGCTTATCGTTTCTTTGCCACCGGCACAAACCTTCAGCACACTGCAAGATATTTTTGTTGAAAGTTTTGGAACACCTGTTGGCACTCCATCCATAGCTGGTTATGCGGGTTCTTCCGGATTAACGCTTGCGGGAACAAGCGATGTAAGAAATAATACATTTTCTCCGGGTTCCGGCCTTGGAAATTGTTTTCTGGCCATCAATGGTAAAACACTCATCATACAGGGGATTACTTCGGTGGTCCCGAATTATTTATCATTCTATTTATTTAAAAGCACTATCGCCTCTAACGGCAGCGAATTAGTAGTTGATTACAGCACCAATGTAGGAGTAAACTGGACTTCTATAGGCACAGCAACCTTGCCTACTGGTTCAGGAACGGCTACTTGGTATTTATTAGAAACGGTTAACGCAATTCCTGCCGGGTCAAATATTCAATTGCGATTTACAAACACGGCCACTAGCGGACCATCATTTAGAATTGATGACGTTCGTTTTGCACAAACAGTTTCTTCAACAGCTTCCATTACGCCATCGGGAACGCTTACTATTTGTCCGCCAGCAACACAAGTGTTGAATGCTTTACCTAATTCAACTTTCGACATCACTTATTTGTGGAGCACAGCAGCTACCACAACCTCAATTTCAGTAGCTACCACAAATACTTATACAGTTACCCTCACCGATATTTTTGGTTGTTCGTCTTCGGCTTCGCAACTAGTTTCTGCTATTACTCCGGTTTGGTATGAAGACTTTGATACCGATGGTTATGGCAACCCTTTAGTTACGCAAAGTGCATGCACACAGCCTTTGGGATACGTAGCTGACAATTCCGATTGCAACGACAACGACAACACCAAACACGATAGCTTTAATTTTTATGCCGATACAGATGGTGACGGATACGGTGCAGGAAGTTTGACAAGTGTGTGTGCAGTAAATGCAGGCACACCACCGAGCGGATATTCTTTGAATAATACAGACTGTGCGCCTACCGATATTTTAAAATGGCAAACCGCTTCTTTTTATATTGATGCAGACAATGATGGATACGATATTGGCTCGGCAAACGTTTGTTATGGCGCAACCACACCAATAGGATATTCATTGACTACGAATGGAACAGATTGCGATGATGCCGATGGATCTATTCACCCGGGAGCAATAGATATTTGTGGTAATACGATTGATGAAGATTGCAATGGTGTTGATTTAGTGTGTGGTGTAAATCTTTGGAAAGGAATTACCACTCAATGGACAGACCCGAATAACTGGACGCTGGGAGTTCCTACTGCTACTACAGATGGAGTAATTCCTACAACGCCTGTTCCCGGACCTAATTTTCCAGTGATAGGTTTGGTGAATCCCTCTATTCGTAACATAACTTTGCAAAGCGGTGCAACGCTTGCCGTCAATAACACCAAAACGCTTTCGGTATATGGTAATTGGATTGGAAGCACAACGGCTACGGCTTCAACAGTTACTACTAATGGAACAGGTTTTGTAATTCTTGCAGGAAGCGGGGTGCAAACGTTGAGCGGCAAAACTTCTTTTCAGAATTTGCGACTAAACAATGCTAGTGGTGCGGTGATGGCACCTTCTTCTTTCTTCGATGTGTTTGTGGAATTAGATTTACAAACCGGAAACTTAAATACTACAAACGGCACGCTTCGTTTGCGAAGCACAGCGGTTAATCAATGCGCTGTCATCAATGATTTTTCGCCCAATACTTTTAATGGAACAATCACGGGCAATGTAACCGCGCAACGCTTTGTAGCAGGAAGTGGAAGCAGACAACATCAATTGGGGGTTCCGGTAAATACAACCTTGAGCGACCTTGGTGCAGCAGCAAGCAGCGGCTATTTTATTCCAACGGCAAACTGTGATGAAACTCATCAGGGTGCGGGAACGCCAACAGGAAAAGTTTATCGTTGGGATGAAAACAATCCTTCCACTTGTATTTTGCAAGGCTGGAAAGTAATGAGCGCAAGTGATGCGGCAGTGCAAGGCAGAGGATATTCTGTATACGCTAACGGTGGCAGCACACTCAATGTAACAGGCACTCCTAATCTTGCTCCTTCGTATTCATCAGCTACACTTTCCAATAGCAATTACACCTTAGCCACCTTGCAATCGAGCGGCAATTACACGTTTGAAAGCGGATGGCATTTACTTAGCAATCCTTTTCCTAGTGGTTATACCTATACTGGTCAAGCTGGTTTTGCCGCTAACGGTTTTGTATACGTTCCTTCGGGGCAATACACCGGAACTTATCAACCACTAACTCCTGGCACAGTGCTCGCGCCTTTCCAAGGTTTCATGATATTTAAAACAGCAGGCGGTTCAGCTACATATAATTTTACCAAAGCAAACAGAAGTACAAACGGCAATAATGTATTTCAATCCAACAGCAATATTGAAACATTGGAAATAGAAGTAAACGGAAATGGATTTGGTGATGCCACAACGCTCTCCTTTAACTCATCTTCCACCAATCAGTTTGATGCAGACTATGATTTAAGAAAGCAGCGGAGTAATCTTGGTCAACCAACATTGTTTACAGGAAATAATTCTTTCCCTTATGCTATCAATACACAAACAAGTATTGCGCAAGCAAGCACTGTTGCATTGGGAATGATACCGGGTGCAGATGGAACTTATACCATCACCATCAATGGCGTAAATAGTTTTGACCCTACATCATACATTTGGTTAGAAGATAAAGTTACGGGCGCCATGCAAAATGTAAGAGATAATAATTCTTACACCTTCAGCATGACCAACATGGAAAATGTAAACCGATTTGTAATACACTTTACACCGGCAGCGGTAATTACCAAGACAGATGCAACCTGTAATGCGGCAGGAACAATCAATGTAGTTCAACCGGGAGCGGCAAATTGGAACTATACGGTTGCAAACAGCAATACAGTAGCAGTAGGCAGCGGCAGTTTAAATGCAAGCAGCCCGCTTGTGCTGAATGTACCTGTGGGAGTTTATACCGTAACGCTTGTTGATAATAATAACTACACAGTTGTAAAGGCAATACAAGTGAACGGAGTTCAACAAGTAACAGCATCGTTTACGGCAAGTGCAACAGTGGTAGAGCAGGACGACAACATCCAGTTCAACTCAACAGCAACGAATGCAACGAACAACAACTGGAACTTTGGAGATAACAATACAGCTACAGGTGTTACTACAACACATAGCTATACAACACCGGGCAATTACACAGCTACATTGACAGCAAACAATACAGATTGCAATGCAGTAAACACACAACAGATTACTGTAACCGCCAAAGCAGCCACAGGAATCAGCAATCTTACAGACAACAAATCAATTGCTATATGGAGTGCAGATAACACGGTATATGTAGACATGAGCAAACAACCGAAGGTAGAGGCAACGATTGAAATCTACAACGTATTAGGTCAGCAATTGAGCAACGAGAAATTTGGTCACTCCACTATTTACAGCAAAGCGTTTACAAATTTGGAAGCTGCTTATGTAATTGTAAGAGTGAAAAACAACGAAGAGATTATTACGAAGAAGGTGTTTATTGCCAATGGCAAGTAATCTGATTCATCATTTTAAATCAAAATCCCGAATCGAATATGGTTCGGGATTTTTATTTTTCCGATTTGCAATAATTTGCAACGCATATTAATTATGACAATTACCCAAAAGAGAAGAATTCTTTACATCGTTCAACATCGATTTAATCGTTCGCCTGGTCAACGATACCGCTGCGAACAGTACCTGCCATTTTTGGAACAAAATGGGTTTGAATGTGTTTACTCGCCCATAATTATTAACGAAGAAGAAGACAAAAATTTTTACTCCACCGGGAACTATTTTTCAAAACTTATCATTTTTAGTAAAGCATTTTTTAGAAGACTGAAGGATATATGGCGAGCGAAAAATTTCGACATCATCTATATTTACCGCGAGGCTTTTATGACAGGCACCGTTTTGTTTGAACGGCAGTTTAAAAAATCAGGAGCCAAAATTATTTTCGATTTTGATGATGCTATTTGGAACAGCGATGTATCGGAGGGGAATAAAAAATTGGCATGGCTTAAGCGGCCGGAAAAAATAAATGAGATACTTAGTTTGGCCGACACGGTTTTTGCAGGAAATAAATTTTTGGCCGACTATGCAAGCAGTTCAACTAAAAATGTTGTTGTGTTTCCATCAACCATCGATCTAAACTATTACCAGGTTCCACCCAAAATTAATCAGAGCAAAAAGGTGGTGATTGGTTGGAGTGGAAGCCAAACTACTATTGAACATTTTAAAACAATTATTCCTGTGCTGCTAAAATTAAAACAGAAGTACACTAATAGAATTGGCTTTGTCGTATATGGAGTTCCAGAATACACCAACGACAGTTTAGAAATCAAAGGAATAGCCTGGTCGCACGAAACGGAGGTAAGTCAAATTGCTACATTCGATATAGGCATTATGCCACTGCCCAATACAGAGTGGTCGAAAGGAAAATGTGGAATGAAAGGTCTGCAGTACATGGCTTTGGAGGTGCCGGCCGTAATGGCGGCTGTAGGCGAAAACATAAATATTATTCAAGATGGAGTGAATGGATTTTTAGCCTCCACCGAAGAGGAGTGGTTTACAAAACTATCGTTCTTAATTGAGTCAAAAGAACTTAGAAATATCTTGGGCAAAGAAGGTCGAAAAACAATTGAAGCAAAATATTCAGTTGAAGCGTTGAAGTCTGTTTATCTTTCTGAATTCCGAAAATTGCTTAACACATAATTTCATTTCGGTTTCAAAAACTATGTTTGAAATCTTAATTCAAATTTTTACGATGAGAGCATTTGTATTTACTACTTACTATTTACTATTTACTACTTGCTGTTTCTCTCAGCAACCATTGCCCCTCAAAAGTTTTATAACCCTTCGCGATTCTACCACGAGCATGGATGTAGTTATGATGATTGGTAAAGGAGGAAGCTTATCACTTGATGGGCGCAGCGTGAAATTATTCAACGGTTTTTTTGAGCCGAAGACCGCGCCAAAAAAACCCGTTTCGCAAGCGGGAATGATTATGTGGCAGATTAACGGGAGAGAATTTCTTTCGGGTAATTATTACCTGAACGATTCGAGCGGCTACATTGTTTTTAATAAAGATGGAAAGGAATACGTGAATCGAATGACTAAGGACGGAGCTGGCTTTTTTAAGTCACAGATAAAGCAGTAGCGAAGAAAAGCGGCAGCAAGCAGAAATAAAATCATCGTTTGAAAACAGAAATTGTATTTGTCTTAATACTTAATACTAACTACTCAATACTTTAAACATGCCTTCATTCGATGTACTTAGCAAAGTAGATTCACAAGCAGTAGAGAACGCTATTAACGTAGCGAAAAAAGAAATCGTGAATCGTTATGATTTTCATGGCTCGCATACCGAGATTGATTTCAATAAAAAAGAGTTGACGCTTTTGATTACCACCGAAAACGATATGCGTTTGAATACGGTGATTGATGTAATTATTGCGCGAGGCTCTAAGCAGGGAATTGACCCGCGCAGTTATGATGTGAGTAAAGCTCATTATGCATCGGGACCTATGATTAAGAAAGATGTGAAACTGAAAAATGGTTTAGACAAAGAGACGATGAAAAAAATTGCGAAGGCAATAAAAGATACCGGATTAAAAGTGCAGGCAACGCAAATGGATATGATTGTTCGCGTGGCGGGAAAAAAAATTGACGACCTGCAGGAAGTAATGGCGCATCTGAGCAAAGGTGATTTTGGTTTTCCGTTGCAATACGAAAACATGAAAAGCTAAAAGCCGAATTAGTAAATTTGAGAATTCGGAAATTCGAAAATGAATTCAGAATTCGGTTTTTTGCATTTCAATCTAACGTCTAAAATCTAATATCTAATTATGGGCTTCTTCGACCAAATGAAACAACTGAAAGAACTGCAGGAAAAAATGGAAGAGGCAAAAAAGCGTCTTGATACCATTGAAGTAGTTGCTGAAAATGAATATGCGCGCGTTGCTGTTTCGGGAAATAAAAAAGTGAAACGTGTAGAAATTCTGAAACAGGACGACAAAGCATTGCTTGAACAAAAAATTCTTGTTGCAACTAACGAAGCATTAGAAAAAGCCGATGGTGTAATGCAAAGTGAAATGATGGGAGCTATGCCGAAGATGCCTGGATTGACTTAAAAGTTTATAGACCTTAGATTTGCTGAGTGCTCAATAATGAAAATGGCACCACTAAAATCTGTTACTACTTGCTTTGAAGTTTCTTTGACCAAGCCTTTGTTTCCAAACCATTGATAGTTTGTAATGGACGAATCAGCGATGCCATTGTGGTCGTTGTCAAAATAAGGTTGAACTTTTATGCAGTAGAAAGTACCAGCAGAAGCAAGCGTGTTTTCATATCCTAAATATTTTCTTCCGAAATGCGACTGACTACCGTATTCATTTGAAATCCAAGAATCATTTTGGTTCGTTGGAAACGATAGTAGCTTTAATGGCGGGTCTGCTACAAAAATTCCTCTCGAGGTGGATTCTGTTTTGAAAGCTAATTTGGGAAAGAGCGCTAATTCATTTTTGAAATACAGCATGTCATCAGTTAAAGAATCCCCAGCAATAAAGTAAAAACCATCGCTCTGATTTTTGTAATAGTGACTAAATGTTTGGCTTGCTCCAGTATTAAGATTCGCTTCCGTTTTTATTAATTGGGAACATGTAATTCCATTGATGGTTGTATCTCCAACACACCGAAAGGTATAAGTGTAGTTTGTGGTAACGGAATCATGATGGTATGTTACATCATAAACCCAAATATTTCCTGCTTGAAGAGGGTATGAGGTTATTGCAGTAGAATCCGATTTCTTTTTATCGCAACCGTAGTAGCATAGAATTAAACAGCCGAAAAGAAAAAAGAAAATTCGTTTCATTACACGAGGTTAAGTATACTGATTGCTAAAAGTAGAAATTTATATTTTCAATTTGCAACAAAAACTTTCATGAACACAAAACAAATCGACCTCGCCAACATTGCCCTTATGCTCATTTCGTGTGTGGCGGCTTTTGTGGTGCCGTTTGAATTGTTTTTGTTTTCGTATGCGGTACTCGGTCCGCTGCATTACCTCACCGAAATTACCTGGCTGCACAAGCGCGATTATTTTACTAATGGCAAATCGGATTACATCTGGCTGATTATGCTTTGCGTGTTTTTGTTTCTGTTCAATTTTGTTTTTACGGGAAGCGGCAACATCAGTAACTTGATGATTTACCTTGCGTTTGCAAGCGCGCTGGGTTTTATTTTGTTCAAAGATTTGCTTTGGAAAATTTTGTTTGTAGTGGTTGCTGCATTCGTTGGCGGATTGATTTTAAACACGCAACCCTTCTTTTTTCTCTTCGCGGTTTTTCTTCCAACACTGATTCACGTTTTTCTTTTTACAGGATTGTTCATTCTGTTTGGTGCGTTGAAAAATAAAAGTGTAACAGGCATTGCTTCTATTCTGGTGTTTGCCGCTTGTGCTCTAAGTTTCTTTGTGCTGTTTCCTAAATTTAGTTTTTATCAGGTGAGCGATTATGCCGAGAAGGCGTTAACGGCAAGCGGATTTACCATGGTGAATCAATCGTTCATTTATGTTTTCAAATTAGGAGAAACAGCGCGTGAAAATATTTTTGTGAGCGATATTGGTTTTGGCATTATGCGATTCATAGCGTTTGCGTATACCTATCATTACCTCAATTGGTTTTCGAAAACATCTATTATCAAATGGCATCAAGTGCCTAAGAAATGGTTGGTGTCTGTAATTGCTCTTTGGATTATTTCGGTAGCACTTTACGCTTACGATTATAAAACAGGATTGATTGCACTTTACTTTCTTAGTATGCTTCATGTTTTTTTAGAATTTCCGTTGAACTATCGCTCTATGATTGGAATTGGCGAAGAGATTGGCGCACTTACCGGTTTCAAAAAGTAGAACTTCTCTAACCTACTTTCATATATTCATGTAAAATTTTGGTTAATGAAACATTACGCCTTTGTGTTTGCGGTAGCATTTATTTTTGTTGGAGCATGCAAAAAAGAAATTCAAAAAAGTTTGCCGCTTGAAGAAACAACTTTCGATAACGGACCTACCGATAGTTTAAAACTGAATCAAATTCAAATTATTGCCAGTCACAATAGTTATCATAGGCATACTGATGATACCGTGTTTGATTTTTTGATTCGCGCAAATGCACTAGGAATATTACCATCTAGTTACGATCCTGTTGGAATTGATTATGCGCATATACCGCTTGAGCAACAGTTTGACGATTACGGAATTCGGGGAATTGAATTGGATATTTATAACGACCCCAATGGCGGACAATTTAAGCACCGTGCCGGATTAGAAATGTTGGGTTTGGATGCTGAGGCGCACATACCTGAGCTTGATGCCCCAGGATTTAAAATTTTACACATTCCCGATTTTGATTACAACACCAATCACTACACTTTTAAAAGTGCGCTGGTAACCATTTACAATTGGAGTGTTGCGCACCCTAACCACCTACCCATTTTTATCAATATAGAAACCAAACAAGATGTGCCGGCCGACAATCCAACGCTCGCATCGCTCCCCTTTAATTTTACACACGCGGTTCCTTACGATGCATACTCCTGCGATAAAATGGACGAGGAAATTAAAAGCGTGTTTGGAGAAAATTTAGACAAGGTAATTACACCCGATGATGTGCGCGGTTCATACATTCGTCTCGATTCAGCAGCGCGCAATGGTAACTGGCCAACACTTGCAAAAGCTCGAAACAAAGTTGTTTTCATTATGGAAGGCGCAGCAGAATCACTTTACAAAAGCGGGCATCCATCCTTACAAGGCAGAGCTATGTTTGTTTATTCTTCACCAAGTACCGCTGAAGCAGCGTTTGTAATATTGAACGGACCTGTGGGCAGTTATAGTCAAATTCAACAAAGAGTTCAGCAAGGTTTTATTGTTCGCACAAGGGCCGATGGGGGTACCACTGAAGCCCGCACAGGTGACTACACGAAAATGTATGCCGCGTTTTCGAGCGGAGCACAAATTACTTCTACCGATTATTATAAAGCAGATTACCGCGCGGGAACTACCGGGTGGACAGACTACCACGTTTACTTTCCTAATCATGAACTCGCCCGAATTGATTCTATTTCGGCAAGCGGTCAATCGGGTTTGGGAACCATAAAAGAATAATGTTCAGCTAACATGGAATAGAGAAATTAGCAGCTCATGAACGAACGTAAACGAAAAGTAAAAGTTGTTGTCATCTCCGATATTCATCTCGGCTTTGTGGGCTGCCGCGCTAAGGAGTTAAACAAATATTTACAAAGTATTGAGCCCGAAATTCTAATCATCAATGGCGACTTCATTGACATCTGGCAGTTTCGTTCCTACTACTTTCCAAAATCGCACAGCAAAGTTTTAGAGTACGTTTTTAAATTTATTTCAGAAGGAGTAAAAGTGTATTACCTCACCGGCAACCACGATGAAATGTTGCGCAGATATTCAGGATTGAATTTGGGCAACTTAGAATTAGAAGACAAACTTGTTTTGGAATTAGATGGAAAAAAGCACTGGTTTTTTCACGGAGATATTTTTGATGTAACCATGCAAGGTTCGCGGTGGCTGGCAAAATTGGGCACCACCGGTTACGAAATTTTAATTCTCATCAACAAGCTTGTCAATTTTTTTCTGGTGCTTTTTGGTCGCGAAAAATCTTCGTTTTCGCAGGAAGTAAAATTTGCTACCAAACGCGGAGTAAAAAAATTACACAACCACGAAACCACCGCAGTTGAAATTGCTTTAGACGAAGGATACGATGTGGTCATTAACGGACACGTGCATTTGCCTTGCATAAAAAAAATTGAAACAGAACGCGGCTGTGTAACTTATATGAACAGTGGCGATTGGGTAGAAAATATGACCGCGCTGGAATACAACAACGGTGAATGGAAATTGGTTTGGTACAAGAATCTTATTTTTCCTGAAACATGGCTCAAGGTAGAAGAGGAAGATTTGCCTTAGCGTAGTTTTGAAAATTTCAAAATTCTTCTACTTTCAATTTTTCAAGAAACCGTGCCGATGAAAAAATTTTCTACCCTATTCTCTATTCTGCTTTTTACTAAAATATTATTTTCTCAAACCGCTCAAATATCGGGCACTGTTCGCGATAGCGAAAACCGCGAACCACTAACTGGAGCATCTGTCAAATTTGATAAAACGAAGGGAGCTATCACCGATGCTTCAGGAAAATTTGTTTTAAATATTCCCATTGGCGAACACGACCTTAGCATTTCATACATTGGTTACAAAACCGATAAGCGGCAAGTATTGCTCAAGGAGGGAGAGAAATTAAATATTGAAGTGGCCATGAAATCTTCCGCCATTCAAATTAGCCAGGTAGTAACGGTAAGTCAGTATCGAAAAAATTCGGCCAAAGAAACGGTAACCACCGAAGTGATTGGCAAAAATCAAATCAAGAACACCAACTCAAACGATATAGGAGAAGTGGTAAGTAGAACACCGGGTGTGCTGGTGCAGGACGGACAAATTTCTATTCGTGGAGGAAGTTCATATTCCTATGGAGTGGGTTCACGGGTGGCGGTACTTAGCGATGGTTTGAGTTTAATGAGTGCCGATTTGGGCGAAGGACAAAGCAAAATGGCTTCGATGGAAAATGTGAAACAGGTGGAAGTTATTAAGGGCGCCTCTTCAGTGGTGTACGGTTCCGGAGCTTTGAACGGTGTGGTGAATGTAGTTACCGAATGGCCTACCGATAATGACCCGAAAACAGAAGTAGAATTAAACTATGGTATTTACGACCAGCCATCATACGTTGCCAAAAAATGGTGGGGCAGTGATTTGAACCCAATGTTTGGCTCGGTGAATGTGAACCATCAGCGCAGAATAAAAAATTTGCAACTAGTAGCAGCCGGAAACATTACGAAGAACGATGGTTATCTTGAACTATCGGATGAATTTCGTGTTCGTGCAGTTTTAAAAACTCGCTATCTACACCCTAAAGTGGAAGGCTTAAATTTTGGTCTTGATGGTTTAATTATGCACGAACGCAGCAATCGTTTTTTTATTTCTAAAAATCTAGACTCGCTTGCGCTGTTCAGAGCCACCGGTTCCGAAGATCACTATACACGCGCTACGCTCGATCCACACTTTACTTATCAAAACGCAAAGGGGCATCGCATTTCAAGCAACCTGCGTTACATGTATATTTATAGAGAAGGAGGAGTGGGGGTGGCGAATGCCGTTTCACATTTTGTAACCATGGATAACCAATATCAGTTTCGTTGGAAAAACATGATTGTGCTTACGGCCGGCTTTCCTTTTTCGTATGGCTCAAGTTCTAGTAACCTATATAAAGACCAACAAACAAATTGGAACACGGCTATTTACACGCAGCTTGAATTCAATTATAAAGCACTTACACTACAAGGTGGAGTTCGCTATGAAGTAGCGGCTGTGGATACGATTATTGAAAAAGGCATTCCTGTTTTTCGCGCGGGGGCAAATGTGCAAGTAGGTAGAGCAACATTTTTTCGCGCCTCTTTTGGTCAGGCCTATCGCATTCCAAGCATTGCCGAAAAATTTATTTCGGCAGAGTTTTTTGGCGGCTTAGTGATTGTGCCAAACGATACACTAAAACCAGAAAGAGGTTGGAGTGCTGAACTTGGATTTAAACAAGGATTTAGAATTGGAAATTGGAACGCCTACTTTGATGCATCGTTTTTTTGGCAGCAATACAAAAATTTTATCGAATACCAATTGGCGTTTTGGCCAAATCAATACAGCAATGGCACGCAAATATTTCCTACATCATTGGAGTACCCGGGTGTGCCCGGCCAACTATTTGGTTTAAGAGCATTGAATGTTGAACAGGCACGAATTGCCGGTTACGAAATTGGTTTAGCAGGTACCGGAAAAATTGGACCCGTAGGTGTGCAGTTGATGGCGGGTTATACTTACACATGGCCCGGAAAATTTGATCACGACACCGGAAGTAATCACTACACGACTTCAGAATTTTTCAAAGATATTTTTGTATACAACTTCAAGAAGGTGGGTGTAGAAGACACCAATAAATTGCTCTACTACCGTATTCGCCATTTGTTTCGAGCCGATGTAGAAGTATCTTTTTGGAAATGTTATGTGGGGGCCACATTTAATTATGGAACAACACCCGAAAAAATTCCTGCATTGTTTAAGCAAGCCTCTTTTATTTTCTTTCATAACCTGAATGCGCTGAACGATTATGTGGCCAATCATCCAAACGGAGATTTTTTTATGGATATACGCGCGGGCATGAACATTAACGACCATTTCAAAATTGGTTTCATTGTAAAAAATGTAACCAATCGTTTGTATCAATTGCGACCGGGTAAACCCGAACCGCTACGCAGCTATACATTACAACTTCGCTATACGTTTTAATAAGGACGTACTTAAGTTAGGTGGAGCAGAAAGCAAAACGCAATACTTTTTGCCGTAATGCCACTCGCAAATAATTAAGTTTGCCCTCCTAAATTTCAGTTTCTATTCATGGACATTATTCGTCTACTGCCCGATAATATTGCAAATCAAATTGCAGCCGGTGAAGTTATTCAGCGACCTGCTTCTGCCGTGAAAGAACTGCTCGAAAATTCGATTGACTCGGGAGCAACGCATATAAAGTTGATTGTAAAACAGGCGGGCAAAAGTTTAGTGCAAGTAATTGATAACGGTTGCGGCATGAGCGAAACCGATGCGCGCATGAGTTTTGAAAAACACGCCACTTCAAAAATTCGCGCAGCAGAAGATTTGTTCAACATACGCACCATGGGTTTTCGCGGAGAGGCGTTGGCTTCTATTGCCGCCATAGCACAAGTGGAATTAAAAACAAAACAAACGGGAGATCAACTTGGCACTTCGATTGAAATTGAAGGGATGAAAATTTTGAAACAGGAACCTTGTCAAACACCCGAAGGCACTTCCATTGCTATGAAAAATTTATTTTTCAATGTGCCTGCGCGAAGAAATTTTTTGAAGAGCGATACCGTTGAATTGAAAAATATCATTGAGGAGTTTCAGCGCATTGCGCTCGCGCATTCTAAAATTGGCTTTCAGCTTTTCAATAACGATTACGAAATGTATCACCTCAAAGCGGGCAATTTAAAACAACGAATCGTTGCCATGTTTGGTGAGAATTATGCCGGCAAGATTGTTCCGGTGGAAGAAAAAAGTTACGCGCTACACGTATATGGTTATACCGGCAAGCCCGAATTTTCGAAGAAGACACGAGGCGAACAATTTATTTTTGTCAATAACCGGTTTATCAAATCGCCATATCTAAACCATGCGGTGAGTATGGCGTTTGAACAAATGTTGCCTCAAGGAAGTTTTCCTTTTTATGTTTTGTTCCTGGATATTGACCCCGCAAAAATTGATATCAACGTTCATCCTGCAAAACACGAAATCAAATTTGAAGATGAGAAATTGGTTTACACATTTGTAAACCTCGGTGTGAAACACACGCTCGGAGCATATAGTGTTTCGCCCACACTAGATTTTAATCAAGAGCACCATTTGAACAACAACGACACTTTCACTCAGCAACCGCGCACCTGGTTAGAAATTACGCAACACGCTACCACTACTAAGGATGCAAAAAAATTTGCACCGCCTACTAATTTTCAACCGCTCACTACGCGCGAGGAAAACAATTTGAAAAATTGGGAACACGCGTTTGATACAAATACAAAGTCCGAAGTCCGAAGTCCGAAGTCCGAAGAAAATACAAGCGGCAGTTTTTCATCGGACAACGATGCTTACAAAGAAGCCGTGCCGCCTCATCAAATTCAAAGGCGTTATATCGTTTCGCAAATCAAGAGCGGATTTATTTTGATTGACCAGCAAGCCGCGCACGAGCGCATTATGTTTGAGCGCTACTTGAAATTGCTCGACAGAAACAAAAATGAAAGTCAGCGGCAATTGTTTCCGCAGAATTTGGATTTGAATGCCATGGATGCGCAGGTGCTTCATCAACTACTTCCCGAAATAAATAACCTGGGTTTCGACATTCAGGAATTCGGCAAAAACAGTTTTGTTATTCACGGCTTTCCTGCCGACCTTTTACAAGGCGATGAAAAGAAAATGATTGAAGAACTGATTGAGCAATACAAAATGAATTTGCAGATTACGAAACTTTCAAAACGCGAAAATTTGGCGAAGTCACTGGCGTATAGTTCAAGTATTAAAGCGGGCAAAAAGCTTTCGGTAGAAGAAATGAAAACATTGATTGATGAACTGTTTGCCTGTGAAAATGCGTTCAATGCACCCAACGGAAAATTTACATTCATTACGCTGGCAAACGATGAACTCGAAAAAAGATTCGAGAATAAATAATTTGTGCGCTCATTCGTTTTATGTCTTAATTAAATTCGAGCCATGTTCAACAATATAGATACCCGCAGCGTTACGTTCAATCTCATTGTTATCAATGTTCTTCTATTTATTGTTTGCAGTATTCGTCCTGAGCTTCAACACTTTTTGAGTCTTCATTATTTTTTCAACAAGCACGATTATTTGCAGGCGTTATACAACGGCTCTATAGATGCGAGTCAATTTCCAAACCTAAATCAGTTTGCCCAACAAGCATATTACTATGGTTCAGCCGGAACGTTCATGCCTATTCAAATCATTACGCACATGTTTATGCACGGAAGCATTGGCCACATTTTCTTCAACATGTTTGGCTTGCTTACCATCGGAATTATTTTGGAAAGAGTTTGGGGCGCTCAGCGCTTTCTTACGTTCTATATAATAACTGGATTTGGTGCAGTAATCCTTCACATGCTTGTTCAAGCTTTTTTAATTTTTAAGGCAACCGGAAACGTTGACCCTTCTATGGCTTTGCTCGAAAGTAATCCGGAAGCGTGGAGCACTTATTTTTCTTCTACTGTTGGCGCATCGGGCGCATTGTTTGGTGTGCTTACTGCATTTGCCATGTTGTTTCCAAATACTGAATTGTATTTGATGTTTATTCCCATTCCCATTAAGGCAAAATATTTTGTCACCGTTTATATTTTGATAGAGCTCTACTCAGGAGTAGCTATGCATAGCGGAGATAACGTAGCGCACTTTGCGCATTTAGGTGGCGCCTTGTTTGGATTTTTACTGGTGAAATATTGGAATAGAAATTCAAACGAGTTTTATTAAATCGCTCAACTTTCAAGTGAAAACTTTTCTACTACCCGCATTATTTTTTTCAGCAAATATTTTAATGGCGCAAACGCCAATGGCTTCGCATCCGTATTCTACACAAAGCGAAGATGGTTTCAACCCTTGCAAAGACACTATCTCTTTTTTAAAGCGACATGAGTTTTACGACATAGGTGTTATTCTTCCTTCGTGGTTGCCCGTTGTTGACAAAAATTACGTGGCTATTTTAGAAGGAAGGGTTACTTCTAATTTGGTTACGGGCACCGATGGACCACATGTGAGTCATGAGGATTTGCCATTCTATCACTATTCACACGACATGGATTTTGAAGTAGTGCCCGATGTAACAGACGACAATCGATACACTAATCTTCTTCCGTATTTAGTTTATAGAAAAAAAGAAGGCAACGATACCATCTTGCATACCACTATTGGTATTGAATGGGAGTGCGGATTGGGAATGTGCAATCGAGTAAATATTTTAAGTGCCGATAATGATGCAGGGCGAAGCGGTGGGTTCTTTAGTGCAGGTCACGAACTGGGCAATAAAATTTGGAACTGGCCGAGCATTGGCGATTGGGTACATGTGGAAGGCCAATACATTTGGGACAGAGGCCATCCGCCAAGCAAAGCAGAAATTCATCCACCAAGAATTGTTGCCATTAAACGCTCATTGCCCGAGCAAGTTTCTATTGGCGATAGCTCTATAAAGTTTGCCACCCGAGTAGATGTGTTTGCCAGCGGTGATGGCAGTGCCTTGCAAAACAATCGCTTCAACGCACAAAGTTTTGTGAAGCGTGTAAACATGAGCAACAAGGATTATGAATTTACGGTTAAAGTAAATCTGCCTCGTCCATCGGCTACTGCACAGTTGCGCTATAAATTGGAAAAAAGAAGAGGAGATAGTTTTTCGCAGGACGAAATCATAGAAACGAATAATGACTCTGCTACTGTGCATATTCTTATTCCATGGAAAACAAAAAACGCGAATGACTTAGAAATTTATGCACGCACTATTTATTTCTATTGGGATGAAGGTCGAGGCATTGCCAACGAACTACCGGTTGATATTTATAAAGTGAAGTTGACGAACTTAAAGTTTAGATACATCAACGATAAACTTTCAAAAGCCGAAGTGCGCTTATTTGCCAATGTAGGAAGCGAATGGATTTTTCTTAATGACTTTCATGGAAAAAAGGGAAAAATTTTGACCAAGGGTTTGGGTAAAACATATTACCACAAATGGAAGTTGAACAATGAATTCACCGTAACCGTTCAACGCGGAAAAAGCTTTAGAGTGTACATGAGCGGATGGGAAGTGGATGGTATTGATTTGCTGGCAGGAGATATTTTAGATGGCGGTTCGCCATGCGACAAAAGCACGAAACGTTTTTTTAAAAACCGAATTTTTTCCATTCAGAACATGTTTTTGAAAGGATGTTTAGATGACGAGTTTGGAGAAATAAGTAATCTGCATTCGTATGATAAACTTGGAAGCATTGACCATTTCACCAATTCGCCACACGAAGGAAAAAATGATGACCCTTGTCCATTCAGTAAATTCGATTTGAAGGACAGATATTTTTTGAGTTACACGATTGAGAAAGTAAATTAGAAAATGCTAACCGGTTCCATTACCAACGATATCAAACATCAATTCAGCTATGGCAACATGGTTATGAAATTGATTTTTGTAAATATTGGCGTGTTTCTCTTTTTCGGAATTTTTAATCTTGCTGGCTTTCTTTTTCAAAACAATTCGCTCTACAATTTAGTGTTGAGCAAAGTAGAAATGCCTGCATCGCTTTCTGTTTTGCTGCATCAACCATGGTCGGGTTTTACTTACATGTTTTTGCACACCGGATTTTTTCATGTGCTGTTCAACATGCTTTGGTTTTATTGGTTCGGAGAAATTTTTGTGTTGTACCTGGGCGATAAAAAAATTCTGCCCCTATATATTATTGGCGGACTTGCCGGTGCTATAACTTATTTACTGGCGTATAATCTACTCCCTGTTTTTAAACCACAAGCTGATGTTTCTATGATGCTAGGTGCATCGGCAAGTGTTTTTGCAATTGTGTTTGCTGCTGCCACACTTGCGCCCGACTACGAAATACGATTAATGTTTCTTGGTAGCATCAAAATAAAACACATCGCAATTATTTCGCTCTTGCTCGACATCATTAATATTCCTTACGGTAATGCGGGCGGTTACATTGCACACATAGGCGGAGCGTTGAGTGGTTATCTTTATATCAAATCATTGCAAAGTGGGTTTGATTTTGCTACGCCACTAAATAAATTTTTTGATGGCATGGCGAATTTGTTCAAACCAAAATCGAGCATAAAAGTTACTTACAAAAGCGAAACACAGAAAATAGAAAAAGTATCTCGAAACAAAAACGAGCAGCAAAGAGTTGATGATATATTGGACAAGATTGCGCGTTCAGGCTACGATAGTTTAACGAAAGAGGAAAAAGATTTTCTATTCAATTATTCCAAGAAATAATGTTGCGCGGCTTCTTTAAATTCTTAAACATACTTGCACTTGCTGTCTTGCTTGCCTCTTGCATGGCAACATACATTGAGCCGACCAAGTACTGGCAGCTTACATTTATCGGATTTGCCTTTCCGATTGTATTGGTGGTAAATGTTTTTTTTCTGTTGCTTTGGATTTTAAAGCGCGATGCTTTCGGTTTGATTTCGCTCGTTGCCATTGTGCTTACATGGAAATTCATTTACTCCACTTTTGCCGTGAACTTTAATGTAGTGAATAAAGAAGCGGGAATTAAAGTGATGAGTTGGAACGTGAAAAATTTTGATTTATACAACTGGAGCAAGAACACCGAAACGCGTGCGCAGATGATGGAGCTTATCAAAAAAGAAAAAGCAGATGTGTTGTGCTTGCAGGAATTTTATACCAACAATCAGCTCTTTCATAATCTCGAATACCTGCGCGATTCATTGGGTTACCCTTACGTTTATTTTTTTCCATCGGTTGATTTGCATAAGTTTCCTAAAAGCAAATTGCAATCTGCACTCTGGAAAAAAGGAGAATTGCATCAGATCTGGGGTGTTGCTACTTTTTCAAAATTTCCAATTGTGGATACCGGCAAAATTGATTTTAAAAATTCTTTAGCCAACGATTGTATTTATACCGACATTGATTTCAACGGTAAAAAGGCAAGAGTCTATAACGTGCATTTTCAATCGATCCATCTCGGATATGATGATTATGCAACTATTGATTCATTGGAAGAAAATCAAACTACGCGTTGGGATCCGTTGAAAAAAATTATGCGGAAAATGAAACGCGCTTACGCCAAACGCTCTATACAAACAAATGCCGTGGCAGAAAGCATGAATGAATATCGGGGACAAAAAATTCTTTGCGGAGATTTTAATGATGTGCCCGTATCCTATACTTATAGCACTGCAAAGGGAAACTTACAGGATGCGTTCGTTGAAAAAGGAAAGGGTTTCGGAACTACATACGCGAATAAGCTTTCCTTTTTCAGAATTGATTACACGTTGTTCGATGCCGATATAAAAATCAACTCTTGTAAAACTATCCGCAGGGAACTCTCCGACCATTATCCGGTTATCTCTACTTTTTCTCTCTGAAAAATCTTCAACGCATTATATTGCGCCCATGTCTGAACTAAAAATTTACAACACGCTCACGCGCGAAAAAGAAATTTTCAAACCGCTCAATGCGCCTCACGTGGGCTTGTATGTATGCGGTCCTACGCTATACAGTTATGCGCACCTCGGAAATTGCCGCACTTATACTTCGTTTGATGTGGTGGTGCGTTATCTCACACATCTTGGTTATAAAGTTCGTTACGTGCGCAACATTACCGATGTAGGGCATTTGGAAAGTGATGGCGATGAAGGAGAAGATAAAATTGCAAAGCGCGCGCGCCTCGAAAAATTAGAGCCGATGGAAATTGTGCAGTTGTATGCAATAGATTTTCACAAGGTGCTCGACAAGTTGAATATTCTTCCGCCAAGTATTGAGCCAACTGCAAGCGGACACATCATCGAACAGATTGAGATGACGAAGAAGATTATGGAGAATGGTCTTGCGTATGAAGTGGATGGAACGATTTGGTTTGATGTAGAAAAATTTGCGAAGACAAATGCTTACACACAACTAAGCGGAAGAAAATTAGATGAACTGCTTGAAGGCACCCGCGATAACCTGGAAGGGCAAACCGAAAAGCGCGGACGCCTGGATTTTGCTCTTTGGAAAAAAGCAAAGCCCGAACACATTATGCGGTGGCCGAGTCCGTGGGGTGAAGGTTTTCCCGGCTGGCATATTGAGTGCAGCGCGATGAGTTCAAAATATTTGGGTGAGCAATTTGATATTCACGGAGGCGGAATGGATTTGATTCCCACGCATCACACCAATGAGATTGCACAAAACCTTGCGTGCTGCAAAAAATCTCCGGCAAATATTTGGATGCACACGAACATGTTAAACATGAACGGACAGAAGATGAGCAAGAGTCTTGGCAATTCTGTTTTGCCAAATGAACTTTTCGAAGGGAATCATCCTTTATTAGAGAAGGGTTATTCGCCAATGACGGTTCGCTTCTTTATGTTACAAGCACATTACACCAGCACACTTGATTTGTCGAATGGTGCGTTGCAAGCGGCAGAAAAAGGATATCAAAGATTGATGAATGCGTTGAAACTGATTCCGAATTTAAAAACTGCTGAAAAATCTTCTTTCAATTTAGAAAACATCAAGGCCGCAATTTACGATGCAATGAATGATGACTTCAATACTTCAATTGCTATTGCAAATTTGTTTGAAGCAGTGCGCGTAATTAATTCTATCAATGACGGAAACGACTCTATCACATCATCCGACAAAGAACAACTTCAAAAACTTTTCAATGAAATTGTGTTGGATGTTTTAGGCTTGAAAGAAGAGAATGAAAGCGGTTCAGATAAAGTGGAAGGACTGATGAACCTGATTCTTGAATTACGGAAAGATGTTCGTGCGAAAAAGGATTTTGCGGCATCGGATAAAATACGCGATGAACTTTTGAAAGTAGGAATACAAGTAAAAGACGGGAAGGACGGTGTTAGCTGGAGTTCAAATTAATTGCAATGAAAAAACTCTTTCCAATAATTCTACTCTTTCTTTCTTCTTGCGATAAATGCAATCAGTCAGCGCAAACTGTTGTTGAACCCGTAAAGGAAATTGTTGTAAACGCTCCTGCGTTCAACAGCGACTCAGTTTACAACTACACACAAGCGCAAATAAATTTCGGCACGCGTGAAATGAATTCGAAAGGACACGAAGCCTGCGCGAAATATTTGATTGATGAAATAAAAAAGTTTACCGATACCGTTTACGTGCAAAAATTTGATGTGAAAGGTTTTGACGGAGTAAACCTAAAATGCACGAACATTATCGGTTCAATAAATCCCAAAGCAACAAACAGAATTTTGCTCACTTCACATTGGGATAGTCGACCGTGGGCAGACCAGGATACAAAAGAGAAAGACAAACCAATTCTTTCTGCTTGTGACGGAGCAAGTGGTGTAGCAACACTGATTGAAATTGCAAGAGCCATCAAATCATCTCCCCTAAAAAATATTGGCGTTGATTTATTTTTTAATGATGCAGAAGACCGTGGCTATTCTTCTTCGCTTGACGGAATTGTAAAACCTGGGGATTACGACAGCGAAGGCTCTTGGTGTTTAGGTGCACAACACTGGAGTGCAAATCCGCATGTAGCAGGATACAAAGCTGACTTTGGAATTTTGTTAGACATGGCTGCGGCAAAAGACGCAGTATTTTCTCGCGAAGGAATTTCTTTCTTCAATGCCGGTTGGGTGCAGGATAAAGTTTGGTCAAACGCGAGCACACTTGGCTTCGGAAATTTTTTCAGCAACCAAACAGTTGGTTCTATTACCGATGACCACGTTTACATTAATCAAGGCGCAAAAATTCCAACCATCGATATTATTCATATTGACCTTGCTTCTCCATCAGGAACTTTTGGAAGTTACTGGCACACACATGCCGATGATATGAGTGTGATTGATAAAACCACTTTGAATGCTGTGGGCAAAACTTTGCTTTATACTATTTATCAGTATGAGGCAGAACACGCAACGCAGTAATTTTGGTATCTTCCAACGTTCAGCTACTTTTCAATTTACATGAAAGGAAAAATGCGATTTACTTTCTCATTGCTGTTTATTCATGCGCTTATTTGTATTAGCGCCCAGCAACCGATAATGATAACCGGCAGCCACCAGAATATGCGCGTTACAGATATTGTTCCTGACAAGTATTTGTATTGCACGCAGTATTATACCTATCACTGCTATGGCGAATATCCATTGCACATTGATAGCGCTGCTGCCGATGATTTTCTATTTACTTATATCGATGGAGAATGTAGCAGTGGCAGAATGTATCAAGCCCAGTTGGAGTTTTTAAGCACCATGCAGATTCTGGTGGATACATTTAACAACTCGCTTACTGAATTGCCTCCGTATATGTTGGGCGATTCTGTTTTTACAACCGATAATACTAAGCGTGACTATACCACAACCTTTGTAATTGATACAGTTTCTCCGTGGGGGCATTTGGATACTACTTACTTTACCAACCAGTATGCATGGGTGGATAGTTCTTTTAAAAAATACCTAAACATTTCGTGGTGGACATACAATTGCACCGGACCATACTCCGGTTGGATTGAACAGGGCGATACAGATTTGTATGTAGTGTTTCGCAAAATTTTACCTGCCGACACTTTATATGGATGGGTGGAAGTACGCACCTCTTTTGGACAACTAATTTTTAAAAGTTTTGCTATTAGCGGTGATACCGGAAATTTTATTTACAACGCCATAAAACCGATTGAAAACAAAGAGCCGGAAGTAAAATTGTATCCTAATCCAACCAACGAAAAGTTATTTATCGAATCCCCTTTAGATAATTGTGTTGTGGAAATATTTTCGTTGGAGGGAAGAAAACAACTGCATATCGAAATAAACAGCAAAGCAGAGAGCATAGATATATCGAACTTATCAAACGGACTTTATTTTGTCAATATCAGTTCTGATAAAAGCATTACAAGAAAGTTTGTAAAAGAATAAGCTTACTCTTTTGAAGAAGCAGTTACTGTTTCTCTTTGATAGTAACCGGTGCCGTTATATTCGCGCTTAGCCGGTGCTTTCATACACGCTTCGTTGCAACAGCCTTCCATTTTCCAACATGATGCGGGGAGAGAAGCGCAGTAGTTTTACTCCACCTTCGTCACCTTCACCATATTCGCGCGACCTTTATTTGACAGCGGCATACTGCCGATATTCACCGCAAGGTCACCTGCTTTAAGCAGATTGTTTTCTTTGAGAATGCGAATAACATCACGAATTGAAGTATCGGTGCCTACAAATTTATTGTAATGAAACGCGCGCACACCCCAGCAAATACTCAACGCGTTTAAGAGCGAATGATTTTCGGTGAAAATGTAAATGTCTGCTTTAGGGCGGTAACTCGAAAGCACAAAACCTGTGTAACCGCTAAAGGTCATTCCGATAATAGCACGTGCGCCAAGCTCGCTGCTGATGCGCGCAGCGTTGTAACAAATCGCATCGCTGATGTAAGTAGACGAATCAATATCTGCTTTCTGCTCTTTGTTATAAATGGTGCTTACGTTTTCTGTAGTCGTCAAAATCTTTTCCATTATTTCAATCACCTTCATGGGATGTTTGCCTGTGGAAGTTTCTCCGCTCAGCATCACGGCATCGGCACCATCAATTACAGCGTTCGCCACATCGGTAATTTCTGCGCGCGTAGGATTCGGATTTTCAATCATGCTCTCCATCATTTGTGTAGCCACTACAACTGGTTTTGCAAAACGAATACACTTAGCAATAATTCCTTTTTGAATAATCGGCATGCGTTCCTGTGGTACTTCCACCGCTAAATCGCCACGGGCAATCATAATGCCATCACTTACCTTTATGATTTCGTCAATGCAGGTTAGTGCTTCGGGCTTTTCAATTTTTGCCATCACCTTCATGTACGAATTTTTTTTGCCGATGATTTCTTTCAACTCAAGCACATCTTGCGGTGAGCGTACAAACGAAAGCGCAATCCAGTTTGCTCCATTGGCAATTGCAAACTTCAAATCCTTTTTATCTTTTTCGGTAAGTGCGGGAACCGTAGTTTTTGTATCGGGCAAATTCACGCCTTTGTTGCTGCTGATTTTCCCCCCGTTAATCACCTTCGCCACAATTTTATTTCTGCGATTAGTGGAGAGAACCTTCAATTCGATTTTTCCATCGTCAATTAAAATTGCATCTCCTATCTGAACTTCCTTAGGCAAAGATTTATAACTGACGTAAAGTTTTTTGAAAGTGCTCACACATTCTTTGTTCGTGATTTCAACTTCCCGATCCGTCTCAAGCACTTCCATATTATCGCGCACTTCGCCCAAACGAATTTTAGGTCCCTGCAAATCGGCAAGGATGGCGATGTTGAGATTGTGCTCTTTATTTATCTGCCGAACTTTTTGATAGCCGTCAATATGTTGCTTGTGGTCGCCATGGCTCATATTGAAACGAAAAACATCCACACCACTTTGCACCATGTCTTCCATCACCTTAATGTCGCTGCAGGCGGGACCGTAAGTGGCAATTATTTTTGTTTTGTTTATTCTGACTTTCATTTGAATTTTTTGACGGACTTTGTTGAAGCCTTTTCTTCGAAGTAAATAAGCCGCTCCTTGTTTTTAATTTTTCTCAGCGAAATTTCGGTGCAGGCAATTACATCAGGAAACAATTTTATTCCGCTCACTATTCCCGCCACCTCTTCATCACCGCATTCTCCTTTTATCTGTATCAGGTAATCGAAATTTCCTGCTTCGGTCAAAAGCGCTTCACCTAAATTTTTATTTACAAAAACAAAAAACTGATTGCGGTCTTCTTCATCGCCCGATTTAAAAACAGCAAACTGAATAGTGCGTGTGCGCTCGGTAGATGGAAAAGCAAGGTCGTTGAGTTTTTTGAAATCGGCAGTTAAAAACTGATTGAGATGATAGCAGAGCTTATATTCTTTAAGCGAAGCCGCAATACCGATGAGACGGTAATTGACATCTAAATCGTTGATTATTTTTTTTTCTGCCATGATAATTGCTAAACGAATTTACAATTAGTTTGAAAAGCCGATTAAAAGAAATGGCGTTGCGTTTTGCGTAAAGGCAAACTCTCTTTTTAGTGGATAGCAATATCTTAATTTAGCCACCCATTATGAGTTTACAACTGAAACACAAAGTCCGAATTGTAACGGCCGCTTCACTTTTCGATGGCCACGATGCCGCCATTAATATTATGCGCAGAATTATGCAAGCAAAAGGTGCAGAGGTAATTCACCTCGGGCACAATCGCAGCGCGCAGGAAATTGTGGAGTGTGCTATTCAGGAAGATGCACAGGGTATTGCCATTACGAGTTATCAGGGCGGGCACGTTGAATTTTTCAAATACATGTATGATTTGCTGAAAGAGCGCGGTTGCAGCCACATCAAAATATTTGGCGGTGGCGGAGGAACAATTCATCCGCAAGAAATTGAAGAGTTGCACAAATACGGAATCGTAAAAATTTATTCGCCCGATGATGGCAGAACAATGGGGCTGGAAGGTATGATTGAAGATGTGGTAAAGCATTGCGATTATGAAACAGTAACGAAGTCCGAAGTCGGAAGTCCGAAGTCGGAAGTAAATACAAGCGACTGGAAACGGATTGGTCAATACATCACACTTGCAGAAAACGGGAAAGCATCATCGGACATCGGACACCCGACATCCAACATTCCCGTTCTCGGTATTACCGGCACTGGTGGCGCAGGAAAATCTTCAGTGACGGATGAAATCGTCCGCAGGTTTTTGAAGAGCTATACCGATAAAACTATTGCTGTAATTTCTGTTGACCCGAGTAAAAAGAAAACCGGTGGTGCTTTATTGGGCGATAGAATAAGAATGAATTCTATTTCGAATCCACGCGCTTATATGCGCTCGTTGGCTACACGTGAAAGCGATAAGGCACTCAGCGTGCATGTGCAAGAAGCAATTGATGTTTGCAAAGCCGCCCAGTTCGATTTTATTATTCTGGAAAGCGCGGGCACCGGACAAAGCGATGCTTCGATTCTCGACTACTGCAATGTTTCGCTATTGGTAATGACTCCTGAATACGGAGCGCCAACGCAGCTCGAAAAAATAAACATGCTTGACTATGCCGATGCTATTGCCATCAACAAATTTGATAAGGCAGGTGCGCTGGATGCATTAGCAGATGTGCGCAAACAATACAAGCGCAGTCATCAAATATTTATGACGAAGGACGAAGATGTTCCTGTAGTGGGAACGATAGCATCTCAGTTTAACGATGCGGGTGTGAATCACTTGTTCGAATTGCTGATGCACAAGATGACAGAGAAAACCAAAGTTGATTTTAAAGTAAAACATACTTCAGCAAAGAACACCGTTACTAAATCACAAATCATTCCTCCGGCTCGTGTTCGTTATCTGGCAGAGATTGCCGAGAACAACGAGCGTTACGATGAATGGGTGAATGAGCAGTGTGCAATTGCTACTAAGTTGTATCAGCTGAATGGAGTGAAAGAAGTGGCAAAAGAAGTTCCACTTCTTAAAGAAGTGGAACTTCTAATCACTCACTTCGAAAAACTACTTCACCCCGAATGCAAAAAGTTGTTGGATGAGTGGAATGAGAAACAAAAAAAATATTCAGGCGATACATTTGCATTTCAAGTGCGCGATAAAGTTTTGGATTTGCCCTTCACATCTAAATCGCTCAGCGGAACAACTATCCGCAAAGTGTATTTGCCACGCTATAAAGACTGGGGCGATATTCTGAAGTGGCAGTTGCAGGAAAATGTGCCGGGTGAGTTTCCTTACACAGCCGGTGTGTTTCCGCTCAAGCGCGAAGGCGAAGACCCTACGCGTATGTTTGCCGGTGAAGGCGGACCGGAGCGCACCAACAAACGTTTCCATTATGTGTCGCTAGACCAACCCGCTATTCGTTTATCAACTGCTTTTGATTCGGTGACACTTTATGGCGAAGACCCTGACCACCGCCCCGATATTTACGGCAAGGTTGGAAATTCAGGAGTAAGCATTGCAACTGTTGATGACGCAAAAAAACTTTACAGCGGTTTCGATTTATGCAGTCCGAAAACTTCGGTGAGCATGACCATCAACGGACCGGCTCCGATGATTCTCGCTTTCTTTATGAATGCTGCGATTGACCAGGAGTGTGAGAAATATATTGCAGAAAACAAGATTCAAGACACAAGACACAAGACACAAGACTTACCTTCATACAATGGAGAACTTCCGAAAGGAAACAATGGACTCGGTTTGCAAATACTTGGCTTGTCCGGTGATAAAGTTTTACCAAAAGATGTTTACGAAAAACTAAAAGCTAAAGCGCTTTCTTCTGTTCGCGGAACGGTGCAGGCAGATATTTTGAAAGAAGACCAGGCGCAAAACACCTGTATCTTCAGCACCGAGTTTGCGCTGAAGATGATGGGCGATGTGCAGCAGTATTTCATCGAGAATAAAGTGCAGAATTTCTATTCGGTTTCTATCAGTGGTTACCACATTGCCGAAGCCGGTGCCAACCCGATTACACAACTCGCGTTTACGCTTGCCAACGGTTTTACTTATGTAGAATATTATTTGAGTAGAGGAATGAAGATTGACGACTTCGCGCCTAACCTTTCTTTCTTTTTCAGCAATGGTATGGACCCTGAGTATTCGGTGATTGGACGCGTGGCGCGCAGAATTTGGGCGAAGGCCATGAAGCAGAAATACAAAGGCAACGAGCGCTCGCAGAAACTGAAATATCATATTCAAACCAGCGGCAGAAGTTTGCACGCGCAGGAAATTGATTTCAATGATATCCGCACAACACTACAGGCGCTCTATGCTATTTATGATAACTGCAATTCGTTGCACACGAATGCTTACGATGAAGCCATCACAACGCCTACCGAAGAAAGTGTGCGCAGAGCAATGGCAATTCAACTCATCATCAATCGCGAATTAGGAACTGCGAAAAACGAAAATCCGAATCAAGGTTCTTTTCTGATTGAAGAAATGACTGCGCTTGTTGAAGAAGCGGTGCTGACTGAATTCAAAAGAATCACAGAGCGCGGTGGAGTGCTGGGTGCAATGGAGCGCATGTATCAGCGCAATAAAATTCAAGAGGAAAGTATGTTTTACGAACACCAAAAACATACGGGCGAGTTTCCGATTGTAGGTGTCAATACTTTCCTTTCTAAAAACGGCTCGCCAACAATTATTCCTAAAGAAGTAATTCGTTCTTCCACTGAAGAAAAAGAATTTCAAATCGCTGCTCTCAACGCTTTTAAAAAGCGCCACGAAAAAGAAAGCGAAGAAGCACTGAAGCGTTTACAGCAGGTGGCTACTACCAACGGAAATCTTTTTGCCGAGCTGATGGAAACCGTAAAGGTTTGTTCGCTCGGGCAAATTAGTCATGCGCTGTATGAGGTGGGAGGTCAATACAGGCGAAGCATGTAGTGACCGGAGATCCCGCTATTCGGGAGGGTGGGCAGTATAGGAGGAGTATGTAGAGGAACTTTTTTATTTTAGTTTAAAACAAAACAAAATGGATTTACAGAACTACAGAGACCTGAGCACTTCTGAAAAAGTATTGCTCGTAGAAGAAATATGGGACAGTATAGCCGAAGACAAAATGGCTCTCACTAAACAGCAGAAGGAACTTTTGGATGACAGACTGAAAACCTATCGCACTTCATCTAAGCGCACCACTTGGGAAACAATTAAGAAAAATGTAAGAGCGAAAAAAGCAAAATGAATTACCTCTTAGATTTTTTAACCGAAGTAGAACAGGATGTTCAGGATGCTTATGACTGGTATGAATTACAACTGCCAGGGTTAGGAGAAGATTTATTGTTGTCGATGGATGCCGCTATTAATGCGATTGTTCGCAAACCGTTGCTTAATGCGGTTGAATACAAAGGCATTAGAAAAGCAAAAACAAAACGATTTCCTTTCGGTGTGTTTTATGTTTTAGAAGAAGATACCATTACCGTAATTGCAAATATTCATTTAGCTCGACATCCGAGAACATGGAAGAAGCGAGTAAGAACAAAAAAATAAATTCAACGGTTTGCTCGCTCGGGCAAATATCTCATGCGCTGTATGAGGTGGGAGGGCAATACAGAAGAAGCATGTAAAAACGCACATATGTCAGCAGCATTTTGGGGTTGTTATGCTCTCGCTTTTTTTGTTTCCAATCTTTGTTTCATGGCTTTTGCCCAAAGAAGAAAATCGAAATTTATCGATTGGTTGGGTGTGCTGTATTTCGTTATAGGGCTTTTGCTTGCTGGAACAATATTTGTTTATAAGGATATGAACCCCTTTGAGAGGGAGCAAATTACAACAGGTATTATTACGGGTGAAAAGAAAATACATACCTCCCGAGGAGGCTATTTAATAAATATTTATTCCTATCAAGTTGCCGGAAAGGAATATGAGGGTGCTGTCCATAAAGACGATACTTATATGTGGCGATACACTACTGGCGATACTATTGATATTACTTTCAACCAAGACGAGCCTTCGGTTTCATGTGCCACCCATACGCAGTATTGGTATATAAATAAGGACAAGGAAAAATATTTGAATAAGGTGGAGCAAGGTGTTGGAAGAAAAACTTTTAATTAGCATAACTTCTTATGAATCTCATCACCCCCTCCTACATCCAAGACCAAATCTCCAAAGGCGAAAAATAATTGCTGGTAGCAGTGTGACTGTCATCTACTTTCTTTCCATTTAGGCAAAAACTTCCAACTCTTTCCATCTGCACGCACAAAACGGGAGGCTTTAATTACAAGCAAACACTTGTATAACAGTAGTTCTTTTTAGAAACATGCCCGTAGTGCAGCAGTATAAGAACAAACAAAAGAAGGGACTATGAAAAATATCATGTTTACTGTGCTTGTATGTTGTTTAGGCATGCAAGTGTTTTCGCAAACAGCTAAACCGGCTGAAGCACCACGTAAAAAAATGACGATGCCCGAAGTGGTTCTGCAAATTGTGCAGAATATGGTGAGAGTAGACGGAGGATCTTTTAAGATGGGCTGCCAAAACGAAAGCGACAGCGATTGCTACTATTGGGAAAAGCCCGCACACAAAGTAAGTGTGAGTTCATTCTATATAGATAAATACCCTATTACTCAATTGGAGTGGGAAGCCGTAATGGGAACTCGTCCGTGGTTTTCGAAAAACTGCCCTACCTGCCCCGTTGAAAATGTAAACTGGAACGATGCCACCGAATTTTTAGACAGACTGAATAAAGTAAGCGGTGTACACTACCGCTTGCCAACCGAAGCAGAATTTGAGTTTGCGGCACGCGGTGGTAATATGAGCAAAGGATATAAGTATGCGGGTTCTGATAATATTAGGGAAGTGGCTTGGTACGATAGTATTAGTCGAGGACAGGCGCATCCAGTAGCGCAAAAGAAACCAAACGAATTGGGCCTGTATGATATGAGCGGAAACGTGTTTCAGTGGACATTGGATTGGTTCGATAGCGATTACTATTTACATAGTGCCGAGAAAGACCCCAAAGGTCCAACCTCCGAGTCGTATCGCACATGCCGCGGAGGCTCGTGGTGGAGTGACGACAGCTATAGCCGAGTTAGCAACCGCGACCGTTATCCGGTAGACGCCCGCGATGATGATGTGGGTTTCAGAATTGCTAAAGATGCTTACATGGTTGAACAAGCCTCGGGCAATGGACAATAAACTGTAAAAGATATTTCTAAAACATAAAAGCTCTCTTCAATGAAGGGAGCTTTTTTATGTACTATACTTAATCATACTCAACGTCCTGCTGATTTTTTTCATTTCTTTGTTTCACTAACAACAGCAAAATAATTTCTCACTAAATTTAAACAAACAACAACATGGCATTTGAAACTATTCTCGCAAACTTAACCACCAGCGCAACCAAAGCAGAAGCACTAGGCAAAACATTAAAGTTTGATTTTGGCGAAAACAAAATTTTTATTGACGGTACTGGCGCAGGCAATTTGATTTCTACTGAAGATAAAGAAGCTGACTGCACTATCAGCGTAGCGCAGGAAGACTTTATTGGAATGACGAACGGCTCTATAAACCCGATGACAGCTTTTATGAGCGGTAAAATAAAAGTGAAAGGAGATATGGGTCTTGCTATGAAATTGCAGACGCTGCTTAAGTAATTGGATTTGGTAGTCGTTCACTTTGTATGGTATCCAACCAAGTCAACTATAAAACCACATACAAACTATGCCAAAAACATTCCGCCAAAACATGGGCTTTATTGGTGCCCTGCTCGATGAATACCAAAAAGCCATTGAAGAATACAAAGCGGTGCTGTGCAGTTTAAGCCCGCAGCAGTTCACCGCCATTGCTGATAAGGAAACGACAGATAAAAATTGTGTTTCCATTCAGTCAGTTACAAATCACATTCTTCTTGCGGGTTACGGTTACCTGTATATGATAGCCAAACAATTTGGCGACCTGCCTTACGAGCGCAAAAAAGAAGTAGATGTAAGCAGCATAGAAAGCGCTTGTGCCGAACTGGATGCACTGCTCAAACACAGCGAAGAGCGTTTAAACCCAAAAGTGAAAATGACCGATGAAGAGATAATGAACAACATTATCAAAAGCCCATGGGGGCAAACCTTCGATATAGACCAACTGCTTGAACATGCGGTTATGCACGTTATTCGCCATCGCAGGCAAATTGAAATTTTCAAAACAAGATTGCAATGAAAAGTTTTTTTCTGTTTCTAGTCTTGACAATAACCAGCACCATCTGTTTTGCACAAACGGTTCACATAAAAGATTTTGAAAGAATGCCGTTGATTAAAAACCCCAAAGAATATTGGCTTAAAAAAGACTTCGTTATTAAGCAAGATAGCAGTAGCGAAGAAAACATTAAACTCAGGTTGCTCAATCGTTCAACCCGCGAACTCCTTTATATTTTAGTTAATAAGGATAGCGAAGGTGCAAGGTCGGCTCAAGTAGAATATTTTACCGCCAATGAAGAGGATTACATTAAACTAGTTCATAGTCTTATCAAACTAGGTTACGTTTCAACAACCGACAATTGGCATTACGAAAAGCGAATTAGTACTTACGAAACACAAACAATTGTGTTGAGAGCGATGGTCAGCATTAAAGACAAAAACTATTACGCAGTAAATTATTTTTATTCGGCAGGTAAGGAGTTATCGGAGCCGGTAGCGTCACCTCAGCAATAAAATCAAATTGCCAGTCATAGCTTATCAACTGTTATAAATAAAACTCCACGGCTTTGCCTCTTCCATTTCATAAGCCAATTCGAGCAAGCGTTGGTCTAAACCAAGAGGTGCAGAGAACTGAACCGCAATAGGCATATTGTTTTCGGTTTTGCCTAGCGGTAACGAAATAGCAGGAGAGCCGGTAATGTTTTGCAAGCCGCAATAGGTGGCAAATTCTACTGCGCGTTTCGAAACTTCTTCATACGACAAGTTGGGAGAAAAGTGCCCTATTTCGGGAGTGGTGTGCGCTAACACTGGCGTCATGATTACATCGTAAGAATCAAAAAGTTTTTCGGTATCTGCCCCTACCTGCCGCAGCGTTTTAATGCTTCGCGGCAGCATCATTTTATTGTCTTTAAATTTTTTGCTGAGCCCTAGTGTGAATGGCTCCAGCACTTCATGATTTACTTTTGCACCCAATACCAAACGTCCGTGATGGCTGAGCATATAAGCAAGAAAACCGTAGTACCTTAAATAGTGATCGGTCATGGCTTCTACATCAATAGGAAGGGGAAGTTGCTCTACGGTGTGCCCGAGCGATTTCAATAATGCTGCTGTTTCTAACTGCACGCGATGTGTTTAAGCATCTTGATGAGCGCCAATACCAACAGGAGGATTTTCAAAAAACACAATGCGCAGTTTTTTCTTTGAAGATTTTGTTACGTGTCCTAACTCAGGCAACTTCGCATTTTTATAAAATTTTTCGGCTGCGGAAAAAAATGCTGCCGTATCGCGCACGGTGCGTGTAAGCACACCTTCATAAACAATTTGCAACGGCATCAGTTCCGAACCTTCCATGTTTACTAAGCGCCCACGCGTAGGTTTTAAACCAACTAATCCGCAACACGCAGCCGGTATGCGAATAGAGCCAGCGCCATCATTAGCCGAAGCAATAGGAACCACACCGCTTGCCACCAATGCTCCCGATCCCGAAGAAGAACCACCGGTAGTGTAATCTGTATTCCAAGGATTGCGCGTAATGCCCCATCGTTCGTTTTCGGTACTGCATATTAAACCGAATTCGGGCAAAGTGCTTTTGCCTAAATTATTTGTTCCGGTAGAATGAAACTGATTTACATAAGGGCTGTTCTTCTTCGCCACTTTCGCGCGGAACGAACCGGTGCCTAATTGTGTAGGATAGCCTTTAATGTTTTCGTTATCTTTAATAAACGAAGGAACGCCATACAATGCACCGTCTTTTGCGAGCGAAGAATAATTTCGCGCATCGTCATAAGTTTTTATCACGATGGCATTCAGTTCACCGTTTACCTTTTCGGCACGTGCAATAGCGGCTTCGGTCACTTCCTGCACGCTTATTTCTTTTTTAGCAATGGCTTCTGCCACGCCTACGGCATCTAAATTTCCTAAAGCATCGTTGGTAAATGCGCTGATTCGTTTGCTCATAATTTGTGTTTTGTAATACTGACGTTTGATAGTTAAAAAAATTTGTTTACCGGTTCTTCACCGCTTCTTTCGAATATTTGAATTGATAATACTGTTGCATCAACCATGCTTCTATTTTGTTGATGGCCTTTGCTCCACCAATATGTTTAGCCTCTATAAAAACCTTGGAAGTTTTTTCGAGTAACTGTGCAGCTACATACGCATCGTCCAAACCTGTTCCAATGCAAATGCTTTTTTTATAGGGCAGAATAGCCGCATATCTTCCACTCAATGCTTTTGCAATTTGGCTTTCATTTTTTGCTATTCGAATTGAAAGTCCGAGCAATTGCGCTTGGTCATCGAGAATAGCAGGAACTTCTTCTTGCAATTGCGAAGCATATTCCTGTTGTGTAATTAAGATGGTGTTTATTTTTTTTCGGAAAGAAAAAACTTGTCTGAATATGTTTGAAGAAGAAGATTGCAAATGAATGTCGCCAACTTTAATTTCTTCTAAAGATTTGTTCTCGTCAGTTACTAAAAATTCTGTGTTACTTATTCTAAAAGCTATTTGCAACACGTTTACATTTCCCCAGCTTTTATAGCCTTCGCTTTGCGCTTTAAAATATTGTGCTGCATTCAACAAATTATATTTTGCTTCTTCTACATTCATCGCGCTGTTTGTTTTTGCGAATCAACAAATAACTTACACGCATCTTCGAGTGTTCGCGCTACATTAAATACATCTTCCAATTTTTCTCCAATACATACCACTCCATGATTTGCCATTAGTGCCGCATTCGAATTTTCAATGGCGCGGGCACTTTCTACAGTGATTTTTTTTGTGTTGGGCAAAGCATAGGGTGCAGTCTTAATAATTTTTCCGCCTAATATTTTTTGATGTGCTTCATCTAACACCACTACATCTTTTTGTGCAGCCGCTACAATGGAAGCATACATTTGGTGTGTATGTATAACCGCATTTATGTGCGGACGCGTTTTGTAAATCTGACAATGCAATTTCAATTCAGATGAAGGTTTGATGTTGCCTTCAAACTTGAGCGTGTAAAAATCTACCACCACCATATCATCCGGCACTAACTCATTATAACTTCTACCGGTGGGTGTAATTACCATTTGCGTATCGCTAATGCGCACACTTACATTGCCCCAGGTACGCGCCACCAATCCATCTTTCAGTAATTGCTTACCGGCATTGCAAACAATATTTTTTGCTTCCCTAATTTCCATAGCTTACTTCTCTATGCTTTTAAAAACATTTTCGAACCGGTTCAGCGCATCGTCCACAACTTCATCGGTATCTGCCATGCTCATGTATAAACGACTGCCTGCAAGTGTAATCACACCTTCCGCCATATAAGCCGCGCCCATTTGCTCCATCAGGTTTTTGCGTGCATCAATTTCTTTCAGCACTGTTTTTATTTTCAGAAAATTGAGTTTTACATAAAGCGTTCCCGCAGTTTCTAAATGCACAATAGCTCCTTGATTAAATGCTACGAAAGGCAAACCATATTTATCAATCAACGCATTTAGCCCTTTGGTAATTCTATCGCCCGCGCGTCCTGCTTTTTCGCAGGCACCGGTGCGTTCAATTTCTGCGAGTGTATGATAACCCGCGCAACAACTCAACGGATTAGCCGCCATGGTTCCACCAACTTTTACTTTTTTGCCGCCTTCTAAACCGGCTGCTAAACCTTGCATGTATTCAGCTTTGCCGCCAATGCCACCAGCAGACGGATAACCACCTGCAACTACTTTTCCAAAAATAGTCAAGTCAGGTTTCACATTTAAATATCCTTGTGCGCCACTCAAGCCAATGCGGAATGCGGTAACCACTTCATCAAAAATTAATAGCGCACCATACTTATCGCAAAGCGCGCGCGCTTCGCTGCAATATTCTTTATACAACGGATACGTTCCGCTTTCGGGTCCCATAGGTTCTAAGATAACGGCAGCTGTTCCACCACGCAGTTGATTCAACATCATTGTGCGCTCTAACGCCTTAATATTATTTGGTGGCACCGATTGTGTATGCCATGAACTTAAAAATGGAATTCCTTTTGCATCAAAAATAAATGTGCCGGGAATGCGCAGGCTATAAACCATCTGGTCGCTCCAACCATGATACGCGCCACCCATTTTTATAATTTTCTTTTTACCGGTTACCAATCGCGCTAAACGCAAGGCGCCCATCACCGCTTCTGTGCCGCTACCGAGCATGCGAAACATTTCTACGCTTGGCATGTGCCTACAAATTATTTCTGCCAACTTCAATTCGTATTCATGAAACAAACCGGTGGATGGTCCGCATTCGTTTATCAGTTCAATAGATTTTTGTTTTACAATTTCGTAATTGCTTCCTAAAACTGTAGGACCACCGGCTTGCAAAAAATCAATATACCGGTTGCCATCAAGGTCATACAAATACGCTCCTTCCGCTTTGGTAAACGCCACGGGAAAAGGATAATTGAAAGCCAAATTATGCTGCACACCACCGGGAATATATTTTTTCGCTTCCTGCATCATCGCTTTCGATTTCACGCATTTGGTTTCGAAGTAGTTCAAATATTTTTCCAATTGCGCAGGTGCAATTTTTGAAAGAGGTAGCGAGACCAATTTGTTCAGCTTCTCATAAATAGGTTTAATGTCGTGATATTCACTAATGGAAAAGCCAGTTGGGTTCATTGCAGGGAGTTGAATTTTATTGATAGCACAAGATATTTTTTCGAAAATATAAATTAGAAAATGGAAAAGACCTCAGAATACTTTTCGTAAGGGGAAGCCCAAATTTTATAGTTGACTAAATGTCATCTTTACACCTTCGGTAAAAATTCCGATTATTACTTACAAAACTTTACAACCATGAATGCTTACGGAAACATATTGTTGATTGCCATGCCGGGTTTTCTGATACTCATCTTGATTGAAATGTTTTGGGGCAGATGGAAACAAAAGGAGCAACAACCGGTAATTGATACTATCTCGAGTTTAACCTCGGGCATGACTAATATTCTGAAATCAACTTTAGGGTTGACGATCATTATCATTTCCTATCCTTGGCTGCTGCATCATTTTCAACTAGTGCATTGGAGTACAACAAGTGTTTTGCCGTACATTATTGTTTTTGTGTTTTTCGATTTTAGTGGTTACTGGGCTCACAGATTACAACATCGCGTAAATTTTTTTTGGAGTCATCATTTAGTGCATCACAGTAGCGAAGAATTTAATTTGCCTTGCGCACTTCGTCAGCAAATTGCGGTAATGACGAATGTTTATTCTTTGTTGTTAGTGCCTATGGCATTGGTTGGTATACCCCCTGAGGTATTAGCCCTGGTAGGACCTATTCATTTGTTCAGCCAATTTTGGTATCACACGCGGTACATCGGGCGCATGGGTTTGCTCGAATATATTCTCGTTACTCCTTCGCACCACCGCGTGCACCACGCTATGAACGATATTTACATGGATAAAAATTACAGTCAGATTTTTATAGTGTGGGATAGAATGTTCGGCACTTTTCAAGAAGAACTAGCGAGCGAACCTTGTGTGTATGGTATGCGCAGACCCGCACAAACATGGAACCCGTACATCATCAACTTTAAACACTGGTATACTTTGGCAGTTGATACCTGGCGAACAAAAAATGTGCGCGATAAATTTCGCCTTTGGTTTATGCCTACCGGTTGGCGACCTGCCGATGTAATGGAAAAATATCCGCTCTTCACCGTTGAAAAAATGAGCGACCTCAAAAAATACAATCCCGTTTACAGCAATTGGTTTAGTGCATTTAGTGTAACTCACCTTAGCGTTATTTTTCTTTTGCTTTGCTTTTTGTTTTTCCGTTTTGGCGAAATCACAAAAACAGAAGCGTTAGTCAATGGCATTCTTTTAATGCTCGCTATTTTTGGTTTCACTGCTTTGCTTGATAAAAAGAAATATGGAATGGTAAGCATGGTATTGGTTGGTGCTGGTATTGTTTGTTTCTCTGTAGTGCGTGGCGACTGGTTTGGTTTGAACGGTTTTTTACCAATGGGTTCTGTTGTAGTAGCCTGCTACTTTGCGGTTACTGCTTTAGCCGCGGCATGG
This sequence comes from Bacteroidota bacterium, assembly GCA_026391075.1. Lineage (GTDB taxonomy): Bacteria > Bacteroidota > Bacteroidia > Chitinophagales > LD1 > Bog-950. The sequence goes on along the minus strand of JAPLES010000002.1, from coordinate 78,437 downwards.
TTTTATAAAACAGAGTTGAGTGCAGGGGTGGAAAGCGAATCTGCAATATTCAATTCTGTAGAAACACAAACACAAAATTGAATGATGAAAAAGCTAACGCTCATTCTTATTGCTTCCATCGTTGCCTCTTTTTGCTTTGCACAAAAACTAACAATGGATAAAGTTCCATCTGCTTGCGCAAACACATTCAAACAAAAATTTTCAAACGGCTCACAACCCGGCTGGAGTAGAGCAGGCAAAGATGCTTTTGAAGTAGAATTTTTCAACGGCAAAAAAAGGCAAAGTGCATTGTTCGATAGCACTGGTAAGTGGCTCGAAACAGAAACTGAAATAAATTACAATGCAATTCCAATGAAAGTGCAAAACGCTTTTCAAAAAGAATTTGAAGGCTTCAACGTGCAGGAAGTTTACGAAATAGAAACCTTCGACAAAGGAATTAATTATGCGATTACCACTTTTAAAGGAACCAAAAACTATGACGTAGTTTTTTCAGCAAAGGGAGAGTTGCTCAAAAAGGAGGAAGGAGCGGAATAAGATTTGCGACTTAAAACTTCTAACTGTTTTTTTTGCTTAATTCCAGCTTATTCAAAAGCTATCGAAGTTTTTTCAGGCGCTAATAATATTTAATACACGGAAAGAATCTTCGATTTCGGGAGGATGAAAAAACTTGATTACGGAGTATGGTGCGTAGCATCATACTTTACCCAAACGGTAGACATAAAAGCAACCACAACCATTATTCCTGCTATGATTAAAAATTCCATGAGGTTGTTTTGTCTTATTGATTGATGATGATACTAAGCCGCTTTACCAAAAGCAGTTTGCTTTTTTCTGCGAGACGCAAAAAAACTTTTAAGAGCAACCTTATCTTTTTCACTTAAAGGTTTTCCGCTGCCAAGCGTGCGGTATTTATCAAGTGCCTGTAGCGACTTTTTATGCTGCTTTGTTTCGGAGTATGCCATTCTTCTCTTTGTATTTGCGTAAGGCTTCGCTAAATTCTTTCGACTCTTTTTTTTGTTGGGCGGGCCTAAAGTTTTTTTGCGTGCCTACAAAGCCAATATCATCTAAACTGTAAACTTGTTTTTTCGTGAGTTTCATACGCGAAAATCTTTGAAGTATAAAGAAACTAATTTTTGTGCTTCGGCAGTTAAAATTGCCATTCTTCTTACCATTAAAACGCCCGCGCCCAACGATGTTTGATAATGCTCTATCAACTGAGTTTTTGATTCGAATGCTACTTCGCCTTCATAACCTAATTCGAACGAACGCTTACAGGCAAATGCAGTTAAGTTGCCAGCTACTCCGTAGTATTGTTTGCTCTTGCCAAAGTTGTGTGGCGCGTTTTCAATCAACGGCATAAACACATGGTCTTCGGCATTGCGAAGGCAAATGAGTGATCCTTTTGGTTGAATTTAAAAAAATACAAAAGACCAACCGGTGAGTGCGGGGGGGGGGCGGCTGTTTGTGCGAGGGATAGAGCGGAAAGCCCGCAGCCCGCTTTGGGGCGAGGACTTGAAGCGATAGCCCGACCCGAGGCTTAGCGAGGGACGCGCCCTTATAATTGCAGGTTAAAATTTAAAACTAAATTTCCTCTCACTTAGAAACCATTCAATCAAAAGCAGCACTGCGGCAATGATTAAACAAATTTGAAACTGGTCGTTGAAATCGGTGAAGACGGTTTCTTCGAAATCTTTGGTGTTGATGCGGCCCAGCTCTTTGAAGATGGCGTTGATTTCGTCTTTGCCGCTGCCGAGCTGAAAATATTTCCCGTTTCCTTTTGCGGCTAAATCGCGCAGCATGGGCTGGTTCATTTTGGAGAGCACAATGTTGCCGGTTTCATCGCGCTTAAAATCGCTGCCCACCGGTATGGGTCCACCGTTATCAGTCCCTACACCAATCGTGAAAACTTTCACGCCTTCTTTCACCGCATCAGCTATCGCTTCATCTACTCCGCCTTCATTGTCTTCTCCATCGGTGATGATGATGAGCGCCTTGTGCTTGTTATCGCCCTGCACAAAATTTTCGCGCGCCATGTTTACGGCTTCGGCAATGTTGGTGCCCTGCGTGGGAATGAGGTTGGTGTTGACGGTTTTGAGATACATACGCCCCGCGCTGTAGTCAACGGTGAGCGGCATTTGCATATACGAGCGACCGGCAAAGACAATCATGCCGAGGCGGTCGTTGTGCAGTTCGTCAATAAAATTGCTGACGAAATTTTTGGCGCGCATGAGGCGGTTGGGCTTAATGTCTTCGCTGAGCATGGAGTTGGAAACATCCATAGCGATGAACACGTCAATGCCCTGACGTTTTACTTTTTCCTGCTTGGTGCCCACCTGCGGATTGGCAAAACCAATCACCATAAACTCGAACGCCAGCGAAAGCAAAATGAATTTGAGCAGATGTTTGTTGAAGGAAATATCGGGAGTGAGTTGCGCGAGCAGCGATGAGCTGGCGAACCGGTCGAGGTTTTTTTTGCGCCAGTGTTGAAAGAGCAAAAACAGAATGAGCATAGGCGCCACCGCAGCCAGCAGCCAGAGATATTCTTTTTGCTCAAAGCGGAATGCTTCTTCGCGCAACAGTATCAGCACCGTGCCGATGGGAATTGCCAGCAGGAGCAACCAGAGATATTTTATGTAATCGCTGCGTTTCATTATGGAATGCTCTTTACAATTAAATAGCGCATTAAAACTTCTAACAATAACAACGCAATTGCCAGCAACGCAAACGGAAAGAACTTTTCTGTTTTGTGTTCGAAGGCACTCACTTCTACTTTTGTTTTTTCGAGTTTGTCAATCTGCGCGTATATTTCTTTCAGCTTCTTGTTATCGGTAGCGCGGAAATATTGTCCACCGGTTTTCTTCGCAATTTCTTTCAATAACGGTTCATCAATCTGCACGTCTGCATAATCAAAAATTAATTCTCCGTTAGGTGACATAGCCACCGGTGTCATAGCTTTTCCGTTGGTGCCGATTCCGATTGTGTAAACACGGGTTTTGAATTGCAGAGCAATGTCAGATGCAGTGGCAGGGTCAATCAGACCTTTGTTGTTTACACCGTCTGTCATCAGAATTATCACTTTGCTTTTTGAAGGAAATTCTTTCAAGCGTTGAACAGAAGTTGCAAGACCCATACCGATAGCGGTACCATCTTCCATCAAACCATTCTTGATTTGCTTGAGTTGGTTCTTCACAATTGCATGGTCAATAGTAACCGGGCATTGCGTAAAACTTTCTCCGGCAAAAACCACCAGGCCAATTCTATCGTGCGGACGACCGTCAATAAAATTTCCGGCTTCTTTCTTCGCGGCTTCCAAACGGTTTGGTGAAAAATCTTTCGCCAGCATGGAAGTTGAAAGGTCCATTGCTAAAACAATATCAATTCCATCGGTGGTTACTTTTTCTTCATCGAAAGAAGTTTGCGGACGGGCAATAGCAACTAACAAACTTGTAAGAGCCAACACGCGCAGCACGGGAAGAAATTTTTTAAGCGTTGCTTTAAACGGAGTTCCGTTTCCGGCAAATGAATTAGTAGCAGAAAGCTTAAGCGTTGGGAAAGCCTTCTTCGATAAAAAATACCACCACAAACCCGCCACCACAAATACTGCGGGGATGAAGAACAAAACCCATTTGTTCGCAAAGGTGATATGTGAGAGATTGCTGAACATTATTTTTTCTCTTCCGGTTTGTTTTCGTTCGGCTCAGTGAAATCAATAAACTTATAAGCGCTTTCCATTGCACGGATATTTGCATCAGGCATCGGAATCATCTTCGCGAACTTCACTAAATCAGCTGCACGCAAAATCGAAAGCAGATTTTCTTTTGCCTTTTCTTTCAGGTTGTAGTTTTCAATTTCACTTTGAATTTCTTCGGTAGTTGATTCCATTGCATACCAGCCGTAACGATATTCTACATACAAGCGAAGCACATCGGTCAACCGGCTGTAATACAGTTTTACATCATCGCCTTGCCAAACTTTTTCTTCTTCCAGTTTTTTCAACTCTTTGCGCGCCCAGATGTGTGCAGGGTCTTTTGGTTTTGGTCGCTCAATCACCGCTTGTTTTGGTTTGCGGTATTTCTTCCAAAGAATGATGCCGACAATAATCGCAATCAGCAAAACTACTGCTCCAATGATGTAAGGAATAAATTCTCTCCAAGAATAAGGAACATCTAAAGGAGCTTTAATGGCTTTGAAAGGTTTAGCGGTATCAACATTCAAAGTATTTACTGTAACCGGAATGTCATTTGAAAGAACGCTATCCAATTCTCCGTTATTGTTTTTGAAATAAATCTTAACCGGTCCGGCATGAAACTCTCCTGAATCGTAAGCAGAAACTGTATAGAGTTGCGAAAGAACTTTATTACTGCCTTCTGCGCTTGTATCAATTTTAGCAGCAGAAACCATTTCTAAATTTCCGAGTGTATCAGCAGCAGCAGGAAAAGGAACAACCAAGTTGTTCGGACTCTTAACCGTTAAACGAATATTGAGATGGTCGCCAATTTGAATTTGAGTGGAGTCAGCGCGTAGAACAGCCGTTGGCTGTTGACAGTTGACAGCTAACGGCAAATACAAAAATGCAATAGCTGCAAAGCGTAAAAACTTTACTAACTGTGAACCGTAAATTGCGAACCGCCAACTCATCATCTTTTGCTTTCTCTTTTCTTAAACATATTCATCAGCGAAATCACGTAGTTGTCTTCTGTCTTAACAGATTCTAACTGCGCTCCGCTCTTGCCAAATAAATCTTTTGTGCTGCGCACATTTTCGTGAAAGGTTTTCGCATATTTTTCACGAAGCGCTTTATCGCTGGTATCAATCCAAAATTCTTTTCCGCTTTCGCTGTCAACTACTTTTGCCAAGCCAATATCCGGCATGTTGGCTTCGCGTTCATCATAAATATGCAAACCGATTAAGTCGTGTTTCTTGCCGACAATACTCAATGACTTCTTAAAATCCTTTTGGAATTTTTCTTGCTGAGAATCTTTACTTAAAAAATCGGAAACCAAAAACGCAATTGATTTTTTCTTCACCACATTATTGAAATACTTCAACGCCTCGGGAAGATTAGTGCCGGTTTGCTTTGGATGGAAATCGTATATCTCTGAAATAATCCGCAGAATATGTGTTTTTCCTTTTTTGGGCGGAATGAATTTCTCAATCGTGTCGCTAAAAAACAGAACGCCTACTTTATCGTTATTGGTAATAGCAGAAAAAGCAATCACTCCGCTTATCTCGGCAATGATGTGATTCTTGAACTCATTTTGTGTTCCGAAAAAAGAAGATTGACTTACATCAATCAGCAACATCACAGTCAACTCTCTTTCTTCTTCAAAAACTTTGATGAATGGTTTGCGATTGCGCGCTGTTACATTCCAATCAATGGCGCGAATGTCATCGCCATACTGATATTCGCGAACTTCGCTAAAGGAAATACCTCTTCCTTTAAACGCAGAATGATAACTGCCCGAGAAAATCTGATTAGAGAGTTTCCTGGTTTTGATTTCGATTCTTCTTAGCTTCTTTCTTTTGTCAGACGCCACCTCTCCCAAACCCTCTCCGAAGGAGAGGGCTTTAGATTTGTCCTCATTTGAAAATGGCAGCTTCATCGCACTATTGTATTTGTATTAAGTCCTCCCCTTCGGGGAGGATTTAGGTGGGGCTTTACGGAACTTCAACCGCATTCAAAATTTCAGAAATCACTTCTTCGCTGGTAATATTTTCGGCTTCGGCTTCGTAAGTCAAACCAACACGATGACGCATTACATCAAAACAAATGGCCCTTACATCTTCCGGAATTACATATCCTCTGCGTTTGATGAAAGCATACGCTTTTGCTGCAATAGCCAGGTTGATGCTTGCACGAGGTGAACCTCCGTAGCTAATCAGTGATTTGAGTTTAGTCAGTTTATAATCTTCGGGCTTGCGTGTAGCAAAAACGATATCGAGAATGTAGCGCTCAATTTTTTCATCCATGTAAACTTCACGGACAGTTTTACGCGCAGCAACAATATCTTCTGCTTTCACCACAGGGTTAATTTGCTTATCACTCATCTGCATATTCTGACGAATGATGAGTTGCTCTTCTTCTTTCTTTGGGTAAGTGATAACCGCTTTCAACATAAAACGGTCAACCTGCGCTTCCGGTAGTGGATATGTTCCTTCCTGCTCAATAGGATTTTGTGTGGCAAGAACCAAGAACGGGTCTTCTAATTTATACGTGTGTTCACCAATGGTAACTTGTCTTTCCTGCATAGCTTCTAACAATGCTGATTGCACTTTTGCAGGCGCACGATTTATTTCATCTGCCAAAACAAAGTTGGCAAACACCGGTCCTTTCTTCACTACAAATTCATTATCCTTTTGATTATAAATCATGGTTCCTACTAAATCGGCTGGAAGCAAATCTGGTGTAAACTGAATGCGCGAGAACTTTGCATGAATGGCTTGTGCAAGAGATTTTATCGCGAGCGTTTTTGCTAAACCTGGAACACCTTCGAGAAGAATGTGTCCGTTGCCAAGCATAGCGAGCATCAATCGCTCCACCATATATTTTTGCCCTACAATAGTTTTGCCAAGCTCCATGTTCAGAATATCTACGAATGCGCTTTCACGATTTATTTTTTCGTTGAGAGCGGCAATATCAACTGTTGTGTTTCCTGCTATTACTTCCATATGTTTTGTTTTTAATGGACGGCAAATATATTCCCGATACACGTTGTTAAAAATCAAATTTTGTTAAGCGAAGAAAGCCTTTCAGCAATGGGAACGTTATAAAGAAAATTATTTGTGAAGAGCGAAATTATCTTTGGCACTTTATTTACAGAAAAGCAAAAATGATTCTGCGCCTCCAACTATTTTTTCTCTTCCTTTTTTTTTCATCAAGCTTTTGTGTTGCACAGGACTCTTTGCAATTGAACTACGATTCTGTTTCTGCAAAAATTGTTTCCAATCAAATTTCTTACAAAACAATTTCGCTTCGTTCAAGGATGATTTGGAACGATGGCAATACCGAGCAGGAGTTTTTGGCAACTATTCGCATAAAGAAAGACAGTGTGATATGGTTGAGTTTGGGATTGTTTGGCATTGAAGGTGCGCGCGTAGTCATTACTCCTGATTCTTTTTTTCTTATCAATAAACTCTCAAATGAATATTTAGCTCGTGATTTCAGCTATATCGAAAACTGGCTAACGTTCCCTGTAAATTTCAAAATGCTGCAACAGATTCTGGGCGGAGAAAAAATAAGTATCGCTACAAAAACTTCTTTCGCAGCAAAAGAAGACAGCGCTGTTGCCCTATATGATGAAACAGATAAGCTCTATGAAAAAGCGAGAGTGAACAACACAAACTACACCATTGAAAATATTTTGTTGAAAGACAAGCTGCTAAAGCAAGACCTGTCGGCTACTTTTACCTCGTATAATTTATTACGGGAAAAACCGTTTTCGTACAGGCGAAACATTCTCATCAACCGCGATTCGCAGCGCATGAATTTGCAGATGGAAATTTTAAAAGCAACGGTTGATAGTGAGTTGAGTTTCCCTTTTGAAGTGAGCGAAAAAATGAAAAAACAGGAGTGAGTAAAATCAAAAATCAAAGTTCAAAAATCAAAGTGAACAGCCTCGCCTTGCTGTTATCTATCGTCTATTGTCTATTGTCTATCGTCTCTCCTGCGCAAACAACTACCAAAATAAAAAAGGAGCAGCTTCAACAACAAATGAAGAAGTTGCAGGATGAAATCAAAACGATTGAGGCGGCATTAAAGAGCAATAATGCCAAGAAAGAAAAGAGCATGGGCGAAATTCTTTCGCTGCAAGCCAAAATAAAATCGCGCGAAAATCTGATTGGCAACATCAATAATCAAATTGGCAATCTCGATGAAACAATTGACAAAACCGAAGTGGAGATTTCGACACAGTCAACCGAAGTAGAAAAAATGAAAGCCGACTATGCGCGCATGTTGCGGACGAGTTATGCCAATACAACTTTGCAGAACCAAACTGCTTTCCTGCTTTCTTCTACATCGTTTTACAATGCACTGCATCGTTACAATTATCTTTTAAAAATTGCGGAATACCGCAGAGGTCAAGCAAAAGCTATTCAGGTTTCTATTGATGAATTGAAACAGAAGAAAGATAATTTGGTGGATACCAAAGAGCAAAAAGAAAACCTGCTCGTGAAACAAACCGCCCAAAAGGAAGAACTCGAAAGCGAGAAAAAAGAAAAGGATGCCGCTGTGAGTTTGCTTTTAGAAAAAGAAAAAAAATTACGCAAAGCGCAAGACGAAAAAAATAAAGCCGCTGAAAAACTAAACGGACGTATTCAGGCAATTATTGAAGATGAAATTCGTCAGGCAAGAAAAAAAGCAGAAGAGCAAGCGCGCAAAAATCCAGGAACAACAAAAGACGTTTCTATTAAAAAGGGAACAAGCGAAACCATGCCACTCACCCCGGCAGAGCAGGCATTATCAAAAGATTTTTCGAACAATCAGGGCAAGTTGCCTTGGCCCGTTGAGCGTGGACATGTGGTTTCGCAATTTGGGAAACACGCTCACCCACTTTTGAAAAGTGTAATAGTGGAGAACAACGGAGTGGATATTAAAACCGAAGCCGGTGCCGATGCAAGAACAGTTTTTGGCGGGACGGTAGTGAGCGTGTTCTATCTTCCTACCACACAAAATTGCGTTATCATCAAGCATGGAGAATTTTTTACCGTTTACAGCAACATTGAAACGGTCTCGGTAAAAACCAATCAAACAATTTCAACCAAGCAATCGCTGGGTAAATTGCACACAGACAAAAATGAAGACCTCACGAAAGTCCATCTCGAAATCTGGAAAGGAAAAGATAAGATGGACCCGGAACTTTGGTTAGCGAATTGAAACCCCACCTCATCCGTTCCGCCTAGGCGAACACCTTCACCGAAGGAGAGGGAAATACAAAAAAACACTGACCGTTTATTTACGCGTTTTTTTCTTCGGGGTTCTGAACAAATATTTGATTCCCCCACTACCATAAGGATGATACTCTTTTGGATTGACTACGCGTTTAGATGTGGTTTGATTGTAGTCATTAAACGGAATAGCTACATGAAACGTACCGAAGATTTCAAGGTTGCGAATTCGCCAGTCAACGGAAAAGCCGGGCTCAATATCGAGTAGGCCAAAAAATTTATCGTAGGTAAGAGGTGATTGACCAGGTAGCCGGAAGCCCTGTATGAGAAATGCAGAATTGTCGTGACCAAAGATGAAATACAGTTCCGGAGAAACAGTAAAAATTTTCGCGCCAAGAATATTGAAAAAAGAAAAATCTTTTCGCAGCGACAAAGCCACATTTATTCCATAAGCCTGACCGATATCATTAGTAAAAGTTTTGTAGTAAACCCTTCTAGCCGGATGGCTAGGGTCTACCTGAAACAAAAAATATTTTTTGCTGGTGAGATTACTACTCCAGCTAACAGAAGTACTTACACCAAGCGTTAGGTAATTCCAAAAATTAAAAGAGTTGAAAAGATTGAAGGAATTGTTCAGCATTCCCTGATATATTTTTTCTTGATACAGTGTAAAATTACGCGAGTAGCCAATGCTGAAAGTCCATCGCTTAAAAATCGTTCTGTAGAAGCCAGCAGAAAAAGCTACCAATGGCACTGCTGCACTTTTGCGTACAGCGCTATCTGTATAAAATCCCATCGAAAGCGAAGCATACAAACCCGTTTTGTGGTAGTACATCACCGAAGGATAAAAGGCGGCACCTGTCAACGAGGTAGTTCTTCCGTTTGAAAATATTGGACCGGTTACATCTACACTGATTTCGCAATGCGAAGAACGATTCATCAACGCAATGGTGGTGTCAATCGGGTTTGTTTTTTTAAGTCCGAGCGTTGATTTAATCAACTTCACCTCCTGCATAAACGAATCTTTGTATTCCTCCAACAAAGCCATGTCCTCATCGCTTAAACTATCGAGCGAAAGAATTTTGTATTGGCTGCTATCGGAAATAGCGGAAAATGAAGAAGCTCGGCTGCTACTAAAGAGAAAAATGAAAAGAAAAAGCCATCCGGTTTTCATGCCACGCAAATGATTTTTGTTTTGTTGTATTCGGATTAAAGAAAGAAAATGTTATTCGCCACGCAATAACCGCCACTGTTTGCCACTCAAAAAACCTTGACCGTTCCGCATTTTCTGATAGCTTTGCGCCCTAAATTTTCAATCATGCAAACTCAATATGCCATCTTCGGATTAGGAACACCAGAGGTAATTGTTATCGTAGTTGTCATCCTCATTTTTTTTGGTGGTAAAAGAATTCCCGAATTGATGCGCGGCATTGGTCAGGGTGTGCGTGAGTTCAATGCGGCAAAATCGAATATCAAAACCGAAATTGAAGAGGGAATGAAAGACAAGCCCGCCCCCGCAAAAGAAACTGCCGAAGAGAAAAAGGCATAACTCCCGAAAATTTTAATTCAAAAACGATAATCAATTTTCAAAAATAAATTGAAGTGACAGAGGTGTCTAAAAAAACTATTAAGCAAATTCAGACCGATGTAAAATCGGGAAACACTACCTGTGAAAAGTTAGTGCAGGATTATTTGCTGAAAATAGAAGCCAACAAACACCTCAATGCTTTCCTCGAAGTTTTTTCTTGTGAAGCTATTGAAAGAGCAAAAGAACTCGACAAAAAATCAGCAGAAGGAAAACCAACAGGAAAACTTTTCGGTTGTGTAATTGCCATAAAGGACAACATCTGTTACAAGCAACATAAAGTTTCAGCTGGTTCAAAAATTTTAGAAGGATTCACTTCGCTTTATAGTTCAACTGTAGTAGAACAATTGCTTGCTGATGATGCTATCATCATTGGCAGAACCAACTGCGATGAATTTGCGATGGGTTCGAGTAATGAAAATTCTGCTTATGGAAATGTTCTCAACGCTCAAGATAATTCGCGTGTTCCAGGTGGTTCATCGGGCGGAAGTGCGGTGGTAGTTCAGGCAGGTTTGTGTCACGCTTCATTAGGTTCCGATACTGGCGGCTCTATTCGTCAGCCCGCAGCATTTTGTGGTTTGGTTGGTTTGAAACCAACTTATGGAAGAGTGTCGCGTTACGGCTTGATTGCTTATGCTTCTTCCTTTGACCAGATTGGTCCGTTTACAAATAATGTAGAAGATGCGGCTTTGATTATGGAAGTAATTTCAGGCAAAGACAATTACGATTCAACTTCTTCTTCTGAAAAAGTTCCTGCTTATTCTTCCGAATTAAAATCCGAAAAAAAATCGCGCATCGCTGTTTTCCCTTCTACCATGAATAGTGATGGACTAAATGCAGAAGTAAAATCTGCAGTAGAAAACCTTCTGAACAAGTTGAAAAATGATGGACACGTTGTAGAAGAAGTTGGTTTCGATTTACTCGACCATTTAATTGCTACGTATTACGTGCTTACCACTGCAGAAGCATCGAGCAACCTTGCGCGCTTCGATGGCGTTCACTACGGTTACCGTTCGAAGAATGCGAACGAAATGGACCCTGTTTACAAGCGCTCGCGCACCGAAGGTTTCGGAAAGGAAGTAAAGAACCGCATCATGCTCGGCACTTTCGTTTTGAGTTCAGGCTATTATGATGCTTACTATTCACGTGCACAAAAGGTGCGCAGAATTTTGACTGACAAAATTCGCGGCATCTTCGAAGAATACGATTTCATTATTATGCCAACATCACCAACGGTAGCGTTTAAATTTGGAGAGAAAACCGATAATCCGGTAGAGATGTATCTTGCAGATATTTACACCGTGCTTGCAAATCTCACAGGCATTCCTGCTATTTCTTTGCCGCTTGCACAAGACAAAAACGGTTTGCCGATTGGTGTGCAATTGCTAGCCGATAAATTTCAGGAGAGCAAACTACTTGCATTTTCAGAAAAATTGATGCAAATTGAACATCCTTAAATAGACAATTCAACAAAATACTCTTAGTAAACAAAACCCCAATCCCGCTGCCTATCGCTCCTTTCTACTCTTGAAAATTTACATTAGCGAATTATAGTTTATACCATTTGTGAAAGCGGTTGCAGCATTCGGCTGTTACTATTCACTACTTGCTATTTACTATTCACTATTAACAAGATGATAGCGTATTTAAGCGGCAAAATTACTTTCAAAAGCCCTACCCATATTTTTCTGGAAACAGGAGGTATTGGTTACATGGTCAAGATTAGTCTGAACACCTACGAGCGTATTCAGCATTTGGAAGTGTGTCAGTTGCATACATCACTTATTGTAAAAATCGAAAATCAATCGGTAAGCGGTTTTGATTTGTATGGTTTCTTCGAAGATTCGGAAAAGGATTTGTTTGAGAAACTGATTTCGGTTTCAGGAGTAGGTGCAGCAACTGCGCGCATGATGCTTTCTACTTTCAAACCCGATGAAATTAAAAATGCAATTCTTACCGAGAACGAAGTGATGATTCAAAGCATTAAAGGCATTGGTCCTAAATCGGCAAAACGAATTATTCTTGAACTGAAAGACAAGGTGGGTAAAATGAGTGGCGATATAAATTTAATTGCTACGCCAAACAATACAATGAAAGAGGATGCGTTATTTGCGCTCCTTGCTCTCGGTTTCAATAAGCAGGCAGCAGAAAAAGTGATTGCAAGGTTGCAAAGTGCCAATAGTAATTGGACGGTGGAAGGATTGATTAAGGAAGCGTTGAAGTTGTTGTAAGTGGATTGTAGGCTCTGCGAAGCGAAGAAACTTGTATTCTGTTTTCAAAAATACAAGATGCTTCACTACCGAAACCTTCGTTCAGCATGACATATCAAAAAAGAAAAGAGAAAATAAATTTTTGAATAGCGAGTGAGAGTTAAACAGAAAATTTTTAGTGCAGTAATTGGTCTTTCGTGCATAGGCATGTTGTATATGTCGTATGGCGAGAAGAACACTTCGCGTTTCCGCTATTTGCTTCCTGAAATTCCTGCGCCTACTATGGAGCCCGATTCTCCGGCATTGAAATATCCGATGAAAGACCGCGAAGGCGATTTCGTTACGGATAAATCGAAAGACCCTTTTTATATGAAAGACCCGCCTGCCATAAAGGAGGAAGTGGAGTATGACCCGAAGACGGGAATGTATGTGGTCACAGAAAAAGTTGCGGGACAAGATGTGAGGCCACCGATGTACATGAGCTATGAAGATTACCTTAAGTACACCGAGAAGCAAGAGCGTGATGCTTACATCAAAGACCGTCAACAGGCCATTAATTTAGTGGAAGATAAAAGTATTGTTCCTCCTATTCAGGTGAAAAAACAATTTTTCGATAAACTTTTTGGTGGTAGCAAAATTGAAATTAAACCGCAGGGAAATATTGATATGACCTTGGGGGGCAATACGCAAAAAACAGCGAATCCGAATATTCCCGAACGCAATCGCAAGACTGGTGGTTTTGATTTTGATATGAATATCAACATCAATATTATTGGAAAAATTGGCGATAAACTTCAACTTGGAGTTAAGTACAATACACAATCGGGATTTGATTTTGATAACCAGGTGAAGCTCGGTTATACAGGCGATGAAGACGATATCATCAAAGTAATTGAAGCGGGAAATGTTTCGTTGCCATTGCAAACTCGATTGATTTCGGGTAGCCAAACGCTTTTTGGATTGAAAACACAATTTCAGTTTGGGCGCTTAATGTGGACGAGTGTGGTATCGCAACAGAAATCGAAAAAGGAAACTTTGCTCATTGAAAACGGTGCGCAAAAACAAAGCTTTGAAATTCGTTCAGACCAATATGAAGAGAACAAACACTTTTTCTTAGCGCAATATTTCCGCGATAATTACGATCGTGCGCTTTCTGCTTTGCCCAATATAAAATCGGTAGTCAACGTTACGCGTATTGAAGTTTGGGTAACTAACCGAAACGGAACTACACAAAACGTGCGCGATGTAGTGGGGCTTAATGACCTTGGTGAATACAGTCCATACTCCACTCAAATTCAATCTTCAGGAAATGGAAATACGTTGCCCGATAAGAGCGCGAATAATTTGTATAGTCAACTGGCAGGAAACCCAACCGGTCGTTTTGTAAATAACGTAGTGGCGGAATTGCAAGGCAGCTTAAACTTAACACAGGGACAAGATTTCGAAAAAACGTATGCGCGCAAATTAAATGAAAATGAATATGTCGTAAACAAACAGTTGGGATACTTGTCGTTGAATTCGCAGTTGAATCCCAATGAAGTTTTAGCAGTAGCGTTTCAGTATGAATACAATGGTCAGGTATTGCAAGTGGGGGAATTCGGTAACCAAATTCCACCCGATTCAAATTCAACATCAAAAGTTTTGTATCTCAAATTGCTGAAAGGAACTACGGTGCGTCCGGGTCTTCCTATTTGGAATTTGATGATGAAAAACATTTACTCTTTGGGTGCATACAACCTGAGCAACGAAGATTTTAGATTAGATATTTACTATAACGACCCAGGTGGCGGTTTGAAACGCTATATGCCTAAAGGTTGTTTAGTGGGCAAGCCACTCATCAGCGTTTTGAATTTAGATAAGCTCGACATGAACAACGATCCGCAAGCCGATGGTTTGTTTGATTATGTGCCGGGTGTTACCATCATAACTCAGAACGGACGTTTAATTTTTCCGGTGAAAGAACCCTTTGGCGATAATTTACGCAACGCTTATACCGGTTGTGGAAGCCCCGCAGCCATTGCCGATCAATATGTTTACGACCAGCTATATGACTCTACAAAATTTATTGCTCAACAGTTTCCCGAGTTCAATCGCTTTGTAATTAAAGGGCAGTATAAAGGGTCTAACAGTCGCGAAATATCGTTGGGTGCAGGTAACGTTCCGCGTGGTTCCGTAACCGTTAACGCAGGCGGCCAAAAATTAGTAGAAGGTTCTGACTACACTGTTGATTACAATTTAGGAAGAGTGACTATTATAAATCAGGGGATTTTGAATTCGGGCCAGCAAATAAAAGTGGATTACGAAAACAACAATCAGTTTGCATCGCAAGTGCGCACCATGTATGGAACGCGATTGGATTACCGCATTAGCAGTAAGTTCAATATTGGTGCAACCATCATGCACTTGCAGGAAAGACCGTTTACCCAAAAAGTGAATATTGGTGACGACCCTATTAGCAATACCATTTTTGGTGCCGATGTAAAATACGAAACCAATGCCCCTTGGTTAACGAAAGGGCTCGACAAACTTCCTATTTATTCAACCAAAGAAATGAGCACCATTTCTACCTATGGAGAGTTTGCGTATTTGAAACCCGGTCACTCGAAAGCCATTAACGGAGCCGATAAACAAGGACAGGTTTATGTAGATGATTTTGAAGGAACCAGCAGCGGGTACGATTTAAAAACCCCTTCCACAAGTTGGAAACTTGCTTCTACTCCGCGCGATTCAAGAGATGCAAGTGGACATATTTTGTTTCCCGAAGCAGATAAAATTAATGACGAAAGCTACGGTTACAAACGCGCCAAACTTGCCTGGTATCGTATTGATAATGTTTTCTTCAATAAAACATCCTGCAATTGCGCTGCCGTTTCAAATAACACTGATCTTCGTACTGGTTTGGCTAGCCATTATGTGCGTTTAATTCCTACACAAGAAGTTTTTCCAAACCGACCAAATCAAAACCTCGATCAAAACATTTACACCTTTGACTTGAGTTATTTTCCATCGTATCGTGGACCTTATAATTACGAAGCAAGACAGAGCGAATTGTTTCCTGACGGAAGATTTCAAAACCCGCGCGATAAATGGGCAGGCGTAATGCGAAGCATTGATAACAATGATTTAGAAGCGCAGAATGTAGAGTATATCGAGTTCTGGATGCTCGACCCGTTTTTAAATCAAACCAATCCACTGGGAGGCAAATTATTTTTTAACCTGGGAAATATTTCGGAGGATATTTTACGCGACTCGCGCATGAGTTATGAAAATGGAATTTATGCTGATAAGAGTTTGCTCGATAGCACATCATGGGGTCAGGTACCCAAACAACCTTCGTTGGTTGACGCATTTGATGTTGATCAGAATTTACGGGTAATACAAGATGTGGGTTTTGACGGGTTGAATGATGACGATGAGCGCCTGCGCAAAGCAAATTTTATTTCAAATATTCAATGGTTAGACCAGGCACCGCGCGATCAACTGACCACTGACCCCTCTAGCGACAACTACCGTTATTTTAAAGATGAAGATATTTACGGTAATGTGGGTAGCGTAATAGCACGCTACAAAGATTTTTGCGGTGTGCAAGGAAACTCGCCTGTGCAAACTGCTACGGTATCTACTACCGCGCAAACCAATTTGCCCGATAAAGAAGATTTGAACAAAGACAACACACTCAACGAAAACGAAGAGTACTTTCAGTATGAAGTTGATTTGAATCCAAACACGATGGCGGTGGGCGCAAACCCTTATATCATTTCAAAAGTAGATGGAGCCGTAGTGGATAATGTAACCGCACGTTGGTATCAGTTCCGCATTCCCATTCATGAAAATTACACGCGTGTAGGAAACATTCCCGATTTCAAATCCATACAGTTTATGCGTATGTTTTTGACCGGCTGGCAGGATAGCGTAACTATGCGCTTTGCTACGTTGGAGTTAAGAAGAAATCAATGGCGCACTTACAACCTCAACATCAACGACCCTTGTGAAGGTGTTCCGACCGACCAACCCGGCTCTAACCTCAATGTAACATCGGTGGGTATTGAAGAGCACGGTGCAAAAACTCCAGTGAACTATGTTTTGCCTCCCGATATTGAGAGAACCCAATCACTGGGTTCGCAAACGAATCAATTTGTAGCACAAAACGAACAGTCGTTAGCCTTGAATGTTTGTGACCTGAAAGAGTGTGCGCGTAGAGCTGTGTTCAAAAACTTAACACTTGATGTGCGTAGATACAAGCACTTGAAAATGTTTGTTCATGCCAATTCGGTAGATGGCGCTTTGCCACTGGGAAATAAAGAAGTGAGTGCCTTCATTCGAATTGGTTCTGACTTTAAAGACAACTACTACGAATACGAAGTTCCTTTGCATGTAACCCAGCCCCGAGCCTATGATAACAGTGTAACGGCAGATCGCGATAGTGTTTGGCCGGAAGAAAACTCGATTGATATTGAATTGCAAAAATTCATTTCGCTGAAAGAAAGAAGAAACACAAACGATAGCGTTAGTCGCACGAGTGTATATACCGAGCGCGATGGTGTGCATTTGATAAGCATTGTGGGAAATCCCGATATCGGTTCTATTAAAACAATTATGCTCGGTCTTCATAATCCTACCAAGGGCGATGTGAATAATCCATTGCCGGTAGATGATGATGATGGCCAATCGAAATGTGCCGAGGTTTGGTTTGATGAGTTGCGTGTTTCAGGATTTGAAGAAGCAGGCGGTGCGGCTGCCTTGGCAACGGTGAATATTAAATTGGCAGACCTGGGAAATATCAGTTTGGCAGGAAGCATGCATACAAAAGGCTTCGGGCAAGTAGAACAAAAGATTGACCAGCGTTACAAGGACAATATGTACAAATACGATTTTGCTACGAACTTAGAAGTAGGAAAATTGTTGCCCGAAAAAGCGGGAATCAGAATTCCGTTTTATGCCAATTACTCACAGCAATTCAGCACGCCAGAGTTTGACCCGTATCAGTTTGATATACCTACCAAGGATTACATAGGTGCTTTGAAAAGTACAGTAGGAAAAGATTCGGCCCGCCATTACTTGCGCCAAATTCAAACAATTAATACCAACCGCGGCTATAATTTTAGCAACGTGCGCATAGTGCCGCAAACAAAAGCTAAGCGACCGCACATCTACGACCCGGGCAATTTCAATTTCACGTACACTTACAAAGAGCAATTACTCAGCGACCCTTACATTGAAAAGAACTCTAAGAAAAACTGGACCGGTTTGATAGGTTGGAGTTTTGCGCCACAAACGAAGGACTACGCTCCGTTCAAAAAAATTATTACTACCAAATCGAAGTGGGCAGATATCATCAAGGATTTCAGCTTTAATCCTATGCCGAGCACTATGTCGGTTACGACTGATTTGAATAGAGATTTTACCGAAATAAAACTGCGCTCGCTGGGCGAAGTTGATTTTGTAATTCCTTCTACTTACAGCAAAAACTTTAGGTGGAACCGAAGTTATGTGTTTAAATACAATCCGTTTAAATCGCTAAGTATTGATTACGGTGCAACCGATAATGCGCGTATTGATGAACCCTATGGCCACAACGATACCAAAGAAAAAAAGCAGGAGGTTTGGAACAACATTGGCAATGGCGGGCGAAACACTAATTACAATCAGCAGTTAACGGTGAACTATAATATTCCTATCAACAAGCTGCCGCTGTTTGATTTTATTACGGCTACTGTGGGGTATGCTTCTACTTATAATTGGACAGCGCTGCCTTGGCAGCGCGATTCGGCCAGCGGAAAATTAGTGCAGAACTCACTGGGAAATATTATTGCCAATACGCAAAACGACCGTGGCAAAGTAGATTTGAATTTCAAAAAGCTATACGACAAAATTCCTTTCCTGAAAACATATAATTCGCCCAACCCGAATGCAGGTGATAAAAAGGAGAATGATAAAAAACGCGAAGCGGTGAAGAAAGCGCGCGCAAAAATTAAAGAGGAAATAGCCAAGCTGAAAGAGAAGCGCGTAACCATTGACGAAAACTTAGCCAAAGCAAAAGAAGCGTTGAAGACAGATACCGTTAAGCAAAACAAACAGGATGCGGATATAGCCAAAGCAAAAGAGGCACTAAAGGCAAACCATGCAGCTATAGTGAAGAAGAGAGGAGAGTTGATGAAGCCAATGAAAAAAGACAAACGCCAGCCAAAGAAAGATGAGTTGGATCAACTGAAAGCCAATCGCAAAAAACTGCGTGAAGATTTGCGGGCCGCAAAACAAGGGCTTGAAGTTTACAAGTTGAAGAAGGAACTAACGAACAATAAGAACAATACGATTTTGAAGAAGACCGATTTGCAGAGCAAGCAAGCTCCTTCGGACCCTTTCATTTCTATTTTCCTTCGCCCGTTGTTATCGCTTAAGAAAATTTCGTTTGAGTACAAAGAAAACAAGAGCACCACTATGCCGGGCTTTACGGGGTACTCACGACTGTTAGGAGTTGACTACAAAACCAAATCGCCAGACTATGGCTTTGCTTTTGGAAACCAGCCGGGCGATAGATTGTTTAAGAGCGTAGACGAGTTTAGTCGCAATGGTTGGTTAGATAAAGCGGCCGCCAGCGGATGGATAACGAAAGACACCTTGCTCAATCAAAAATTTACACAAACGCGCACACAACGCTTAGATGTAACAGCCTCCCTCGAACCTTGGCCCGATTTGAAAATTGATTTAACGCTCTTCCGCGATCACTCGATTAATCATTCGGAATTTGCAAAATACATTGATGACGGAAGCGGCAATGCGGTGTTCCAGCATTTGAATCCTACCGATATGGGTTCTTATAGTATTTCGTATTTGCCGGCTAAAACCATGTTTGCTAAAATTGAAAAAGATGGCAAGTCGCAGGTGTATTCAGATTTTGAAAAGAACCGCGAAATTATTTCGCACCGTCTTGGCACAGGAACTTATTATAACCCGAGCGATTCTACTTTCAACAATAACTTTACCGAAGGCTATGGACCAAAATCGCAAGAGGTATTGATACCGGCATTCTTAGCGGCATACAATGGGCAAGATGCCAACAAGGTAAAGCTCAATCCGTTCAATGCATTCCCTATGCCTAACTGGCGTATATCGTACAACGGCTTAACCAAGTTTAAATGGGCACAAGATGTTTTTACCAGTTTCAGCATTACACACGGGTATAATTCTACGCTTACTATTAATAGCTTTAGTACCAACCTGGACCAAACGCAATCGATAAAAAACACCGGCACCAACGGATTGGATAGCCTAAACGGAAATTATTTTTCGCAATACAATATGCCTAGCATTGTCATGAACGAGCAGCTTTCGCCATTGCTGGGGGTGGATATGACTTTTAAAAATAACGTAACCTGCAAGGTTGATTATAAGCAAAGCCGAACCATGACCATGAACTTTGCCGATTACCAATTAGTGGAATTAAAATCGAAACAGTTGACGGTGGGCGCGGGTTATAAAATAAAGGGATTGAAGTTGCCTATAAAAATCAACGGCAAAAAAATAAGGTTGGATAATGATTTGAATTTCCGCTTTGATTTCAGTTACCGCGATAACGTAACCATCAACCATCGCATTGACCAGGGCGTTCCGCAAATTACCGCAGGCTCGCGCGTTATTACTATTCAGCCGAGTATAGATTATGTGGTGAGCAAGCGACTGAACATTCGCCTCTTCTTTGACCAAACGCGAACCATTCCTAAAATTTCTTCGGGTTTTCCTACTACGAATACCAGAGGTGGAATTACGCTTAGGTTCTCATTGGCAGATTAGGGAAGCAGATAAATTTAATTCGGGTACTTAGAGAGCGAGTAACATCAACACACAAAAACTATCTTCACCTTTGTTTTAGGATAAAAACCTAACCAATGCCTGTTCAACTTGAATTAAAACTTAGTCCCGAGCAAGCCGCTTCTGCAGTTGAAATAAAAAAAGCAGCAGCTAATGCAGCTCAAATTTCGGTGGAGCAAATTGCGCAATTAAAAATCGTTCGCAAATCGCTCGATGCGCGTAAAGCGCAAATTGTTTTTTTGCTCAAGGTTGAAGTTTACTTGCAAGGAGAAACGCTGCCTTCCCCTTCGTCCCTCGTCCCTCGTCCCTCGCCCCTTTCTTCTAAAACTTGTCACATCATTGGTTTTGGTCCCGCAGGAATTTTTGCTGCGCTGCAATGTTTAGAGCAAGGCATCAAGCCAATAATTTTGGAGCGCGGCAAAGAAGTGAAAGAGCGCATCACCGATATTTCTGCTATTCATAAAAAACTTTTCATTAATCCTGAAAGCAATTATTGTTTTGGCGAAGGCGGTGCGGGAACTTACAGCGATGGAAAACTTTACACACGTAGCAGCAAGCGTGGCGACATCAAAAAAGTGCTTGACCTTTTTATTCAGCAGGGAGCTGATGAGCGAATTGGTTACGAAGCGCACCCGCATATAGGCACAAACAAACTGCCGCGCATTATCGAAAACATTCGACATACCATTCTAGAAAACGGTGGAGAGGTTCACTTCAACAAAAAAGTTGCTGACTTCAAAATTGTTGACGGTGAAATAAAAATCATTTGTTGTGCCGATGGTAGTGAATACGCTTGTGAGAATGTAATTCTTGCAACGGGTCATTCAGCGCGCGATATTTTTGAATTGCTCCACGCAAAAAATATTTTGATTGAAGCAAAACCGTTTGCGCTTGGTGTACGCGTGGAGCATCATCAAAGTTTAATTGACAACATTCAATACAAGCGAAACGAGCGCGGAGAATATTTGCCGCCTGCTACTTATAGTTTAGTTACGCAGGCATGTGGCAGAGGCGTGTTTTCATTTTGCATGTGCCCGGGTGGAGTAATTGCACCGGCATCAACAAACGCTAACGAAACAGTGGTGAATGGTTGGAGTTCAAGCGCGCGCAACGGACCATTTTCAAACAGCGGAATGGTAGTAGAAGTAAAGCCAGAAAACTGGGCACAGTTTGAAAACAAAGGAGCATTGGCTGCTTTGGAATTTCAGAAACAGGTAGAGCAAAAAGCATTTGCTGCCACCGAAAGTATTCAGGCACCGGCACAGCGTATGGAAGATTTTATTCAGAAAAAAATTTCGAAACAAATTCCGCGCTCTTCTTATTTGCCGGGTTTAATTTCTCACGATTTGAATTTGTTGCTTCCCGATTTCATAGCTGAAACCTTACGACAAGGTCTAATTGATTTTGGAAAGAAGATGCGTGGCTATAGAACCAACGAAGCAATTTTAGTTGGCGTTGAAAGCCGAAGCAGCAGTCCTGTTCGCATACCGCGCGAAAAAGAAACACTGCGACATCCGCAAATCAAAAATCTATTTCCGTGTGGCGAAGGTGCGGGCTATGCAGGAGGAATTGTGAGTGCAGCGATGGATGGAATGGCTTGCGCCATGAAGTTGAGTGATTAGAATTCTTTTTCAAAACCAAACTCATCCATCATGTCGCCAAGTTCAGCATAAATTTCCTGTTTGGTAAATCCATATTGCTCTAATGAATATTCGTGCGTGCTCTTGTAGGTTTTACTTCGAGTTTCTTCTTTAGAAAGTTTTGCTAAAAAATTTTCGGATGTGCTCCAACCGAAATGCGAGTATATTTTTTTTACCGTTCCTTGTGGGTCGGCAAGCAAATCATCGTAATTCAATCCAATAAATTGCGAAGCAGGAATTGATTTTCGCATCTCTTTCGAATATTTAAAAAAATCAATGCCGAGTTGCGCCCACGATTTATTTGGCGGGTCTGTATCGGCTATTTGCGGAGAATGAATTTTGTTGAGTGCTGTAAACATGCTGGCAAAAGAAGGTACCGATTCATACGGATGGCGCGCGATGTAAATAATTTTTGCATCGGGAAAACGTTCAAGCAAAGTTTTGAAACGCCCGGTGCTCATTACGTTTTTTGCGAGATAGGTTTTGTTTTTTCCTGCACGAAACACAAATCGCTTCACGCAACTTTCATAAAAGTCCATTACGCCCTTGCGCACATCGTCAGGTTG
Organism: Bacteroidota bacterium; assembly: GCA_026391075.1. Taxonomy (GTDB): domain Bacteria; phylum Bacteroidota; class Bacteroidia; order Chitinophagales; family LD1; genus Bog-950. Next base: position 55,741 of record JAPLES010000002.1, on the reverse strand, counting down.
ATGATCTAAAAAATTTGTTTCTGCAATTTTATGAAGATACGGGAATGGCATCATCACCCCTACACTCATCATGGCTTGCGCAAAAACCAATTCATCTTCTTCGGCTTTGTTGAAACCCATAGCATGAACATCATCCCATCCGCCCCAGAATTTATCGTCTAAAAAATTTAAACTGTGGCTGATTATGCCGCGAAACATTTTTTTGTCGATCCAACGAAACACATAATAGAACTGCACAAACGAAGAGGTCATAAAAAATGTGTGAGCATATTTTGTGTATGTAAAACGCTCTTCATCCATAGCCATTAACCGATGCAAAAAAGTTGTGCCGCTTCGAGGATTTGCAATAATGAAAACGGGCTGCGTTATTTTTTGCTTTAAATGATTGCGATGAAAAACTGCATCAAGCAAACGGAAAATCAAATGAATAAACTGGTTGATGAAATACAGGGCAATAAAAATTACACTGAGCAACCACACCTTCCAATTAAACTGGCGGTACGTTTCGCGGATAATTTTTCCGAGGGTGCTGTACCGAACGTAATAAAAGGAAGAAGAGAAATATTTCATAAAGTGCGCAAGGTTAGCAAACCCGCAAGAGTTTAAAAATGCAGACGGTTGACGAAAGCCGTTATTTTAGCTCAACAGTAAATTTATGCTTTCGAACCGTCAACTTTTTCTTGCGCACGTAGCGCAAACCAGCCCCGCTCCGCTTTTGCTTGAAATTGAAAAAGCAGAAGGCATGTATATGTTTGACGTGAATGGCAAAAAATATCTCGACCTCATTGCCGGAATTTCGGTGAGCAATCTAGGGCACTCGAATCCGCAAGTTGTGCAAGCGGTAAAAGAGCAGGCCGAAAAATATATGCACCTGATGGTGTATGGCGAATTTGTCGAAAGCCCGCAAGTGAAGTATGCAAAACGACTAACAGAGTTTCTTCCTGAAAATTTGAACAACGTTTATTTCACCAACAGTGGAGCTGAGGCTACCGAAGGTGCTATGAAGTTAGCAAAGCGAGTAACGGGAAGAACACAATTTGTTTCGTTCAAAAATGCTTATCACGGAAGCACGCAAGGCGCGTTGAGCGTAATGGGCGATGAAAATTTCAAAAGAAAGTTTCGTCCGCTCTTGCCCGATACCTTGCAATTAGAATACGGCAACGAAAATGATTTGGAAAAAATTTCGTGCAGAACTGCCGCAGTAATTATTGAACCGATACAGGCAGAAAGCGGCATCACCATTCCTTCTCAAAAATTTATGGCGCAGTTGAGAAAACGATGCGATGAAGTGAATGCACTTTTAATTCTTGATGAAGCTCAAACGGGTTTGGGTCGCACAGGAAAAATGTTTGCGTTTGAACATTATGGAATTACACCCGACATACTTCTTTTGGCAAAGGCTCTTGGTGGGGGAATGCCTTTGGGTGCTTTTATTTCTTCGAAAGAAAAAATGAATCTGCTTACAGAAAATCCGGTGTTGGGACATATCACCACTTTTGGCGGGCACCCGGTTTGTTGTGCTGCGGGCTTGGCTGCGTTTGAAGTTTTACTAAAGGAAAATTTGATTTCAACGGTTGATGCAAAAGGGAAATTATTTGCAGAACTCTTAGTTCATCCTAAAATAAAATCGAAACGAAGAGTCGGTTTGATGATGGCGCTGGAGTTTGAAAGCTTTGAACAGAACAAAAAAATAATTGACAAATGTATTGAGCGGGGCGTGCTCACCGATTGGTTTTTGTTTGCCCCACATTGCCTGCGCATTGCGCCACCGTTTATAATCACAGAAGCGGAAATAAAATTTGCGTGCAATACAATTCTTGAAGCAATTGAATAAGAAGAAACAGCCGCAATGAAATAGTTTTCAATTACGGAATCCGATACAGGTCTAAAGTTTTCCCAGCCATAATTTTTTTAGAACCTAAAGGAAGAAGCTCTCCTGTTTGATTGGGCAAAGTCAAATAAAAATTGGTTTGCACTTTTTCTTCGGGCATGCAAATTCTTGTGCGATACAACCGAAGTAAATAATCTCGCACAGGCCAGTTATCATACAGTGTATAGTCGGCACTAATTTCTGCTTCGCCATTTGTAAGCTTATTTATTTGATGCAATTCGTTGAGCAAATTGTTGTCGCGATAATTTGTTCCTGCGTTAGTAAAACACAAAACCATACAAAGTAAAACCACTGCTGTACTTCCGTATTGAATGAAAGGAATTGTTTTTTGTTGCCACTGCTCTTTTGTTTTTTCATTAAGCCACGCTACAAGTGGCAGCAAGTAAATAGCAAAGCCAATAACAAAAGGAACCATGGCGGGCAGTAAATAGAACTGATGCTGTTTATTGCTAATCATAATAGGAACGCTTCCACATAAGCCCAACAAAAAAAAGCGCCAATGTATTTTTTGGTTGAACCGCGTTTGTGGTTTTACTAAAACCCGCAACAGACACAGCAGCAAAAAAGGGAAAGTAGCCAATAGTAAATGAAGGAGAATAGTAAATGACTTGTAATCGGTTGGAGAAGATGACGACAGGGCAGGCTTAATTTGTTCGTTCAAATAATGTTGCAAAAAAGTACTAGCGGCTGGAGAAGAGAAGACTAAAAGAAAAAGGAACACAAACAAAGCCAATTGTAAAAAGGAAATTTTTATTGCCTGTAGCCATCCAAAATTTTTATTGGCATGTACAAATAGAAACGGCAGAGCAAACACAAACAACGAAACAGGTCCTTTAGTGATAAATGCCAGCAATGAAAAAACAGCCATTGCAAAAGCTATCAACAAAATATTTTTTTGCGTTCGCACAAAACGCAACGAAACAATAATGGCACAAGTGGTAAAAATGGTCATGGTGTTTTCCATCATATTGTTACCATAACACCATCCGGTTAAAGGAGAAATTAGCCAGAGCAAACAAGGGAGCCATGCCAATTTTCGAATCGGCTCCTCGTTTACAAAAAACATTTTCCAAAGCCGATGAATTAACCCAAGCTGAAGCAGAGCGCACAGAAAAGAATAAAGTCGCTCTACCCAAAAGTGATCGCCAAAAAATTTATAGAACAGCGAAAGCAAGTAGATACACAATGGCATCGTTCCCCAAGACCAGGAAAGCGCTTGCGATTTTGGCTCCCAAAACGAACTAATATCCAAGTACAAACTTTGGGCAAGAATGGCATCAACTATTCCGTCTATAAACATGCCTACAGCAAACAAATTAGGAACCCATAATGCAACGGCAATAGCAGCAATTAAAAGCCAAGCGGTAAAATTTATTTTTGAATTCACTCTTTTTCGATGCGGGTTAAAAGGAGTAGCTCAGCAGTAGAAAAAATATTTCTGCTTACCACACATAACCCAAATTCAGTTCTAAAAATTCTGCTTGTCCTGAATTGGCACATACATAAGCGCCTACAAAAACATTGTTACGCGGGTGCAAATATGGATCGCGCACATAGTAGTTCAAACCAAAACGAGTGGCCAAATATTGTTTGGTATAGAAATCTATTTTGTTCGGTTTTTCATAATACTTGTGGAACGAAACAAAAGCCGGTTTGTAAACATTTATACCTGCTTCTAAACTAATAGCGAAGTGTCCGAGTAAAAAATCGGCACCGAGAAAAACAATAAATGCCGAGGAGCGCAACACTAACTTCGAATCATAAACTTTATGCTGTTCCAAAACTGTTTGATACATGGGATAGTAACGATAGATGAATCCCATTTTTGCAGTAATGGCTTTTGCCAATCTTCGTGTAGTATAAACAGAGGCGGTATACACCGGATATTTTTTCCCGCCAACTGGACCAAATGCATTTCCCATTTCGTGCCAGCCAGAGCCAAACCGCAAATTAAGGTGCCATTTTTTATCAATGCCAATGGAATCCTTTTCGTGTGTACGTTTAAATTTTCCAAACGGGTAAGCCAACAAACCGAAATAAACCGCAAAATTATTTACGCCCACATTAGGCAATTGCGTGTGCGCGTTTGATGCGTGATACCAAACGGCACCTAACTGAACATTAATTCGTTTGTCAACTTTCCAATTCATGTTGGCACCAACGGTGTATTGCCAGGTAACAATGGAGCCGGCTCCATTGTTATGTCTGTTATCAACGTCATCATAAGGAGTAGTGAAACAAGCAATACCTAAACCATAGCGGAATTCGGCATAAAACTTTGCATTCTCTTTTTTGGCAGTAGAAAAATAAACGGTGGGCACAATGGAAAACTGCTGACCTAATACTTCGCGATTGCCTAAATCCTGATAGATAAACGACAAGCCCATGCGCGGATAATTAAACAACTTATGCCAGCGCTGACTACCATAGGTTTGATAGCCAAGAAAAACTTCTACTCCGTTAGCAAAAACTGATTTTGGAAAATTAGGATAGATGGGCGCAACTTTACCAGCCGAATAGTGAATATCAACTACAAAAGGATTTTGCTTTTGTACGTTTTCCTCTGCGTAAAGTGAAAAAAAACAAAGGGTAAGAATGATTTGCAAAAAATATTTCGACATCAATCAAAAATAGAATTCGCGAGGAAATGGAGCGGATTTTTTTAGAGCAATTGTTATAGAAAGCCTACTTGGCACTTGCTATAGCTACAAAACTCGCTTGGGTACTTTCTGTTTTTAAAATGGTTTGCAGGCAAGCTTCGGAAGTTGCACCTGTAGTAACCACATCATCTACCAGCAAAATATGTTTGCCCTTTAATTGCTCTTCATCCACCACCGAAAAAATTTGCGCCACGTTTCCCCAACGGTCGTAGCGTTTCTTTTTTGTTTGTGAAATATTTTCGTGCGTGCGCTCTAGAGCAGTTGAAGTCCAAGGCACATCTAACGCCAACGCCAAACCCTTTGCAAAAGAATCGCATTGATTATAGCCGCGTGTTTTTAATTTCTTCCAGTGCAAAGGCACGGGCACAATCAGGTCAATATTTTTAATGGTTGAATTTTCTTGTTTCAGTTGATTTCCTAAAATTTTTCCGAGATGTTCACCCACCTCTTGTTGTCCTCTGTATTTTAATTCATGCAACAAATGTTGCACTTCATTGCCTTTGTGAAACTGATACAACGAAGCCGCACCTTGTAGTGCTACTCTTCCCCAAAAACGTTTCATTAAACTATTGTCTGTTTGCAACCAATGTTTTGTTTGCGGCAATTCGCTTTCGCAACGAAAACAAATTACATCTTCTCCTCGCAATAACTTTCTCGAACAACCCAAACAAATATTCGGATAGAACAGGTCGAAAAAATCGGAGAAAGAGTTTTTCAAAAACGTAGCCACAAAATTATTTTACAATGATGATGTCTTCTTCATGAAGAAGTTCTATGTCGCCTTTAAAGCGAAGGAGCAAGCGTGCAACAGTCACAACGTCCTTCTGACAGTATTCCACAATTCGTTTTAGCCCATTTTCTTTCCAGTAAACGCGGCAAACATCTTTCCCTTCAATATCATCTTTAGGTGTAGGAATGCCTAGCACTTCGGCTAGCAACTTAAGCGAAGTATAATGCTTGTAGTCGCCAAACTTCCAAAGTTGAAGTGTGTCTACATCATACATTTCCCATGGGCGCTTGCCCGATACGTCAAGCGCATCAGGAAAATTCAATTGCTGAATCAATAACCTGCGACAGATAAAAGGAATATCAAACTCACGAATGTTGTGTCCGCAAAAATGAAATCTTTCGGGGTCAAAATTTTTATTGACCAGGCGAGTAAATTCTTCGAGCAATGTTTTTTCATCATCGCCACTAAATGATTTTACACGAAATGTTTTCTGCTTGGTTTCTTTCTCTATTCTGAAATAACCAATGCTGATGCAAATTATTTTGGCGAACTCGGCATAAACGCCTGCGCGTTTTAAATAACCTTCTTCCGAATTTTCACTTTCATTTTTTAGAAAAGAATGTTTTGCCGCCCATAAATCTTTCATGGAATTACTCAACTGTTCATGTGCCGAAAACTGCGGCACCGTTTCAATGTCAATAAAAATGAGATCGTAAATATTGATGTGCGAAAGCATCGCTTTAGAATTTTCATTTAAATTTAGAAAAGCAATTTGAAATATCCATGCGCAGCTTTTGGAATCAAATACCGATGCTCAGAATCACCCTTTCCGTGATAACCGGAATTGGTTTAGAAATTTTTGCCGATTCTGTACTGCATCGTTCGGCAGATGTTTTATTGCTCATGATTTTGCTGCTGAGTATTTCTACCCTTGCAGCGTTGTTTCTAAACTTTGTTACCAAGGCAGAACTCGTCTATCGGTCGCGAATAGTAAATGGCATTTCAATTTCTGTTTTGCTCCTATCATTTGGCTATATCCTTACCTGGCTTTATGCCGATAAAAATTATCAAATACATTTTCAAAAATTTCTGAAGCCCGAAAGTTTTCTGGTAGCAAAAATTATTAAACCGCCTTTGGAGAAAACGAAAGTAATAACCGTTGTAGCGCAAGTTGCAGAAGTGAAAAACAAAGGGGAATCAATTGTAGCCACAGGAAATATTCTCATCAATATTTTGCGCGATAGCACAAGTAATGATTTGAAATATGGCGATGTGCTTGTTTTCAATTCTCCTATTCAGGAATTTGATGAACCTAAAAACCCGGAGGAGTTCAGTTTCAAATTGTATCAAAGCTTTCACAATATCTATCACCGAACTTTTCTGAAAGGAGGAGATTGGAAATTAGTTGCAGAGCATCAGGGCAATTTTTTGATGGCGAAGGTTTATCACGTGCGCGAATATTTTTTATCGCTCATCATTAAATACGTAAAAAACAAAAATGATTTTGCGGTGGCGAGCGCCATTATGCTTGGTTACAATGATTATATGAACAGCGATGTAACAAGAGCCTACGCAAGTTCAGGCGCATTACACGTATTAAGTGTGAGTGGTTTGCACGTGGGCATCATGTTCATCATGCTCAACTTTCTATTGGGTTGGATGGATAGTCGTGGGAGAAAATTTCAAATTGCGAAGTCGGTTATAATCATTTTGTTCATTTGGTTTTATGCCTGTCTCACCGGGTTAAGTCCATCGGTGTTGCGCTCTGCCATGATGTTTTCTATGATTCAGTTTGGCAAGGTGATGATTCGAAATGTAAATACATACAACATCATTTTTTCAAGTATTGTGGTTTTGCTTTTGTTCAACCCTTTTATTGTAACCGAGGTTGGTTTTCGGTTGAGCTATCTCGCTGTGCTCGGCATTATTTTTCTACACCCTAAAATTTATTCACTCCTGGTTATTGGCAGTGACAAACCACCGGAATATAAAAAACAGAAAAATTTTTTTCTGAAACCGTTCTCGTTTTTAAGATATGATCTCTATTGGTTTTTTCTTATTGTAGTTGATTTGGCTTGGCAAATTGTTGCGGTTTCTATGGCTGCGCAGATTGCCACATTTCCTTTGAGTCTTTATTACTTCCACCAATTTCCCAATCTGTTTTTGCTTTCGAATCTGGTGGTAATTCCGGTGAGCAATTTGATTTTGTTTCTGGGTACCGGATTATTTGTAGTAGGTAAAATTTCTTATTTGAATGATGTAGTTGGTTGGTGTTTCAACGGACTACTCGTTGTTCTAAACAAATTTATTTTCTGGATTGATTCGCTTTGGTTTGCATTGGTGCAAGGCATTAGTATTACCATGATTGAAATGATGGTGTGGTATGTTTTAATTTTTCTTTTGTGTTGGCTTACAGAAGAGCGGAGAACAAAACTTGTTCTAGCATCGCTGCTCATAATTTTTGGATTATCTTCTTCTTATTCATATAGGCAGATAGGAAACGCCAAACAGAAACAAATTGTGGTTTACTCTGTACCTAAACTAAAAGCCATTGCATTTATTGACGGCAGAAAAGTGCTTACCGCTTTTGATGAGAAATTATTGAGCGACCCTAGCGCCATGCTGTTTCATGTAAAGCATCATTGGTGGAACTGCGGAGTGAATGAAGAGTTGAAGGTTACAGGTTGCGGGGTACGGGTTAACGAGTTTCCTTTTGGAGGTTTGTGTTTGTTTGAAGGCAAGAAGATTTTACTGATTGATTCTTTATTGGAGAAAAGTGATTTTAATATGGAGAAGAAACTCAAAGTTGATGTGGTAATTCTATCGCACAGTCCTAAAGTTTATTTAGAAAATCTGAAAAGGCTAATTGACTTTGATGAAGTGATTTTTGATTCCTCCAACAAAAAATGGAAAGTGGACTACTGGAAAAAAGATTGCGCGAAAATGAAAATCAAATATTGGGATGTAAGTGAGCGAGGTGCTTATATCAAAGACATAGCAAGTGATTAATGCTCACTTGCGTTTCTTCGGTTGGTTGGTTGTGGCAGCACTGTCTTGCTATAATCCAAATTCCTCACCTTTAAATTTGGAAGCTTTTGCATTAACGGTTCTACTTGTTCCTTTGTTATGTTATTATAACTCAACTCTAAATTTTCTAATTGCTTCAACCCTTCCAGCTTAGTTCGCTCCGTTTCAAAACTCATCTTCACATTCATACTCAGGTTTAATTCCTTCAACGAAGAAAGATTTTCAAAACCAGTTGGTAAAGCAGAAAAATCGTTGGCTTTTAAATCGAGCCACTGCAATTTTTTCAAATTAGAAAATGATATAGGGAAAGAGGAAATTAAATTATCGCGCAAATCAAGTTTCTCTAATTTCTTAAGCTCACCAATACAATCGGGCAATGTTTCAATCACATTGTCTTTAAGGGAAAGTGTTTTCAAATTTCGCAATTGACACAATTCAGCAGGTAGAGTTTTTATTTTTTTATCAGGCTTGTTGAAAAAATTTCCATCGAGGTTTAAATATTCAAGTTGCGATAAATTACCTATGGAAATGGGCAGAGAGCTTCCATTGTTTAAACCTAAGTCAAGCAATTTTAATTTTTTCAAAAGCGTAACAACGCCCGGAAAATCTGAAAGTTTATTCAAGTTCAAATTCAATTCTTCTAAATCACTCAATCCTGAAAATCCTTCCGGCAAACTTTGCAATTGATTTCCCGCCAGGTTCAAATACTTCAATTTCTTCAAGTCGCTAAACGAAGGACCGAGGTCTGTAATTTTATTCATCCGTGTTCCCATCTCCAAATAGGCTAGGTCTAAATATTCCAGATTCACCAACGAACCAAAACTCAAAGGCAACGCAGTCAAACGATTCGCTTTTAAGTTCAGTTTCTTCAACGCAGTCAGTTTACTTATATCGAGCGGAAGATTTTCAATCAAACACTGGCTCAAATCCAAATCAGCAAGATTTGCGAATGATGAAATACTCGCAACAATCTTCGCAACATCCAAATTGAAGTTTTGCGAAAGATTCAGTTGCTGCAAATTCGTTAGCTGATTAAACGAGGGCGGCAACACCTTAATATCATTAACGCTCAAATCAAGTTTCTTCAAACTCTTCACCTGTCCAATCTTATCATTTAACTCCAGCAAACCACTTGCAGAAAAATTAAGTTCTTCAATGCTCAGCGTTTTAATTCTTTCAAAAACATCATCGTCATACAAGTAGGCATTGTGCTCCAGATTAAGCACGCGTAATTTTTTGAGATAAGTAAATGAATCGGGCAGCGTAGTAAAGTTGTTGTCTTTCAAATTCAAATCTTCGAGTGACGAAAGTTTCTTAATCGTATTCGGAAGAACCTTGTAAGCCCCACCTGAAATATTCACGCGCTTCAATTTCGGCAACAACGAAAGCTGATTGAATAACAGATTCAAATCCAACGCGCGGCATTTAGTGCAGGTAAACTCTTCGAGATTTTTGAATTTAGTGATGTCATCTTTCAGTTGCGCTTTAGGAAATGCATTCAGCGTAAGCGAAGTAGTAACACCCACATTCTTCAATGCCTCATCAATGATTTGATTCGCATTTGCTTCGTCACTCGTTTCCGCATCGCGCTTTGCTTCTTCAAATTTTTTCAGCAAAACCTTATTGATAGAATCCTTTGCGGGCAAACTCAACTTGTCCCAATCTTCCTGAGTAAAAGAGTTATCAACGGGTTTTGTTTGTGCAAAACCAAATAGAAGTGCTGTCGAAAAAATGAAACTGAAAACAATTCTGTTTAGCATGGAAGTAATTTGGTTCGCAAGTTAGGTAATCTGTATAGAAACGAAAAAGCAACCTCCTTTAGTATGAGATTGCTTTTCTGAAATTCGAAAAATTTATTCGGGATTCTCCGGTCTCATTTATTCGTATCACTAATTTTTTAAAAGCGGAACTCATGAATTCGTCCAGAAAAAGCATTCCTGATTTTCTGGCCTCATTTGAGGAAACAATAACACTTCCTGAATGGTAGATTGATTCGTTAGCATCATCACCAATCTATCAATACCAATTCCTATTCCTGATGTTGGCGGCATACCATATTCAAGCGCGCGAAGAAAATCGTGGTCAATAAACATCGCCTCATCATCACCACGCTCCTGCAATTTTGTTTGCTCTTCAAAACGCGCACGCTGGTCGAGCGGGTCGTTCAACTCACTGTAAGCATTCGCAATTTCTTTTCCGTTGATGAACAATTCAAACCGCTCCACCAATCCCGCTTTGCTTCTGTGCTTTTTCGTCAGCGGACTTAACTCCACCGGATAATCAATAATGAAAGTCGGCTGCACAAAATTGCCTTCGCACTTGCCGCCAAAAATTTCATCAATCAATTTTCCCTTGCCCATGCTCTTGTTCGTTTCAATATGCAACTGCTTGCAAACGTCAAGTAGTTGCTCTTCATTCATCTCGCTCACATCAAAACCGGTAATCTCTTTTATCGCATCGTAAATCGCCACTCTCTTGAAAGGAGCTTTGAATGAAATTATTTTGTCGCCAAGTGGAACATCAGTAGTGCCGTGCAAGGCAATCGCAATCTTCTCCATCATCTTCTCCGTGTAATCCATCATCCAGAAATAATCCTTGTAAGCCACGTAAAATTCCAACACAGTAAACTCAGGATTATGCGTGCGGTCCATTCCTTCATTACGAAAGTTGCGACTGAATTCATACACAAAATCAAAGCCACCGACAATTAATCGCTTTAAATAAAGTTCATTGGCAATGCGCAAATACAGAGGAATATCAAGTGCATTATGATGTGTCACAAAAGGTCGTGCAGCCGCTCCACCCGGAATACTTTGCAGCACCGGGGTATCCACTTCGATTGCTCCGTGCTGATTTAAAAAATCGCGAATGGTTTGAATCAGTTTGGTGCGCTTCAAAAACGTTTCGCGCACATGCGGATTCACCACCAAGTCAACATAACGCTGACGCGAACGCAATTCGACATCAGAGAAAGCATCAAAGGTTTCTCCGTCTTTTACTTTCACTACCGGTAATGGACGCAACGCTTTTGAAAGCACCGTCACTTCTTTTACACGAATAGAAGTCTCTCCTGTCTTCGTAACAAACACTTCACCTTTCACCCCAATAAAATCTCCAATGTCGAGTAAGTGCGTTACCACCGAAGTGTAAAATGTTTTGTCTTCATCGGGGCAAACATTATCAATGCTTACAAAAAGTTGAATCTTTCCTTTTTCATCCTGAATTTTAAAAAATGTCACCTTGCCTTTTGAGTTGATACTCATAATTCTTCCGGCAATGCTTACGCTTTGAAAGTTTTTTTCTACATCATTATACTCAGCAAGTATCTGCGCGCTATTGCAATTCACTTCAAATGCAGCAGCGGGATATGCATCTATGCCAAGCTCGTTGAGCTTCTGCAATTTTTCTCTTCTTACCAGTTCCTGGTCGTTCAATTCGTGACTCATAGTTAAAATTTTATCCAAAGGGACTCCTTCGGAGGGAGCGTGAAAATAAAAAACAACAGTTCTCTATTCATAAATATTACACAAAGGCGCAAAGACACGAAGAGGAAATCTACAGTTCGTTTTCTTTGCGCCTTCGCGTCTTTGTGTAAAACGAAATTTCACCAAACACAAGCCACCTTGCCGGTGCTCTTGCGACCTTCTAAGAAAGTATGTGCTTCTGCTATTTCTGATGCTTTAAAAACCTTTCCGCCTTGTGGCTTGAATACACCTTCGTCAACCAAACGCACTACATTCTCTAAACAACGTTTAAGCACATCGGGTTTGTGGTCGGCTATCTTAAGCATGTTTACCCCAATCAAACTTTTCGAAGTCATCATAAATTCGGCAGGATGATAAATACCAAACTGAATTCCTTTTACTAACTGCGAAAAAACATTGGTGGCATCGGTCATTTGCGCGGCACCATAGCAAACAATTCTTCCGCCCGCGTTCAGAATTTTTATTCCGCGCTTCATAAAGTCAGCGCCCACGGCATCAAAAATTACGTCCACGCCATCGCCTTTAGTTGCTTCTTCTATATATTCATCAAACTCAACCTTGCTAGTATTGATTACATGATGTGCATCCAATTGCTTCAGCAATTCAACTTTCGAATCGCTGCCGGTTGTTGCAAACACTTCACAACCTTTGTGCAAAGCATATTGCATTAAACCCGCTCCCACTCCGCCTGCGGCAGAATGAATCAACACTTTATCACCCGCAAATAAATTCACCACTTCGGCTGCGCAGTAATAAGCGGTGCAATATTGTGTAGTAAGGGCAGTGCCTTCGGTCACACTTATTTTGTCCGAAATTTTTGCAGCAGCGCGAGCGTCAGTAATTGCATATTCAGCATAACCACCAAAGCGAGTGAGCGCTGTTACGCGGTCACCCTCAAGCAAGTTCGTCACGTTACTTCCAACGCGCTCCACAATTCCCACCACATCGTAACCAATTACACTCGGAATTCGAGGAGCATCTTTATACATGCCTTTTCGAGCCATTACATCGGCAAAATTTAGTCCGAATGCTTCGACCTTAATCAGCGCCTCACCCGCTTTTGGAACGGGCTTCGGAGTTTCACGAACTTCAAACGCCTCATTGGTGTCACCGTGTTTTACAATGTATATGGCTTTCATGTTGTAGAGATTTTTTTTTGAAAGAATATGATTTCAGAAAAAGAAAATTGGATTTATCGAAAATGTTTTTGGGAATAAAGGATAAAATACAAGAGGCTCATCCAATCTTTCTTTATTCCACCATTCCATTTCCGCAACTCTTTATAGGTCGTTCGGGTGATTGAATTATTTTCGGTGTAAAGTAAAACTTACCATGAACAAAAAGAAATTAAAAAGCACTGACCCGCGCGCACCTAAAAGATTTCATAAGGAAGAAATCAAAAAGGAAACGTTCAAATTGAAATTGCGATTGGGCGACTTACAGAACTTAATGTATGCCGAGGGCAAACACGCGCTCTTGATTGCGTTGCAGGGAATGGATGCTTCGGGCAAAGATGGGGTAAGCAAAAATGTTTTTGAAACGGTGAACCCGATGGGTTGTCGCGTAATTCCATTTAAGAAACCAACTGAGTTGGAAATGAAACACGATTTTCTCTGGCGCATTCATGCTAGCGTTCCCGAAAAAGGAATGATTCATATTTTCAATCGCTCACACTATGAAGACGTATTGATTCAGCGAGTTCATAATTGGGTAGATGAAAAAACTATTCAACAACGGTTTGAGCACATCAACAATTTCGAAAAACTTTTGCTTGAAACCGGAACAGTAGTTTTGAAATTTTATCTCCATGTTTCGAAAGAAGAACAACTTCAACGTTTAGAAGAACGTCTCAGCGATAAAACAAAAATGTGGAAACACAACGATGCCGATTTGAAAGAGCGCGAATTTTGGAACGACTACATGAAAGCTTACGAAGATGTTTTTGAAAAATGTTCTTCTGCTGTGGAATGGAACATCATTCCCTCCGACCAAAACTGGTACAAAGAATATATCATTGCAAAAAAAGTAGTAGAAACTCTGGAAGGGTTGAAAATGAAATTCCCGGGACTAAAAACAACATCATGAATCTTAAAACCACCGACCTCTGCGACTCTCATTCCGACAAACTAAAAATTGCCGAGCCCATCGGCTTTAAAGATTTTGGCGGAGTAAAAAACTTCAACGGAAAAATTCACACCATCAAATGTTTTGAAGACAATAGTTTGGTGCGTAAGGCACTTGAACAAAATGGCGAAGGAAAAATTTTGGTGATAGATGGTGGCGGTTCTATGCGCTGCGCTTTGCTTGGCGATATGCTTGGCGACTTAGCCGTTAAAAATAAATGGAACGGCATTGTCGTTTATGGCTGCATCCGCGATTCGGTAGCTATGGCAAAACTTCCGCTTGGCGTTAAAGCGCTCAACGTGCATCCGCTCAAAAGCAACAAGCGTAACGAAGGGCAGGAAAACATCCCCGTTCATTTTGCGGGCATTGATTTTACTCCCGGTGAATTTCTTTATGCCGATGAAGACGGAATAATTGTTTCGAAAGAAACACTTCAATAATCACAATGCACAAAGTTGCTACTGCACTTCTCTTCGACCGCAACAATCGCTTGCTCATTTACCTGCGCGACAACAAACCCGAAATTTCTTTTCCCAATCACTGGGATTTATTTGGCGGACACGTAGAAGAAAACGAAACTCCCGAACAGGCGTTGATTCGTGAACTCAAAGAAGAATTGAATCTCGACATCACCGACTTTAAATTTTACAAAACCTACGAAAGCACCAACGAGCAAAAGCCCAACACAAAATTTGTATTCGTAGTAAGAACAGAAAAAGCAGCAGAGGAACTAACCCTATACGAAGGACAGTATTTGGAAGGAATCAGTTTAAGCGAAAGAACGAATTACAAATTCGCAAACATGCTTGGCGAAATTTTGGATGAGTTTGCGGAATCTCTGTGAAGAGCTTTGTCATGCTGAGCTTGTCGAAGCATTTTGCGAGAACGAACACTTCGACAAGCCTGCCTTCAACAGGCAAGCTTAGAGTGACATCTGTGATTACCGCATCAGCGTAATCGAACCCTTTCTCAATTCCTCATTGGCAGAACCGAGGAATCCGAGTTTAAGCGTCCATACAAACACTCCCGGATTTTGTAACACACCTTTATATGTTCCATCCCATTTAAAATGATGGTCGTTGCTTTCAAAAACCTTTTCACCCCAACGATTAAACACCATTATTTCGAGGAAGCGAAGCGGTTTCAGATTTCCGAAAATCTGGAAGAAATCATTGTTGTTATCACCATTCGGTGTAAACACGTTCGGTATAAATACCACAGGACCCTGTACAATTATTGGAATCAATACCGTATCGCGACAACCGTTGGCATCTACTGCTACCACCGAGTAACGGATGTCAACAGGTGGCGCCACCACAGCAGTTGAACAAGTAGCACAACTTATTCCGGTAGTTGGCGACCAGTTATAACTCACTAGGTTTGCACCCGAGCTGCTGTAAATAAAAATAGTGATGCTGTCATCAGTTGTGAGCGTAGCTTTATTCGGGTCGGCATACAAACCAATGTCTGATAAAATATTGAGCGAAAGCGTAACCACACTATCACATCCGCCCGATGAAGTCAGCGTATCTACGTAAACTCCTGTAACGGAATAATAATTTCCATTCAACAAAAATTGTTGTCCGTAACAAAGCGTTTGTTGAATCTGCGAACTGAAACCATTCACAACACTCAGGTCAGTCGAGAGAATACTGTCACACCCAATAGAAGTAATAAGCGTGTCTACATAAATTCCCGCAGTAGATTG
This sequence comes from Bacteroidota bacterium, assembly GCA_026391075.1. Classification (GTDB taxonomy): domain Bacteria; phylum Bacteroidota; class Bacteroidia; order Chitinophagales; family LD1; genus Bog-950. Next base: position 40,116 of record JAPLES010000002.1, on the reverse strand, counting down.
ATAAGCACCGCCCGTTAAGAAACTGTCTTTATCGCAAATAGTAATCTGTCTGTTGCCTGCCAAAATATTCGGCTCGGTAATACTTGTTGCACCGGTAGCCGTGCACCCTTTGTTATCGGTTACTACCACAGCATAATTTCCGGGAGAAAGATTCTGAATGTCTTCTGTTGTAAATGCTCCGCTGTTCCAATTGTAGTTGTAATTTGGTGTGCCGCCATTTACAGTCAAATCAATACTACCATTGCTTCCACCAAAGCAGGAAATATTATTGGTGACAAGTGTAGTCGCCAAAGCAGTTGGTTGTGTAACAACCGCGCTGTCATTTTTCACACAGCCGTTCGAATCGGTAATGGCAACATAATAAGTAGCAGCGGCAACGCCATTAATATCCTGAGTGGTGAACGTGTTACTCCATAAATAGGTTAGAGGATTTATTCCGCCAGTCACGGTTAAATCAACTGCGCCATCGTTTCCTCCATTGCAACTTACATTGGTAACGGCAGTGGAAGCAAGCATTCCCGCAGGCTCAATAACTGTTGCTGCAACCGACACCGAGCAGGTGTTCGTATCGGTCACCGTTACTGAATAATTTCCTCCACTCAAATTGAAAATATCTTCGGTGGTTAAAAGGTTGCTCCATGCAAAAGTATATGGACTTGTTCCTCCTGTTGGTGTAAGGTTCACACTTCCGTTTGCAGCACCGTTGCAGGTAACATCAATGCCAACTAAAGTTGCAGCTAATGGTTGAGCAGGCGCGGTAATTGTTGCGCTTGCACTTGCTGTACAGTTTGCTGCGTCAGTTACTACTACAGTATTTGTGCTTGCGCCCAAGCCAGCTAAATCCTGATTAGTAGAAGTGTTGCTCCACAAATAAGAATAGTTCAGTGTGCCTCCGCTGGCCGTAAGGTCAATAGCACCATCGGTCAAACCAAAACACGAAACGTTGGTAGATGCAAGAGTCAAAACCAAAGCGGTTGGTTCGGTAATGGTAATAGTATCTGTTCTCACACAACCATTCGAATCAATCATGTTCAGCGTGTATTGTCCCCCAGGAATTGCGTTTAAGTCTTCGGTTGTGTATGCTCCTAAATTCCATGAATAAACGTAAGGGACAATTCCACCAACTACGGTTTCGTCAATAGTACCATCACTGCTGCCAAAGCACGTTGCATTGGTTGAAGTGTGTGAAAGAACAATCGGTGCGGGCTCTGTAATTATTTCTGTATCTACTTTCAAACAGAAGTTAGCATCAAACACATAAGCTACATATTGTCCCGGTGGAAGATTGGTAAGAGGAGTATTTAAAACACTGGTATCGCCATTCCAAAAATAAACGTAAGGTGGCACACCACCCAAGGGAAGTACAGAAACACTTCCGCTATTACCACCGGCACACAAAACATTTTGCGTTGTGGTAGTAATGCTGAATGGAGGAGGAATTAAATTCAACGGAATGCTATCGAGACGAATACATCCGTTGGCGTCAGTTACCGTTACAGTGTAAGTTATTCCAGGATCTAATCCCCAAATAGAATCAACAGTTGAATTCGCAGGGTCGTTCCACAAATAAGTATAAGGAGGAAGTCCGCCTGTTACATCCAATACCACTTCTGCATCGGCACCGCCAAAACATTTTACATGGAAACCATTATAAAGTGTAGCTACAATATTGGTTGCAATATTTTGGTAAACAGTAAACACACTCGTATCGCGTTTTGTGCAGCCATTAAAATCTGTAATCAAAACAGTAAATGTTCCTGCAGCAAGTCCGCTGATATCTTGTGTGGTATACAAACCATTATTCCAAGAATAAGTATATGGCGGTGTTCCACCATAGGGCGTTAAATCAACAGAGCCAAGTCCATTATTGCAATACGGATTTACAATCACCATAGAATCTGCCACGCGTGTCGGTTGTAGAAGAGGAACAGGAATAAATTGTGTGGCACAATTATTTGCATCGGTAATCTTCACCGCATAATTTCCAACACATAAATTATTTACTGCAGCAGCTGTTCCTATAACAGCCCCGCTCGAATTCCGCCATTCATAAACATAAGCGGGAGTTCCGCCTGTTACATTTACTGAAGCGTTTCCGTTGCAAGTTCCAAAACAACTTGGAGCAATAGTTGCAGTAACCGGATTTAGTGCCGAAGGTTGATTAATAACAAAAGGAATATTCAACGAACAACTGTTTGCATCGCTTGCAATCAAGGTGTAATTGCCCGCACATAAATTTGCAATGATGGAGCTTGTTCCTGTATACACCGTAGCGCCACCAGCATTTTGAACTAAATAAGAATATGGAGCAACACCACCGCTTGTAGTTGCCGTTATCACTCCGTTGCAATCTCCATTGCATAAAACAGAAGTGGCTACAGCGTTTACCACTAATGGATTATTTAAAATCACCGCGTTAGTTCGTGCAATACATCCTTGCTGGTCGGTGAACTGAACGATATAATTTCCGGGGCAAAGATTCTGTATCGTAGGATTTGTTTGCCCTGCAAGAACATTGTTCAAACTATCGAACCACATATAAGTATAAGGGGGCGCTCCACCTAAACCCGAAGTAGAAATAGTTCCGTTGCAGTTCAGTCCGCAGGTATTTAACGTAGGCGTTGCACTAGGAACAATTGCTGATGAAGAATTAATAGAAGCACTTTCAAAAGAATTACAACCCAAACCATTCGTAACGTGCACCGTGTAATTTCCTGCGCACAGATTACTCGCAAGCGCATTTGTTTGCCCCGCAATAACAGCACCAAGCGAATCTAGCCATTGATATGTACAAGGTGGATTAAGGCAACCGCCTGAAAGATTTGCAGTTGCCGAACCGTTGCAGATATTACTACAGGTGGCGTTCGTACTCGTACTAGGCAATAGTGGCTGTGCGCCATTCTCGTTTATAGCTACAGAAAAAGTGTCTCGACAACCCGAAACTCCACCATCTTCAACAATGACTAAATACAGTCCTGCGCATAATCCAGTTGCTGTTTGAGAAGTTTGAACGGGAGCGGTAAGCCATGAATAAATGTATGCTCCGGTACCACCCGATGCATTAACTGTGGCGGTTCCATTGCATGCTCCACACGCGGCATCTACCTGTGTAAAAGTTGCTGTGATTGGCGGAGGTTGTGCAATGTTTACAGAAGTGATAAACGTGCATCCATGCGCATCGGTGGCGGTAACATTGTGTAATCCGCCCGATAAATCAATTACGGTATCTCCATAAGTTCCATTATCCCAATAGTACGTATATCCTGGAGTTCCCCCACTCATACTTAAAAGTGCAGAGCCGCCATTCCATCCGTAACAGCGAACTAAACCTTGTATGGTAGTTGCGCCAGCAAGCGGAAAAGGAAAATCTATTACTGCGACAGGCTGCGCAGGAATTGCAGGGCAACCGTTTCCATCAGTAACGGTTACATTGTAATTTCCCGGGCATAATCCTGTAGCTGTTGCAGCATTTTGATTACCCGGGTCGTTCCAGGTGACTGAATACGGTGGAGTTCCACCCGAGAAAGTTGCGGTAGCTGTTCCACTACATTGCCCTGTGCATTGCGTAAGCGTTGAAGTCAAAGCAATATTCGAAGGGCAAAAAATTCCGGTGATAGAATCAATAATTCCCGTGCATCCGTGGTTCGTAGTAATGTCTACAGTGGTATATGGAATAACAGGCGGGCAAGCCGGAAAAACATAAGTAGGATTAGCAGAAGTACTGGTGGTGCTATCGGGAAAATGAAATAGCCAATTGGTAATTGGACCTGTTGTGTTGACTTGGAAAAAAGTAGTGTCCCCTAAACAGGTTCCCGAAAGTACATTTACTAAACCACTGCTTGTTGTTATGTAAGGGTCAGTAGTGCCTGGTAGATTTGGAGTAGTGTTTGGCGGGCAATTGATATAAACTGTTTGCACCATTGTGTCATGACCTTGCACAGCGCAACAAGGAGTGGAGTTAGCTACAATTAGAGTTACGTTATAAGTTCCACAACTGTCAAACGTGTGAACAGGATTTTGCGCAGAGCTTGTTGTGCCGTCACCAAAAATCCAGGTATACGAATTTGTTCCGGAGCCTACCGAAGTGTTGGTGAACTGCATTGAATTTCCCAAACATACTGTATCGGCAACAAAGTTTGCATTGAACGCGGGAGCTATTGCTGTAACGGTTACGGTTTGTGTAATGTGACAAGTGGTTGTAAATAAATTAAACAACACATTATGGCAATAAGCCACTATGGTCATGGTAATCGTATAAGTTCCAGGACTTGCATAATGATGACATGGGCTTCCACCGGAAACTGTAGTGCCGTCACCAAAGTTCCAGTCAACGCTTACCAGCTGGTCGCAGTCGCTTATGTAGTTACCGCATACTTGCCAGCAATCGCACCAAGGAGAATACTGAATTTGAAACCACGAACCTGTGCAGCCGTTTGAGTTGCTTTTTTGTACAAGGCAAATGCACAAGAACAACGTAAGAAAAATTGATTTGTAAACAGCTTTCATGCGTGTGCTGTTTTGGGTTTTATAGAAAGTGAAATTCAATTACACAGATTCTTCACTCGTGCCTCGCGCTTGTTTTCTTTAATACTTTCAGGATTCGGCTTTACCATATTTGGCGGCACAATTCCCTGTTCTACTTTTTGCATAGCCGCGCCTTTTACTGCATGTGATGTAGAAACCAACGAGCCCACATTCATCGTTATATTGTTTCCGATACAAGAACCATTTCCATTGAAATCGGTTTTAAAAAGAAGCACATCAAAACCTTCGCTCGTAAAACTTGCTGTGGAGCCAACGGTTACGATTCCGCTTTTTGTGAGCGCGAGTTTTGAAGGATACTCTTCACTTTTGCCTCCATAAGTTTTTGACCACTCTACATCTCCCGTCTTATTTAATTTAAACGTAAGCACATCACTGCTGCCGCTTCCAAAACTTTTTGTAAAACCCGAAACCACAAAACCACCATCGGGTAATTGAAGTGCATCAGCAACTGATTCAAAACCTTTGCCGCCAAAAGTTTTTGCCCACAGCACATTTCCGTTGGCATCTAAACTCATGGCAAAAATATCGAGGTTAAATTTTGAAACGCTGGTGTTACCAACGACCACAAATCCACCTTCGTGTTTTTCAATTACGGTGTAGCCCATCGTGATTTGATTCGATTGAAACTCGCGTGCCCATTGTAAATTTCCATTCGGTTTTACTTTGGTGAGCAACATGGTTCGTGTGTCTTCCATGTTTACGGTTTGTGCGGGCTTCTCAATTTTTTTATCTGTGCGCCCCATTTTCGCAATGTTGCCCGCTACCAAGTAGGAACCATCACTCGTTATAATTACCGAAGTTCCCGTAGAGCCAACGTTCTCTTCGCCATAAATTAAACTACGCGACCAAATTTTATTCCCGCTGCCATCTACTTTTATTAAATACATATGTTGGTCTTCGGCACGCATATCGAAAAAAGTATTCGACACCATTGTCATGCTCTTTATCATACCGGCTATTACATAATTGTTGTCTGGCGTATGCTGAATAGAAAACCCTTCAGTTTCATTTCCGCCTTCGTCATAAATTTTTTTCCAAAGCAAGTTTACGGTTATATCGGTTTTCAAAAGGGTTAGATGTTCCCCTTCCACTTTGTTGGGCTGATATTTTTCTGCCGTAGCAATAAAGCCGTGGTCTGCTGTTGCAATTACATCGTTCAGTGTTTCTCTTTCTGGTCCGCCAAAAGTTCTTGTCCAAATCAAATGGCCAGCACTGTCGGCATGCATCAGTAACATGTCTCGCTCGGTTTGCCCATAACTTTCGGTTTCACCGGCTATAATAAAACTGCCATCTTCCAAAACGCGAAGCGAACTTCCCTTTTCAAAACCTTCCATACCTATGGCCGATTGAAAGGTAGGTTGTGCCGCAACAAAAAGTATTGCGTGAACGCAAATAAACGTGAGCGAAAAAACTTTGTTGACGCGCTTAAGCATCGGGTTGTTTTATGGTGTGTCAGGTAAAACGGTTGGAAAAGTAGTTTTATATTTTCTGAAAACCCAAAAACATTTTCCGACAAAAACCCTTTGGAAAAAGCTACCTCGAATAATTCGGAGCTTCCTTGGTAATCGTTACATCATGCGGGTGCGATTCCTGAACGCCTGCCGCTGTAATGCGAACAAATTTTGCTTGTTGAAGCGCCTTAATATTTTTTGCCCCGCAATAACCCATGCCTGCTCGTAAGCCGCCTATGTATTGATACATTACTTCCTGCACACTGCCTTTAAAAGGCACACGACCAACAATTCCTTCGGGCACTAATTTTTTAATATCGTCTTCCACATCCTGAAAGTAACGGTCTTTGCTTCCTTCCTGCATCGCCTCCACACTTCCCATACCGCGATACGATTTGAATTTTCTGCCTTCATAAATAATGGTTTCGCCTGGGCTCTCATCCGTACCCGCAAAAACACCTCCTGCCATAATACAATCGGCACCTGCAGCAATTGCTTTTACAATATCGCCTGTGAAACGAATTCCTCCGTCACCAATAATTGGCACGCCTGCTTTTTTACCTGCTTTGCTTGCTTCATAAATGGCTGTGAGTTGCGGCACTCCTACACCCGCTACAATTCGCGTAGTGCAAATACTTCCGGGACCTACACCTACTTTTACGCCATCTACACCCGCATCAATCAATGCCTGTGCACCTTCTTTGGTAGCTACGTTTCCGCCAATAATATCGAGATGCTTAAAAGTTTGTTTCGCTTTTTTTATGGCAGTGAGCACACCGCGCGAATGACCGTGAGCCGTATCAATACATATCACATCCACACCTACATGTTGCAATGCTTCAATGCGTTGAAACATATCGGCTGTAACACCTACTGCCGCGCCACATAACAAACGACCGTATTTATCTTTCGAAGAATTTGGATGCGCCTTAACTTTCAAAATATCTTTGTAAGTAATTAGCCCCACCAATTTTCCGTTCGTATCAATTACCGGAAGCTTTTCGATTTTATATTTCTCCAAAATTTTTTCTGCCTGTTTCAAATCCATTCCCTTTGGAGCAGTGATGAGTTTTTCTTTCGTCATTATCTCCGTCACCTTCTTCTTCATGTCTTTCTGAAAACGCAAATCTCTATTGGTGAGAATACCTACGAGCTTTCCGCTCTTGCTGATGATTGGAATACCGCCAATTCTGTTTTCGCTCATCAACCGCTGTGCTTGTCCCACCAGCGCATCTTCGGGTAAAGTAACGGGGTCGAGAATCAAACCGCTGTCGGCACGTTTTACTTTGCGCACCATTTCTGCTTGCTTTTCAATACTCATGTTTTTGTGCAAAATGCCAATGCCGCCTTCGCGCGCAATAGCAATAGCAAGTGCCTGCTCGGTTACGGTATCCATAGCCGATGAAACAACGGGCACGTTGATTTCAATGTTTCGGGTTAATCTGGTTTTAATTTCTGCTTCGCGGGGAAGAATTTCGGAATACGCGGGAACGAGGAGAACATCGTCAAAAGTTATTCCTTCGTTGCTGAACTTTTCGTCAGCCGATTTTTTTGTTGCCATGCGCAAATATGCGAAAAAAGCCCAGAGTAGGAACTTTCTATTGAGGAACGAATCAACTTACAAGTGTTTTTTAATTTCTTTAAACAATAATTTAAGCGTAAAACAGAATTCGGTGTTCTCCAAAAAGCAATTGCAAACTTCTCTTCTCTTACTTTCTTTAGCAGGGCTGTTGCCCTTTGTAATTATCTGTTTCTATGCCCTTCCCTTTGCCGATGATTTTTGTTTTGGCTGGACCGCCTCTGAAAAAATTTCCTTTACTCAAAAATTTCTCAATCAATACTTGTATTGGAATGGAAGATATACGGCTGACACGCTCGTCAATTTTCATCCACTAGTAACAGGAAAAGTTTTGGTGTATCAGTTTTGTATTCTCATTTCTCTACTCGCTACCCCTGTCACTTTTTATTTCCTGTTGGATTCAGTGGTTCTTAATCATCAATCATCTCCCGCTAAGGAAAGCGGGATGAAACAAATCTTCAGTTTTAAATCTCTCCTCGTTTCTCCCCTCATCACGCTCTTCTACCTCATTTATCAGCCAAATATCACCGAAGGCATTTATTGGTTCATCGGCATTTCAAATTATCATCTTGGTAACATCTGTTTGCTTTTGCATTTTATCTTTTTGCTCAAATCCTTTTCAGCAAACGGGAAATCGAAAATTGTTTTTCAAACATTTACCTGTTTCCTTCTTGTTGTTTCAATTGGGTTTAATGAAATAGGCGCATTGCTCATTCCTGCATTTTACTTTTCTGTTCTGGTATTCAGAAGCAAAACAGAAAGCAGAAAATTTTTTGCAGGGTTATTTTTCATTGCCATCGTTTCTTCGGCATTCGTGTTTTTCTCTCCCGGAAATTTTGTTCGCGTCAATGTATTTCCTGAACGATATAACTTGTTTCACTCACTTTTGTATTCAACTGCACAAACGCTGCGCTTTTTATCTAAATGGATTTTTAATCTACCGCTTATTCTTTTGAGCTTAGTGGTATTAGCAAATGCCGATAAAGTAAAACTCAAATTACCTGTTTTAGATTTTCGTGTTTTAGCAATCACGCTTTTGTTCATTGTGTTTTCGGGCTCTTTCATTCCCTACTTTGCCACAGGCATTCTTGGTCAGCATAGAACCATTAACTATGTTTTTTTCTATTTCATTTTGATTTGGAGCTTGCTGCTCATCTCGTTTTCACAAAAATATTTGTTGTATGAAAAGTCGAAATGGTTAAAGCAAGAGAACCGAATTTTTGCGACTGTGGCAATCAGCGTTCTCCTAATGATGTTCTCCGGAAATAGTTTGAAAATATTGCGTGATTACAAAGCAGATAATTTCAAAAATTATACAACTGCATTTTTCGAAAGGCAGAAGACGATTCTAGAAAATCCCCATGCACCGATTGCCCCTTTAAAGATTGTTCCTTATGTTTTTGCAGTAACAGATACAGAAAGCGATACTGCTTTTTGGGTAGATAAGTGCATGAAAAAATATTACACCGAAACGGGAAATGAATTGAAGTAAATCAATTCGAGTACAGCAGAAAACGCAAATAGAGAATGTGTTTCCCTTTAGGATTCTTTGAGTAGTCGAGAACTATAGAGCCGTATTTGTCATTATTGAATTGCAAATCAGAAAGAGTTTTTGATTCTTTGTTCGCCACACAAGAAGCGACCCATCCGTCCGATGTCGGAAAATTCTCCATCAATTTTTTCTCAAACGTTTTGTAAGAAGAAACAAAGGATTGGTCAACAGCATCAGCTTCTTTTATAACCGAAACAAAATCGAGTGGCGATTTATTGAAAGGGAAACTGTAAAGCATGTTGAACTTCTCTCCCGGAATTTTGAGTTTGGTGCTGTAAACAAATTTGTAGTTCCAAAAATTAGCGGAGCTTCTTGAGCTGCTTTTTATTGAAAAGAAATTTGATTCCTGATAAGATTTAAACACATCAAGAATTGCTTTTTTAAACGGATTAATATTCGATGAGCCATTGTCGACTTCTTCATCAGGCACTTCAAGAAAAGTTGATTTTTCTAGCTGTCTGTATTTTTCCTGATTCTTAATTTTGGCGTAAGAAGTTTTTTTCTCCTCTCTAACTTGCGCTTCTACAGGAACAGCATTTGTCTCGGTGAAAAATTTTATAGAACCAATGGTTTCAAGTTTTGCATTGGTAAAAGAAATTTCAACTGCAATTTTATCCTGATAAAACTTCATAGTGTTTCTGCCTATCAATTTTTGCCCTTCGCCTAATTTTGTTTTTAGCGCAGCGGTATCATCAGCCAGTAAAATTTCGTAGGGTAAAACTGAACTACACTTCAAAAATTTTGTTCCGTTGACTTGATAGTTTTCGCCCGCAATTAAAATGCTCTCTACTTTATCGGTGATGCTATTCACCGAAAGTTTGATGCCGCCATAATTGTTTTCGAAATTTTTATCGAGTAGCCAGAAATCTTTTATGGGTTTAAAATCTTTTGACGTAGTGTTGGAGCCCAGAAGAAGAAGAAGATTGTTACCTACGTACTCGGTGGAAGCGAATGCCGAAACAGAAAGAAAATAAAAAAGAAGAAGGACTAGAATAAATTTCGACTTCATTAGATTTTTTAAGCGGTCGAAGATATTTTTAAATCTAAGTAAGAATATTGCTGCCTTGCTGCGCACAACCATATGAAAGTTAAGAATATTGCTGCCTTGCTGCGCACAACCATATGAAAGTTCAACTTTCATTTTTTTTGCGCTCGCGCTTTGCTTCTTTATCCAACTCGGCTTTCGGGTCGTTGCGTTTTACATTTCCAATGTTTAAGTTTTGCGCCAGCACTAATTTTTCTTTGCCATGTTTTGTTTTCATTTCGTCAATAGCTTTGTAAAGCAGAATATCTTTTTCGCGGTCGTCAAATAAATTAATTTGATACGCACCATCTTCTAACGAAGAAAACTTTACACCAAGCAATCGCACTTTTCTGTTTGTGTCAAAAGATTCGCAGAATAAGTGAATTGCTTTTTCCGTGAGCAATTTTGAATTGGATGTTATTGGAATAGCCAACTGCTTGGTATGCGTTTCAAAATCACTATAACGAATTTTTATTGCCACACACGAAGTCAGTTTTTTTTCTTCGCGCAATTCGAAAGCTAATTTTTCGGTGAGCGCAATGATTACTTTCTTCAACCATTCTGTGTCGTTTGTGTCGGCATCAAAAGTTCTTTCGCTGCTCATGCTCTTTGGTTCGTGATATGGCTGCAACGTTGAAGTTGCCCTGCCATGTGCGCGCTCCCACAAATCAATTCCGCTTTTTCCCATCCAGTTAAATAATGCTTCGCGCGAAAATTGACGCAGGTCGTAAATGGTTTTTACGCCTTTATCGTTCAAAAAATTTTCTGTTTTCTCTCCGCAAAAAGGAATTTTGCCAACGGGCTTCGGGTCAAGAAATTCTTGCTCCTTTCCAATCTCAATCATGTGTTGTCCATTCGGCTTGGCTTCATTCGTTGCCATCTTCGCCAGCATTTTATTGATGCTGAGCCCCCACGAAATAGGAAGATTTGTTTCTGCAATAATTGTCTGCCTCAGTTCAGTTGCCCATTTATAAGTGCCGAAATATTTTTCCATGCCCGTGAGGTCCACATAAAATTCATCTATCGAAGCTTTTTCAAAAAGTGGCGCACGCGCTGCAATTATATCGGTCACCATTTTTGAATACTTACCGTAATCATTCATTCTGCCCCATAAAAAAATGGCGTGCGGACAAAGTTTCTTCGCTTTCGAAGTTGACATAGCGCTATGCACTCCGAATTTTCGCGCTTCAGAACTACAAGATGAAACTACACCACGCGTGCTTGTGCCACCAACAATTACAGGCTTACCATTGAGCGAAGGGTCGAAGAGTCGCTCCACAGAAACGAAGAAAGAATCGAGGTCGAGATGTAGAATTTGGCTTTGCACGAAACAATACTAAGCAAACTGCTAAATATTTTTGCTTATGTTTGAACCACAAAATTTATCACTATGGATTTTATAGCAACCAACATGAAATTTTTGCGCAAGCAAAAAACCTGGACTCAAAATGATTTAGCAGAAGAACTCAATATCAAGCGCTCTTTAGTAGGTGCGTATGAAGAAAGCCGAGCGCGTCCAACGTATGAAGTGTTGCACGACCTGTCGAAACTTTTTAAGTATTCGATTGACCAACTTATTACAAAAGATTTACGCCAAACCGAAAAGGTGGCGTTGTTCAGCGAGGAACAACTGAACAGCGATGTAACTGGGAAAAATTTGCGCGTGCTTGCTATTACCGTTGATAAAAAGGATAACGAAAACATTGAAATGATTCCCGCAAAAGCGTCTGCCGGATATTTGACAGGCTATGCAGATCCAACTTTTATTAAAGAGCTAAACAAATTTCGTTTGCCGTTTTTACCTGTAGGAACTTACCGCGCTTTTGAAATAAAAGGCGATTCCATGTTGCCGATTTTGCCAGGCACCGTAATAGTAGGCGAGTATGTAGATAATTGGAAAACGATTAAAGACGGAAGCACATACATCATTCTTTCGAAACACGATGGCATTGTGTTCAAGCGCGTGTTTAATCAGATTGAAGAAAACGGAACATTAATTTTGCGTAGCGACAATACTTCGTATCCCGCTTATCCAATTAAAGCAGAAGAAGTGCTCGAAGTTTGGAGAGCCGTACTCAACATCAGCTACATGAATAAAGGGGCCGACATGAGCTATCAAAACATCTTACAGTTGATGCAGGAATTGAAAAAAGATGTAGCTGATTTGAAAGCGAATTGATTTATTTCCAAGCTACTCTCATTTATTCTACTACATTCGCCCCGCGTTACAAAAAAGTGGCGCACTTCACACGGACTACAAGTGTGAGATGTGACTTACAAGCAAAGTCGTAGCAGGTTTTTTAAACTCTGCGTATCCGTCAGGGTTCTCTCTCCAAAAAAAGTTCGGTGAAATACCCGAAGTCAATTTTTAAATCATCGCGATTAGCGTAGCGTTAATTCGTTTGCAATTGCGACAAAACAAACAACATGGAAATGGAAAAATTCCGCGCGCTCGGATTGAGCGAAAATGTACTTAGTGCTTTAGCAAAAAAAGGATGGGAGCAACCATCGCCTATACAGGAAAAAACAATTCCGCTTTTGCTAAGCGGCTTAAAAGATATTGTAGGACAAGCACAAACCGGCACAGGTAAAACTGCAGCTTTCGGCTTACCACTTATCGAAAAATTAGATGACAACAACAAGAATGTGCAAGCGCTAGTGCTTTGCCCAACTCGTGAATTGGCTATACAAGTAGGCGAAGAAATTAACTCTTACAAAGGCGACAAGAAATTCAATGTGTTGCCGGTGTATGGAGGACAGAGTTATCAAATTCAAGAGCGCGGTTTAAAACGCGGTTCACAAATTGTGGTAGGTACGCCTGGCCGTATCCGCGATTTGATTGACAAGAAAACATTGAAGCTGGACCATGTAACACACGTGGTGTTAGATGAAGCCGATGAAATGTTGAACATGGGTTTTGAAGAAGAGGTTCGTGAAATCTTGAAAGCAATTCCGGAGGAAAGAAGAATGTTGTTGTTCAGTGCTACTATGCCTGCACAAATTCTTCGCTTGGCTAAAAATTTCATGAAGGAGTATGACCTTGTGGAAATGAAAAGTGAGCAAACAACTTCATCGCTGACTGAGCAGATTTATTTTGAAGTGCGCCCAAGCGAACGCTTCGAAGCGCTTTGCCGAATCATTGATATTGAGCCTGAGTTTTACGGTATTGTTTTTTGCAGAACAAAAATTGAAACCGATAATGTAGCGCATCAATTGAACGATAGAAGTTACGAAGCCGAAGCTATGCACGGTGATATTTCGCAAAACCAACGCGAGTTGATTATTAAAAAATTCAAAGCGAAGAAGGTAACGATTCTTGTAGCTACCGATGTGGCAGCACGCGGAATTGACGTGAACGATTTGACACACGTTATTAATTACAACTTGCCACAAGACCCCGAAGCCTACGTTCACCGAATAGGGAGAACAGGTCGCGCAGGAAAGCAAGGAACAGCTATCACTTTTATATCTCCAAACGAGTTGCGCGAACTTTTGTTCATTCAAAAAATTGCACGCGCTACTATTAAGAAAGAGAAAGTGCCTACTGTAAAAGATGTAATTGAAATTCGCAGAACCAAAATCAAAACGGATATCCGCGAAATGATTGACACCGGAGAATATCAGGAATTTGTGACCATGGCGCACGAATTGATTGACGAAGGACAAACTGCAGAGCGTGTAGTTGCAGCTTTGTTGAAATACACTTTCAAAGATGAGTTGAAAGAAGATGCATATCGCGAAATAAGCGAGAGCAGAGGCAGCAGCGTTGACAGTAAAGGTACTGCGCGTTTGTTCGTTGCCCTTGGAAGAGAGCAGGGATATTCACCGGGAACATTGGCTAAATTCCTCGAAGACGAAGGCTCTATCAAACAAAGTGCTATTAAGGACATTAAGGTGTTTGATAAGTTCTCGTTCATCAGTGTTATGTTTCAGGAAGCAGAACAATTGTTGGCTGTGTTTGCAAAAAATAAAGAGGGAAGAAAACCGCTTATTACTAAAGCAAAAGATAGAGACAGCAATAGTAGCGGTGGCGGTGGAAATCGTTTTGGCGGAGACCGTGAACGCAGCGGACATCGCAACAATCTGAACGATGAAAGCAGAGAGAAAAGTTTTACCGATAAGAAACCTTATGCGGAGAAAAAATCTTTTAGCGGTGACAGAAAACCATTTAGCAGTGAGAAAAAATCTTACGGTGGCGAAAGAACTTCGGCTGATGGTAAAAAATCTTTTAGTCGCGAACGCAAACCTATTTCAGATTCAGCCGATTCAAAACCGTACGAGAAACAGGATTACATCAAGAAAGACTTTGTAAAAAGCGATTCAACATCTGATGCTAAACCTATTCGCAAGCGCGATAATAAATTGACAGACTATCTGGAAAAGAAACCTGCTACAGATACAAAAGCATCGAAGAAAAAAACCAATACACCAGAACTCGAAAACTTCATGAAGAAATTTAGTGATGATGATTTGAGCTGGTAGAAATAGTAGTGAGTAATTAGTATTGAGTTCCCGCGTAAGGCGGGATGAAACAATTTAGACAATACGAATACAAACAACAAACTAAAAGGCAGTGAGCGTTAGCTTGCTGCCTTTTTTGTTTTCGCTAATAGAAAACGGAAAATCAAAAAAAGAATTCCTACAAAAACAAGCAACATTAGTACAGGAATAAACAAGGAAGTCAGTGTTCCTAAAACAGAAAAAATATTTTCAGCTGTTGCTACAAAGCTATTTCCAAACCCTGCTGTAAATTTCGTTGAACTCAAACGTAGCAAACCAGTACCCGCCTGAATAATTCCTGCGGTGCCACCTCCTGCTATTAAGGCTAAAGTCCATTTCAGCATCGGGTCAAAATCAACAAAGGCAGAAGCGGCAATTACCGTTCCTGCTACTACGGAACTTGGTGTGGTGAGCGTATCTAAAAAATTATCTACTACAGGAATATAGTAGGCAACAATTTCTAAAACGCTCGCCAACAAAAAACAAATAATCGAGGGAACCGTTCCGAGCCATTCAAAGCCCGATGAAACATTCAGCCAATGAAATTTTGCAGCAATGCTTTCTATTAGCAGAGGAATAAAAATGCGGAAACCGCAACAGGCAGCCAGCGATATACCCAGTGCCACAGAAATAAGGTAAGTAGAAATCATGTTGTGAATTGAACAAAGAAATTTCAAATTGCAAGATGTTTCGAATTTTGATTTGCCTTCCAATCTTACTTCTTACTTCTAAAATCTGCCTTCCACAAATGCCTTGGTATCATCACACCACTATGTATCAAATTTATCCGCGTTCGTTTTACGATAGCAATGACGATGGAATTGGAGATATTCAGGGCATTATTCAAAAACTCGATTACATCAAATCTATCGGTTACGAAACCATTTGGTGTTCTCCGTTTTTCAAATCACCTCAGCAGGATTTTGGTTACGATATTTCTGACTACTGCGACATTGCTCCCGAATACGGCACCCTTGCCGATGCGCAACAACTGATTGATGAAGTGCATAAGCGCGGAATGAAAATTGTTTTTGACATGGTAATGAATCATACGAGCGTAGAGCATCCGTGGTTTATAGCCGACATAACTCACAAGACACAAGAAGATAGACAAACCGATTTTTACATATGGAGCAATAAACCCAATAATTGGAAAAGCATGACAGGCGGAAGCGGCTGGCATTACTCACCAGATCGCAAACAATATTACTGGGCAAGTTTTCTTCCGTTTCAGCCCGATTTGAACTACAGAAATCCCGAAGTAAAAAAAGCGATGCTCGATAATGTTCGCTTTTGGTTACGCAAAGGTGTAGATGGTTTTCGCCTCGATATTTTCAATGTGATTTATAAAGACGAACAACTGCGCGACAATCCTTTTTCTTGGAAAGCTATACCTGATGAAAAAAATCCTGATGGATTTTTTCAACAATTTAAATACACCATCAACCAACCAGAGAGTATGGCGTTTGCCAAAGAATTGCGAAGTGTATGCAATGAGTTTGATGAAAAAGTTTTGTTGGGCGAAGTAAGCGGGAATAGAAAAACCATTCGCAAATTTTCGGGTGAAAAAGAAAATGATGGCCTTGGCTTGGTCTTCGATTTTGAAATGCTTCCTTTCAAATTCAACTCAAAATTTTTTCATGAATTAGTTCGTGGAATTGAAACAGATTTCCCTGAACCGTTTATGCCTGTTTATGTTTTCAGTAATCACGACAGGCGCAGAAGCATGAAGCGATTGAACAATGATGTGCGCAAAGCAAAACTGCTACATCTGTTTCAACTAACAATGCGCGGTGTGCCTTGCATGTATTATGGCGAAGAAATAGGCATGACCGATTCGCGGATTCCATTTAAAAAAGGGCTGGACCCCATTGCACAAAAAATGAAAAAGGTTCCTCGTTTTCTTTTCGATCTAGCGGGTGAAACACCTAATAGGGATGAACTGCGTACACCTATGCAATGGAACAGTTCTGTGAACGCAGGGTTTTCTTCTGCTGAAAAAACGTGGCTGCCTGTGCATACTAATTTTACGAATGTAAATGTTGAGAAGGAGATGGACGATGAAACTTCTTTGCTCAAAGTAGTTCAACAGGTTTTAAAAATCAGAAAAGAGATGCCGGCCATTCATTCAGGAACATTGGAATTAATGCGACAAGGAAATTTGCCTTCGAATGTGCTCGCTTACAAAAGAAAAATGGAAGGAGAGGAAGTATTGGTCGTATTGAATTTCAGTAAGGCAGAAAAGGAAATTGCTTTGTCAGAAAAATTTTCAAACGTTCTGTTTAGCAGTTCTGCAAACGAAAAATTTGCCGAAGGAAAAATTCATTTGAGTGCTTACGGTACTGTGATTTTAAAGAAATAAGTCTTCATTCAAAGTGTTTTTCATCACCTACCACGGCATTCAAAATATTCTATTTTCGCCTTCGTCATTACAACAAAACAAGAACATGAACACAAGACAAGAAGAACCGGAAAAACCTTCCACAGAGCCCGATAAGTTAATGGAGAAATTTGCCGGTGGCATGATGAAGTTCGACAATAAGTTTCTCGAACAACGCAAAATATTTTTGTGGGGTGGAGTTCATGATGAGAGTGCCGAAAAATTAGTGAACCGTTTATTGTTTCTCGAGGCAACTGACCCCGGGAAAGAAATTACTTTCTACATCAATAGCCCCGGTGGAGTGGTGACAAGCGGTATGGTTGTGTATGATGCTATGCAAATGATTACATCGCCTGTTACTACAATTTGTATGGGGCTTGCAGCATCAATGGGTTCAATTTTATTGAGTGGCGGAACAAAAGGCAAACGTTTGATTTGGCCAAGCGGAAGAGTAATGATTCATCAGCCATCGCTCGGTGGTATGTATGGTCAGGCGACTGATATTGAAATTACAGCGGCTGAAATTCAGAAGATAAAAGAAATGAGTGCCGACCTTTTAGCGAAGAACTGCGGCAAAACGTATGAGCAGGTGATGAAAGATTTTGACCGCGACCACTGGATGAGCGCGAAGCAAGCCGTTGAATACGGAATTGTAGATGGCATTGCCGATAAACTTTCATAAAAGAAAATGACAAGGACTGACCAAAATGTTGAGGTAGCACGCTACCAAAAGGATATTTCAACTCGCCTTGGAATAGATTCTCAAAATCTGATTTTTAATTACAAGCAGAAGAACGAAACTGTTCGTTTGGATTTAGTTACTGTAAATCCGAAACACGAACAGAGTTTTCTTTTTCAAACCGTTACAGGTACTGATAAAATTGATGCACTGAAAAAAATGCTCGAGTATGTAACTGAGCATTATTATAACGAAAACAGTTTGACCATTCAGTGGATTAAAATAGGAGAGAACAAGCTGCATACTTCTTATTTCCGCGCGCAAAACATGTATGAAGCCCTCGATAAATTTTATTACGGTCGCGATATGGGCTCGTATAAAATTTTCAGTATTGCGTTGAATCCTGTGAGTTAAGAATTAACTCAACGCCTGTTTCAAATCTTCGAGCAAATCTTCCACATCTTCCACACCCACGCTTAAGCGAAGGAGATTATCTACTACTCCAACTCTCTCTCTTTCTGCTTTTGGAATAGAAGCGTGCGTCATGGTAACGGGATGGTTGATGAGTGACTCTACTCCGCCTAATGATTCTGCCAATGAAAAAATTTTGAAGGAGGAAGCAATGCGAAAAGTTTCTGCCTCATCAGCATTTTTTAAAACAATCGAAATCATTCCGCCAAAGTCGCGCATTTGTTTTTTTGCAATGGCGTGATTTGGGTGGTCTTCAAAGCCGGGCCAATAAATTTTTTCGATGCGCGGATGCGTTTTCAAATACTCCGCAATTTTTCTTCCGTTGAAACAGTGGCGTTCCATGCGCAGGTGCAAAGTTTTTATTCCGCGCAAAACTAGAAATGAATCCATAGGTCCCGGATTTGCACCGCACGAATTAAGAATGAAATAAAGTTGCTCGTGCAGTTTGTCATCATTCATTACGAGTGCTCCCATCACCACATCACTGTGTCCGCCCAAATATTTTGTAACGCTATGCATCACAATATCTGCACCTAGTGCAAGTGGAGTTTGTAAATAAGGCGAAGCAAATGTGTTGTCAACCGCGAGGAGAATGTTTTTCTCTTTTGCGATTTTTGCGCAGGCTTCAATATCTACAATCTGCATAGTTGGATTAGTAGGTGTTTCCAACCAAATCAATTTTGTTTTGTCATTCACATGTGTGCGAATATTTTCTACATCGGTCATGTTAACGAAGTGAAACTTGATTCCGTATTTCGCAAATATTTTCGTGAACATTCGGTACGAGCCACCATACAAATCATCGCCTGTTATTACTTCATCACTAGGGCTCAATAATTTTATAACCGCATCAGTTGCACCCATTCCGCTGCTGAAACAAATGGCGTGTTTTCCATCTTCTAAAGCGGCAAGATTTTTTTCGAGAGCAACGCGTGTAGGATTTTTTCCGCGAGCATAACCGTATCCTTTATTTTTTCCCGGAGACTCCTGAACATAAGTAGAGGTTTGATAAATGGGAGTCATTATAGCTCCTGTAGTTGGGTCTGGTTCTAATCCCGCATGAATTGCTTTGGTTCCGAATTTCATAGAAAATGATTTTTGAAAAGCGAAGATAGAATTCACTTCAACTTCACCAGCGGTAACTAAATTCTTACTTTCATCAAATAAAATTTCTTCATGAAACACTTTTCCTCTCTCCTTTTTTTATTACTCGCTTGCATACAATTGCAATCGCAATCGCCAGAGGGTTCTTCGCGCTCATCGGTAAATCCTTACTTGTTTCCGTTTTATCACGGAGTTGCTTCGGGCGACCCGCTTGCCGACAGAGTGATTCTTTGGACGCGCATTACGCTTGATATTCCTATGGATCCTGTTTCGGTGAATTGGGAAATTGCTACGGATACTTCTTTCAACAACATCATTGATAACGGAACAGTTTCTACCGACAGTACAAAAGATTACACCATTAAAGTTGATGCGACAGGATTGCAGCAAAACACCTGGTACTACTACCGGTTTATTTACGACACGGTAAAATCTGTCATAGGAAGAACGCGTACGCTTCCAACAGGAACTGTAAACAATCTACGTTTTGCAGTGGCGAGTTGTCAGGATTATCAGGATGGATTTTACAATGCGCATCGTCACCTCAGCCAACGAAATGATATTGATGCGGTTTTGTTTTTAGGCGATTACACTTATGAAAGCGGAGAGAATGTAAATGCAGTTGGCGGTCGTTTGCATGAACCAAGCAGTAAAACGATTCAGCTGAGCGATTACAGAATTCGTCAGTCGCTCTATCATCTTGATGCTGATTTGCAGGAAGCGCACAGACAATATCCGTGGATATGTGTTTGGGACGACCACGAAACTGCGAACAACTCTTACACCATCGGAGCAAAAAATCACAACCCCGTAAATGATGGCCCGTGGTACGATAGAAAAGTAAACGGAGTAGAAACGTATGAAGCATGGATGCCCATTCGAATGCCTGATGTGAATGACACGTTCAAAATTTTCAGACGTTTTACCTGGGGAAATTTAGCTGACTTACACATGCTCGACACGCGCTTGTATGACCGCGATAAGCAAGTGGTGGGCGGGCAATTTATTCCTATCAATGATTCAACGTTGATGGACAGCACGCGCAATATGCTCGGCCCTGTTCAGTTTGATTGGCTCGAACATAATCTTGATAGTTCTACCGCACAGTGGCAAATTTTAGGTCAACAGGTAATGATGGCGCCATTGGTAATTCCGCAGGGATTTCAACCAACGGCTGTTATTGTAAATCCTGACCAGTGGGATGGCTATCCTTACGACCGCAAAAAATTGTACAACTATATTCTGAACAACAACATTCAAAATATGGTGGTGCTCACTGGCGATATTCATACTTCGTGGGCAAATGATTTGCCGCTCGACAACTACGATACGCTTCACCGCCAAAATTCAGCAGGTGTTGAATTTGTAGGTACGAGCATTACATCGGGCAATGAGTTGAACAGTCCTTTCACTCCCGAAATTATTATGGGTATGGCTCCATACATTCGTTATGTTGACCTTACGCTCCATGGCTATTATATTTTGGATATTAATACGCAGCGCACACAGGGAGACTTTGTTTATGTAAGTGATGTGACCACACAAAACTATACGGTGAGTACGGGACCATCGTGGTATGTAAACAGTGGTGAAAGATTTTTGCGGCAGGCAAATTCGCCTGCGGTTGCCCAAAACGCTTATCCAATTCTTGCGCCTGTTAGGGTTCAAAGCACTTCGATAAAAAATTTGACCGACAACATCACTACTATTTCTGTTCATCCCAATCCTTTTTACGATGAAGTGTTGATTCAATTTAATTCACAAGTACCTGAAGAAGTATCGCTTGAAGTTTTTTCTTCTACAGGAAAAATGATGACGAAGAAAAATCTTGGCATCACGAGCGCGGGACTTAACTACGCCACGTTTAATGGAAACAATTTCCCTTCAGGATTTTATAAGGTGGAGCTAAAAGGCAAAAGTCACTCGGTAGGAAAAGCAGTGATTAAAGTGAATTGAAAAATTTTAAATCATTAGTTTAGAATTTCAAAAAACAAAACCCCATGAGAAAAGCTCTACTCCTATTCTGCGTTTTTGCTTCCAACAATTTTTTTCAGAATCATGTAAGCGCTCAAACAACAGCCTGGCCCGATTGGGTTTTTAAACACTGGGTTTGGGAAGGTGAAGGAACCACTGCAAGTGCGCAGCAAATAGTAGCCGATTACAAAGCACACAACATTCCTGTTGATGCTATTATTATTGATAGCCCTTGGGAAACTGACTACAACACATTTGAGTGGGACAGCACTTTGTATCCGGGTGCGCAGGCAATGATTGATTCTTTTCATGCGCAGGGAATGAAAGTTCTTTGTTGGGCAACAGGAGGAATTGATACCAACGTGCATCCACTTTGGGATTACGGTGTTGCCAATAATTTTTTCATGAAGAAAGATGCCTCAAGCGGTCCTGCAATTGTAAAATGGTGGAAGCCTGTAAAGTGCAGTTTAATTGATTGGTATAATCCTGCTGCAGTGGCGTGGTGGAAAAGTTTGATGGATAAAACATTGGCTACCGGCATTGACGGATGGAAGTGTGATGGTTCAGATTTTTTGTTGCTTGCCGATTTTCCGAACACGTATTATTACTCGCCTTATCTTGCTGCTAATATTCCGAGCCGCAACGATTATTCCGATAAGTACTACCGCACTTTTTTTGATTACACGCGTCAGCAGCTTGGCAACGACAGAGTAGTGATGAGCCGCCCTATTGATAATTACGGCTACACATTTTTGACCGGAAGCACTGTGGCGTTTACACCAACCGATATTGGCTTTGCACTTTGGGTAGGCGACCAGGATGCTACGTTTGCGGGAATGACTGCCGCGCTCAACAACATGTATAATTCCGATGCGTATCATTATCTCTCTTTCGGTTCTGATATTGGAGGATACAGAACAGATGATGCTTATCCAACTACAGGACGCTCGAAAGAATTGTTTTTGCGATGGGCACAACTGGGTGCCTTTAGCGGGTTAATGGAGAACGGAGGCGGAGGCGAGCACAGACCATGGATGTTCGACAATCAAACCAACGACATCTACAATAAATTTACGCGGCTTCGCTATGCGCTCATTCCATATCTCATGCATCAATCAGATTCGTTGTTTGCTGTGCATGAATCGCTCATGCAATTCGTCAACAGTACCGATTACCGCTATATGTTTGGCAACGATATTTTTGTAGCGCCTGTATTAAGTTCTTCGAATAGCATTTCTGTAACTTTCCCTGCGGGAAGCTCATGGACTTATCTTTTTAATAATTCTCAGGTTTATAGTGGCGGCTCTTCTTCTTCATTAAATATTCCGCTTGACGAGTATCCTGTTTTTATAAAATCATCATCAACTTTATTAGCAACGCTGGATAGTGTAATAAGCAGTGTAACGGGTATAGCAACAGTAAGCGCTCAAACAAATACAATTACGCTGTATCCAAATCCTGCAACGGAAGAAGTTTTCATTTCCGGCTTGCAGTTTAATGCTAACGAAGAATACGACTTCTGCTTGTTTGATGTGCTCGGAAGAAATTTACATAAGACACATCTAAGCACCGAAAACGAAAAAGTTGCACTCACAGGGTTTGCGAACGGAGTTTACTATTACACCATTGAGAATTCAATTCTTTCTGCTTCGAAGAAAATTTCGGGGAAGGTGGTTGTTCAGAAATAGGTTGACTATCCTTCTTGATAAACGTTCCACTTCTAAAAGAAGTGGAACGTTTATTTTTTTATCGCATCACATCATACCGCTGCGTGTCAAGCCGTATGAAAATAAAAAGTAACACGGTGAATGAAAGCAGCGATGAACCACCATAGCTGATAAACGGAAGTGGAATTCCGATAACAGGCGCTACGCCAATTGCCATTCCTACATTGATGAGAAAGTGAAAGAACAGAATACTCGCTACACAATAACCATACACGCGGCTGAACTTGGAGCGTTGTCGCTCGGCTAAATAAAGCAGCCTGTAAAAGAAGCCGAGGAAAACTGTAATCAGCATCGCGCTGCCTATGAAACCAAACTCTTCGCCAATAGAACTGAAAATAAAATCGGTGCTTTGCTCAGGAACAAATTTCAGTTTCGTTTGCGTGCCGTTCAAATATCCTTTGCCCAAAAATCCTCCCGAACCAATTGCGATAATGGATTGACGAATGTTCCAGTCTTTTCCGTTCGCTACTTCTTTTCCTAACAAAACATTAATGCGGTCGCGCTGATGCGGTTTCATTTTTTTGAAAGCAAAGTCTACCGAGAAAACAAAACCCGATGCCACAACCCACAAGCCGAGAATAATTAAAGCGAGCTTTTTGTTTCGCCTCGAAAAATAAATAACGATGAGAGAAGCGGCTAACAAAACAGCCATAAGAATAAACTTGTTGACTAAGAGCGCGAGCACACCAAGCACCGTAACCGAAGCACCGATGATTAGATAGTATGATTCTAACCCTTCACGAAATAAAACAAGTGCGAGCGCTACAAACACAATAGCAGAACCTGCATCGCCCTGTATTAAAACGATTAACACCGGAATGCCAATAATGGCGAACACGCGCCATTTATCTTTCCATTTTCGTATGTCAACATTTAAACCCGAAATAAATTTTGCAACAGCTAAGCTCACTGCAAACTTTGCCATTTCGCTCGGCTGCATTTGAAAACCACCAATGCGAATCCAGTTGCGCTGTCCTTTTACTTCCACACCTACAAACATTACGAGCACTACAAACAACATCAGCAAAACATAAAAGGCGTAGGAGAACGTGGTGTAAAATCTGGAGTCAACAATTAAAATGATGG
Organism: Bacteroidota bacterium; assembly: GCA_026391075.1. GTDB lineage: Bacteria > Bacteroidota > Bacteroidia > Chitinophagales > LD1 > Bog-950. Next base: position 16,044 of record JAPLES010000002.1, on the reverse strand, counting down.
CAGCAAGAATTACCGAAGCAATTATCCATTGAAATTGTTTCCCGCTGTTGATGCTCGAATCGAAAATGCTTTTTTCATCGCCCGAGTAAGAAGACGAATAGATAACCGACCAACCAAAAAGCACCAGAACACCATAAAGAATTATAGTGAGCCAATCCATTTTACCGGTAAGTGATTCCTGTTTCCGCATTGATTATTTATTGTTGATTATTGAAAACAGAAAGCGGTTGTTCAATATTCAATCTGCAATTTTAATTCTTCGATTTTTTACTCTTCTCCTTCCGCGTTCATTGCGGCTGTTTTGTTGGTATGCACTCCGTATTTGTTCAACAAGTTTGCTTCAATCATTCTCTTCTCTATAGGTAAACGCTTAGTGGCAATCGTATCGTTCAAATATTTTTCGACCAGCAAACTGGCTATAGGTGCCGCGTAAGTAGAGCCATAACCACCATTTTCTACTACCACTGCAATAGCAATTTTGGGTTCATCTTTTGGGGCGAAGCCGGCAAACATAGAGTGGTTATCGCCATGCGGATTTTGTGCTGTTCCTGTTTTACCGCATAAAGTAATTCCTTCTACACGCGCAGCTTTTGCGGTTCCCATTTCTACCACTTGAAACAAACCTTCAATCACCGGAACGAAATGTTCTTTGTCAATCAATGCGGTGTGTTTTTCGTATTCGTGTGTAACATCTTTATTGGAAACAGGATCAGTAATTTTTTTGACGATGTGTGGAGTAATCCAATAACCATGATTGGATATACAAGCAAAAATATTTGCCATTTGTAAAGGTGTAGTCAATACTTCGCCTTGTCCAATTCCTAACGAAACAATGGTGGCAAATTTCCATCGGTTGGCTCCATAAATTTTATCGAAATAATTTACCGTGGGAATATTGCCGCGCACTTCGCTTGGTAAATCAATTCCTGTTTTTATTCCCAAACCAAAACTGTGGCAAATGTTAACCCACTTGTCGTACGACTGTGCTGTACTCATACCCACATTTTTCTCTAGCGAATTTCGAAACGTTTGGCAGAAATAAGGATTGCATGATTGCGCTAACGCATATTGAACATTGGTAGGTGAAGGGTGTTTGTGCGAGCAATGCACAATTGCACCGCCCGCGTTATACGCCTGATTGCACGGATAGCCGTAATCAATTCCCTGCACTTTTTCATGTAATGCAATAAGCGCAACAATTGGTTTGAATGAAGAGCCAGGAGGATAAGTAGCTAAAGTTGGACGCGAATACAAGGGCAACATCGAATCGGTCAAGAGCGCATTGAAATTTTTTCCGCGCACTGCACCGCATAATAAATTGGGGTCATAACCGGGACTACTTACTAGGGCTAAAATTTCACCCGTGCTTGGTTCAATAGCTACCACACTTCCTTTTTTATTTTGCATCAATTGCTCTGCATACTCTTGTAATTTTATATCAAGCGTAGCAATTACGTTATCGCCCGAAATTGCCAGCGTATCAAATTCTCCATTGTTGAATGAACCCATTTCGCGATTGTGTACATCCACAAAAACCAACTTCTTTCCGCGTCTTCCGCCCAACTCTTTTTCATATACTTTTTCAATGCCGCTTTTGCCCACATAATCTCCGGGCTTATAGTAGCCTTCAGATGTTTCGATTTGTTTTTCGCTCACCTCACCAATATCGCCAAGAATAGTTGCAGCAACTCGATGAGGATATTTTCTAATGGTTCGCACTTGTCCGTAAAATCCTGGGAAGAGATAGAGATACTCTTGAAAGCGAGAGTAGTCTTTTAGCGAAAGCTGTTTTAGAAAAACATTAGGCTTATACGATGAATAGCCTTTTACACGAAACAATATTTTAAATTGATGCAAACATTCTTCGTCCGTAATTCCTAACATCTCAGCTAACTTAGCAGTGTCTACTCCCTTTACCTGACGTGGAATAATCATCAAATCGTAAATGGCTTCGTTGTAAACAATCAGTTCGCCTTTGCGGTCGTAAACCATTCCGCGCGTTGGATAAACATCCAATTCTTTAATCGCATTATTTTTTGCCAGCGAAACGTATTTGCTGTCAATCACCTGCACATAAAAAAGCCGCAATACAAAAACCACCGAAAAAAATGCGATGATGATTTGAATGACTTGATGCCGGTTCTTGAAAAGGTCTTTGTTCACGGAGAAGCGAGGGGTTACGGGTTACACAAAACGTCTCTTCTTCTTACTCGAAAACAGAAAAAGAAAAATAAGCATGAAGATAACCGATACAACGGTGCTCAGAAAAATTTTGAGTAGCATGAAAAAGAAATTTAAAAACGTGGCGGCTTCCACAAAAAAATAAAGTGTGAGATAGATGAACATAGTAATGCCGAGGTAAACTATAAACCAGGTAATGCCTTGTGCATACACATTCGGGCTGATTTCAAATTCAGTTCCCTTTGGTGTAATGATGTTGATGAGAAACGGGCGCATGTAACCAATGAGCAAACCTGCTGCTGCATGCATGCCTGTCGAGCCAAGAAAGTAATCTAACAGTAAACCCGAAAACATACCAAAGAGCATGAGCACCCAGCGCGGTGTTTCGAAAGGCAATAACAAAATGAAAAGCGGAAAGATATAAGGGTTTATAAACGAACTGAAATTGATGTTGCTGAAAATGAGAATCTGCGCCAGCAACAGCAAAGCCAAACGAAAAATATTAAGCGGAATTTGGTTGAGCATTTTTTAATGTGCTAAGCTGTCAAGTAATAAGATTTCCTGCTTCTTTAAATTATTCACCACATATACATAACTCAAACTTCCAAAATTGGTGCTTAGGTCAACAGTAATTTCCAAAAAGTTTTTGTCAGGCTCCATCTTTACGGTCTTTACTCTGCCAACCATAATATTGCGTGGAAACAATTGTGAGAAACCACTTGTCACTAAAGTATCGCCAACTTTTACCGGAACGTGTTTTGGAATATCTTCCATACTCGCAGTAGTGGAATTCACTCCGTCCCAGTGAAGATTTCCGAAAAATTCATTCTTCTTAAACTTCGCACTCACTTTAAATTCTTTACTCAACACACTCATTACTGCTGAATAATTATCGGTAACAGCTACTACTTGTCCCACAATTCCGTTGGCATTAATTACACCCATCTGTTTTCCCACACCTTGCAATCTTCCTCTGTCGAGGTAAATTAAATTGGCGGCTTCGTTCACCGAGTTGTGAATTACACGTGCAGAGATGAACGAATATTGCTGTACATTTTTCAATGTTGAATCGCGCAAAATTCCGGAGTCAATCTTGCTGATGTATTTTGAATCGAGTAGTTGCGCGCGTAGTTTTGCATTCTCATCCACCAAGCTATCGCTGAATCTGCGCAAGTACAAATAATCGCTCGCGCCTGTATAAGTGGAATACACTTTTCCGCTCATGCTGTTTGCTACGTTCATATACGCCACTTCGTTGTAGTGCTTGTTTTGAAAGATGAGGTAGAAGCAAAAAATTTCGAGCGAAACAAAAAGGAAGAAAAGGTAATAGCGAAGAAAAAATTGGAAGAGATTATACACGAAAAGAGGTTAGTAGTGAATAATAAATAGTGAATAGTAACAGCCGTATTTGTCTTACCGATTAACTATTCACTATTTACTATTCACTGGGTTTTTAGTCATCCATTAAGAAAGTGAATCTATCCATATTCTTCAGCGCAATACCGGTGCCGCGCACCACCGCACGCAACGGATCTTCGGCTACGTGAACAGGCAATTTTGTTTTTTGCCCAATGCGTTTATCCAAACCACGAAGCAAAGCACCGCCACCGGTGAGATACAAACCAGTTTTAAAAATATCAGCCGCTAATTCAGGTGGAGTTGTTTCGAGAGCTTTCAAAATTGCTTCTTCAATTTTGGAAATTGATTTATCAATAGCATGAGCAATTTCAGAATACGAAACAATAATCTGTTTGGGAATTCCGGTCATCAAATCTCTTCCGTTCACCGGGTAATCATCAGGTGGCGAATCAATATCAGTCAGCGCAGAGCCAACATGAATTTTTATTTTCTCAGCAGTTCTTTCACCAATGAGCATGTTGTGTTGTCTGCGCATGTAGTCAACAATATCAAGCGTAAATTCATCACCCGCTACACGAATACTTTGGTCGCAAACAATTCCCGAAAGCGCAATCACCGCAATCTCAGTTGTTCCGCCACCAATATCAATAATCATATTTCCGTTTGGCTCTTCTACATCAATTCCTATTCCTATAGCAGCAGCCATTGGTTCGTGAATCATTTTTACATCCTGTCCGCCTGCTTGCTCAGCACTATCTTTTACCGCGCGTTTTTCCACTTCAGTAATTCCCGAAGGAATACAAATTACCATTTTATAACGCGGAGGAAAAAACGGTTTCTTGTCACCATAAATCATCGCAATCATTTCGCGAATCATACTTTCCGCTGCGCGAAAATCTGCAATCACTCCGTCTTTCAGCGGACGAACGGTTTTAATATTCGCATGTGTTTTCTCATGCATTTGCATGGCCTTCGTACCTACAGCAATCACCTTGTCGGTTCTGCGGTCAATGGCAACAATCGAAGGTTGATCAACAACAACTTTATCGTTATGAATAATGAGGGTGTTTGCGGTGCCGAGGTCAATCGCAATTTCCTGAGTTAAAAAATTAAACAAAGCCATGCTTTGGTGTAGGGTTTGAAGGGGTTTTGAATTGCGCGTAAAGAAGAGAAAAACTTATTACACTTAACAGAAAGCGGAAATAAAAATTCAGAAAAGAAAACGATGATGGGGTTCCGCCAAAGCGCGGGCGGGCTTTCACTCCAATCTTTTTTGCCGGGCAGAAAAAACAGCTATGCAAAAAAAGGATTTCCGTTCAATCCCTAACCCAGCAGCCAATACAAAACACTAGGCAACAACTTCCCTAATGATGACGGAATGAAAAAGCTGTTACGCAATCTCAGACCGTTCTTGTTCTTATGATAAAAGCAAGCATTTCTCCAAAAAAATGAGACAGGTTATATAGAGCGTAACACAAATTCGCATTTTACTCCATCAGCCACAGCATATTGATAGCGAATGACAAGAAGCCCTTCCGGGTCGGCAACTTAAAAGGCGAGAATAGAAATTGCAGATAATAAAGAATTGATTAGCGAAGTAAAAAATGCGTTACTCCACCTTCCTTCCCTTCGCTACATGCTGCTTCACTTCCATTTGGTCAATCTTGCGAAGGTCAACTAAGAGTGCTGCGTATTTACTGTCAGGGTCGGTGTAGTATTCGTTGCCGGAGTAATGAACTTTGCCCATTTCGTTTTTCCAGTCCGAAGCCAGCAACACATATTTATCGCCCACATTCGGGTTAACACCAAAACTCAAATACTTATCGTCACCCATTTCGAAACTCACGAGCATTTTATTTTCCTTCGGAATGTCCGTCACCACACCTTTGGTTCCAGACTGAATTAAAATCTCATCCACTTTTTTACCACGAATGGTTTTTATTTTACCTCCTACTATTTCGGTAGAGCCCTCGGTGAGTTCGCGGTGCAACACAATATCGCGCGAAACATAAAACTGAATGCGCTTTACCTGTTCGTTACTCCAGTTGTGCTGCTTCTTCATAGCATCGGTATAAGGCACTAAATTTTTACACGAACCAAGAAGTGTAAGGAGCGAGATGAAAAGAATAAGCTTTCGCATAGTTGAGTTTTTTATCGTTAGTTCCAATTACAATGCCAATTGAAACTTCGGATAGGTGAACTACGCTAAAGTTTATTTTGCTAAAGAGAATTTTAGAGTTTTTTCTGAATGTGCGGTTTGCAGACGGACAAAGTAAATACCTTGGGCTTGTGCCGATAAATCAATTTGCGAAACACCCTGAGGCGAATGATTAAACTCTTTCGAATAAATTTCTTCACCCAAAACGTTCATCACTTTCAGCAAAGTTTTTTCGTTATTGCCCGTAGCATAATTCACAAACAGAATACCTGAACTAGGATTCGGATAAACCGAGAAATGGAAGATGTCGTTGGTTTTATCTTCAACCGCTAGCTCAGTTTGTTCCAAAATTTCGAAACGGTCTAAGCCACCTTCTACTACATTCGAACTACTTGTTGGCAATTCATTTACATCAATCAACAAACGCATACTTGACCCAAGCGCAATAAAATTTGAAACACGAAAAGTTTTTTGCGTCCACGAATTTGTTGGAGCATCGAGCGAGGTAATATTTTCTACGGTAACTGTAGTTGCTCCGCTGTTAATCTTCACGGTCATATTATCATCGGGCGCGGTGCCGCCATCATAGAACCAACGGGAATAACGCAGATATGGATCTGTGTAACCGGTTAAATCCATTGCAGGAGAAATTAAAGTAGCTGTTCCGGCATCTACATCATCATTAATTGCTAAGCCACCGCTGTTGCCGGTTACAAAACATTTCAAACCATAATCATCGGTTAAATCAATTGCAGGATTCGATTGGTCGCCTTGATAATTTGTGCCGAGCGGAATGGCGCGCGTAAACGCACCGCCCGTTGCCGTGGCACTTGTAGTCCAATTGTAGTTCATTAAAAAATCATCGTAGTAATGATGGTTTTGAATTGGGATAACCAATTGTGGAGAAGCTGAAGTGTAAAACGTATTCACCTTAAATTGATTGGTCATGTAGCCCCACTTACCGGCATACACATCATAGCTGCCTTCGTTAAATCCGGTGATGGTGTAAAAACCATTCGCATCGGCTATTACTTCAAAATCATTTTGCCCGTCAAAAAAAACTTTAGCGTTAGGCACACCAAAAGTCGTGTTGGCATCAACTATTTGCCCACTGTAATTCCAAATGTGCGTAGCAGCCGTGCATCCTAAACTTGATTGAATAGACAAACGCGAAGTGCTGAGCACCGCGCGCATTTCGTTGCTTTGGTCGTGGGTGAACAAATGCATTTGGTCATCATCGGCATAGTCCATGTAGTTCATCCACATATCATATTCATCAACGGGAGTTTCGTGGCAACTGTTCTGCACCAAATTCGGCACACCAAAAGTTGCTTCCGATGTTGGAGGAGTGTCGCACATTTGGTCACCTTCGAGCGCACAGGTTTGCGGAGTCATGCCCACACAGCTATCCTGAAACGTGTGATACAAACCTAGCCAATGCCCCACTTCATGCACGCAAGTGCGGCCAAGAGTATCAGGTGAGTTGTAAGGATTGCCATGGATTTTTCCTACGTGGCGAAAATCTAAAACCACTCCATCCTGATTATCGGGAAATAAACCCGGTGGCGTGGCATAGCCCAGCAAAACACTTCCGAGGTTACTGGTCCAGATGTTTAAGTATTTGTTTTTGTCCCACTGTGTAGCGGGCTTAATATTGGTATCGAAGTTGGAAGTAACAGCATAAAGATGGCGCGTTATTCCGCTCGAAGGATTTCCTGCGGCATCAAATTTTGCGAGACAAAACTCCACCTGAATATCTGCTTGTCTTCCTTTAAACCAATTCGGAATTAAAACAGTATCGGCATTGCGCAAACGGTAACATTCGTTCAACACGGCTATCTGCGAAATAATTTGCGTGCTGTCTATATTATACCCGCTTCCCACCGGCTGCCCGCTGTGAATAACGTGAAACACCACAGGGATAGTGACAATCTCATTTCGGCTGTCGCGGCTCGAATTGTTGCTGATATAGTTGAATACGTCTTCGCGGGTTTGCTCGTAACGCGACAGTGCTTCGGGGTGCTGCAAGAGATACTCGTTCATTTTGGTTTGCGTGGCGCAACGCTCGGGTGTTTGAGCAGAAGTGAATAGACCGCAAAAGACAAAAGCAGCACTAAGTAGTAGCAGGAGGCAGTGAGAAAAAACTCTCTGTAGGTTCATAGATTATCGCGTTTGTAAAAGTAAACGAATGTAGAAGAAATGTAGTGATGACCAACTGCTTACTGCTGCTGCCAACTGCTGCTATACGATGCGGTTTCCGTCTTTATCAAACACCTGCATCTTGTCTTCGCGTTGCGGTGCTTTTATGGTAAGGCGTTCGAAAATGCCGTTGATGATAGAAAGCAGGATGCTGAAAAAAAGCGCCTGCCAAAAACTTGCCACCGAAAAATCGGGCGCAAGAATCCATGCCGCTACTTCAATGATTAAAGCATTGATGACGAGCAGAAACAAACCCAGCGAAAAAATAGTGGCGGGAATGGTGAGCAATACCAGCAGCGGTTTAAGCGACACGTTGAGCACCGAAAGCAAAGCGGCAAGTATGAGCGCGTAAAGAAAGTTTTCGATATGCACCCCCGGCAAAATATAAGCGGTAAGCACCACGGCAATGGCATTGAGAAAAAGTTTGATGATGTAGTTCATATTAGGTATGACGATGAGGAGGCAAAAATAATTTATTGCAGAATAGTTTTGTTTTCTGGTAACTCCGAGTAGGGTTAAACATTATCTCGTATTTTTGAAAGCATTGAAAACTCTTCTATCAATATTCCTTTTGTTGACCTGCTTCATTAGCCGTGGGCAGAACTTAGTGCCGAATGGGAGTTTTGAGGAGATGAACTGGTGCCCTAATTACATAGATGATATATTTTCTCTTCAAGGATGGACATCATTCGCAGGAACTCCTGATGTGTATAATGCTTGCAATACAGATACTATCAAAGGAGTTCCGATAAATTTTGCAGGTTCTCAAGAACCCGCAAGTGGTAATAGTTATGCCGGACTCATGTCCTATGATGCTACAATCCCTTGGCATGAATATTATGCTATACGATTAATAACTACTCTTTTATCAGGAGTTAAGTATTATGCTTCGATTAAGGTTTCTTTAGCCGAGTGTTCAAGCTACGCCACTAATAATATGGGCATAGGATTTTCAACAGATTCGTTTCAAACAACTTTTGTTTTTACCCAGGATTCACTTTTTCATTATGTAAAAATCAATTCTGTCGGCATCGTTTCTGAGGCGACAAATTGGGTAACAATTTCAGGTTCTTTTATTGCTGACTCTGCGTATAAATATATTATAGTTGGCAATTTTTATGGCTACAACTCGACAGATACCCTATTTAGAAATAACACTTGCCTTTACGATATTGGCTACTATTATCTAGATGACGTTTGCGTTTCCACCGATTCATTCACTTGCAATGTGCCCGTTGGAATTCAAGAACCAAAACAAAACGAACAGGTGAGTATTTATCCTAACCCTTTTTCTAATCAACTCAGTTTAGTTGTTCCAAATAATGAAGAAACAACCCTTCGTGTTTATGATATGCTCGGTCAACAGGTTTTGCAAAACACTTTTATCAACTCCACCACTTTAAACACTGCTTCACTTGCCCGGGGAATTTATTTTTACGAGTTGCGCAATGAGAAAAACGTGATGAAAAAAGGTAAGCTGATAAAAGAATAGAAATACTATTCTTAGAAATGATAAAACGAATCACTCCCCTTCTCCTTTTACTCCTCATCGCTTTTTTGTGCAGTTGCGAAACGCATAACACGCCCGCACCACAAACTCAAACACCACAAGCGCACGAATTAATTTACACCAAACACGCGCGCTGCCGCATGCAGTGCCGCCATATTGATGCGCAGGAAATTGAGGAAATAATTTCCACCAATAATATCAATCAAAGAAAAAGCAAACCCAACGATACTCCCTGCCCCAGTTATGCTTACGAAGGTTACAGTCACGACCACCAACACCTGCGCATTGTAATTGCCAAATGCGATAACGCCTGGAAAGTGGTTACCTGCATTGATTTGGAAAATGAGTTTGAATGCGATTGTAAGTAAGCACTCGGCTGTTTCAATTCCGCATTAGTGCCTTTGGTTGGCGTTTAGATTCATCCTCGCAATGCCCAACAACAACTGCTTCTAAAAGCTGGAGTCTGCCTTTCAATCTTCAATATTCAATCTTAAATCTTCAATAAAATTACATTCGCGCCCCTTATGCATTATGTAAACGTTGAAAATCTCACCAAGTCGTTTGTCGAAAAACCGCTTTTCACCAATATCACTTTTAATATCGAACAGGGCGATAAGATTGCCCTTGTGGCAAAAAACGGAGCGGGCAAAACTACTTTGCTGCGCATTCTTGCCGGAAAAGACACAGCCGATTCAGGAAAAATCTGGGTTAATAAAGACGTAAGTGTTTCTTTCCTCGACCAGAACCCGGTGTTTGAAGAAGATAAAAACGTGCTCGAAAATATTTTGAGTTACGACCACCCCGTTATCAATACCGTTCGCGAATATGAGTTGGCAATGGAACATCATGACGATGCACACCTCACCGAACTGATGGGCAAAATGGACGAGCTCAACGCCTGGACTTTTGAAAGCACGGTAAAGGAAATTCTCACCTCGCTCAACATTACCGACCTCGACCAGTTGGCGGGCTCTATGTCGGGCGGGCAGCGCAAACGTTTGTCGCTGGCTAAGGTGCTCATTGATATAAGCTTTGGCGACCGTAATAGTTTTTTGATTCTTGATGAGCCTACCAATCACCTCGATTTTGAAATGATTGAATGGCTGGCCGAATTTCTTTCTGATAATAAAACTACGCTCCTACTCGTTACTCACGATAGGTTTTTCTTAGATCTCGTTTGCAACGAAATTATTGAGATAGACAATCAGCAACTCTATATTCACCGTGGCGATTTCACCAACTACCTTACCCGCAAAATTGAGCGCGAAGAATCAGATTCTGCATCGGTAGACAAAGCCAAAAATCTTTATCGAAAAGAATTGGCGTGGATGCGCAAACAACCCAAGGCGCGCTCTACCAAATCAAAATCGCGACAGGATGCTTTTTATGATGTAGAAGAAAAAGCGAACTCGGGCAGAAACGAAGACAAATTGCAATTGCAGGTGAAGATGACGCGTATAGGCGGCAAAATTCTGGAATTGAAGAAGGTTCATAAATCGTTTGGCGAAAAGAAAATTCTCAAAGGTTTCGATTACACTTTCAAGCACCGCGAGCGCATTGGTGTTATAGGCAAAAACGGAGTGGGCAAATCTACTTTCCTCAATATTATTATGGGCTTGGAAAAAGCCGATTCAGGAAAAATAAATACGGGAGAAACTGTGGTGTATGGTTATTTCCATCAGCAGGGTTTGCAGGTTAAGGATGATAAACGCGTTATTGAATTTGTAAAAGATATTGCCGAAAACTTTCCGTTGGCAGATGGCACAAAAGTTTCGGCAGGGAAATTTTTGGAGCTGTTTCAGTTTACACCCGAGCAGCAGTTCACCTACATTTCTAAACTAAGCGGTGGCGAAAAGAAACGTTTGCAATTGCTTTCTATTCTTTTCGGCAATCCGAATTTTTTAATTCTCGATGAGCCCACCAACGATTTGGATTTGGTAACGCTTACCGTGCTCGAAGATTTCTTAGAGCAATATCAGGGCTGCGTAATTATTGTTTCGCACGACCGGTATTTTATGGATAAACTCGTTGACCACCTTTTTGTTTTTGAAGGCGATGGCGTGGTAAACGATTTCCCCGGCAACTATACCGAGTGGCGAATTGATGAAGTGCGCAAGAAAAAAGCTACGCAAGGCGGTGGCAGCAAACAGCAGGAATCGAAGGGAACAGTTTTAACCGCAACTCCTGTCGCAGTCAACACTCCACAGGTTACCGAGAAGAAAAATACTCCTGAAAAGAAGAAACTCACGTTCAAAGAAAAGTTTGAATTCGAAGCTTTACAAAAAGAAGTTCCTGCTCTTGAACAGGAAAAAGCCGACCTCAATGAAAAGCTACTTGCCGGCAACGCTCCTTATGAAGAGTTAAACAAAATGATTGAGCGCATTGGCATCGTCACCAAAGAACTTGAGGAGAAAGAAATGCGCTGGCTGGAGTTGAGTGAGCGCGTGGACTGAAATTATTTCCGCTTCAAACGCCCCCTTTCAGAAATTACGTCCGTTAATACTACTGTTGTATAGACAAATGTTCCGATAAATGGTCTTGGTACTTGGTTTGAAACAATGTTGCCGTCAAACATTTTTCAAAAACAAAAAACCAAATACTATGACACTTGTAACAGTAAAACCAGAAAACGGAAGAGTTACTCTTCCCCGCTTTTCAAACCTCATCGAAAACATTTTTGAAAATGAATTCCCGAATTTTATTGCCAATGAATGGGTGAAGACTTCATCTCCTTCCACCAACATTAAAGAAACCAAGGACGCTTACACCATTGATGTAGCCGCACCGGGATTCAACAAAGACGGCTTCAACATTAAAGTAGAAGACAGCGTTCTCACCATCGGTGCCGAAGCTTCTGAAAACAAATTAGAAGAAGGCGAAAAGTTTACGCGTAAAGAATTCGTTCACGCATCTTTCAAACGCAGTTTCACTTTGCCTAAAACAATAGTGGCTGATAAAATTGGCGCGGCTTACGAAAACGGAATTCTGAAAGTAACACTTCCTAAAATGGAAGAAGCCAAAGCCAAAGGAACCATTGAAGTAAAGATTTCATAAAGAAAGTGGGTTGGGGTTTAAAAAAGGGGCTCTCTCAGAAACGGGAGGGCTTTCTTATGTACGTTAGCCCCTGTTTTATATCCCAAACATTTTTTTGGTAGAGGGCGATATGTTTTTACTTTAGCACCCTAAATAAACCATTAGACATGTCAAACATCGCAGAAAGAGTAAAGAAAATTATCGTTGACAAGTTGGGCGTAGAAGAAAGCCAGGTAACTCCTGAAGCAAGCTTCACCAACGACCTTGGAGCTGACTCCTTAGACACGGTTGAGTTGATTATGGAATTCGAAAAAGAATTCAATATCTCTATACCAGACGAGCAGGCAGAAACGATTGGCACCGTAGGGCAAGCCATCGAATACCTCGAAAAAACTGTCAGCAAGTAAATAGATTTGAAAGAAAAGAAAACGGCTCCGCTTAAAACGGAGCCGTTTTTATTTTTATAAAAAGACAATGCCTCGAATGCACGAATAATACAAGAAATGTATTTGCCTTTATTCGTGCAAGCGTGGCATTGATTTAACTCCCTGCTTCAAAAACATTTTTCATCTAAAGAAATTAAATTTTATTCGTGGCATGAATTTGAAACGCGTGGTGGTTACTGGTATTGGCGCTTTAACTCCAATAGGAAATACGGCCGGTGACTTTTGGCAAAACTTATTGAATGGCGTTAGCGGTGCTGCTCCTATTACACGTTTCGATGTTTCAAAATTCAGAACCCGATTTGCCTGTGAAGTAAAAAACTTCGATCCTTTAAATTTTATTGACCGCAAAGAAGTAAAACGAATTGACCGTTTTACTCAATATGCCTTGGTCGCCAGCGATGAAGCCATTCGCGATGCGGGCTTGGACAAAGCTACTTTGAACAAAGACCGCGTAGGTGTTATCTGGGGTTCGGGTGTAGGCGGCTTGGACGTTTTTCACGAAGAGATTATTGCTTTCGCAAAAGGCGATGGCACCCCGCGCTTCAATCCTTTCTATGTGCCTAAAATGATTATTGATATTGCCGCGGGTCTAATCTCTATGCGTTGGGGTTTTCGGGGGCCAAACTTTGCAACCGTGGCGGCTTGTGCCACTACAAACATAGCCATGATTGAAGCGTTCAATTTAATTCGCCTCAACAAAGCTTCTGTTTTAATTACCGGTGGTTCCGAAGCTCCTTTGAGTCCGGGTGGGGTTGGTGGATTTAATGCCATGCGTGCATTGAGCGAAAGGAACGATTCTCCCGAAACAGCCTCTCGCCCTTTTGATAAAGACCGCGATGGTTTTGTAATTGGCGAAGGTGCGGGAGCCATTGTGCTTGAAGAAATGGAACATGCTTTGGCTCGTGGTGCAAAAATTTATTGCGAATTAGCAGGTGGAGGAATGAGTGCCGATGCACATCACCTTACCGCACCGCATCCCGAAGGATTAGGTGCCGTGCTCGTAATGAACAATACCTTAGAAGATGCAGAATTGAAAGCTACCGATATCGATTACATCAATGTACACGGAACCTCAACTCCGCTTGGTGATATTGCGGAATTGACAGCGATCAAGAAAATATTTGGTGAGCACGCTTATAAAATGAACATCTCTTCTACCAAATCCATGACGGGTCATTTACTCGGTGCTGCAGGTGCAGTGGAAGCAATAGCCTGTATTAAAGCAGTGGAAGAGAATATAGTTCCGCCTACTATCAATCATTTTACTGATGATCCGGCTATTGACCCTAAACTGAACCTCACTTTTAATAAAGCTCAGCAAAGAACTGTAAATGTTGCCATGAGTAACGGCTTTGGTTTTGGCGGGCATAATGCTACGGTGGTGTTTAAGAAGTTTGTGAAGTAGTTTCATCGTTGAAAAAATGATTTCCTTTTTTGTTTTTCAACTGTAACTTGCAGTCAGCAATTTTCCTCTGTTTTGATAAAAAAACTCTACAACACTTTTCTTTCTAGCGATAAGCAGTTGGCTTCTTATATTAGAAGCATTACCGGAATTACACCGAGTAATCTGAAATTATACAAGCAGGTATTTCAGCATCGTTCAAAATTTATAGAATCAAAAGAGAACAACGAAAGATTGGAGTTGTTGGGTGATGCTATTTTAGATGCTATCATTTGCGAGTATCTTTTTAAAAAATATCCTTACAAAGAAGAAGGATTTATGACGGAGCTTCGTTCAAAGATTGTGAATCGTAAATCGTTGAATGAAGTAGGGACTAAGTTGGGCTTACTGGAAAAATTAAACTTCAATCGTAGAAGCATGACCGATGTTTCGAAAGATTTGGGCGGCAATACTTTCGAAGCTTTAGTGGGTGCAGTATATCTTGATACGGATTTTGAAGCCACTAAAAAATTTATACTCAAACGCGTGCTCAAAAACCTAATTGATGTAGATACACTTGAACAAACCAATACCGATTACAAGAGCCAGATTTTTCATTACGTACAACGCGAAGGCAAGAATATTGATTTTAAAGTAGCCGATGAAAAAACCAAAAATCGCAGAGCTTATTTTGTAATTGATTTGGAGATAAGTGGAAAAATAATTGCGCGTGGTGAAGGCTTCAGCAAAAAAGTTGCGGAGCAAAATGCGGCAATGAATGCGTTGAAAGTTTTGAATATTGAATCTCCGGTAGCAGAAGTATAATTACAGCTTGACCAGCTTTTTTGTATGTCCACCTAGTCTCAGGAAATAAATTCCGGGTTGCCAATTGAAAGTTTTAAGTTTAAAGTCCACAGTTTGCAGATACACTTCTGCAATTCTATTCCCCGTTACATCATAAATTTCCAAACGGTTGTTTCCTGATGAAAGTTTTAAACCGGAGATGAGCAACTCGTCTTTTACCGGATTTGGATAAACTGTAATTGCTTCTTCTTCCTGAGAATTTATTCCTGTAGTAATTGCATGAATTGTAAATATTTGGGAAGAAGTGTCGCTGTTTCCACAATTATCAAAAGCAATTAGTGTAGCGGTGTACGTTCCGGTGTCGGTATAAGTATGTGTGCCATTGCTACTGCTGAAATTTCCATCGCCAAAACCCCATTGATAGGATGTAAAGTTTTGTGAGAGATTATTAAATGAATAAATTTTGGTGGTCTCGTTACCTGCGAAACTGAAATTTGCCTTCACATCAAACGAACCAATATTCCAATTAGCAAGTGAATCAAAAACCGTTGTGTGAGCAATGTTTTGTAAAAAATCAGTAGTTGCTTGTAAAGCTATTGGGGAATAACTTAAACCAAGTGGCGACTTTCTAAAAATTGTTTCATAAAAAACACAAGCAGTTAAGTAACTGCCGGCAATTGTCGGGTGCGAATTATCAGCCTGCCATAAATTAATGAGTGTATCCGTATGCCAACTGGCAAACCAAGCCATTCCTGCGGGAGCTACCAATGCGCTGTTTTCATTCGCCATTTTCAAATAACTATCGCGCAGTCTATCAGTAACACCTTCAAAAGTGCAAATGGCGGGATACGCCAGTTCGTCTAAGAACTTCGGTTCATCATCAAATATAGATGAATACCGCTTTGTTTAAGCAGGCCTTAAAAAGAACATCTGAAGATATTCTGTAAAATTCAGTTGCCTGATTTTGAAGCTT
>JAPLES010000035.1 GCA_026391075.1 Bacteroidota bacterium | reverse complement strand
GTTCCGGAAGTAACCTCAATTACGTTCTCAAAGGTAGGTTTACTTTCCCCCTTCCGGAAGACTAGAGTAACACTCAAACCTGCTTGCAAATCTGAGAGAGTTGTATAAGCACACCGCTAGGCGACACGAAATGACAGCCCCCTTCCTTCTTTCCGGTTTACTTGTTGCTTTCTCTTTTTATACTTTCTATTGCAGTCCTTCATGAGTAAGTCTATTCAACAATATATCCTCAGCAAACTTGAACAGCGCAAACAGTTAAATAATTTTCGTGCGTTGAGAGTAACCAAAGGATTGGTTGATTTTTATTCAAACGATTACCTCGGTTTTGCACGTGATGAAAACTTGAAAGCGCTTGTTGCCAAAGAAATAAAAACACAAGATGAAGCTTTTCTCGGCAGCACAGGCTCACGATTGCTTTCGGGTAACAGTGAATATGCCGAGCAACTCGAAATGTTTATTGCCGACTATCATGGAGCAGAAGCAGCGCTCATTTTCAATTCGGGTTTCGATGCCAATTACGGTTTGCTCTCTTCACTTCCTTATCGTGGTGATACTATTATATATGACGAGTTGGTGCATGCTTCTATTCACGATGGTATAAGAAACAGCAAAGCAAACGCAGTTTCGTTTGCGCATAATAACGTTGAGAACTTAGAACAGAAATTAAAAACCGCAACAGGTTTAAAGTATGTGGTGGTTGAATCTGTTTATTCTATGGATGGTGATTTTGCTCCACTCAACGAAATTGCGGCACTCTGTAAAAAGTATGAAGCAGGTTTGATGGTAGATGAAGCACACGCTACAGGTATTGCAGGCACAAAGGGCGAGGGACGTGTGACGAGTGAAATACAAAATGCAGATGTTCTTGCGCGTGTTCATACGTTTAGCAAAGCATTAGGTGCGCATGGCGCGGTAGTGCTTTGTTCAAAAGAATTGAAAGAGTTTCTAATCAACTACTGTCGTCCGTTTATTTTTTCAACGGCATTGCCGTTTTATTCATTGGCAGCCGTTAAGTGCTCGTATGAATTTTTGAGTGAATCAAGAGAGCGCAGAGAAAAACTGTTTGCACTGAATGTGCTTTTCAAAAAACAAACTCAACCGAAAGAAAACTTTCAACTCATAGCGAGTGATTCGCCAGTTCAAAGCATTGTGGTTAGCGGAAATCAAAATGTAAAAAACTTCGCAACAAAAATTCAAGAACAGGGTTTTGATGTGCGACCTATACTTTATCCTACCGTGCCTAAAGGAAAAGAGCGCATAAGAATTTGCCTGCATAGTTTTAATACCGAAGAAGAAGTGAGTAAACTTGCTGCAGTAATCAACGCCTTATAAAATATTTACACAAATACGCAAAGGCGGTAAGAGATAGAACAACATTTGTATTCTTCGTGTCTTTGCGTCTTTGTGCAGAAATGAATTTGTCTTTAAATCATGAAACCAAAATTCCCTCTACGAATCTTTATTACCGGCATAGGAACCGGTGTAGGCAAAACACTTGCATCGGCTGTATTATGCGAAACACTGCAAGCCGATTACTGGAAACCCGTGCAATGCGGCAACCTCGAAAACAGCGATGCACAATTAGTGCGATCACTTGTTTCAAATTCTGTTTCGAAATTGCATGCAGAAACCTATAGATTGAAAGAAGCAGCATCACCACACTTTGCTGCCAAGAAAGAGAACGTTGAAATAGAAATAGACAAGTTTAAACTACCCCAAACCAACAATCGTTTAATCATTGAAGGCGCTGGAGGAATTATGGTTCCAATGAACAACGAGTTGGTGATGTTCGATTTGATTGCTTATTTACAATTACCTGCTGTGGTAGTAGTTAGAAATTATTTGGGCAGTATTAACCACGCACTACTTACGCTTGAATTTCTAGAAGGAGAAGGAATTGAAATTGCAGGTATAATCGTAAGCGGAGAAAACTACAACGACAACGAAGAAATAGTTCAACACTTTACAGCGTTGCCCGTCATAGGCAGAATTGATGAAGCAAAAACTATTGACAAAGATTTTGTTTCTGCACAAGCAGAAAAAATGAAACTCTCCTTATCACTAAACTTTCAACTGTGAGTGATTTATTCCACATTCCGAATTCCGAATTCAGCATTTCTCCTGTGTGGCATCCATACACACAAATGCAGGACGCAGGTATTATTCCTATCACGCGCGGTGAAGGAACATACCTGTATGACGACAAAGGCAATCAATACATAGATGCCGTTGCCAGTTGGTGGACTAACATTCACGGACATGCACATCCATATATTGCGAATGCTATTGCAGAACAAGCGAAGAAATTGGAGCAGGTAATTTTTGCGGGCTTCACCCATGAACCTGCGGAGATACTTGCGCATAAATTATTACTGCGCATTCCGCACCATCAAAAAATATTTTATTCCGATAACGGTTCAACTGCTGTAGAGGTAGCTATTAAAATGGCGTTGCAGTATTGGAGTAACAAAGGCGAAGCCCGTAAAAAAATAATCTGCTTTCGCGATGCTTATCATGGTGATACTTTCGGAAGTATGAGTGTGAGTGAACGCGGTGTTTTTACAAAACCGTTTCAGCAATTATTGTTTGATGTAGAATTCATCGAATTCGGAAATTCGGAAATTCGGAAATTTGAAAATGAAGGAATAGCTGCCTTTATCTTTGAACCTTTAGTTCTTGGTTCTGCCGGAATGAAAATGTATTCAGCAGAACTACTCGATGAATTGCTTGCCGTTTGCAAAAAGAATAACATCATAACCATTGCCGATGAAGTAATGACAGGTTTCGGTCGAACAGGAAAATTTTTGGCAACTGATTATTGCACGAACAAACCTGACATTATTTGTCTCTCGAAAGGAATTACCGGTGGCTTTCTTCCTTTTGCAGCTACTACTTGTACGCAAAATATTTACGATGCATTTCTTTCCACTGAAAAGCAGAAAATGTTTTTGCATGGGCATAGTTACACCGCCAATCCTTTAGGATGCGCTGCCGCTATTGCTTCGCTTGAAGTATTTGAAACAGAAAATATCTTCGAAAAAATTACGCGTATAGAAACACAGCACGCTGCATTTGCCGAAACGTTGAAAAATGATAAGCGAGTGAAAGAAGTTCGACAACGCGGAACAATACTTGCCATTGAAATGCAAACCGATGAAGCGAGTGGCTACCTCAATAACATTCGTGACCACGCTTATCAGTTTTTTATTGAACGTAAAATAATTCTTCGTCCGCTGGGGAATGTGATTTATATACTGCCGCCTTATTGCATTTCAAATGATGATTTGAAGAAAGTGTATGGAGCGATTAGTGATTTTCTGGCTGAACTATCATAGACGAATTTCATACACATTCTGCATTTTCTCCAACGCAAATCCAATCTTTGGATAAAACCTATTCGCTACTTCGCGTTTAGTATTTGCTCTTAAGCGCATTACTTTAAATCCTTTTTCTCTGCTCCAATCCTTTGCACGTTCAATCAATGCGCTGCCTATTCCTTTTTGTCTAAAATTTTGAGACACTACCAACCCCAATACTTCAGCAAAGGGTTCGCTGCCTAAAGTAATGTGCTCGGCTACTAAAATTCTCCCTACTACTTTTCCATCTGTTTCTGCTACAAAAACTTTTGCGTTATCTAATTCACCAATTCGTTTCAGTTGCTCACGCGTTTTTTCCAGTGTAGTTTCATAACCCCATTCGCTAGTCAGCTGAACAAACTGTTCAGCATCTTCGGGTTTCCATTTTCTGATTTCTAAGGTCATAAGGTATGTTTCTGCAAACTTGTAAATTTTATCTCGCATCTTATTTCTTTAGCTAAAACAATAGAAATGCTACTCATCCAGATTTCTACATTCGCTCACTTTTAAAACAAAAATATATCCTCATGAAAAAAGTTTTACTCGCCTTTGCGGTGCTTTGCATTTTACCGTTTGCTAAAATAAGTGCGCAAACATTCTTTGTTGACAGCTTCACTAATCAATCTTTACCCGGCTGGACAATCGTTAACGATTTTGCAGGTTCCAGTGCCGTAGTTTGGGAATGGAGTTTAGACCCCAGCAGTGCAGGTGGTGCCGCGGGAACTTTCAATGGTGCTGGTGCTGCTAATGGTCACATAAGAGTAGATAGTGACAATGCGGGTGTAGATGGAACTCCTGAATCTACCACAATAACTTCAAGTCGAATTAGCTGCCTTGGTAAGCCAGGTGTGCTTTTAAGTTTTACCGAATATTATGCAAAGTATTTAGCCGATGAAGGAAAGGTATATGTGAGTAATGATTCGGTGAACTGGACATTGGTTCATACTTCTTCTGACGGATTAGCAACAAACCAAGAATCAGCTAATCCCAATTTTGTAACTGAAAATATTTCGTCCATTGCCGCCAATCGCGATTCAGTTTATATCCGGTTTAGTTGGATTGGTTCTTACGATTACTATTGGTTTGTTGATGACCTAAGTTTAACTGTTCCACCAGTTGCCGATGTGCAGGCTGATGAAGTTCAAAATTTATTACGCGTCTTTGCGTTCGACCAGGGCACGCCCGTGCTGCCCGGCCCCTGCACCTACTCTAGCGTGCTCGACTCTTACACGTGCGCCGAGAACAGCACCGCGTTCCTGCTGGACGAGCGGCTCAAGCCCAGCCCGATGCCGCCAAAGGGCATCTTCGGCGACCCGCAGCTGTTTGTGCTCGAGGTGGGCGGGCG
>JAPLES010000088.1 GCA_026391075.1 Bacteroidota bacterium | reverse complement strand
TGTTGTTCCTCCGCTCACCGTTGAAATTATTTTTCCAGTTCCGCGACCACAAGTATCATCAGTTGTTGTAGTGGTTAGTGAAAGCGCAAGAGGTTGTGAAATTGTTTTTGTTGCTGTAACTGAACATCCTCCTCCATCAGTAACGGTAACCGAATAATTTCCTGCAACAAGATTGCTGATCGCAGAACCTGATGCGTTATTGCTCCAATGATAAATCACATTTGGGAATCCACCCGTTACGCTCGCTGTAACGCTTCCTGTGTTTCCACCATTACACAAAACATTTGTTGATGTGGCGTTGATAGAAAGATTACTGCTCACAGCATTTACAATCGCACTGGCACTCAGCGAACAATTATTTGCGTCAGTAACAGTAAGTGCAAAATTTCCTGATGGTAAATTATTTACAGTCGAACTCGTTTGCGAATTACTCCAGTTGTAAGAATAGTTGGTTGTTCCTCCGCTCACAGTAGAAATTATTTTTCCCGTTGAACGATTGCAGGTATCACCAGTTTCGCTTGTTGTAAGTGAAAGTGCAGTAGGTTGCGTAATCATTTGTGTCGAAGTAGATGAACATCCTGCGGCATCAATCACCGTAACGTTGTATATTCCTGCTACTAAATTATTTGCAGTTGTTGTCGTTGCTCCACCTGTCCATGTATAAGAGAAACTAGGGGTTCCTCCGGTTGCGCTCACGGTTGCTGTTCCTGTGTTTCCACCATTGCATAAAACATTGGCGTGCGATGAAGCAGCAACAACAGCCGGATTAATTGTGGCCGTTACCGCTTTGCGCAGCGAAACACAGTCGCTCGATTTTATAACCCAATCGTAGAAATAATAATAATAGCCCGCTGTCCCATTTGTCCCTGTAATAGAAACCAAGCCTGCTAGAGTGTATGGATAAACTCCTCCCGCAGTATTGCGGAAAAGATTTGCCGTGCCGTTGATAGTTAATCGCAAATTATTTTTTACCGGCAGCACAAAATTCAAGGAGACAATATTCAAACCCGAAGCAAGATTCACAGTCAAGGTTTGGAGTATTGCTCCTGTTGAATCGCGCAAAACAATTGTTCGGTTGCCTGCACCTTGTGCATACACTTTCACAGTTTTCAAAGTGCTAGTAGCAAGACAATTGAAAATCAAATATCTGTCGGTGATATTTGAATAATTGCTTACGGCTCCAATGCTGTCATTCACGGGGCCAACATGTGCTGTTGCACCCGGCACAATATCTTCAGCATAATAAATTGTGTTGCTACTAAGAGAAGGAGTAACAAACGGATTACTCACTGAAACTGATGTTGTATCCGTTGCATTTGCATACCATTTAATTGTATCGGTAGAAATTGCAGCGAGTAAAACAGTTCCGTTCCCGCAACGGCTTACATTCGCTGCAACAGGAGCCGCTGGTTTATTGATGGTGATGTAATTATTCTTTGTGTTCGTGTTATTGCCGTATGCATTGGTTGCTTTAAGCGAAACACTGAATGTACCATTGGTAAAATAAGTATGCGAAGGATTTTGCAAAGTTGAAGTTCCTCCGTCACCAAAATTCCAAAGCCATGAAGTAGGCGCGCTTGTGGAGAGGTCGTTGAAATTTATTTTGCCGTTACACGAACTTGTTACATCTGCTTTAAAATTTGCTACCGGTGGAATAGTTGGCGAAATGCAAGACCACTGAATAGTATAGCCAGCGGCAACCACTCCAACATCTGTTGTTTGTCGAATTGTAAGTGAACCGCCCGATGAAGTTATATCAGCAGGAATTGTTGTTCCTGTATAAGCACCTATTTGCGGACTGGCAGTTGTAGGCCCATCATACACGTACAGAAAATCATAGGTATTCTCCATGTTGAACTGCGTGAAATGAAACCTAACCTGTGTAGCGCCTGCAGGAGAAATCGTGAGCACACTGTTTGTGTTGTCAGTATAATTTCCCGTTGGTCCACCACTATCGTAAATTGTTCCCGTGCAAGAAGTTTGTGTTTGATATGTTCCTGTCGTTGGCATTACCACTACACAAGGATTCGATGTGCTGATGTTGATGTAATTCGTGCGAATCAAACTATCAATGCCACACGCACCACCATTTGAAATTAATCTCACTGTGTAAGTTCCGAGATTAGTATAAGTGTGTGAAGGCGCTTGTGCAGTAGATGTAGTTCCATCGCCAAAATCCCAATTGTAAGTAGAAGCATTTGTGCTTGCGTTTGTAAAGTTCACCACGAACGGAACCATACAGCCCGAAGTTTGCGAAGCAGTAAACTGCGCGTCAACACCAAAAGTAAATTGCGCGCCTACACCCACTGCATACCATGCGTTGGTAGTTGCAATTGCTTCGGGCGAACAAGTGCCGAACAAATCATTTGCTGATTGAATGGCATAAAATCTTGAATCGGCATATTGAGAGTTGTTCGTTAAATAGAAAACCATATTTCGCCATGCAATCTGTGTTGCTTTGTGGCGCGAAATCCCGGTAACGGTATAAGCATTTCCAATATCGTTTGTTCCCGTTCCACCTTGCGAAAGCAGGTAATACCAAAAATTCTGAACGTTTGAATTGGTATGCACTCCACCATTATCACCTGTGCCGGTGTACCAGTTTGTTCCCAAATAAGTATCGGGGTCGCCATAAGTATTCGGACTGCTCATGGAGCGAAACGGAGAACCTATATCTTCACCAATCGTCCAGTTTGCCACCGTAGAATCCGCAAACCATTCCACTGCCGTTCCAAAAATATCGCTGAACGATTCGTTAAGCGCGCCAGGCTCATCTTGGTAAGTGAGATTGGCAGTTAGTTCATCTAAGCCGTGCGAAATTTCATGACCCGTAATATCAAGCGATGTGAGTGGATTGTTGGTCGCATTTCCATCACCAAAAGTCATTCGCGTTCCATCCCAAAATGCATTTACGTAATTGGTATTGTAATGCATATAAAGATTCAACGCATAGCCCGCGTTGTCAATAGAATTTCTGCCCATGCTCTGATAAAAATCGTAAGTCATTTCCGCACCCCAATGCGCATCGCATGCATATTGGTCTTTAGCTGCGTTTACATTGCTCCAAATATTATTTGCATCCAAGAACTCAACCGCTGTACCATAATTAGTTCCCGTTTGCATGTTGTAAGTATGAATGCCCAAGCCGCGCGTAGTTTCATACAAACGATATTGTCCTGTGTAACTATCTGCCACAATAGGCCGCGAACCGCGATAAGCAGTTACAGCGGTTCCTGCTGTGTTTGCGTTATAGATGCGTGATTTTTTTCCCAGCACTTCTCCGGTTTCTGCATCTACAAAAACTTCATTGCGGCTCATGGGTTCATGTGCGTAAACGTCAAACTTCCATGCTAAACGAAAATTATTTTCGTTGTTATTTGATTGAACAATTTCCAATTGTCCTTTCGGAAAATAAGTAGCATGAGCATCACTATTCATTTGCTTGAGCAATTCTTCCTCTTCGCTCAGTTGCCATTTATAAATTTTGGCGTTTATGTTTTGCAATGCAAAGGCGAGTGCAGCAGATTCAGAAAATGTTGGAGAAGGAGCAATAGGAATATTTTTAAAAAGAGAACCGTTGAACTTTTTCACTTTGCCGTTTTGCAAGTGCGTAATAAAAATTCCATCAGCAACAGGAATGCTATTTACAAGAAGTTGATACCGGTGATGCTCCCATCCTATTTCATCTTTTACGTTATCCAACAATTGAAATTGATACGAGGAAGGAAGGTTAAATTTCTTTTTGAGCAGGAAAAGGAAAGTAGACTCATCGGTTTCGTTACCGCTTCGTAAATCAATAAAAGCAGGAACGCTGTTTTCCTGTTTCAACCAAACGTGTTGTGCGTTCGGAAAAATGGCAGATGCTTCGGCTCCAAATTTTTCATTGAACAGAATTGGTTTCTGTGCAAAAGAAGAGGCTGTGATAAAACTTAAAAGGGTGATGACAATAACAGAATTAAAAATTCTCATGAATTGAAAATTAAAGGATACGGTTGAATATTTGTACCACACAAATGTAAGTAGCAAATTCTACATAGTAACTTATCATCGCAAACAGAAAACAAGATTGTAAAATACCGGAAAAACAGGAAGTAATACCTGAAAAACCTGGTCCTAAACTTTATATCCATCCCTACTTTGTATAGTCTGATTATCTATGGCCTATTATTCTATTTTAGCCCCATGCAATTTGTGTTTCCATTTTTTCTTTTTGCGCTAGCGGCAATTGCCATTCCTGTCATTGTGCATCTCTTCAACTTTAGAAGGTACAAAACAGTCTATTTCAGCAATGTGAAATTTTTGCGGGAAGTAGAATTAGAAACTTCATCGCGAAACCGCATTAAACATTTTTTGGTGTTAGCAGCGCGCACACTTGCGTTGTTGTTTTTGGTATTGGCATTTGCACAGCCATATTTTCCTAGTAAAAACAACGGAGTTTCTACGGGAAGAAAATATGTGAGCATTTATATTGACAATTCTTTTTCGATGAACGCAGTTAGCGATGGAAGAAGTTTGTTCGATAAAGCTAAAATTGCTTCGAAGGAAATAGCGCGCAATTATTCTGCCGATGACCAGTTTCAATTATTGACCAATGATTTTGAGGGGAAACATCAACGGCTCGTTGGTAAAGAAGAATTCATCAGCATGGTTGATGAGCTTGAAATTTCTCCTGCGGTGCGCAATCTTTCTGAAATTACCAAACGCCAGCGCGATGCACTCAGCAGAGAAAACGGCAAAAATCAAATTGCTTATCTGCTTTCCGATTTCCAAAAGGGCATGGGCAATTTGAGTATTGATTCTTCTGTTGCTTATAACTTAGTTGCGTTGGCTTCCGATGCGCAAGCGAATGTTTACATAGATACCGTTTGGTTTAATGAACCGGTTCAGCTATTAAATCAACCAGCAAAATTGATTGTTAAAATTTCGAACAGCGGTGAAAAAGCGGTGGAGAATAATCGCCTTGTTTTAAAACTGAACAATCAAACCAAAGGCATGGCAGATTTTTCGGTGGCGGCAAACTCTTTCATTTATGACACCATGAATTTTGTTTTGAACCAGCCGAATTCGAACAAAGCTGAATTGCAGATTCAGGATTATCCGATTGCTTATGACGATAATTATTTTCTCGCTTTTAAAGTGATTGAAAAAATAAAAGTGCTTTCGCTAAGTGAGAATCGCTCCAATCAATTTTTAGATGCGCTCTTTAAAGACCAGGCTGAGTTCGATTACACTTCTTCGCTTGTTTCAACTTTTGATGCCAACAGTTTGAAGGGAAATCAATTGGTTATTCTCGATAACCTCAGAAGCATTTCGTCTTCGCTTGCTGCAAGTATCAATTCATTTGTAACTGATGGTGGAGCAGTAGCCGTTTTTCCTGCCGACAAATGCGATATGGAATCTTACAATCGCTTCTTAAATAATTTGCAGGCAAATTCTATTGCTGCATTTTCGGAACAAGCGCAGGATTTAGCGGGCATTAATCTTCAGCAAAATATTTTCAAAGATGTTTTTGAGCGCATTCCCGAAAACATGAATCTGCCGCACGTAAAAAAATATTATCAGTTCACGCGTTCAACGGCATCTGATGAAGAAGCCATTCTCACTTTGAAGGATGGCAATTCATTTTTCAGTCGCTATCCGCACGGAAGTGGCTCTCTTTATGTTTGTGGTTCTCCGCTCGACCAGAATTTTTCTGAACTTCCTGTGCATGGCATTTTTGTTCCCATGCTTTATAAAATGGCGGTGCTGAATATTCGCAGCGGAAACATCAGTTATTTCATTGGCGATAAAACCCGCATTGAAGCCGATGCGAAAAAAGTTTCGGGCGAAAAGGTTTACAAGATAAAAGGCGAGAACATGGAGTTTATTCCCGAACAATTTGAGATGGGAAATAAAATGTTGCTCGGTTTGAATGAGCAAATAAAAAAATCGGGTTTCTATCAGGTAGGTTTAGAAAATTCGGATTCAACTGATTTACTCGCACTCAATTTCGACCGCAAAGAATCGGATATGAAATTCTCAACTGCTTCGCAATTGAAAGAACAATATCCGCAACTCAATATCAATGTGGTAAACGGAGCAAATGCCGAAGTAGCAACTGTGGTGAAAGAACTGAACAAAGGAACTTCACTTTGGAAATTGTGTTTGATTCTCACCCTGCTTTTTCTTGCCATCGAAATCGCTTTACTTCGTTTTTGGAAAGTATAAAGCATGAATCCCAATCAGGTTACGGAAGAAAAAATAAGTGCTGCCATTAAAGAATGCGAGCACTTAATAACCATGCACGATATGCGCGCAGAAACGGAAGCGCGCCAGGCATTGCAACTTGCCATCAGCATAGAGCATAAAGAAAATATTGTGCTTGCGTATTGTGCCATGAGTTCTGTTTACAACTATCTGCATTTCGACAACATCAAATCTTTTGAGTACGCAAAACTTGCAGTGAATGCTGCTGAAATACTTACTGTTTGCTTTGCAAAAGTATTGGCTGAAAATCATTTGGCGAATGCATATTTGCGATTGCGTGATTACACACGCACGCTGAAAATTCTTTCGAACTGCCGCGAAATGTTGAACGAACTTCAACACAGTGATGTGAAACACGATACACTTCGCTGGGGAATTTTTAATACCACGGCTCTTGTGTATATCAATATCGGTTTGTTCCGATTGGCGAAACCATTTTTCGATTTGTCGCTTGAATATGCTTTGCGCACAGGTGATGCAGATATTATCAGGCGTTCGCGCATTGCTGTGGCAAGCCATCTTTTCAGAGTGAAAGAATATAAACTGGCGCGTGAAAAATTTCTGGAACTGCACGGAGAACATAAAGAATTGCCGCTGCACGAAACTTCTGCCATCATTTACCATTACATGGGAATTATTGAGCAGGACGAGGGAAATCTTGAAGCCGCGAGAGATTTATTTGCTAAAGCTTTCGCGATGCGAAAAAAAATCGGAAACGAAATGAGGTATGTATTTTCTTACATCTCGCTTGGTAGAATTTCTGTTTTGCTTAACGATTTGCCAAAGGCAAATGAATATTACACTGAGTTGGTTGCACTAATGGACAAACACAAAAACGAATACACCGAGCAACAGCGCAACGAAGTTTTCTTTGAAATGTATGGTCAGTTAGGCGATTACAAAAAATCGTATGAGCATTTCAAGAAGCTGGAAATTTCAACTGGTGATTCGGCTACGATTGAAAATACGTTGGAAACACTTTTTGAAATTGAACAGCAAAAAGAACAGCGCGTGCGCGATGAAGCAGAGCAACTAAAATCACTCAACAGCGAAATGCAGCAGTATTCAAAAACGTTGGAATCGAGCAATAAAGATTTGAAATGTTTTGCGCACGTAACCTCACACGATTTGCGCGAACCGTTACGTATGGTTTCTACTTACATGACAATTCTCGAAGCAAAACTCAAAGACAAACTCACCGAAGAAGAAAAAACGTTTATGCGCTTTGCCGTTGACGGCAGTAAGCGAATGGATGAAATGATTACCCGCATTTTGAACACGGCAAAAGGAAGTCAGTCAAAGATGAAGCCCGTTGATTTGAATAAAACCATTGAGCAGTTGAAGATGAATCTTGCAAAACTAATGGGAGAAAAAAATGCAGAAGTGAGTTTTGAAAATTTACCTATGCTGATGGCAGATGATATTCAAATGCTACAGGTGTTTCAGAACTTAGTAACCAACGCTATCAAATATAACAACAGCGAAAAACCGCAAATCAAGATTATCTGCGAAGAGAAAAATAGTTGTGTAGAAATTTCTGTTGCCGATAACGGAGTTGGAATTCCTGAGCAAGCGCGTGAGAAAGTTTTCGAAATGTTAAGCCGCGTTGAAAACGAAAGCGGTGCCGATGGCACCGGCATCGGGCTTTCGACAGTGAAAAATATTATTGAAAAAATGAAAGGCAAAATATGGATTGAAGGGAACGAGCCGTGTGGAAGTGTTTTTATAATTCAGTTTTCAAACAATAACTTACCATGAAGGTCGTAGGTTTCTCCATCATCAAAAACGCAGAAATTTTCGACTATCCCGTATGTGAGGCCATACATTCTATTTTGCCGCTGTGTGATGAAGTGGTAGTGGCCGTTGGCAAAAGCACAGACCAGACATTAGAATTAGTTCGCGCTATTCATCCGCAGAAAATAAAAATAATTGAAACCGTTTGGGACGAAAATTTGCGCGAAGGCGGAAGGGTCTTAGCTGCAGAAACCAATAAAGCATTTCAAGCCATTGCTAAAGATGCAGATTGGTGTGTTTACATTCAGGCCGATGAAATTGTGCATGAAGATTCGTTGAAGGCTATTCAAGAAAGTATGCTGAAATGGAAAGATGATAAACGTGTCGAAGGTTTGCTGTTTAACTTCGTACATTTTTACGGCTCGTATAATTATGTGGCAGATGCCTTTAATTGGTATAGAAAAGAAATTAGAGGATTAGAAGAGACAACCATATTATAAGTTGGGGTGATGCACAAGGATTTCGAAAAATTAACGGTGAAAAACTGTCAGTAAAAGAAACGTTTGGAATTATACACCATTACGGTTATGTAAAAACTCCAGGTCAAATGATGACCAAAGCTAAAGCGTTTACTTCTTTATTTCACAGCGATGAAAAAGTTGCTCAACAGTTCGGTAATGAAATCGATTATGATTTTCATCAAATAGATTCGCTCAAAAAATTTGAAGGCAAACATCCAAGCGTTATGCATACGCGGATTAAGCGAATGAACTGGAATTTTGAATTTCATACTTCAAAAAGTAAAATGAAATTGAAGTATCGAATAAGAAAATGGTTAGAAAAACTCACCGGAAAAAATATTGGAGAGTATAGAAACTATAAATTAATTTAGTTTAAAATATTCTTTATTCTAATGCCGCTCAACCATCATTCCATTTCTTCAATGCCTTTTCCTCCCAACCTTTTCTATATTCGTCCTTCGGTATGGAAATAATCATTCGCTCCGCAAGAATCATTGACACCGGCTCTCCTTTTCACAATCAGGCAAAAGATATTTTAGTAAGCAATGGCAAAATCAAAAAGATTGGTGCCAAGTTGCAGAACACGTCTAAAGCCAAAGAAATAAAAGCCGATAATCTTCACGTGTCGCTCGGCTGGTTCGACTTAAATACTTTTTTGGCAGACCCGGGTTACGAGCAAAAGGAAACAATTGAAAGCGGATGTGCTGCCGCAGCGTTTGGTGGCTTTACGCATATCTGTTGTATGCCCAACACACAACCTGTCACACAAACAAAATCGCAGATTGAATATGTGCTTCGCAAATCTGCCGATGAAATTGTCAGTGTTCATCCGTTGGGTGCTGTTTCAGAAAATGCAGAAGGGAAAGATTTGGCGGAGATGTATGATATGCATGGCGCGGGAGCAATTGCTTTCTGCGATGGATTAAAGCCAAGCTCCAATGCGGGCATGGTGGAACGTTCGCTTCTTTATGCAAAAGCATTCGATGGTTTAATTATGAATCATCCAGAGGAAAAAAGCATTTCAAAAAACGGTGCAATGAATGAAGGAGTTACTAGTACCAAACTCGGATTACCGGGTGCGCCTGCACTAGCCGAAGAAATTTCGGTGAATCGCGATATCTACATTCTTGAATACACCGAATCGAAATTACATCTACTCGATATTTCTTTAAAGCGCAGTGTTGAACTTATTCGTAACGCGAAAAAGAAAGGATTGAAAATTTCTGCTTCGGTAAATGCTTACAACTTAATGTTAGATGAAACGGCTGTGGGAAGTTACAACACTAACTGCAAAGTGAATCCGCATCTTCGCTCGAAAGAAGATATTACCGCACTCATAAAAGGAATTGCTGACGGAACAATTGATACAATAACCTCTGCTCATCAACCACACGATGAAGAGTGCAAAAAGCTGGAATTCGATAAAGCAGATTTTGGAATGATTGGTTTAGAAACCTGTTTTGCTATTGCAAACACTGCATTAAAAGGCAAAGTTGAATTGTCAAAAATTATTGAAACGATTTCAAATAATCCAAGAAGAGTTCTTGGTTTGCAAAATAAAATTGAAGAAGGTGCAGAAGCAGATTTAACTTTGTTCAATCCTGATTTGAAATGGACTTTTGCAGAAGGCAATATAAAATCGAAATCAAAGAACACTCCGTTCATAGGCACTGACTTTATTGGTAAATCGCTTGGAGTAATCAATAAAGGGAGACTTCAACTCAACTGATAATTATGAACCCAGACTACAAACTTCCTATTCGTTACGGATTGATTGGCGGCATGATTATGTGTGTTATCAGTTTAATATCCTACATATTTTATTCGCAACTTTTTGGTACCATGTGGTCGCAAATGATTTATGGTTTATTGAGCCTTGGCATTTTGATTTTTATTCCGGTATGGGGAACGGTGACCTACAAACATGAAATGGGCAAAATTTCTTTTATACAGGCATTGACAGCTTCTATGATTATTATTTTTCTCACGCTGCTTTTCAGCAATGTGATCTCCTATATTATTTCGAATGTAGTGGATACAGAGTTTCCGCAACACCTATTTGATATCGTGCGTAACAACACAGCCGCAACTATGGAAAAATTTGGTGCGCAAGATGAAGACATTGAAAAAGCAATGAGACAAATTCGATTGGAAGATTTTACACCAACTGTTCTTTCTACTTTGAAAACTTTTGGTAAAAGTTTAGGAGTAGGTCTACTTTTTAGTTTGCTCCTTGCTTTATTTGTAAGCCGTCCATCAAAAGAAGTAGAAATAAAAACCGAAGCGTAAATGCAAATCTCTGTTGTCATTCCTTTATTTAATGAAGAAGAATCGCTGCCTGAACTCACCGCTTGGATTGACCGCGTGATGAACGTGAACAATTTCAGCTATGAAGTTTTGTTGATTGACGATGGAAGCAAAGACAAAAGTTGGAGCGTGATTGAAAATCTATCAGCACAGAATTCAAATATCAAAGGCATTCGTTTCCGCAGAAATTATGGAAAGAGCGCAGGCTTGCAGGTTGGTTTCTCACATGCACAGGGTGATGTGGTGATTACCATGGATGCAGACTTGCAGGATTCACCCGATGAAATTCCTGCGCTGTATAAAATGATTACCAAAGAGAATTTCGATTTGGTAAGCGGCTGGAAACAAAAACGTTTTGACCCGATTACAAAAACTATTCCTACCAAAATTTATAACGGAGCTACACGAATAATGACCGGCATTCAACTTCACGATATGAACTGCGGATTGAAGGCTTACAAAAATGAAGTAGTGAAAAGTGTTGAAGTATATGGCGAGATGCATCGCTATATTCCGGTATTGGCGAAGAAAGCCGGCTATTCCAACATTGGTGAAAAAGTAGTGCAACACCAAGCGCGCAAATACGGACAGACCAAATTCGGAATGGAAAGATTTCTCTACGGCTTTCTCGATTTGCTTTCTGTTTCGTTTATGACTCGATATGCCAATCGTCCGATGCATATTTTTGGTGGACTTGGTGTATTAAGTTTCTTTCTTGGTTTTTGTATTGTGACTTATCTCACCGTTGGAAAATTTTTCTTCGAACAATATCGCATGACCGAACGCCCTGTGTTTTACATCGCTTTAGTTTCTATAGTTGTTGGGGTGCAACTTTTTGTTGCAGGCTTCCTTGGCGAATTGGTTTCGCGCAAAGCGGTGGATAGAAATCAATATGATGTGGCAAAGTATCTGAACATCGGAAAATGAAAGTCATCATCCTCGGCTCCGCTCATCCTCTTCGCGGAGGTCTTGCTTCTTACAACGAACGTTTAGCGCGTGAGTTTATTCGTCAGGGACACAGTGTTCAGATTTACACTTTCAGTTTGCAGTATCCCGAATTTTTATTCCCAGGAACTTCAC
This sequence comes from Bacteroidota bacterium, assembly GCA_026391075.1. Classification (GTDB taxonomy): domain Bacteria; phylum Bacteroidota; class Bacteroidia; order Chitinophagales; family LD1; genus Bog-950. The sequence goes on along the minus strand of JAPLES010000088.1, from coordinate 16,786 downwards.
AATACAGCGACCAACCCGCGCCCGATGATTTGTATATCCATGTAAAAGTAAATTCAGTTAATCCATTCAATTGGTTGAAGGTTGGAAAAGAGATTGCGAAACTGAATGCCGATTTAATGTTGGTGAAATTCTGGCTGCCGTTTATGGGACCTTGTCTTGGTAAAATTTCGCGCATCGTAAAAAAGAACAGGAAAACAAAAGTAATTTCCATTCTCGACAATATTATTCCTCACGAAAAAAGATTAGGAGATTTTTTTTGGGCGAAATATTTTGCGAACAGTGTAGATGGTTTCATTGCCATGAGCGAATCTGTTTTAGAAGATTTGAAAAAGTTCGACACCCGAAAGCCAAGAGCATTTTCTCCGCATCCTTTATTCGATAATTTTGGCGAAGCCATCACTAAAACCGAAGCGTACGAAAAACTCGGGCTTGCTATTAACGAAGAACATATTCTCTTCTTCGGTTTCATACGTGATTACAAAGGATTGGATTTACTGTTGCACGCCATGGCAGATGAGCGTGTGCGTAAACTGAATATGAAATTGATTGTAGCCGGTGAGTTTTATACCGATGCAAAACCTTATGCTGAGTTAATTCAACAACTTGGCATTCGCGATAAGCTGATTTTGAAAACAGATTTTATTCCTGATAACGAAGTGCGCAATTATTTCTGCGCGGCCGATATGGTAGTGCAACCCTACAAACACGCTACACAAAGTGGCGTTACGCAAATCTGTTACCACTTCGATAGACCAATGCTCGTAACTAATGTTGGCGGTTTGCCTGAGATTGTTCCGCATGGTAAAGTGGGTTATGTGGTGGAACCTAATCCGACTGCCATTGCCGATGCGCTCGTTGATTTTTACGCCAGCCATTTAGAGTTTAAAATGCGCGACAACATTAAAATTGAAAAGAAAAAATATGCTTGGAGCGAAATGCTGAAGAAGATCTTTGAAGTGCAAAAGGCAATAGCATCCCGATAAAAAATCGGGACAACGCTAATGACTTTGATTAAATACAAAAACTAAATTGCATTTTGTATTTCAACTTGAAACCCGAAACTTGTAACTCGTAACAATGATATATAGAAGCAAAGCCCCTCTTCGTCTCGGACTTGCCGGTGGCGGCACCGATGTTTCGCCTTATGCCGATTTATATGGCGGGGCGATTCTTAATGCCACCATAGGCATGTATGCTTACGCTACCATCAAGCCACTGAGTGGAAAGAAAATTCATATCAAAGCCATTGACCGCAATGAAGAAATTGTGCTTACAGCCGAAAAGAAGTTGCCTATCAATGGCAAACTCGATTTAGCTAAAGGCGTTTACAATCGCGTGGTAAAAGATTTTGTGAAGAAACCATTTGCGTTTGAACTCACCACTTATGTAGATGCACCTCCGGGTTCCGGTCTTGGTTCTTCTTCAACTTTAGTGGTGGCTATTCTCGGTGCTTTTGTAGAGTGGTTCAAACTTCCCCTTGGAGAATATGATATTGCGCATCTTGCTTACCGCATTGAGCGCGAAGATTTATTGATGCAGGGCGGCAGACAAGACCAATACGCGGCCACTTTTGGCGGAGTGAATTACATGGAATTTTATGCTAATGATAAAGTGATTGTAAATCCACTTCGTGTAAAAGATAAATGGCTGCATGAACTGGAAAATAATTTGATTCTCTTTTTCACAGAGACTTCGCGTCTTTCTTCTGAAATTATTAAGAAGCAAAGCGAGAACGTGAAAAAGAAAAATACCAAATCAATTGATGCCATGCACAGTTTGAAGGAGCAGAGCGTTAAAATGAAAGAGTCTTTATTAAAAGGAGATATTGACGGCATTGGAAAAATTTTGCACGACAGTTGGCAACATAAAAGTGCCATGGCGGCAGGCATTTCAAATCCTCAGTTGGAAAAAATTTATAGCGCTGCTTTAAAAGCAGGTGCTACAGGCGGAAAAATATCCGGTGCGGGTGGCGGTGGGTTTATGATTTTCTACGCGCCTTACAACAATAAATTTAAAGTGATTGAAGCCCTCAATAAATTAGGCGGCAGAGTGATGCGCTATAATTTTACCCAGCACGGCTTGACTACCTGGACGATATAAGAAATTCTACTCCGCTCCTATTCAACAGTATTGGAAATAACTATTTTCACTAAATAAATTTTTGTAAAAAAGTAACGGCCTATATCGTTCATGGCAAAGAAATCAGAGAAGATAAAAGTTCAAAAAAAAGGATCAACCCAATCATTCTTTCAAAGAAACATTTTTGAGTTAATCATAGTAGCCTTTTGCTTTCTAATTTACTCTAATTCACTGCTCAATGGCTATAACATGGACGATGAGTTGGTAACGCGGAATCACCGGCTTACTTCAAAAGGCATATCAGCCATTCCCGAAATTTTTACTTCTCCTTATTATCAGGATGAATCGGGCTATGCGTATGAATACCGACCTGTGGTGTTAGCTACCTTCGCAATTGAGCATTCATTGCTTGGCGACAATCCGTTTGTAAGTCATCTATTCAATCTATTGCTATATGCATTTTGTTGTGTTCTTTTGTATAGAGTTTTGCGAAGTGTAAGTAGTGCCTTTACTCCTGTTTTTTTATTAGCAATAACACTGCTATTTGCCGCCCATCCATCACATACTGAAGTAGTAAGCAGTATCAAAAATAGAGATGAAATATTGGGTTTAATATTTTGCTTGCTCTCGCTGGTAGTAGCATTTAAAGCGGTATATCACAAGCGCAAAAATCTTCTACTGTTCTTGCCTGTTGTTTTTGCGCTTGCACTCATGAATAAAATTACGTTTTTATCATTCGCTATTATCATTCCATTTGCCTTACTGCTATTTACAGAAATAAATTTTCTATCTCTTTTATCAACTTCTGTTCTGTTAGCACTACCAGCTTTTTTCTTACTCAACATAAACAGTCTCTACCTGAAAGTGGAAATTGTTGTAGGATTAATTAGCTCATCTGTGTTGCTGTTTGTTTTTTTAAGGTCGCACAAAACCGTTCAACAGTTAAAATCTGTTTACCAATCTGTTTTCAACTCAAATAAACAATCCAGTAATAGTATTCCAGAACTTGAAGGGTGCAAAGATTTTTTTAAGAACAGCATTCCTCCACCCGAGTATTTCAAACCGATGCCTATTATTGTTAGCATAGTTCTTTTGCTTATTTTTTTAGGTGGTTTTTACAATGGGTTATCTATAGCAAGTGGATTAGTGGCGATAGTATTATTGGCATTAATTTTTAAAGGGACTAGTAAGTGGAGTTGGTGGGCGAATGTAATTCTGAACATTGGGTTTCTTACTATAATACTTTGTAAGCCCATAGTTGATGAATTCTTGTTGTACTATAGTTTATTGACAATTTGGTTCTCCTTTTCCTTACTTTTTGCAGGAAATGATTTAAGGCTTCTTAATCTTCTTTCGTTAACTTTTATATCGATACCAATTTTTGTTTCGAATATGATGGGGATATTAGTTTATCCATTTTTTCTGGTTGGTGTACGCTTAAAAAAAACAAGGTTATTAACGGTTTTAATTGCCTTGATGTTTGCGATTATCAGCTTCGTTGATTTTTTACGATTCCCGCAACACACACCACCATCTTTGTCCGTTTTTCCAACCGAATCCATATTTATTACTTGGGCGGCAGACTATGTTTATTTCACTTTTGTTTTTCTGCTCGCTGCAATTTTCTTTAAAAAATTTGCTAATGTTTTTGCATGGGCATATCTACTTATTGCTCTAGTGGTTGTGTTAACTTTAGGTGCAGGTAACCAAATTACAAACCCAGGCCAAGTAGCGAGAATTAATATTGAGGATATTGGCACAAGGGTAAATACAAATGTGTTGACTGCTAAACAAGACCGCCCAATCAATTTTGTGGAAGAGCCTGTAGACTGGAAGGACCCATGGCAAATAAAAGCAGGTACATCGTTGCATGTACTTTTCCATTATTTTGTTCAAACCATAATACCTTATCCTCTGGCATTTTATTATGGGTACAAGTTTATCAGTCCCGAAAAAATTACGCAGCCGATTCCAGTTCTAAGCATTCTCGTACATTTATGTTTACTTCTTATCGCCATTTATTTCTTAAAGCACGACAAAATTATTTCGTTCGCTATTGGTATCTATCTAATTTCTATGGTACCCTTCTCTGGGTACATTTTACAAATTCCCGGCATAGTTGCCGACCGTTATTTATTGATTCCCTCTATTGGATGGAGCACTTTATTGTCAACTCTTCTTTTGAAAATTGCAAAAACAAAAGAAGCTGGAAACAGCAAAGAAGTTTCGACCATTTCCCTTTTTATGTTCCCTAAGACGTTTACCTACCCATTAATCGGTATTCTTTGCTGTTATTCGGCTATTACATTTTCCCGAAATTTTGATTGGAAGGATGACCTTACGCTTATGCGAAATGACATCAAACATGTACCTACTTCTTCGCAAGCGCACAATCTTTTAGCCGTGCATCTAATGAAAAAATCTTTTGAAGTAACCGATCCCATTGAACAAACAAAACTTCAAAATGAAGCTCTCGATCATTTCAAATCGGCAATAGAAATTTACCCATTGTTTTATAATGTAGCTTTTGATTTAGGAAGAACGTATGCCACCTTAAATATTCCGGATAGTGCAATTGTGTATTTTAAACGCGCTGTAGAGATAGATTCTACCAACAGTGATGCACATTTATTTATTGCCAAACTTTTGGTAGAGAGAGCTCGTAATGAAGAAGCAATTCCCTTTTTTGAATACCGAATCAATCATGCTGCCAGCGATTATTCTTCATACGAAAGTTTGAGTTTTCTCTATTTTTCTATAAAAAATTACGATCGGTCTATAGCTGTCAATAAAGAAGCTATCCGTCAATTTCCTGGCACTGTAGATCCTTTATTGAATATTGGTAGAACGTTTTTTGCTATGGCAAAACAGGATAGTGCGCGGTTTTATTTTCAGCAAGTACTTTTACAAAACCCCAACAACACAGCGGCACTCCAATTGCTTGACCAACTTAGCAAATAATGACACCCTTGTTTGATTCTGCAACTGTATTTATTAGTTTTGGATCCGAAGGTATCAAACCAAATTAACCATGAATTTTTGGAATTTTTTAAGTGGTTTTGAACGAGAGTCGTCTATTAACCCTCATCTTGAAGTTAGAAAAGATAGTTTTTTTTTAAACGAAAAAAAACACGAATTCTATCTCAAAAACGGCTGGTGTGTAATTGAAAATGTGGTAGACCCATCCGAGATTAAATCTTTCCTAGATACCTTTAATGAAATTTCGAAATTAGACGGATTCGAACTAGACAAAGACCTCTTGAACAGTGGTCGTTTGCTCAATCCTGAAATAAGAAAAAAAACACAGGAGGTGATTAACAAGAATGCGCAAACAATTTTGCCGCGCATGTTCAACATGGAAAAGACTGACCCACATACTGGTGGCGCTTATCAGGTAAAACCAGCGCATGTAAGTAGTGGACTTACCATTCACCAGGACAGCACAGTGATTGATGAAGAAAAAGATTATTGCTTGTTTGTTTGGATACCTTTTTGTGATGTAACCATGGAAAATGGACCTATTTCTTTTTTATCAGGCAGCCATTTATGGGGCAATATGCAACGGAGTTTAGGAGTGCCTTGGCAGTTTCTAAAACACATCAACACACTTTACAAACACGTAAAGCCGATAACTATTAATGCCGGTGATGTGTTAGTATTTGACCCAGCAACAATTCATGCAAGCGCGCCCAATTTGTCGAAAGAAATTCGACATGCTATTACCATTACTGTGTTGCGAAAAAACTATCAACTGGTTTATTATTTCCGAAACAAGGACATAGATGATTCGCTGATTGAAAAATATGAGGTGGACGAAAATTTTTACTATGGTTACGATTTTATTTCGAAACCCGATGAGACCAAATGGAAAAAAGAAGTTGTAAAATATGAACCTTTTGACCTAACCGAAAAACAACTCTTAAAACTGATTAAAAAGCATAAGCCTAAAAATGAATAAGGCATTATTGAATCAAGTTTTTAGGGACAGTTCATTGCAAAAAAAATTTGCTGCGTATGGCTATGTTATCGTTCCCGATTTACTGAGCAAAGAAGAAATTCAGCGATTAACAGATTTGTTCTCTGCATCGGCAAGACAATTTACCGAACCCTTTCACACTACTCATTTTAGCACAAACGTAAATTATAAACAGCAAGTGCATGACAATATTTGCGCAGTGGCATTTCCCAAAGCGGCTCCCTATCTCAACAATTTTATGCCGCTATTTGGAAATTTCATGATTAAAAATCCTGACCCAAACGTTGCTATGGATTTGCATGCAGATTGGGCTTATGTAGATGAAAGAGAATATACATCTGCTGCCATTTGGATTCCGTTAGTTGACACGAAAGAAGAAAATGGATGTTTTGGCCTAATTGAAGGGTCACATAAAATCACTAATGACATTCGGGGTCCTTTGATACAACAAAGCTCGCGAAGCCGCGACCTCGCTTGGGAAAAAAAACATGGGAAACTTATTCCTTTGAAAGCTGGTGATGCGATTATTTATAATCACCGCTTACTACATTTTTCTCCACCTAACAAAAGCAAATTACCCCGTCCTGCTTTTAATTTAACTATTGTACCTAAACATGTTCCACTGGTTCATTATTGCATGCCTGAAGGAACTGATGAAATACTAGTATATGAAGTACGCGACAGTGAATTTTATATCCGGTATAATCATTTTCAAAAACCAGAAACGGGAATTTTAGCAACAACTTTGCCTAAGAGCACAATAAAATTTATTGATCCGTTGATGGAAAACTTTCGTGCAATTCAATTTAAGAATCGAATTAAAAATTGGTTTAGTTAGAAAGGACAGAAATTATTTTTCGAATATCTTTTCGTCAAATTTTTTTACTACAAAAAATAGTTGTGCAATTTCTACAATAGCTTTCTTCAAGGTCTTCCATCCACCACCTTTCGACTTTCCATATTGTCTTTCCAAATAGTTCGAAGGAATTTCTATGGGCATTATTCCGCACTTATAAAGCTTAGCACATATTTCGCTTTCGACTAACGAACTTTTAAGTTCGGGCTTCACCAGCTCCAACTGAGACTTCTTGTACACTTTTACCCAATTAACATCGCGCAGATAAATACCCAGTACATGCTGGTTAAACAAGCGATTTGTCCAAGTAAGGATGGTTCGATAAAGATTGTAATTATTACTTCTTCTATAGAAAGAATAGTAGGTGTTTTCACCAAATGGTTTAATCACTTCTAATTCGGAGATATCAAATTGATTGTCTCCAGGCACGGCACATATATATTCCAAATTAGCTGCTTCGTATCCTGTCCTCAACGCCAATCCAATGCCTAAATTCACAGGATGTGTAATAACTTTAATCGTATTGGGATGCGTGCTATTAAATTGACTCAACAGCTCTGCTGTGTTGTCTGTGCTACCATCATCCACAACAATTATTTCGAACGCTTCGCTGTGTTTTTCCAAAAAATTAATGCAAGCGAGAATGACAACTTCTATCGTTTGGCATTCATTGTAACTAAATAATACAATTGATATTCTCACCCTCTTAAATTAAGTTAGTCTTTATATTATTCAAGTATAAAAGAAAAAAAATCAGAGATCCCCTTTGAGCAAGCACCAATACAGCATTTATTTTTAAGTTTAACCTTTGAGATAACAACTGGTAAACACTTCAATAGCCGGAGCTAATCATGCACATTGCCGATTTATTTATTGAGAAAATTTACAGAGACAAATTTGCCAAGCAAGGCTATGTGGTATTGCCGTTATTGGAAAAAAAAGAAGTTGATGCTTTGCTCCAGTTTTACGAACAAATAAAATCAAGTGCAGGCGTAGAAAAACCATTTTACACCAGCATTTGGAGCGATGATAAGGCTCATAGGCAGACTGTAAATGATACAGTAAATAGAATTTTGTTTCCTGCACTGCAAAAAAAATTACTGGCAATTCAACCTGTGTTTGCCAACTTTATGGTAAAAGGAAGTGGAGATAATTCAGCGTTAATACCTCATCAGGACTGGAGTTTTGTGGAAGAACCGAAACATGATTCAGCAACAGTATGGTGTCCTTTAATCGATGTAAATAAAACGAACGGCAATTTGCAGGTCATTCCAGGTAGTCATTTATTGAATAACTATGTAAGACCACGTTTTGCCGATGCTCCTTTTAGAGAAATTGAAAAAGCCGAATTGAAAAAGTTGCTCGTAGATATACCCATGAAAGCTGGCGAAGCAATTATTCTTAACTCGAGAATGATTCACGCCTCGCCTAACAATACATCGAACAAACATCGAATAGTTGCCTCTGTAGTACTTGCGCCTCAAGAGGCAACACTTTTTCATTGGGAGTATGAACAAAATGATGACAAGCCATTGACAAAGAAATACAGCATTAAAGACGATTTTTTTTACGCCTATAGTTGCTACGAAACATTGTCTGATTTAATTCCTATAGAGACAAAATCTTTTGCCGAAAATCTTTTAACGCTTGAAGAGTTAAAAAAAATCATTGGCTATAATAGCGTTGAAAGAAAATTAAAAAGAGCGTTGTCCCATTTCCTTACCCACCCTACTCTATAATGTTGAACAACCAATTTTCAGTTAGTGTGGTTACTCCTATTTACAACGAAGAAGAAATAGTTGTACAAGCCACTCAACAAAATTTAGACGCATTAAACCAGTTGCAATGTAACTACGAAATTATTGTGGTGAATGATGGAAGTACGGATAAAAGTCGAGGATTATTAGAAAAACATTTTGCCCATTTTGAAAAAATAAAAATTATACATCACTCTAAAAACGAAGGCTTTGGTCGTGCAGTAATGAGTGGGATAGAACATGCAAGTAAGGATTACGTTTTATGTATTCCATCGGACAATCCACTTAATACGTCTATACTGAACAAATTTTCAAGTGTAACTAAAGAGGCAGATGTAATTGTTGGTTACAGATACGGGCGTAAAGGTTATACACCCATGATGCGCCTGAACGCACTCGTATTTCATATTTTAGTCTCAACACTCTTTCAAATTCAGTTGCGCGATTTCAATTGGATACACATGTACTCGCGAAAAATTTTTGCCGAACGCAAAGTCAAGGTTCAATCAACAGGCATTTTTATGTTAGCTGAAACACTCATTCGCGCAAAAAAAGAAGGATGCACTTTTCAAGAAATTTTTGTTAAACAAACAGCTCGGACAACTGGTGTTGCTACAGCTTCTAAAATTTCTACTATGCTAAAAACAATGAAAGAGCTTTTAGTATTTTATTTTGGAGACTACCGAAAAAACTAAATGGGCATTTGCGTTTCTAATAACTCAGGCGAAAAAATTCTTGCTCGTTTTACTTCTCCCGATTGTGTGTTTTTCCACGATTGACGTGCCGCAATAATTTCTTCGAGCGATATAGCCGAAGGGCTATTGATAACTTTTTCGTAATCGTTAGGTATGTTCATTTTTCCAAGCACCGATTTTTTTCCGGATAGTGCTTTTCCAAAAAGTTCAATGGCTCCCACCCAATACGTGGCAAAGAATTTATAAAAATCAACAAAGCGAAAGTTGGCTACAAACACAATGACATAGCCTATTATCTGGTACCATTCTAAGGCACGCCTTGAAATATTTGTAAACTCGAGTGAGCCGTTAAACTGCTTGTTGTATTCATCCCAATTAGTACTTAGCAGTCGAAATCCTGCTTCGCCTTTAGCCGCAAGTTTTGCTACTTCTGTGCCGGGATAGGGAACCATGGTTCCAAAAATTGGTTCAGTAGGATTTATCTTTATAGCAAACCGAATTGTTTTCCATATAGACTGATGGGTTTCATTGGGTTGACCAAGCAATAAAAAAGAACCTGTTTTAATACCGTGCCTACGTGCCATACGAAACGAATTTAGAATCATGCCGGTGTTAGTGGCTTTTCCCATTTTCTTTAAACTCGCCTCATCACCTGTTTCTACACCCATTTCTAATTTCTCAATATTTGCCAGTTTCATTTTTCGCAAGAGCTCTTCATTTACATACGCCACATGCGTTTGCACATCCCACGATACACGTTGACCTGTTCCTTTTTCAATCATTAAATCTAACAGGTGAGAAGTGCGCTCCATATCCACACTAAACAATTCGTCTCCAAATGAAATTCGCTTGGCACCAAAATCATTGATGAGCCACTCCATTTCATTCACGGTGTTTTCGATGGAACGTTTTCGAGCCACTTTACCATTGGGGTTCATACAAAAAACGCAATTGAACGGACAGCCGCGAATAGAATGGATATAATACTCTTCGGCTTTAGGCATCATATCCCAAGCGGGTGTAGGAATGCTATCTTGATCGAGTATGCGCGGGCGGGGAATAGTGAGCACGGGCACCTCTTTATTGTTTCTATAAACAAGTCCTTTTACATTTGATAAATCAGCACCGTTTTGCTGAAGTGTATTACACAATTCCAAAAATGTTTCTTCGCCTTCACCTACCACACCAATATCGAATGTTGGAAACTCTCGCATTGTTTCTACCGGAATAGCAGTTACGTGAACTCCACCTATTACACTTATTACAGTTGGCAATTCCCTTTTGATAAGCCCAGCTAAATAAGCCGCAGGCTTTATTTCATTGGTAAAAGCGGTGAGGGCAATGATATCGGGTTGCCACTCGATGGCGCGTTGAGCCGCTTGACTAAAGTTTAGTTTTTCAAATTTTGCATCTAAACATTTTATTTCAAAATCGCCAAACTTGCGCAGGTAGCCTGCCAGAAAAGCCAGTGAGGTGCGTACAAACTTTGGCTCATCGAACCAAGGTTCTAACACCGCCAGTACCGGGGGATTGATTAATAAAATTTTGCGTCTCATTTTTTAAGAACAGCTTTTGTATGGCTATTTTAAGGGAGTGAATTTAGACATTTACAGGTAAGTTTTTTGCTTTCAACTGAAATGTGTTTGAAAAAAACAGCTTAAAGGCTGAGCCACCTATTCTGCTTCTATCGAAATTTGGCTTAGCAAAAGTTCGGGCATTTCTTTTTTTGTTCGATTCATTTCTGCTTTCTGAATTTCGGAAAAGTATTCGCGGGACTGTACCATGTTAATGGCTTTAATATGGTAGCGAGAGTTTATAACAGCATCGTAATCGAGTGGTTTCTTCATGCGTTCATGCAACACATCTTCTTTGTAAAATATTTTTTTGAGTAGTTGAATTGCTCCAAATCTGTAACTCCAAACAAACTTTGCAAAATCAAGATATCGATGGTTGAATAAATAAATTTTTATGTAGGCTTCCAACATAAGCAAGTTCAACTTACGCTTAGTCAAATGCTGATAGGTTAGCCCGCTTCCAAGGCGCATTTTATAATCATCCCAATCAAAAGACAAGCCTGTATAACCTGCTTTGCCTTCTGCAGCAAGACGAGCTACTTCTGTACCTGGGTAAGGTGTCATAGTGCCGAACATTGGTAGGTCAGGATTTATTTTTACAGCAAAACGAATGGTGTTTCGAATAGATTCAACAGTTTCGTTAGGATGGCCGAAAATAAATAAGCCTCCTGCCTTTACTCCGGCTCGTTTAGCCTCGGAAAAAGCTTTGGCTATCATAGGAGCGTTAGTGCCTTTGCCCATTTCGCGAAGGCGGTTGTCATCACCTGTTTCTACGCCCATATCTATTCGAAAAACATTGGCGGCTCTCATTTTACTTAGCAAATCGAAGTTGACATACTTCACGTGGGTTTGTGCATCCCAAGTAATTTTTTTGTGTATACCTCGCTCTATCATTTTATCCAGAAGCATGGCGGTGCGTTTCATATCCACACTAAAAAGTTCATCGCCAAAAAAAATACGGCTTGGGTTATAGTCGCGAATGAGCATTTCCATTTCTTCAATGACCAAATCAATGCTTCTTTTCCGCGCCACGCGCCCATTATGATTCAAACAAAAAACACAATTGAACGGACAGCCCCTTTCAGTATGAATAAAATAAATATCGGCTTTGGGCATAAGGTCCCATGCCGGAATGGGCAATGAATCCTGGTCTAATAAGCGTTCACGTTGTGGATTCAAAAAAACTTCTTGTTTGTTTCGGTAAACAAGTCCTTTAATTTCGGCAATAGCTTCTCCGCTTTTGAGCGCGCTGCACAATTCGGCAAATGTAATTTCGCCTTCGCCTGCTACACCATAATCAAAAGTAGGAAACTCGAATAACGTTTCTCGAGGTATAGCGGTAATGTGAACACCGCCTATAACCGTAACCGCCTGTGGAAGTGCTTTTTTAATAAGCCCTGCTACATAAGCGGCAGGTTTTATTTCTTGCGTGTAAGCCGTAATGCCAACTAAATCTGGTTGAAAGGCAACTGCTCTTTTCAATGTTTCGTCAAACGAAAGTTGTTCAAACTTGGCTTCTATAATTTTTATTTTGAAGCCTGGAAACTGCCTAAGATAACCTGCCAGAAAAGCTAATGTATTGCGCGCATAAGGCGGTGCATCTACCCAAGGTTCTATAACCTCAACCGGAGGAGGACAAAGGAGCAATACTTTATACGGTTTCACAGTAAGCAATTTGAATGATGCAGTGCTGGCGAATGTAGGAATTAAAATAAAACTGTAGTTTAGAAAAAGTGGTTTGAATTGTACTACTGATTAAAATCATCTAAAAAAAGGATGGAAATTACTGTTACGCTCTAGAGGAATTTGAATTATTATTGTGCCATGCAATTAGCCAGAAAAAAAGCTGAACTGAATGATGTTGCCACAGAACAACAGTTAGAAACTGACGGATATATTCTTTTGCGAAACGTTATTCCTCCCCAAAAGATAAAACAGTTGAAAGAGCTATATGAATCTTTGCATGTGAACAAGAATGACAGGAATGACATGTGGAATAGCCTTTACAATCTTCCTAACGGACAAGGGATGAAGGTGAGTGATATTATTCAACCATTAGTTCTGCCTTATTTAGAACCGCTTTTCAAATCATTAAAGGTGATGATGTATACTTACATGGTAAAAAATCCTGTAGAACATACCTTTTGCAAACTACACCGCGACTATTCATCGTTTGACGAAGATGTTTTTGAATACCGCAATGCTTGGATTCCTTTGGTTGAAGTGAATGAAACAAATGGGGCTTTGTTGGTTGTTCCAAAGAGCCACGGGGTGTTTGAGTATTGCTTGCCTATGTTTACCGATTGGCCTTATGAAAATATGCTTCCAGAGCTAATGAAGAAAGCAAAAGTGATTCAGGCTCAACCGGGTGATATGGTTATTTACAAAGACCGCACGCTTCACGGTTCTGAACAAAACAGAAGTCATCAAACTCGACCTGTTTTGCATTTTGGGTTACTACATCCTGAAGCAGTGTTAAGCTACTATCACTTAAACCGAATCGCTAACGAGGTGGAAGTTTATGCGGTGGACGTAGATTTTTATTTTCAAAAAAATTATGAAGAAGCCTTAACGGGAAGATCTTTGGTAAAACACTTTATTTATAGACCTCCTTGTTTGAAAATGGTAGAAGTGGAAAAGAAGATGGTGTAGTGTTTTCCGAATTTATGGGCATAAATCCAAGTTGTGTGAAGTTTGAGGATTTCCATAAGGAAGAAGAGTTGCAATTACTCCATCTTTTGATTTACACAACCACTTAAACTCTATTCCAGCGTTATGAAGACAAAAATTGCTGCATTTTGTTTGGCTTATTCAGTGATCGTTTTTTTGTCGTTGATTATATCTAACGAGTTTAAACAAATTACGGATTGTGCAAAAACAGATGATTTTGCAATTGATAGAATTGAAGACCATTTTATTGCTGTAAATTTTGCTTTAAAAAACGAGTTCCCTGTATTTGGCTTTTTAGGTAAAGAAAAGGAGTATAGATTTTGTGAGAGTAAAGAAATTCTTCCCTATTTTGATTTGCTTAAAAAGCAAGGCCCCATAGTTTTGTTTTACCGGCATCCGTTCTATCCTTTTTGCATGGGCATTCTTTTCAAATTTTTTGGGGTGAATCAGGTTTGGGGAGAGTTACTATCCATCTTGTTATATTCTTTGATAGTTGGTTTTTTGCCCTTTGCAGGTTTCCAGTTGCTTAAAAATTTTGGGGGAGTAGGAGTGGGTATAATAGCTTCTTTTCTTTTGCTTAAATTTTATCCCCCTTTGGCTTATCCTCCGTTACAATATTTTGCTATCTTTTGGGGATTTGTTTGTTTTTTGGTGTCTATTTCTTTGACTGGGGGAGAAAAAAAATTGCATTTCTTTTTTGGTGTTGTTTGTGTTGCCGCATTTTTGTCAAAAGGTGTTTTTGTATGGATTCCCTTCTTCTATTGCTTGGCTATTTTTAGTGCGGCAATACGGAATTGGTCAATTAGTTTATATAAACCGCTATGTTTTTTTTTACTCGGTTTGTCGGTGGCTTTTTCGCCTTGGTTTTTACATGCCAATATGCTCAATCATAAAATGGCGGCACCTATGAAGGAGTGGCAAGAAAAAATCACCGTAGGATTACCTTCCTATCAGGAAGTTGCAAAATCTCACGCGCTAAATCTTGATGCTGACTTGGATTCGGTAGGTACGGATTTTTTAATGCGTCATTTTTTGGCGGCTTATATGGCGCATAGCAATATTATTTTTACAACCAATCAATTATCGGGAGATTTGTTACTAGCTACACATAATGAGCTGTGTGCAATGGATGGCGGAGAACATATAGAGTGGAAAGATAAACCATTGCTTTATTATAACAAACACCCCTCTAACAGTTCCCAAGTAATAAGAGTGGTGAGGTTTTATTTAGCTAACCCTATATTTTTGGTAAAAATAATAACTGCAAAACTAGCGTATGCTTCCGAAAAAATGCCCCACTTTTTTTGGTTAGCTATCATTTTGCAAGGAATTTTTGCAATCCAATATTTTTTGACACTGGCCAAAACAAGGCGAACTAAAGTATTCGGTCAGGCATTTTTAATCGCACTTCTTTTAATTGCATACTTAGGGGCTATGCAACCAATTTCAGTTTTATTTCTATTGTTTTCGCTTATATTTGGAGTAATTGGAATGTTTTTTACTATAGCAACTAAGAATAACATCGCGTATGTTTTTAACACCTTTTCGCTTTGCAGCATTTTTTCGATTGTACTTTATGTGGGAGAGTATAGGTATATCCAAATAATTGAACCAATTTCTATTTTGGCTAGCGTATACTATGGGTTTTTAATGATTAAAACCAGTTTATCTCTTTTTAAGAATTATGAAATGTTAGAGCACACTTTTTAGAAAATGTGGAACAACCCGCTTTCATTTACCTAGCCCCTTTCGCTTCTATAAAATGCAGTAACAGACTCCTGCTTAAATGAATTGATGGACATGAAGAAGAATATTTTACTGGGCTTTATAACCCTTTTTTTAACCTTGATTGCTATAGAGGGTATGTTACGGTCTATAGGTATGGAGCCAGCCCATGCCTATGAACAAAAGCATGTTTTTAAGATAAGCCCCGATTCTTTAATCGTTGTTGACAAAAAATTAGGTTGGCACTTAGGCACTGGAACCTTTTCTGCTTATATCAATAATGATTTATTGTTTACCTGTTTTATTAACAACCGCTCTAATAGGGTAACGCAATTAAATCTGCAGGATACAGATGTTGCCAACCAAGCTTTGTTGCCCAAAATTTTTATACTTGGCTGTTCCTTTACTTTCGGCTTTTCTGTGCCTGACAGTGCTGCCTATCCTTTCTTGTTGCAAAACACGCTACCTAGATATGCGGTTCAGAATTTGGGCGTACCCGGCTATGGGCTTATACAAATGTATCTATCCTTAAAGAGCGAAGTAGAGAAGGGAAACAAACCCAATATAGTGGTGGTCAATTACGCCAAATTTCATGATGAGCGAGGGGCTTTGGGGTTAAATTGGTTGAGGGCTTTTGATTATGGGCAACTGCAACATGAGCAAAAAAGGCATCTTCAAATAGATTACCCTTTTGGATACTTAGTCAATGAAGATAGTTTGACAATTGCCTATTGCAAACAAATCGATTGGGCTAAAGATTTTCCGCTTCGCAATACGTTTGCTTTAGTCGATTTAATAAATACCGCTTACGACAATTGGAAAGATGAGCGAAATGAAAAAATATTTGTCAGCATTTCATTACATTGTGCCTGTAAAATAAGTAATTACTGCCGTCAAAACAATATTAAACTACTGTTTTACGGATTAGATAAAGAAGCAAAACCTCTATTAGACAGCCTTAGCAAAAAAGGAAATCATACCTTGCTTTCTACGGTTGAAATATGGAAGGAAGAACTGAATTGTTCGCCACTTGACCCCGGGCACCCGAACGCAAAAGCACATCAAATATATGCCCACGAAGTGCTCGCCTTTATGCAAAAAAACAAACTACTAGAGTAAAACACAGCAAGAAAAATGAGAAAATTTTTTTTGGGGGCCGTAATAGTAGTATTGATATTTCTCTTCACAGAGCTATGCGGTTGGGTTGGGTTGAAGGTGATGGAAAAAAGATATTACCGTAACGGAGGTAGGCTTGAACAAACAATTTTAACTTCTAAAATCGACAAAATTGATTATTTGCGGGGCATATTAAGAGGAGATAAAAATTACACCACTAAATATACAGCCGCTTACAACCTTAATTATATACCTACACCAGATTTTAAAACCGATAGCCAACAACACAATGAACATGGCTATAGAGGGGAACTTATCCAGTGTAAAAAAAACGATGC
>JAPLES010000025.1 GCA_026391075.1 Bacteroidota bacterium | reverse complement strand
TGAATAAAGAATACTACTGGCACACCTTTGGCAAGTGGAATGTATCTGCACAAGATAAGGTGCTACTAAACCAAACAGAAGAATTAACTACTGAAAAAAAATAACCATTTCACTTTCTTTATCCTTGTAAATAATCTGTGAAAAAAATCTTCCCCTCGTTTATTGTTTTGCTAATCGCTACGGCAATTATTTTTCTAACAAAGTTCAACGGACTTTATGGGCAAGATTCGCACGAGTATTATCGTTACGCCAAAGCATTGCTTACGTTTTTTGAAACCGGAAAGAACCCTGGTGATTATTTTTGGCCGGTATGTTATCCTTTAGTGGCTGCTGGTATTTCATTTGTTACCCACGTTAAAATTCTTCTGGTCCTCCAATTTGTATCTGTGGTGTCTCTAGCGCTTGTTGTTTGGGTGGTTAGTAATTGGAATTTTGAAAACCAGAAGAGTATAAAAATTCAACTTGCTTTTGCGCTTATAGCAGTTGGCTTATCTCCATTTATGCTGCGCGAAGGAATCGTTTGCATGAGCGATATGCTCAGTATTGCTTTAGTTATGTTGGCGTTTTATGCGGCTCAAAATTTTCTGCACGCAGAAAAAATTAAATGGCTGTGTTTGTTTTCTGTATTTGCCGCTTTAGCTTGCACGACTCGCTATGCTTCGGCAGTTATTTTACTACCGTTTAGTTTGCTAATAGCTTATCGCCTTGTTTTGAACAAGGCTTATTTAAAATTTTTGCCTATTCTTTTCATAGCGAGTATCTGTTTTGCCCCACATTTTTTTATACGCTCACACTCGCCACTTGCTTTTGTTCAGCATGAATGGCTGAACGAATGGAGTGCTGCAAATTTTTTTGAAAGAGATTTTACCACACATGATGGAACGACTTATTACCTCTTGCCTAATTTTGTTTTTGTATTGGTAAATATTGTGCATCCCCATTTTTGGGTGCTGGGTGTTCCGCTTTTATTTTTTATAAAACGCGAGGATTTTTCAGCACTCGTTCCTCGAATAATTTTTATAAGTGTACTGCTTTATGCTTTTTTTTTGGCAGGCATTCCATTTCAGAATAAGCGGTTTTTGCTGATGAGCTTTCCTATGGTTGCAATTTTGTTCTATCCAGCTTTTGTAAGATTGTTGCAAGCCACTAACAAAAAAAATGTAGTTTATTCTTTTGTTCTGGTTATACATTCTATCCTGTTTGTTTCTGCATTCAAAGAGTTTTATGAACGTAACTCATTGGAGAAAAATCTAACAGCTTTGGTTCAAACCTATCCCGATACGCTGCTTTACACCTTCGATATAGATGTGGCTATGAAGAGTTACGCTACCACAAAAACTATTCATAATCTTTGGCAACAGAAGTATGAAGTGTTTCAAATACCGGCCTTGGTTTTATTCAATGAAAAGAAATTTCAAACTCAATGGCGTGGTAAAAATCCAATGTTGAACTGGAACAATTTGAAAAAAAACTATCAACTGGAATCTCTCGTAAAGAAGAAAGACGGATGGGAACTATTTCGAATTGTTTCAAAAAAATAAAATGAAGGAACCGATTTTTTTGAACGATGCTGTATTACAAAACGGGGTGTATATACTTTCTCCTTTGAATCCCCATTTTGAAATGACCTATCTGCAAACTCGCGAAAAGGAAGGGTGGCTATTTTCTAACACGACAGTAAAGAATCTTCCAGCAGTAGAAAAGGGAAAGCCAAATTGGAAAATGTGGCGAATGAGAAATAATTCTTCCACAAGACTTTGCAACTACTTAAAAAAGAAAAATGAACCTTTAAATATTTTGGAAATTGGGTCAGGTAATGGATGGTTTAGCAATGCGATGAAACGGGCTTGCCCAGCGGCAAATGTTTTTGGCTTAGACATTAATCTAAATGAACTAAAACAAGCAGCAGAAGTTTTTAATGGCGAGAATATTTTTTGGCTCTACGCTAATTTGTATGAAACCAATTTGCCTAAAAAATATTTTGATGTAATTGTTTTGAATGCCAGCTTACAGTATTTTGAATCGTTGCAAAGTTTGTTGCAACGACTTTTTGAAATCCTAAAAGAGGATGGAGAAATTCATTTGCTCGATTCGCCATTTTATGCACCACATGAAATTGCAGGCGCAAAAAAACGTTCTGAAGAATATTTTGAACGGATCAATTCAAGCGCAATGAAGAGTTATTATTACCATCATTCATGGCAGGAGGTGAAGACCTACTTCCCTCAAATTTTTTATTCCCCCAATAAGTATTGGAATAAATTTTTGACCACCATTGATATCTACCAGTCTCCATTTCATTGGTTAGTTATTAAAAAGCCAACGGTATGAAACACGTTGTTTTTATTACACCGGGTTTTGCAAAAGATGAAAATGATGCTTCTTGTATTCCGCCTTTGCAGCTGTTTGCAAAACATTTAGCGCAACAAAATTTTAAAGTGACTGTTGTTGCACTGGAATACCCTGAAAAGAAAAATTACCAATGGCATCTTGTGAACGTTTATAGTTGCGGTGGTAACAATGCTATTGTTGCCAAACCATTTACATGGTTGAAGGCGACAGCGCTTTTGAAAAAGATTAATCAAGAATGTAAAATAGATGTGGTACACAGTTTTTGGTTACAGGATACAATGCTTGTGGGAAATTACTTTGCGCGCAAATATTCAATCCCATATCTCACTACTATGATGGGGCAAGATGTTTTACCCTCAAATAATTATTTAAAAGTTCTTTCGCTTAGCAAGCAAAAGTTAGTAGCACTTTCAAATTTTCATGCAAATACCTTAAATGCTACTACGCAAAAGGTAGTGCACAAAATTATTCCATGGGGAATCGATAAAAATGAATTTCCGGAGTTTAATGCTGGCAAACGAACTGTCGATATTCTAGCTGTTGGTTCTTTGAACCAAGTAAAAAACCTGAATGAGTTTATTGAAGTAGTGGCTCTGGTGAAAAATGATTTTCCTAAAGTCAATGCAATAATTGCCGGAGATGGATTGTTGCGAAATGAACTGGAAGGAAAAGTGAAGCAGCTAAATTTATCAAACAACATAAATTTCAAAGGACATTTGCAACGGCCGGAAATTTTGCAATTGATGCAACAAAGTAAAATCCTCTTACACATTTCTAAATTTGAATCGTATGGCTATGTATTTGCCGAGGCATTGTGGAGCGGAATGAAAATTGTTTCGCACAAAGTAGGAATAGCAAATGAACAGAACTCATTCATCGGAAATTCAACACAAGAGTTGGCAAATAATTGTGTAGATGTTTTGCAAACCGTAAAAACTTTTACCCCAATAGAAACAACTTTCATTCAGCAAACAGTAGCTGACTATATAGATTTGTACAACAAGTTACTCTTTGCAAAATGATTAAGAAAATATTTCTGCTTTCAATAAGTGTGTTCTTTGCTTTAGGCATTGCAGAGCTAGTTTACCGAATGCAATGGTTCGATTTTTACTCCACAGAACTACAGGCATTAAATTCAAAAGATGGACTTCTGGTAAACGGCAGAAAAAAAATTCTTGTACTAGGTGATTCGTTTAGTGCAGATACCGCTAGTTACGTAGGCAAACTTCAACTCTTGTTTCCTCCATTCGATTTCATTAATGCAGCAATTCCGGGTACGGGAATTCGGGAAACGAAATGTATTGCGAAGAATAGAATTGAACGATTCAAGCCGTCTGTTGTTATTTATCAGATTTATGTGGGCAATGATTTGTTTGATATTCGAAAACCACTTGATGGAAATATTTCGATGACCAGAAAAATATTTTGGTGGCTCACTGATCGTTCCCTGTTTTTGCGTTATATCAATTATAAAGCTGGCCAATTAAAAAACTCGCTAGGCATTAATCCCATTCATGATCAGTATCGTAATGAAGAAAAATTTTCACCAAAAGAATTTTCGAACCGCGAAAAATTATTGTTACAGGCAGAACCGTTGTTGATTGAAAATTCTGTCCTGCTCAAAAATGGAAGAGAAGTAGATGCTGAAGAACTGGTAGATGGATTGGAGGAATTAAGCAAGTTAACTAGAAATGAAAATGCTCAGCTAATTGTGTTGCTTATTCCACATTGCGCGCAGGTAAACGAAGATTATTTGAACAAAATGGTAAGTGTTGGAGCGCAATTCACCAGTAACGCTGTTTTCCAAAAAAACAACTTCGTGCTTTACTCTTTTATAAAAGAGAAGTTGAAAGCTGAGCAAATTGAAATTCTGCATCCGCTACAACTATTTCACCAAATAGATTCTTCAGGTAATTTACTCTACTATCAAAACGACATTCATTTGAACACAAAAGGACAAAAGGTTATCGCTGATTTTCTTTCTTCAACACTTCAAAATGAACTGAGGTAATGCCAACTATAAAAGGAGCTATTAAGAAAGTAAACGCGAAATTCTATCCGCGGAAGTTGTTATACAATCCTTCTTGGATAATTCTATGCGTAAACAACGCCTGCAATCTGCATTGCAAAATGTGTGACGTTGGCACTAAAACAACAGACAGTAATTTTTACCAACACATGATGGGTGCGCAGCCTATAAACATGCCTATAGGTTTGTTGAAGAACATCATTGACCAAACTGCTTCTTATTTCCCCAAAGCTAAACTTGGCTATGCTTTTACAGAGCCGAGTGTGTATCCGCATCTCCTAGAATCATTAGCGTATGCACAGTCAAAAAATATTTTCACATCGCTTACAACAAACGGATTGCAATTAGCAAAGCAGGCGGAGGATTTGTGTAAAGCAGGTTTGAAAGAGTTAAATGTATCGCTTGATGGACCTGCTGACATCCACAATTTTATTCGAGGGCATAAGCAGTCGTTTGAAAAAGCCTTTGAAGGAATTAGCAAAATTTTGTCGTTGCCCAATGCTCCGGAAGTTTCAGTTTACTGTGCCATTACCGAATGGAACATTGGTAGGTTGATTGAGTTAGCAGAAATTTTTCGCGCTGTAAAAATCAAGCAAATGGGTTTTATGCATACTGTGTACGTTACAGATTTAATGGCGCAAAAGCACAACGCATTGTTTGGTGAAAAGTATTTTACCTCTGCTTCAAATGTAGAAGAAGTGAATCTGACGAATTACAATTTGCAGACGTTGTGGAAGGAATATCAAAAGTTGAAGTCCGAAAACTTTGGCTTCCCGGCTTTGTTTATTCCTGATTTGAAAAGTGAGAATGATTTGAAGTCCTACTATGAAACGGAGAATCCTATTGGCAATTTTTGCAATGATGCTTTCAGCAATATCATGATAAAAACAGATGGCAATGTAATTCCTGCGCATAGCAGATGTTATCAGGTAACTACAGGAAATTTATACCAAAATAATTTGAAAGAAATCTGGAACAGTAAGGTGGCTTCTACTTTCAGAAAGGATTTAGTTAGTGTTGGCGGTCTACTTCCCGCTTGCTCGCGCTGTTGCAGCGCACATTAATTTTTATAGAACGCCATTCCAACTTGCGCAGCAACTGATTTAATTTTTAGCATCGGAATTTTAGAAATCGTTTTTGTTTTTTGTGCTTTGTGCAAAGCCACTTCATTATTCACCCAGCGAATCGCATAATCATAAAATTTTCGGTTATAGGTGCGCTTGAAATCAATATCTCTATCGCTCGAACTTTCCCATGGCAAAGGCTGAATAAAATCATTTTGCACTTCGGTATAAAGCGGAGTTCCTTTAATAGGATACGCAACAGTAAGCGTGAAAATATCAGGGTCAGAAACTTTCAAGTGATGAATGGTTTCTGCAATGTCGTCTTGCGTTTCACCGGGATAGCCAAGCATAATAAATGTTCCCGCCTGCATACCGTGTTGTTGCGAAAGCTGAATCATGTTACGTACCTGCTCCACCTTCACGCGTCTGCTCATGGCATCAATAATTTTTTGTGAACCGCTTTCGGCACCAATCCAAACACGGTGACAACCGCTTTGTTTTAGTGTTTGAATAATTGATTCGTTTAATCGGTCGGCTCGTGTAATTATTTCGTAAGGCATTTTCAGTTTTCGTTTTTCTAACTCTGCAGCAAACTCGCGCAACCATGGATAATTTACAGTGAACACATCATCCACAAACCAAATCATATCGAACTGATAGTTTTCTTTAAGCCATTGCATTTCATCAACCACCTTCGCTGGGCTTCGTCTACGATACGATTGACCGTAAACTGCACGGCTACACCACTTACAATCGTAAGGACAACCGCGCATAGTGCTCAGCGAAACCACACTCTGACCGTGGTGTTTCTTCCACGTGTCGAAATATTTTTGCAAATCAATTTTGCTTCTGTTCGGTTGCGGGTGTGTATCTAATTCTGCAATCAGTTCACGGTCTTCGTTTACAATTGCGTTGGCTTCTTCATTTTTAAAAGCAATTCCCGTAATGTGTTTTAGTGAATCTGTTTTTTGATTGGGCGAAGAGAAATGTTTCATCAACTCCAGCATAGTCACTTCACCCTCACCAAACACAATTACATCGGCACCATATTCTAAAAATTTTTCCTTATGATGGCGCACTTCAGGTCCGCCAAGAATAATTTTAGTGGAAAGATTTTTTTGCACGCGCACAAACTGAATCAACTTCAGCACATTCAACTTCGTCATCAAGTTGGTGTAAACTCCAATCACATCAGGTTGCGTTTCGAGAATTTGTTTTTGGAGTGTTTCGAAATTCGAAAAAGTAGAATCGAATACTTCGTTCTGAAAACCGTGTTGTTCCAAATATGCTGACACATACAAAATGCCCAAAGGCGGATAGGGTTTCATTATCACCTTCTCCTTCGGGTCGTCATTTAAAAAGTAAGCGTGGGTAAGTAAAATTTTCACTTTTTGAAAATACTATTTCTTGTTTAGCACAATCACATAATGATCTCCCCAATTTGCCAGGAAAGAAAAATTAGTGAAGGCATAATCGAATAAGCCCAAGATTTTTAGCAGCCAAAGTTTGTTTTCGAAAAATTGCTGCAAGTACGAAGGCGGAACAAAAAGCCCTACCGCTCGCTTAAATTCTAAATCGAAATTTTCTCCAAAAATGGTTTTCATTTCTGATGGTGAATAATAGTGCGTGTTAAATGTTACATCGCTAATTTGTGTGCGAATTCCTGCGCTGCTTTTTCTTCGAAATGCTTTTTCAATATTTCCTTTCAGTAGAAAATATAGTTGTTCCCATTTACACGCGCTACCCATAATCACAAAAAAAAGCTTCCCATTTTCATTCAGCAACGCAGCAAAATCTGCACTAAGCTTCTTTAATTCAACTTTATCTGCACAATTCAATCCGCCAAAGTTGGAAAAAATTAAATCGAACTTATTGGAGTTGAACTTTTCTTTCAGCGAATTGAAATTTGCGCATTCAAATCGGATGTCTGAAATCTGATTTCTAAATTTCTTTTGTCGCGCTTCTTCAATCATTTTTTCAGATGCATCGGTAGCTATAACCGAATGACCAAGCAGTGCCAACTGCAAAGCATCTTCACCAGTGCCACAGTTTATTTCTAAAATTTTCTTGGGTGAAGTTAAATAGCGTGCTAACCAACCTATCACAAAGCCACGCTGCATTCTGCCAATACTGGTATAGGTAAAATTTGCATCGTAATTTTTAGCGTAAGCATCAAAGGGTTGCGGCTGCATGTTCAATTTTTTTCAGCTTTTGCTTTTCAATAAAAGCAGTTGGAATATAATAAGCTGCGGAAGCAGCACGTTTCAACTTTTTAAAACTTGGAGCAGAAGAAAAAATATTTCCAATGGCTTCATACGCCTGATGTTTGCGATAATTTTTGTGCACGTAGCAGTGAAGTTGTTTGTAAAATTCGGGTGTGTAAGTATTCTTAAACATTAACGCCAACTCATCCGAATCTGTCCAGTTTGATTTTTGATACAAATCCTTTTTTACGGTTTCGTAAAAACCAGTACCGGGCAAAGGATAAGAAACCGATGCGCCAATATCTTCGGGTAAACATTCGTTGAGCAAGTCAATTGTCTGTTTTACATCTTCAATAGTCTCTCCCAAATAACCGAACTGCAAAAAGAAAGCTGATTCAATTCCATGTTGCTTTAGCATTTTATTTGCATCACGTATTTGCTGTACAGTCGTACCTTTCTCCATGGCATCCAAAATTTTTTGCGAGCCGCTTTCTGCACCCATCCACACTTGGTAACAACCTGAATCTGCCAACGCTTCTACATATTTATCCTGCACCAGCAAATCGGCACGCGATTGAATTTTGTATCTGAAATCCAGATTTTCTTTTTTGACTAGTTCGGCAAATTCAATCACCCAATTTCTTCGTAAACCAAAAATATCATCGCAAAACCAAATCTTGTCGTAGTTGTAATTCTCTTTCAAAAATTTCAATTCATTCACTACATGTTGCGGACTGCGCATGTTGTATGCATTGCCGTAAATTGGCTTTGCACACCAGTTGCATTTATATGGACAGCCGCGAGTTGTGGCTACGTTCAACGCAAAATAATTCCAGCGGCTGAGCCAAATTTTTCGATAGGCTTCCACATCTACTAAATCCCATGCCGGCAGAGGAAATGAATCCAATTCTTTGGATAATGTTCTCGGATTTGTTTTTACAATTTCATTTTCCTTTTTGTAAGCAAGTCCATTTATGCTTTCAAAACTTTCAGAATTGCTCACTAGCTCTAAAAGTGTTTGCTCGGCTTCGCCAAGCATAATAAAATCAGCATTGTGGTTGAGGTAATCTTCAAAATGATCGGTTGAATCTGAACTTGAAATAATCACTTTGCAATTGCGGGCATGTGCATACTCACTCATTTTCCATGCAGCTTCGCGCATGTTAGTCAGGCACATTTTAGTAAGGTAATTAAAACCGTCATCGTAAATCACCAAATAGTCGGGCTCAAAAGAATCCAACAGAGGAATGATTTCATCGGGCGACTGCACAAACATGGTGTCGAACAACTTTACGTCATATCCTTTTTCGCGTAGCACAGCGGCTGCTAGTATGGTTGCTAAAGGGGGATAGGGTTGTTTCAGCGCCCACTGTTTGGGGTCGAAACGCATAAAGTAAGAATGAGTAAACAGAATGCGCGCGCTCATTATAAACTAGTTCCCAATTTTTCTTCAAGCGATATTATTCGTTCTTCATAGGCTTTCAACACTTTAAACTGAAAGCCTAGTGGATGATGTTTTGATGTGTTTTTAGCAGAGCGCAAATTCACATCAAACATTTCTGTGGTCATCCAGGAGAATTTTCTTTTCCAACGCCAAACAAAAAGTTTGAAACTTAGTTCATCCAAAGTTTCTCCCAATGAACCGGAAAATATTTTCTCTAAAATGTTTTTGATAAAATTGTTGTTCCCGTTTTCAACTAGGGCTTCGGGTTGTGGTTTGTTTGGATAAAACTCTTTTGTCCATTCATTTGTTTTATAAAACTGTGTGCATAAAAGCTGGTTGGAAGCAGGTAAGGCAAAAACAATTTCAGTAGCCGTAAAAATATTGGTGTCAGGAACTCTTAACGAGTCAGAATCGAGGTAATAGTTGACACAAAAATATTTTCGGGAGTTGAGTAAAAATATTTTTTTGAAGACGGTTAAGAACAATCGGCAAACCCACAATCTGGCTGGCTTTGCCACAATAAAATAATCTACATCACCATCTATGGGCATGCAATTTTTGCTTAGCGAACCGGTAATAAAAACCGCTGCTACAAAGGGAAACTTTGAAATGAGTTGCGAATATTTTTTTGCGTAGGGTAAAAATTCACCAGCTCGCTGATTCAAATCTTTACGAATTGCTACTACGTTTTTGTTTGAACTGAAGTGATATAAATTTTCGGAGAAAACCAAGATCTGTTGCTCCACTAATTCTTGTAAACTTAGTTGAAAATCTTTTTTGCTCAAACCCGAATGATAAGCGTATTCATACAACTCATCAAGATTGAGAGGATAGTCAAAAATATCGAAGTAAGAGAGGGTTTTAAGAATAGATTTCTGAATATCAGAAACTGTGATTCCCTTCGCTGTTACGCCATTCATAATATAGCGCAATATATAAATTGAAAACTTTTGATGGCATTGCAATTAGGTCAACGCTCATTTTTTAAGCTGTGTTTATCTCCTTTTTTTACATTCGCTTCTCAAATTTTTTACATCATGAAAAGAGAAGACATAGAAAAACTAATAGGCGAAGAAAAAGCAAACTACTTGCTCAATCATCAATCGAAAACAATTTCGAAAGACCAATTGCATTTGCCCAGCAAAAAATTTATTGATACCATCTGGAAAGATTCCAACAGAAATATTCAAACCCTTCGCAACCTTTCGCTCATTGCAGAGCACGGTCGCTTAGGAGGAACAGGCTATGTTTCTATTCTTCCCGTTGACCAGGGTATTGAGCACAGTGCTGGTGCATCGTTTGCGCCAAACGTTCCGATGTTTGACCCGGAAAATATTGTGAAGCTGGCTATTGAAGGAGGTTGCAACGCAGTGGCAACTACGTATGGTGTGTTAGGGAACGTTGCTAGAAAATATGCTCACAAAATTCCGTTCATTGTAAAAATCAATCACAACGAATTTTTGAGTTACCCGAATTCTTACGACCAAATTATGTTCGGCACTATTCGCGATGCATGGAATATGGGAGCGGCTGCCGTAGGTGCTACCATTTATTTCGGTAGCGAAGAATCGAAACGACAAATTGTTGAAGTAGCAAAAGCATTTGAATATGCGCATGAATTGGGAATGGCTACTGTTCTTTGGTGCTATGCGCGCAATGCAGCATTCAAAACTCCTGAAAAGGATTACCATGTTTCGGCTGATTTAACGGGACAAGCAAATCATTTGGGTGTTACGATTCAGGCAGATATCATCAAGCAGAAATTGCCTGAGAACAATGGCGGGTACAACGCGCTTAATTTTGGTAAGACACACAAAAAAGTTTATTCAGAATTAACGACAGACCATCCTATTGATTTGTGTCGTTACCAAGTAGCGAACTGTTACATGGGAAGAGTTGGCTTAATAAATTCAGGCGGTGCTTCGAGTGGCGCAACTGACTTAGCAGAAGCAGTAGCAACAGCCATTATCAATAAACGCGCTGGAGGAATGGGATTAATTTCTGGTCGCAAAGCGTTTCAAAGACCACTTAAAGAAGGAGTGGCGTTGTTGAATTCAATTCAGGATGTTTATCTTTCGAAGGAAGTAACGATTGCGTAATTCTTTTTAAACACGAAGTATGAGTGATGAAAAGGTGCCTTGGTGGAAGAGATTTCGAAAAGGTGTTCAGACTTCAACAGAAGAGAAAAAAGAAACACCCGAAGGAGTTTGGTATAAATGCCCGAACTGCAAAGCCACTGTGCTTGTTACTAAACTGAAAGACAATCTGCACGTTTGCCCCGAGTGTAATTACCACGAAAAAATTGATGCCGAAGATTATCTAAATATCATCTTAGGTTGCGGCAAATACAATGAACTTTTTGACGATTTAGTACCGAAAGACTTTTTGCAGTTTGTTGACTTAAAACCTTATCAGCAGCGCATTGAAGATACGATGGAAACTACAGGATTGCGCGAAGCCATTCGTGTGGTGGAAGGAAAATGTGGTGAGGAAAAATTAGTAGTAGCAGCAATGGATTTTCGTTTCATAGGCGGTTCAATGGGTTCAGTAATGGGAGAGAAAATTGCCCGCGCTATTGATTATTGTTTGGAACACAAAACGCCTTTGCTTGTAATTTCAAAATCGGGTGGTGCGCGTATGCAAGAGAGCGCGTTCTCATTAATGCAAATGGCAAAGACGTCTGCTAAGTTGAACCAACTTGCCGATGCAAAAATTCCATACATCAGTTTGCTGACCAATCCTACTACAGGTGGAGTAACGGCTTCGTTTGCCATGCTAGGCGATTTAAATATTGCGGAGCCCGGAGCACTGATAGGTTTTCAAACTTCGGAGTTTCAATTAGAAAACGGCTTTCTTGATTTTATTGTAGAACGAAAAAATCTGAAAGACAAATTGCAGTCGCTGATTTTGTTGCTCGCGAATTGAAGTCTAATGCTTCTGTGGCTTCACCAGAGCCATTTTTCACATTGTGAGCCTTCAAAAAAGGAATCTAAGTCCCTTGCTTATAACAACCATTTACCTTAGCCTGTACTTTTATAATTTCTGCGCTAAGTCGGGATGGCCCGTCTGAATAAACATCCGTTGAGGCGGGAATAATAAAAAGCCCCTCGCAAAAAAATGCGAAGGGCTTTGGTATGGGAAACCTTATAGGTTTTTAAAACCTATAAGGTTTGTTGAGTTAGAAGAAACTATTATTCTTAATTCCTTTCTTCTTCGCCACATCTACTAATTTGAATGCAAGCGTAACTTCGTGGGTCATTAAACCTTTAGTAGTTCTATCTAATTTCGAAATACCGAAATCGTAGCTATAAGTAAAGAAGAACAATTTGTGCTCGTAACCTGCCTGCAACACCACGCTTTGCTTTTCTTTATACCAGCTACCTACCACCAGTTTACCTTTTTCGCCAAACTTATATGCCAGCAACATACCGCCTGTAAACTGTTTGTAACGACCCTGAATATTATACAACATTACCGGAGTGAAATCAATTTTAGCTCCAATCATTTTTACACCTGCTTGTATATTGAAACGGGTAGCCAGTTTACCTAAAGAGCCATCGGTATTTTGTACCGTAAGGTTAGGTTGGTTCACATGGAATGCACCCAACCCTGCAAACGCCTGCCACTTGCCTTTATCCTGAACGTAGTGATACATTAAACCTAAACCCACATCTACCGAACCTTTATTCAAATTTAGATTTTCGTTAGAGAGTGCATTGGCATCATAACTACCGTTGCTGAATTGCTCGTCCCAAGTTTGGTGAAGCACATTGAATGAATAATGAACATAGCCAAGGTTCAATGCAGCAGAAAGTGAATGCTCCGGACTTAACTGCAAACTATAACCCACAGAAAGTGTTGCATTCAAGCGGTTGAATCCGCCCGACTTATCATCGGTAATATTCAAACCGAAATCCATTCTTGATTTTCCTTCTGCTTTGCGCGTGGTATATTTTGCTGCACCACCCGTTTTCAAAAACAAAGGATAGAGCAAAGAACCCGTGTAGCTAACATAGCCTTTGTCAATACTTGCCCATTGGTTACGGTAAGTCAACGAAATTCTGAAATCGCTGGTAAGCGCCATCATAGCCGGGTTCAATGCCAGTTGATTATTCAGCGGCTGCGAAAAGCGGGTATCCTGTGCAGCAGCAAAAGTAGCAACGAACAGAAGTGCGATAATGAAGCACTGTGTAATTTTATTTATTGGTTTCATATTCTTGAGCTTTAAATGTTTTGGATAATTGATTTTGTTTTTCTGTTTCTTATCTTACTAAGTTAACTAAGCCTTTCGCCTTAACCACGGTACCATCTTCTGCCACTACTCCGTCTACTTTATAAACGTAAGCATCCGAAGGCATTTCATCGCCCGTGTATTGGCTGTTACCATCCCAGCCCACATTAATATCTTTAGAAACAAAAATCAATTCACCGTATCGGTTGTAAATTGAAAAATCGAAGGTCAGGAATTTACTTCCGCGCACATACAACACATCATTGTGTCCGTCACCGTTTGGTGAAAAAGCCGAAGGCAACCAGTAAGGTTCAGTAAATCCGAAGACATGAATATTTACCGTATCAGTATTTACACAACCAAACAAGTCGGTTACGGTTAACACATAATCTGTGCTGCTGTCGGGGCTGGCAATAGGATTGAAAATATTAGCGTTGTTCAATCCTGTTACAGGAGTCCAGAAGTATTGAATACCTCCTGTTCCAATCAACTGAATAGAAGCACCTTTTCCAATCGTATCATCTGCACCTGCGTTTGCCATTGGCAGCGGATGAACAACTACGGTTACATCATCGGCAATGAAATCGCAACCTACTGTATCGGTAACTTGTAAAGTATAAGTAGTAGTTACACTTGGGTTAGCAATTGGTTTAGGTGAAGTAGGGTCACTCAATCCTGTAGTTGGAGTCCAAGAGTAGAATTGTCCTTCAATCAAAGCTGCTCCTATTTGAACACTTTCATGGTCGCAAATTTCCACATCGGGTCCTGCATTAGCATGAAGCGGAGGCAACATAGTTACGGTAACTTGATCGGTATTCGAACAACCTGAAGCTGTATTTACTACTTGCACTAAGTAAGTAGTAACACTCGCCACAGGGCTTGCACTTGGGTCAGAAATAAAGGGATTAGAAAGTGTAGTTGAAGGGAACCAGTTGTAAGTGTTACCTGCAATTGATGGGCTTCCCAGTTGCGCAGTTCTGTTAGCGCAGATAGTTACATCGGCTCCTGCATCTGCCACCGGCAATGCATTTACATCAATAGTTTGCGTAGAAGTATTTACACAATTGGCATCAGAAATAGTAAACGTTACCGTTTTAGTTCCTGCGCTTGTATACAACACACCACCTGGATTTTCTGAAGTAGAAACAGCAGGCACCGCATCTTGTCCAAAGGTCCAAGAATAATTCCAACTGCTTCCGGTGCTTCCGGTGTTTGTAAAGTTAATAGCTGAACTTACACACTGTGGTGCGTTAGAACTAAACGTAGCGGTTGGCGTTTGATTGATGTTGATGGTACCTGTTACATTGCTGATACAGCCGGTTACCGTGTTGGTAGTAGTCATTGTAATAAACTTAGTTCCTGCAGTCGAATAAACTACGCCTGTTGGATTTTCATCTGTGCTACTAGCAGGTGTTGCACCAGAACCAAAAGTCCAAGCCCAAGTAACTCCTGTTACCGTTCCTGTATTGGTGAAGTTAACCGGCAAGCCTGTGCACTGTGGTGCAGTAGAAGTAAAGTTAGCTACCGGTGTTTCATCAATAGTAATGGTTTGTGTAGAAGTCTGCGTACAGTTTTGGTCGCTGATAGTAAAGCTCACTGTCTTAGTTCCCGAAGAACTGTAAGTAATTCCCGTAGGATTCTCCGCCACCGATGTAGCAGGGTTTGCACCTAATCCAAAATTCCAATTGTAACTCCAGTTACTTCCCGTGCTTCCTGTATTCACAAAATCCACTCCTGAATTAGCACATTGTGGAGCAGTAGAAGTAAAGGTAGCCGTTGGCGACTGATGAATATTCAACGTATTAGTTACTGTGGAAGAACATCCGGTGGTTGAGTTGGTGGTAATTAAGGTTACTGTTTTAATTCCCGAAGTAGAATACACTATACCTGTTGGATTTTCATCGGTTGAAGTAACCGGTGAAGCACCAGAGCCAAAGTTCCAAGTCCAGGTAACACCGGTGGCGGTTCCTGTATTAGTGAAATCAACTCCAAGTCCTGTGCACTGTGGTGCAGTAGAAGTGAAACTTGCTGTAGGTGTTTCATTAATTGTAATGACCTGTGAAGAAGTATTGGTGCAATTCTGGTCAGCAATAGTAAAGGTTACTGTTTTAGTTCCGCCAATTCCATAAGTAATGCCCGAAGGATTTTCGGCCGATGAAGTAGAAGGATTAGAAGCTACACCAAAAGTCCAGGTGTAAGACCAGTTGCTTCCTGTGCTTCCTGTGTTTGTAAAATCAATGGCAGTGTTAGCACATTGCGGAGCCGTAGAAGTAAATGTTGAAGTAGGTGTAAGATTAATTTTAATCGTACTAGTAGCAGTTACTGCGCATCCACTTGTTGTATTCGTAATAGTTAAGGTTACCGTTTTAATTCCTGCGGTTGAATAAACTACTCCGGTTGGATTTGAATCGGTAGAAGTAGCAGGTGTTGCACCTGATCCAAAATCCCATGCCCAGGTTACACCTGCACTGGTTGTTCCAGTATTGGTAAAGTCAACATTCAATCCGGTGCACTGTGGTGCAGTAGAAGTAAAACTTGCAGCCGGTGTTTCATTCACCACAATTGTTTGTGTTGAAGTCTGTGTACAGTTTTGGTCAGAAATAGTAAAGGTTACCGTTTTAGTTCCCGAAGTACTGTAAGTAATACCTGTTGGATTTTCTGCACTGGACATAGCAGGATTTGATTCCTGACCGAATGTCCATGTATAAGACCAGTTACCACCGGTGCTTCCGGTATTGGTAAAATCAATTCCTGTGTTTGCGCACTGTGGAGCTGTTGAAGAGAAAGTAGCCGTAGGTGTTTGATTAATGTTTACCGTATTAGTAGCTGTTACTGCACAACCTGTTGCGGTATTAGTAGTAGTTAAGGTAACTGTTTTAATTCCCGCTGTTGAATAAATCACTACAGGATTTTGAACTGTATCCGTTGCAGGATTTGCACCGGAACCAAAGTTCCAACTCCAGGTTACTCCTGTGCTAGTTCCGGTATTATTAAAGTTAACCGGTAAGCCGGTGCACTGTGGTGCTGCCGAAGTAAAGCTTACTACCGGTGTTTCGTTAATCACAATAGTTTGAGTAGAAGTCTGTGTACAGTTTTGGTCGCTTATAGTAAAGGTTACCGTTTTAGTTCCTGCACTGCTGTATAAAATACCTGTTGGGTTTTCGGCAGTAGAAGTTCCAGGGTTTGCACCTTGACCTAAGTTCCAAGAGTAAGACCAATTACCACCGGTGCTTCCTGTATTGGTAAAGTCAACAGGGCTATTAGCACACTGTGGAGCAGTAGAAGTAAAGGTAGCTGTAGGTCCCTGATTAATATTGATGGCAACTGTGGCAGTAGCACTACAACCTGTAGCTGTATTCGTAGTAGTAAGTGTTACTATTTTAATTCCACCATTTGCGTAAACAATACCCGTAGGGTTTTGGTCGGTTGATGTAGCCGGTGTTGCTCCTGCTCCAAAATCCCAAGACCAAGTTACTCCTGCAGTTGTTCCAGTGTTTGTAAAGTTAAGCGGCAATCCTGTGCACACAGGAACTGTAGAAGTGAAACTAGCTGTTGGTGTTTCGTTCACCACAATAGTTTGCGAAGAAGTCTGTGTACAATTTTGGTTTGAAATAGTGAGTGTAACCGTTTTGGTTCCGCCCGAATTGTATTCAATGCCCAAAGGATTCTCGGCAGAAGAA
Organism: Bacteroidota bacterium; assembly: GCA_026391075.1. Lineage (GTDB taxonomy): Bacteria > Bacteroidota > Bacteroidia > Chitinophagales > LD1 > Bog-950. Next base: position 30,010 of record JAPLES010000025.1, on the reverse strand, counting down.
CCCGAAGGGTCTGCCCCTTGTCCAAAACTCCAAACATAAGCCCAACCGCCTCCGGTGCTGCCTGTATTCGTAAAATCAATTCCTGTTCCAGCGCATTGTGGTGCAGTGGAAGTAAAAGTTACTGTAGGTGTTTCGTGAATAACAATGGTGTTGGTCACATTAGCTACACATCCTGTAGTTACATTGGTAACAGAAAGCTGAACCAATTTAACGCCCGGTGTTGAGTAAACAATTCCGGTTGGATTTTCAACGCTGCCTAAACTTGGGTTTGAACCCGCACCAAAATTCCAGGAGAAGGTAACACCACCCGATGTTCCGGTGTTTGCAAAATCTACTGCTTGGCCTGTACAAACAGGAGCAGTTGAAGTGAATCTTGCTGTTGGCGTTTCGTTAATCAAAATGTCCTGAGAAATTGTGTTCGAACAATTTTGATCTGAAATAGTAAAAGTTACAGTTTTAATTCCTGAGCTACGATAAATAACACCGGTAATATTTTCAGATGAAGCCACAAACGGAATTCCATCCTGACCTAAGTTCCAATCATACGACCAGTTACCACCTGTGCTTCCTGTATTCGTAAAGTCAACATTAGCAAAAGCACATTGTGGTGCCGTTGAAGTGAACGAAGCCACCGGTGTTTGGTGAATAAGAATTGTGTTGGTTGCTGTTGCTGAACATCCTGAAGCGGCATTGCCAACTGTAAGCGTAACCACCTTAACTCCCGGTGTTGAGTAAACTACGCCTGTTGGATTTTGAACGGTATCTGTGGCAGGAGTTGCACCGCCTCCAAAGTTCCATGACCAGCTAACACCAGATGATGTTCCTGTGTTAGTGAAATCAACTGATGAACCGGTACATTGTGGTGCAGTAGAAGCAAACGATGCTACCGGTGTTGAGCCAATAATGATAGTTTGCGTAGCCAGCGTTACACAATAAAATTCATTAGTAACTGAAAGCGTAACCACCTTAGTTCCTGATGTTGCGTAAATAATTCCTGTAGGATTTTCAGCTACTGAAGTAACCGGAGTTCCTGCGCCAAAATCCCAGAAGTAAGAGAAGCCAACTCCTGTGCTTCCTGTATTTGTAAAATCAACAGGACCGTTAGCACAAGCCGAAGCCGAAGAAGTAAACGAAGCTGCCGGTGATGGGTTAATGGTAATAATATGTGTGATAGTTTCTGTCAGTCCGCATAGTGGAACAGTAACTGTATGTGTTACAATTTTTGCTCCCGAAGTAGCGTAAACAATATCGGTAGGGTTTTCTAAAGTAGAAGTAGCCGGAGTAGCACCTGCACCAAAATTCCAGAAGTGCAATGCACCGCTTCCCGAACTTCCAATGTTGTAGAAGTTTTCTCCATTACCTAAACAGCCACCATCACCACCCGGTGGTGATGAAGAAGTAAAGTCAGCACCTACAACACCCACATCAACCGTTTTGGTTGTAGTGTTTGTACATGCACCACTGGTAACAGTAAGCATAACTGTTTTTGTTCCGTTAGAACTGTAAACAACTGTAATAGGACCGGCAGAAGTCGAAGTGGCCGGTGTAGCACCCGGACCAAAATCCCAAAAATAAGAAGTGATGGTTCCCGTACTGGCATCTGTAAATATTACAGGGTCTGCAAAAGAACATACAGGTCCATTAGTAGTAAAGTCAGCTAATGGAACAGTTGTAATATTGATAACAGCCGAATCGGTTGTTGAACATCCAGGACCTGTTACAGTTAAAGTAACTGTTTTAGGTCCCGAACTTGAGTATGTAATTCCGGTAGGGTTTTCTAAAGTAGAAGTTGGTGGGTTTGAACCCGGACCAAAATCCCAGAAGAATGTATACCCAACACCTGTGGAACCGCTATTAGTAAAGTCAACTCCCGTGCCCACACAAACCGGTGCTGTTGAAGTAAAAGTTGCCGTAGGAACTGGACTGATAACCACTAAAGTTGTAGCCGGAAGACTTGAACATCCGTTCACGGTTGCAACTACTGAATAAACACCAGCTACTAAAGCAGAGATGTTAGGAACAACGGGATTTTGAGTTGGATTAGTAAAACCGATTGGATCTGTCCAAACATAAGTTGCATTAGGAATTGTGCTGGCAAATAAAAGTAAGGTTCCACCCACACATACAGGACTGTTGCTAGTTGCGGTAGGAGCAGCCGGAACTTTGTTCACCGTTACTACTGTTGTTGCTGTAATACCCGTGCAACCGTTTACGGTTACAAAAACAAAATAAGTTCCTCCGTTAGCAAAAGTAGCGTTTGGTACGCTAGGATTTTGCGATGAAGAAGTAAATCCGTTTGGTCCAGTCCAGCTATAAGTTCCACCCGGAATTGTGCTGGCAGTTAAAAGAATAGTTGAGCCTTCGCAAACAGGACTATTGCTCGATGCTGTTGGAGCAACGGGCGTTCCGTTTATAACAACAACTGTTGTTGCAGCAGGGCTAACACAGCCGTTCACAGTTACTCTAAATATATAGGTTCCCGCAGCAGCCAGTGTAGCACCACCAATAGAAGGATTCTGTACGTTTGAGAAAAATCCGTTTGGTCCTTGCCATGTATAACTTGCATTAGCAACAGTAGTGGCAGCTAAATTTAAAGTAGCTCCTTCACATATCGGGCTATTGCTACTTGCTGTAGGAGCCGATGGAATCGGATTAACCACAACAGTGGTAGAAGCCGCAGTGTTAGATGTACAACCGCCAGCACTTGCTGCTACGAAATAAATACCCGAAGCCGCTGTGGTGGCATTATTGATGAAAGGATTTTGCAGCGTAGAGGCAAATCCGTTAGGACCTGTCCAGCTATAAATAGCTCCTGCAAAAGTAGTAGCCGTTAAGTTTAAAGTTCCTCCTGCGCATATCGGGCTGTTACTGCTTGCTGTAATAGTTGGAACCGGATTAACTACTACTGTTGTAGTAGCAGGTACCGAACTGTTACAACCACTCACGTTTGCTATAACTGAATAAACTCCCGCTGTTGCAACAGTAACCGGAGTAATACTTGGGTTCTGAAGAGTAGAAGTAAATCCGTTTGGACCTGTCCATGCATATGTAGCTCCCACAATAAAACTTGCTGTTAAATTTAAGGTAGCTCCTTCACATAAAGGACTGTTACTTCCTGCAACCGGTGGAGTTACCGGATTTACCACAACAGTGGTTGAAGATGGCGCACCACCTGAACAACCATTGGCACTTGAAGTAACCGTGTAGGTTCCCGACATACCAACTGTGGCATTTGTAATCGTAGGATTTTGAAGAGTAGATGTAAATCCACCCGGGCCTGTCCATGAATAGGTAGCACCTGCAAAAGTTGTAGCCGTTAAGTTGATATCAGAACCTGCACACACAGGGCTATTGCTTCCTGCTGTAACCCCCGGAATAGGATTCACCACTACATCGGTAGTAGCCGGTGAACTGCTTGAACAACCGCTAACGGTAGCCACTACAGAATAAGTTCCTGAAGCTGCAACAGTAGCGTTAGATATAGAAGGGTTTTGCTGGTTAGATACAAAACCGTTTGGTCCTGTCCATGCATAAGTAGCTCCCGCAATTGTAGTTGCGGCTAAATTCAACGTATTTCCCGCACATATAGGAGAGTTACTACTTGCAACCGGAGGATTAACCGGATTGATAACAACAACAGTTGATGAAGGCTGAGCACTTCCGCAACCTGCAGCCGTTACGTTCACCGTATACGTTCCCGCATCAGCAACTGTAGTATTAGCAACAGAAGGATTTTGTTGGTTAGAAGTAAATCCGTTTGGCCCTGTCCATGTAAAACTACCGCCCGAAACGTTCGTAGCGGTTAAGTTCAATGTTCCGCCTGCACAGAGTGGACTATTGCTTCCCGCAGTTGTTGATGGAATTGCATTAATCACCACAGTAGTTGTTGCAGCAGGACTGGTACAACCGTTTCTGGTAGTAGTTACCGAATATGTTCCGGCATCTGCCGCAGTAGCACCAACAATAACTGGGTTTTGTGCCGAAGAAGTAAATCCGTTTGGACCTGTCCAGCTATAAGTTACGTTAGCTACAGTAGAAGCAAAAAGTCTTAACGTATCACCCGAACATATTGAACTGTTACTCGATGCCTGTGGTGCTGGTGGAATTTCATTAACCACTACAGTGATGTGAGCAGGCAAACTTCCGCAACCAAGTAATGTATCGGTAACTGTGTAAGTACCGCTGGCTGCAACTGTTGCACTTGCAATAGAAGGATTTTGCTGAGTAGACGAAAAATTATTTGGACCTGTCCAAGAATAAGTAGCGTTAGCAATGGTACTGGCGGTAAGGTCCAAAGTTGAACCTTCGCAAACAGGACTGTTACTTCCCAATGTTGGTGCTGCAGGAATTGGATTAACCGTTACCGTAGCCACTGCTGAACCTGTGCCACCAGCTGTTGCTGAAACGGTATAAGAAGTAGTTACAGTAGGACTAACGGTAATTGAACTTCCTGATTGACCTGTTGACCAAAGATATCCTGTTGCATTACTGGTGGCAGTAAGTACTACAGATTCTCCTAAACATATAACGGGTGAGTTCACCGAAATAACAACAACAGCAGCTGTGTTCGTAATTTCGAAATTCATGTTACATACCTCGCCTGAATAACCATCGTAGTTAATCAGGTAAGTAGTTCCGGGCACAGGAGTCCAAACAACGTTTACGTTATTGTCTGTAATGGTATTGGATGTAGCTACGCAATTGGCAGTTCCACCACACACCACGGTGTTTTGATAAACCGAACACTGCATACCTTGTGAAGTAGCTCCTGAACGGCAGTTTTCTTCAAACAACTGGAAATAAGCCTGACCTGTCCAGCCAACCGGAGTTGTCCAGTTAAACCAGATATTGTTTTGAAGTGTACCTGAACATAAGGCGGGTGGCTGGTCAGCCGTAGCGCAATAGTTGGTTACATTATATAAGGTGTTAGCAGTAATAGACATTGCTGTAGCACAAGTATTATTAGTTGGGGGTGTGCAAGGAATTGTATTGGTCACACAGAGGTCGGTAACTACAGGTGCAGTAGTAGCACCATTTGACAAAGTAGTGAGTAAATAATAATCAGTACCTACCGTTAAACCACTGAACAACGTTGTTCCGTTATTATTAGGAATAGAAGTACAGCTAATCCATGTAAGGCTAGAGCAAGGTCCTGAGAAAAGCGTATAGTCTCTTCCTCCACCGCTTCGGTTAGTTAAAGTAACGCTGGTGCTATTAGCAGTAAAAACGTTCCATACTCCAAATTGGCTTGTTTCATTATCGCAACCGCCATAATCAACACCAATCACCGGATAAGAAACAGCAGGAACAGTTGAATTCGTAACTAAATTACCCGCTGTGGTAGCACAGGTAGCACTGTTAGGACTTACTATCTGCGCTTCGCATGGAGTAGAACCGGGAGTATACGTATCGTAGGCACTCACACAAAAAGTTCCTGTGGCAGTTCCGTTTCCGTCAACACGTATAAAATAAGTATTACCGGGAACAAGGGATAAATCTGTAATAGAATTGTTGGCTACGTTGGTTCCACCATTTTCACCGCAACCCACTAAGGTAAGTGTGCCTGTACAGTTGTTAGTAGAAGAACTATAGATAGCTACTTGTGTGTTAGTGAGTGTAAGACCCGATGCATCGGTGCTCACTGTCATATTTACTGTAGTAGCTACAAACGAAAACCAAACATCGTTGCTGGCATTGTTTGGTGCCCAACAAGTGGCAGCAGCAGGGCTACCCGTAATAGTGGCGTTTACGTTAGTGCTTTGTGTGCAACCAATACCTACCGAAATAGGTGTAGCACCACATATTAAATCGTTTGACGGAGCCTGTGCATTTACAATTAGCGTTGCTGCTGAGAAGCAGAAGATGCAAAGCGTTTTGAAGTAATTGGTAAACTTTTTCATGTTGTCAGGGGTTTGATTCTTTTGATTACTTATATTTTTTTTGAAAAGGGTTCGTTTAGTTCAACTCTACATATCTGATGTTAGCCCACTCTTCGTACGGATGTTCGGTTTTGTAATATTTTTTGGAAGCTGCGGTAAATCCTTTTCCACTAACAGCATTGCGCGGAAGAATTTTGATGCGAATGTCATCACTATAAGGAGTCATGGCATACACCACTTCATTATCTTGTCTCAATTTTTCAATGGCTTGCAGTTCGTGTGCGTTAAGCGTAATGTCTTTATCATCATTACGCGAGTTAAAGATGAACTGGTAAGTGCCTTCGGCAGCAGGTGCGCTGATGGCAGAACCGTTTGTTGTTTCTTTTGAATGTGTTGTTTGTGCATTGGCAGCTATTCCTGCTAAAAGGAAAACGCAAAGCATGAGGTAACTACATAGAGAGGTTCTAACTGACTGTTTCATAAGTCTGATTTTAAAGAAGTGATTAAATAAATAGTTAAGGTTGAAAAAGGCGCGAGTGGGGGTTAACGAGGTACTCATCTTGATAATTTCAAAGTGGTTTAGGGTCCTTAAAAAAATCTCTTGTCCAGTGTGTTTACAGACGAGAAAAAAGAAATTTTCGTTGTCTGCAATAATTAATGCTCGCCAAAGGAAAGAAATAAACCGAAACAAAAAATTTTTTTCCGCGTAGTTTTTTGAAGTAAAATTGAAGGAGGGGTTTGTGCAGGCGATGGTTTACCGCGATTAACCGAAACAAAAATAGCCGGCTGTTACACCGGCTATAACCAAAACCCATCCATTAAATTATTCGTTATCCTTTCTTTGTAAACGGAACCACCACCCAGTCGTACACATAGCAGCCCACGCATATTTTAAAGAAAGATTCCAGTACGGCACAAAACACCAGCACCCCTCCTACAGCAAATGCAGCAGTGGTTAATTCAAATTGAAACAGGAGAAAAATACTTAGTGAAAAAACAAAGCCCAATGCTGCCGCAAATTTTTTTGGTGCTGCGAATACAGGTTTGCGCTCTATGTTAAATTGCTTTACTAAAAATTTTGCGACTGCTGCCAAAGGTGATGGCAAATAAGTAAACGCTCTTACGGCAAAATCAATTGCGAGCAACAAAGCCAGATACTTTGATTGTATGGCAAGCAGCACGGCTGAAATAATTACTACCTGCAATGCTACAAAGCGAATGGTGTTTTCTTCTAAATATGATTTTGCTACAGTTGTTTCTGACATAGTTGTTGATTTTATCTCCATTAAAAAATTGAGGTGCCGACCGGATTTGAACCGGTGTGACGGCTTTTGCAGAGCCGTATCTAACCACTCGACCACAGCACCAAATGACGGCCTACACCCCTGCCGACCGCCTAACCAAAACCCACTAAACGTTTACGGCTTTCAACAAATCGCTTTCCTGCTCAACAGCGGTAATGCCGCCTTTGAGATTATACAAATTGTCGAAGCCGAATTTCTCTTCCAGTTCGCGTATGGCTTTAGCACTGCGTCCGCCAAGCTTACAATGCACCACCACTTTTTTATCCCTGCTTATTTCGTTAGCGCGTTCCGCTACAGTTGCCAGCGGAATAAGTAAAGCACCAATATTCACCTGCTCATACTCGGTAGGTTCGCGCACATCAATCACCTGAATATCTTCTCCGCTTTTTTGCCATTGCACAAATTCATCTACGCTTATTTCTTTTATTTTTTTCTCCACTGCTTTTACACCGCAGAACTGTTCGTAGTCAATCAGTTCTTTTACTACAGGAGCGTTTGCACGCTTGCTAATTTTTAATGTGCGCGTTTCGAAAGTTAGCGCATCGAACACAAAAAATCTTCCGCTTAAAGTTTCACCAACACCGGTAATTACTTTGATAACTTCATTTGCCTGAAGACTGCCGATGATTCCCGGCAAAACGCCCAGCACTCCGCCTTCGGCACAGTTAGGCACTAAGCCCGGTGGCGGAGGACTAGGATAAAGGTCGCGGTAGTTAGGTCCTGTTTCACCTTTGGCATTGGTGTAATTAAAAACAGAAACCTGCCCTTCGAACTGGAAGATGCTGGCATATACATTTGGCTTGCCCGCAATAACGCAGGCATCGTTTACTAAATAACGGGTAGGAAAATTATCGGTGCCATCGGCTATTACATCATACTGACTTATTATTTCTAAGGCATTCTTAGAAGTAAGCTGTGTATTGTAAGTAGTAACGTTGATGTGCGGATTTAAACTTTGTATGCGCGCCTTTGCAGCTTCCACTTTTGATTTGCCCACTTCACTAACTCCAAATAAAACCTGACGCTGAAGATTGCTATCGTCCACCACATCGAAATCAACGATGCCGATATTGCCTACACCAGCGGCAGCTAAATATAAGAGGACAGGACTTCCCAAACCGCCCGAGCCAACAACTAAAACTTTTGCTGCTTTTAATTTTTTCTGCGCTTCTAAACCAAAGCCCGGAATAATAATGTGGCGGTTGTAGCGCGCCAGTTCTTCTTTGCTGAAAGTAATATTTTCGTAGTCAGCGCTTCCGCCTGCAATGGCGGGAATAATGCTGATAACCGTTTCGGCTTTCACCGCAGTGTTTTCTTCATTCAAATCGCGGATGTCGTCATCACCAACAAAAATATTGACGAAGCTGCGAAGCTTTCCGTTTTCATCAATCAGATTTTTTTTGAGGTCGGGGAAATTGAGTGTTAGCTCATCAATGCTTTCTTTAATAGTAGTGCCGCCAACGGTTACTTTGTTTTGCTGATTAGTAAACTTACGTAGCGGAGTTGGAATAATAATAGTTGCCATGTTGTTTTGTTTTTTATGATTGGTAATTGTGTTATCGTGATGATGGATAAGGTCGCGGAGTTGATTCTGCCGACTGCGGTAAATAGCCTTCTACTTTTTCTTCTTCAAATTGTGAATCGTCATTCAACCGCCACGATTGCAGCGATACAAATTCGTTTTCGCGAACGGCTATAATGACATAACTGAAATAAGGCTGCGCTACTACACGGTCGTGTTCGCTTGGAACAGAAGGATGATTTAGATGCGAATGATACACACCAAGCAACAAGAGATTTTTTTCATCGGCAGTACGCTCAGCTTTTAAATAATCGAGCGGAGTGATTTCAAAACGTCTGCGCTTGTCGCTATCTTTTGCATTGTTCACTACGATGATTTCTTCTACAACGCGCTGCTCTCCTTCTTCGGTGCCGAGGAGAAAGCCGCAGCATTCATCAGGAAAAGTGCGAAGCGCATCGTCTGCTAAGAATTGATGGATAACTGAATTAATCTTTATCATGGTTAGAAGATTTGTTTAATGATTTCACTGTATTTGTCGGCATTGTCGGGTAGCACGGTAATGATTACGCCTTCTTCTATTTCACTTGCTATTTGTAACGCACCAGCCAGGTTTGCCGCTGATGAAGGACTCAGCAACAAGTCTTCTTTGCGCGCGGCTTCTTTAATAATGTCGTGTGCACGATTAGAACTCACTTCGAGAATTCTATCCGCCACAGAGGCATCGTAAATTTGCGGCACGTTAGCAGTATCTAAATGTTTCCAACCTTCTAAACCATGCAGAGCAAGGTCGGGTTGAAGCGCAATCAGTTGAACAGCGGGATTAAATTCTTTCAGTCTTCTGCCGGTGCCTACAAAAGTTCCAGTGGTGCCAAGCCCTGCAACGAAGTGCGTGAAGGGCGGAGCATCGCGTGCTATTTCTACAGCCGTGCCGTAGTAATGCGCTTTCCAGTTTTGTTCGTTGGTATACTGACTGGCATAAAAATATTTGTCGGGGTTTTGAAGCGCGAGTTCAGCGGCTACTTCCTGCGCTTCATCGGTTCCGCCAAATTTAGAAGTGTAAATAATTTGAGCACCGAGACTTTGCAGAATGCTCTTGCGCTCAGCCGAAGCATTGGCTGGCAGACAAAGCACCACACGCAAACCGAGTTCTTTAGCAATAGCCGCATAAGCTATGCCGGTGTTGCCGCTGGTGGCATCGAGCAAAATTCTGTTTTCGTCCAATTCACCGTTTTCAATCGCATGACGAATAATGTTGAATGCCGCGCGTGCTTTCACGCTGCACGAGAGTTGTTGCCATTCGGCTTTGGCATAAATGCGCACCTTTTTATTATCATGCAGATGGCGGATTGGAATCAACGGAGTGTTGCCAATCTTCTTGCTGACAGTAAAAAGTTTTTGCTTCAGTTCGTTTTTCACTTCGGTTAGTTCGGTTAGTTCGGTTATAGTTGCTGTGTTCATACTTCTGGTTTTGACAAAAAAAAAGCTCCACACGAGGTGGAGCTTATATATACGCTTACGGAATATTCTATTGACTACGTCCACCTATAGCCATGACCTGTTACACCGCAGCAGCAGCAACAGATACAACAAAGACTATGGAACATATTTGATTTCATAACGAGCGTAAAAATAAGTAGAACATCTGTATTTCAAAACAAGTGGTGAATTTTCTGTTTAATTATATTCGCTACCGCCATTATTTAACCACCACACAAAAGTTTCTCCATGAAAAAAACCACCCTCTTCTTTTTCACCATGCTGTTGATGGTAACTCTGTTTGCGCAAGACAGTGCTGCCGTAGTTATTGATAGTGTCACAACGGCTGTAACCACTCCCGCTTTCAATATTGATTCGGCAACGCAGCATTATTTAAACATGCTTTCGCCAGAGGCGAAGGCGAAGAGCGATAGTTATTTCGAGGGCGGATACTGGTTGCAGATTTGGAATTTGCTTTACGGCTTTGCAGTGGCGTTTATCTTTTTGCATTTAGGTTTGTCGAGACGCGTGAAGAGCATAGCCACGAAAGTGAAAAGCAAAAACTTACAGAACATGATTTATGCCGCGCTGTATATTCTGTTGGTGTGGGCTATTACTTTTCCGTTTAGTGTATATCAGGATTATTTCCGCGAACATGCTTATGGTTTATCGAACTTAACCTTCAGTGCGTGGTTCGTGGAGAACCTGAAAGGCATTGCCATTGGTTTGCTTTTCGGTGCTCCTTTAATAATGGCTCTTTATATAGCACTGCGCAAGGCGGGCAAGAGTTGGTGGATTTGGGGCGCAAGCGGAAGTATTCTGTTTATCATGTTCGTGTCGTTTATAGCGCCTGTGTTTTTAGATCCCATATTTAATGATTACAAACCACTGACCGAAGGCAAACTGAAAGAAGAAATTCTTTCGATGGCGCGCGCTAACTGCATACCTGCCACTAACGTGTATATGTTTGACGCGAGTAAACAGAGCAAGCGCGTGAGTGCCAACGTGAGCGGCTTTGCGAGCACTACGCGCATTTCGCTCAACGATAATTTGCTGAACCGCTGCACACCTGCCGAGGTGCGCGCGGTGATGGGGCACGAGATGGGGCACTATGTTCTCAACCACGTTTACAAAGGCATTATAGAATTTGGTGTGTTTATCTTCCTCGTGTTTGCTATTGTAAACTGGGCGCTCAATAAAGTATTGAGCAAGTGGGGCGGCACACTCGGCATTGAAGACATCAGCGATATTGCGGGGCTGCCTTTGCTGGCTGTAATTATTTCAGTGGTTACGTTTATTGCTACTCCGATAACCAATACCATGATTCGCACACAGGAAATGGAGGCCGACCAGTTTGGTTTAAACGCTGCGCGCGAGCCCGATGCCGAAGCGCATGTGGATATTATGCTTTCGGAATACCGCAAGCTGAACCCGGGCAAATGGGAAGAGATATTTTTCTTTGACCACCCCAGCGGTAGAGTGCGCGTGGAAACCGCTATGAAATGGAAGGCGGAGCATTTACAGTAGACGTTAGACACAAGACGAAGTTTGATTACATTTAGCTTCTGTTAGCGTCTAAACATTTTCATTATGAAAAAAAATCTGCTCTCTCTTTTTTTACTTTGTATTGCACAACTTGCTTCAAGGGCACAGACTTACCACTACTTTCCAATGGATTCTCTTGAGACAGACTGGTATGGAGGAGCTATATATTACAGCACACATGGCCCGATGTCATGTACTTATCACCTCCAAATGTACGGAGACACTTCAATTGACGGGTTGATTTGGCGAGAGTTGTTTTCCGCAAATGGTGGTCCATTCGCTTATGTTAGAGAAGATTCTTCTAAAAAAGTGTTTATGACATATGCTATATTTACAAACCTCTTAGTTTTTGATTTTGCGGCTCAAGTCGGGGATCCCATACCGTTGTATTTGTTTCGCTCCGGTTCCGCCCCATCGTCTTACCCCTCAGTTGTAACTGCCATTGATACTATTTTAGTAGGGTCTACATTTCGCAAACGTTTTACCGTTACCTCTTCAAATCCTCCTTATTATGACCATGACTTTTGGATTGAAGGTATTGGAAATACCCGTTTTGGATTATTTATGGAGACCTGCTATGGGGGTTCGTCAACTTTATGTCAAGTGCTAAATAGCGATGGTCTTATCTATAATTTACCTTGCTACAACACTACAGCGGTCAAATCAGTTACCGAAACTCCATTCAGCATAAATACTTACCCGAATCCAGTTACTGATATTTTACATTTGGAAATTGAAGGTTCCGTTTCAAAATATCATGTGAGCATTACTGATTTCACCAGTAAAGAAATTAAGAGTTTTGCCTTTGCAAAATCTAATCAGGATATTGATATGAGTGGTTTTCCTGGGGGCATTTACATTTTTCGCATTACCAACCAAGAGGGATATATGATTATCAGAAAAACAATAAAAGAGTGATACGCAGAAATTAATCTGTCTAATAAAAGGTTGTGTTTCAATATCCGTGTTTTAAGAAAAAAAATTACTCTTCAAATTCCATTCTAAAAAAACAAATAGAATCCTGACCGTTTGTTTCCAACCCTGCCCATTTTAGAATTTCGTGACTGAAAAAGAAAATTTCTTAATTCAGTTTTTAATTTATCTTTGAACCCGCAATTAAAAATGTTTCGCAATTTTTTGTTCTGAGTTTTCAAAACAAGCAGTAGCAGAAAGGATTTTAAAAGCAATATTTTTTAATCAGTTATTTTTAAGACAATGACCATTTACGTAGCAAACATCAGTTTCCGAGCAACAGAAGAGGAGTTAAAAGATTTATTTCAGCAATTTGGAGAGGTAACCTCGGCAAAGATTGTAAAGGACCGCGATACCGGCAGAAGCCGTGGATTCGGTTTTGTTGAAATGGCAAACGATTCAGAAGGAACAGCCGCAATTGCCCAATTGAACGGCACTTCTTTTGGCGAAAGAAATTTAGTGGTAAACGAAGCCCGTCCACCAAAATCATAAACATCACATTTTAAAGAGAACGCGTTCTTTTAACGAGCGCGCGTTTTTATTTATACAAAACATTTTAGTAAACTTTTTTTTTCATCATTTATTTTCAAAACAATGAACATTTACGTAGCAAACATCAGCTTCCGTGCATCGGAAGGTCAGTTGAAAGATCTTTTTCAACAATTCGGAGAAGTATCATCCGTTAAAATCGTAACAGACCGTGATACAGGTCGCAGCCGTGGGTTTGGCTTTATTGAAATGCCTAACGACTCAGAAGGCGCAACAGCTATCGCTCAATTGAACGGTGTTGAATTTTCTGAAAGAAACCTGGTAGTGAACGAAGCTCGTCCATCTACTAAAAGATAAATCAAGAACAGATTTATGGTAAGCGCTTCGCAAAACGAAGCGCGAAAACAAAAAATAGCGAAGCACGTGCTTCGCTATTTTTTTTATTTTAAGTAGCTGTTAATGACTCTGTACTTAACAGAAATGAAACAAATTTCAATTCTTCCATCCATTACTATTTTCACCTGCGTAAAAAATAAAAACTTATGCCTCTTCAAAATTATCTGGAACAAAACAAAGAACGATTTTTAAACGAGCTTCTTGAACTGCTTCGCATTCCATCTATAAGTGCCGATACAAAATATTCGGCTGATGTAAACCGAGCGGCAGAATTTGTGAAACAACAATTGCTTAATGCCGGAGTTGATAAAGCAGAAATTTGCCCAACCAAAGGTTATCCCGTGGTGTATGCCGAAAAAATAATTGATGCCACGCTTCCTACTGTTTTAGTGTATGGTCATTACGATGTGCAGCCAGCCGACCCGCTCGAGTTGTGGAACTCCCCTCCTTTTGAACCCGTGGTGAAAGACGGAAACATTTACGCGCGTGGTGCATGTGATGATAAGGGGCAAATGTATATGCACGTTAAAGCGTTTGAAATGCTGGTGAAGAATAACGTGCTGCCTTGCAACGTAAAATTTATGATTGAGGGCGAAGAAGAAATAGGCTCGGTGAATCTGGAACCGTTTGCCGTTGCCAATAAGGAAAAAATTAAAGCCGATGTAATTTTGATTTCCGACACTTCCATGATTGCCAACGATGTTCCGAGTATCACCACTGGTTTACGTGGGCTAACTTATCTCGAAGTAGAAGTTACAGGACCTAACCGCGATTTGCACAGCGGAGTTTATGGCGGTGCGGTAGCCAACCCCATCAACATTCTCTGCGATATGATTTCATCACTGCATGATAAAGACAGACGCGTAAACATTCCCGGATTTTACGATGGTGTGGAAGAGGTTTCAAAACAGGAACGCGACATGATGGCAAGCGCACCCTTCAGTTTAGAAGAATACAAAGCGCATCTCGATATTAATGAAGTGCTTGGTGAAAAAAATTATTCCACGCTTGAACGAGTTTCCATTCGCCCAACACTTGATGTAAATGGAATATGGGGCGGTTATATTGGTCAAGGGGCAAAAACTGTTTTACCTTCTAAAGCATTTGCAAAAATATCGATGCGCTTAGTGCCTAACCAAAGCAGTGAAAAGATAATGAAACTGTTCGAAGAGCATTTCAATAAAATTGCTCCTGCTTATGTAAAGGTAAAAGTAATGCCTCATCATGGTGGCGAAGCGGCTGTTACACCTACTGATTCTATTGCGTACAAAGCCGCATCAAAAGCTATGGAAAAAACTTTCGGCAAAACACCAATTCCATTGCGCACCGGTGGCAGCATACCTATAGTTACCATGTTCGAAAGAGTATTAGGAATAAAATCGGTGCTATTCGGTTTTGGATTAGATAGCGATGCTATTCACTCGCCAAACGAAAAGTACGGTTTGTTCAATTACTACAAAGGCATTGAAACACTTCCGTACTTCTACCAGTATTTTGCGGAGATGAGTGAGAAGTAATTGATAGTTTTTTCAAAAAAGACGGCTGTTTCTCCCCTCTCCCTCGGAGAGGGGTTGGGGGTGAGGTCTTATTTCTTCGCTACTAGTCTGCGCATGGAAATCAAATGAAGCAATAGCGCGAACGGCACCACGAAAGATGGTAACCATACAAAAGGGAAATTAAACACAATAGTGTTAGCCGGTTCATTCATAAAATAACGGAAAGGGTAAGGTGTAGATAAAACAGCAACCACAACAATATTGGCAAGCACTAACAAGCCAACAATATTCCAAAGCAACGCTACTTTTTCACTCCACGATTTTTTAATGAAACAGAAGTAAGCAACAAAAGGGGCACTCAAACCAATCAGTATATCAAAGTTTCTTCCTTCAAAAGTCATTTGCACAGGAATGACATGGTAGCGATACAGCAACCACAAAATAAATTCCATTAAAATGCGAAAAGACTGCGCATAAATAATCCAGAAGTGTCCTATAGATTCGAACAGTTCATGAAAAGGTTTTGATAAAAATAAAATCAAAATAAAAACAAGTGGCGGTAAGGTAATGAGCAATAATTTGGGAGGCATCTGGGTAAAGTCTGTAAGCAAACCAGACATGGCAATAATATTTGTAAACGCCAGCCACACAAAGATGATAAGAATGCTTACGAGCATATTTCTTCTGCGCTCTTCAAAATCGAGTTGTAATCGCAAGCCACAAACGTGCACTGAAATAACAATGATAAAAGCGATGGCAAAAACCAGCGCAATAAAGAGGGAAGAAACATGAATTGGAATATACACCATAATTGAACTCTAAACAAAATTATTCATCCTTTACTCTTCATGAATGTAACAAAGAAATAATTTTCATCTGTTCTTCATTCTGCACTAAGATTAAAAACAAAGCCCCGAAAATTTTCGGGGCTTTGTTTTTTGTGTTTTCTGAAATTAGAATTTCAAAATCTTAAACTCAGTTCTTCTGTTTTCCTGATGTTCTTGATCAGTACAAGGCACTATAACTGTTCCTTCGCATTGACATTTGTTTACTAAGCGGCTTTCACCATAACCCGCAGCTATCATTCTGCGTGCTTCCACCCCTTGCGAAGCAATGTAGTTTACTGCTGATTCTGCACGCTTGCTCGACAACTGCATATTGTATTTAGCCGTTGCACGACAGTCGGTATGCGAGCTCAATTCAATTTCCATAGTAGGATTATCCTTCATCACCTTCACAAGTTTGTCCAACTCTTTTGCTGCATCAGGACGAATAAACCATTTGTCCAAATCGTAATAAATATTTTCAATTTTAATAGCGACACCTTTCTTCACTTTCTCTAACTCAAGCACCGAGTACAAAGTAGCAGGAGCTTTTACTCCATTGGTAGATTGTGTAGCGGTAACAGTTAAATATTTTGTATCGGGCTCTCCTGTTTCCTTCGAAGCTTCTAAACGATAGTTAGTAGTTGGTTCTAAAGTGAAAGTGCATTTGCCGTCTTTGTTGGTAGAGCAAAGTTCATCTTTCATAGTTGTAAGATTGGTCACTTTAACTTTCGAGGCTTCGAGCGGGTCACGCGTTCTCTTGTCCAACACGGTAATTTCCAATGTAATTCCCCCTTCTGCTACCATTGGTATTTTCACCAACTCAGGTTTTTCTTTTACGTCAAACGTAAGTTCAGCTGGTAAATAGCCATCTTTCGTTGCGTAAAATTTGTATTTCTTTCCTGGTGTTGCCGCAAAAGAAAAATCTCCTTCTTTGCCCGATTTCAATTTTCCTTTTTCTACATCTTCATCTTTCATTACCACTTGCGCTCCTTCAATAGGTAAGCCGGTGGCAGCATCGTAAACAATACCGTTCAGTATTACACCCTTCTTTACAAAACTATAAATGTCATCATCACCTTGGCCACCTTCGCGGTTAGAACAGAAATAACCTTTCTTGTTATCCTTCTGAATTACATAACCAAAATCATCTGCGTTGGTATTAATCGGATAGCCCAAGTTTTCAGGCTCTGTCCAGTTGGTCAGTTTGTTTCCTGTCTTCACCATAGTAGTTGAAAAAACATCTAAACCACCTAAACCTGTGTGGCCGCTCGAAGCGAAATACAAAGTGTTGTCTTCTGCAATAAATGGAAACATCTCATCGCTGGAAGTATTCACCTTGGGTCCAAGATTTACCGGTGTGCCCCATGCGCCACCAATTTCACGGGTAGAAATATAAATATCTACTCCACCATATCCACCGGGCTTATCGCTGGCGAAGTATAAAGACTTTCCATCTTTTGTAACGGTAGGATGACTTACAGAATATTCCTTATCGTTGAAAGTAACAGCTTCTACTACTTCATCGCCCCAGCGGTTTTGGTCATTCAACCAACCAATTCGATAAATTTTCAACTTCACTGTTTTATCAGCGGCTGTAAATGCACGCTTACCATTGTAGTTGCTTCGGTCAATATAAAGCTCTTGCATTTTATCAACGTACGAAGAAGTTCCTTCATGAAATTTTTTGTTAGGCTGACGACCATGCATTAATGCACAGGTAGAAATATTTCCTGCTGCTGTGTCATCTTTAAACGCCTGATATATCTGTAAAAAATTTCCGTGCGTCCAACGATCTTTATGAACTACATAAGCATCGGGATAACGGTTAGAACAGAAAAATATTCCTGTGTCTTTGAAAAGCGAAACTCCGAAATCTGAAAATTTGGAATTTATTTTATCCATGTTCTTCACATCGTAAAAACCTTTGTCTTTACTTAACTCTTCTACTTTATCAATACCATTCAAACGTTCCTTTATGCTGTTATCTGCAGGCACCACATCCATATACTGCTTATAGTAAACTTTTGCATCGGCATATTTTTGATTAGCACGCAAGGCTTCGGCATAATAAAGTTTGTTGATAGCATTTGCATTTTCGGCTTTTGCCAAATCTCCATAATACGGCTCTGCTTTTACCCAATCGTTTGTTAAGCGGTAGCTATCGGCCATTTTTTGTTTTACGTAAACATTCGCCTGGTCTTTTTTCAAAGCGCGTTCGTAAAACAAAATCGCTTTTGTGTAGTCGAATTGTTTAAAATACCAATCGCCTACTTTCACAATTGGTTTTTCTGCGTTCACCATTCCTGCAAAGAGGAAAGCTGCAATCAGTAATGTCAGGGATTTCTTCAAACTCATAGTCGTATATTTAAGGGGTTACCCAAAATTCTCTTAGAAATATTTTACAAAACGTGGTGTTACAAAACGTTTTTTATTGTAATAAAAATCGTAGCCAATCATAATTTCATGTGTGCCTGAAGTGTATTTACGAAGTGCTGTAATTTCAGCATCGTAGCAATAACCAATTTGTAATTGTGGCGTTGCTTTAAAGTTTACAAATACATTAGCTGATTGACCTACATAATTTCTTGATTGCTGTCCATCGCCTGCCGTACGATAGCCAACGCCTAACCAAACTCTTTCAATAAATAGCAAGGCTAAATTGATATCGAACTGAGGAATGTTTTTAGGCAATCCTTTTTGCCACTTCATTAAAATTGATGGGCGAAATTTTACAATCGAAGCTTCTTTACCAAAAACATATCCTGCTGTAAACAAGTAGTGGTTATACATGCGAGCTATTGACTGGTTATAACCGCTCACTCCTGTTTTATCGCGAAGTTTAGAAGGCAATAAATGAGGAACAGATACACCTACGAAATATCTTTTGCCATAAGCATAAATTCCGAAACCGATGTTAGGAACAAAAAGACTTGCGTTCAACTTAAACGCATCATCAGCTACACCGGCCAAAGGCAGGTTCGCACTCGTGTTGTTCTGATAGAAATAGGCAAACGAAGCTTGAATACCAAAACACAAACGAGTTTCTTTTATCCGCAGGCGGTAAGAGAATGCCGGAGTTACCGAAAAAGTATTTGCCAAACCGATTTTATCGTTTGTTAGAGTTAAGCCAATAGCATACTGGTCTCTGCGGAATGGAGTATGTACACTTATGTTTGCCGTGCGAGGTGCGCCTTCCAATCCTGCCCATTGATGACGGTAAATTGCCATTACACTGATAGCTTCCTGACTTCCTGCATAAGCAGGATTCAGAAATAATCCGTTGAACATATACATGCTATACGCGGGATCTTGTTGCGCTTTTACTCCGGTAAAAACCGCAGTAAACATCAGGATTGATAAGAGTAGTTTTTTCATAAAAACATTTTTACTGGTTAATATTTTTTCAAAAATCTTCTTCCCGACAGAAGTCGGGAAGAAGAGGATTTCAATCATTATCTGTTGATGACTACAAATTTCGCTTCGCGTTTTCCGGTGCCATCATTGTATTCATAAATCAAGTAGTACGTTCCATCAGGAAGTGCAATACCTTGTTTGTTTTTACCTGCAAAGTCGTTCTGATAAGCTCCCTCACTGAACCAAACTTCCACACCCCAACGGTTGAAAATTCTGAGTGTTGAATTAGGATAACGACTGTTACATGGAATGGTAAACTCTTCATTCACTCCATCACCGTTTGGCGAGAATCCATTTGGTATGTAGCACTCCACAGTAGTATCTACAACCGTGACACAAATTTTTGCTCTAGCGCAGAAACTATCAGTACCTGTAATTACACATACCTGATAAACGAATGATTCAGTTCCTTTGAAGCTTACATTCGGTGTGTAAGTTACCGTGTAATCAGCATTCACAACCGCAGTACCATTTACTCCGTTGCTTAACAAGACAACAGAAGTATCTCCACCAAAAGGTATGATGTCGTTCGCTAGCACATCAATTGTAATTGGATTATTCATGTAAGCCGTATCTAAGTCGCATGGCTCATCAACTGCTTGAATCAAGCAATCAACTGTTGTCAGTACCACTGCCGAAGTATCGCAATGTCCAAGTGTGTCACAAACAACCATACAGAATGTATCCCTACCTATAAAACCGCTATTAGGTGAGTAAGCAATACAGTTACCACCAACCAACGTTGCCGCACCATTTTGCGAAGAGCAAAGCGTAGTGATAGTAGGATTGTTAGTTCCGGTTATGCCATTACCCGCACAAATGGTATCTGCTGTATTCAAGCAGGTAGTTCCGTAGATAGTGTCAGCATGTACCAGGGTGCACGGCACTACTCTAACTATCAAAATTGCGGTATCGCACTTGCTTGGAATTCCGTTATCGCACACATAGTAATTGAGTGAGAACGTTCCTGCTACAGTTCCAGACTGGAAGCAAATAGAACCGCCATTCACACCAGTGATATTTCCAAGACCTGAAGGGAACGGAGTGCTTAGTCCTGTAATCGTAAGCGTGTTACCATCCGGATCATTATCATTAGCCAACACATCTACACAAGCCGTATCATTTACACACATGGTAAGTGAATTCTTGATTGCATTTGGAGGAAGATTACAGCTAACATTCACAATGATCAATGCAGTATCGGCACCGCAAGGGTTTGCAATACTGTATGCCAATGTATCGTAACCGCAATACCCCGAAGCAGGTTTGTAAGTAACCACACCATTTGCATTTACGGTTGCAGTTCCATGAAGCGGAGCCGTAACAACTGCCACTGTGAGATTTGCACCCGTATCATTAAACGTTGGATTTATTAATAGCGAATCACCAGAAATTACAATAGCACTATCAAGCACTGCCACAGGCAATGGGCAACAGATAATGGTTATATAAACCGTGGCTGTATCTACTGCGCCAAGAACATCTTGAACTGTGTATTGGAATGAATCTACAAATCCGCAAGTGTCAGACTGAGGAATGTAAGTAACTGTTCCATCAGCATTCAACGTAACCGTTCCCACAGTTCCATTGGTAATTACGCTAGTCACATAGAAACTATCCGATTCAGGGTCGAAGTCATTATTCATAACATCGATTGTAATTGGAACATAGTTTCCGGTTTGAACAGTATCATTAACCGCTTGAACCGAGTTCTTGATAAAGATAACCACGTACGCAGTATCGTATGCTCCGTAAATATCCTGAATGACATAACAGAAGGTGTCAGGTTGATTTGCGTTTGCATTAGGACCAGGTATGTAAGTAATAACGTTACCATTGACAGTTGCAGTTCCATACAATGGAGGACATGGGATACTTACAATGATACTAATTAGGTTTCCGTCCGGATCATGGTCATTAGTTAATACATGAACGGTTACAGGAGTTACATAATCTGTAGAATCGAAATCATCAACCGCTACCGGAGGATGGTTAACTCCTGTTGTAGAATCAATGAAGATATACACCACTGCTGTATCACATGCATTGTATGGATCACAAATAATGTAGCAGATAGAATCTACCCCCACAATTGGTGATGAATAATTAATTGTTCCGTTTGGATTCACACTTGCTGTTGCTCCTGCCAAAGTTGGAGGGCATAACAAAGTTACGTTTAACGAATCTCCATCCGGATCAAAATCATTAGCCAACTCATTGATAGTGGTAGAAGTACCAACTGTAGTAGTGGTATAGTCATCGTTTGCAACCGGTGGCTCATTGAGCGAATCACAGATAATAACTCTCACAATAATTTCATCAGTATCACATAATGAACCTGGGAAACGATTGGTTTGGTCACAAACAATGTATGGTATGTGATAATAACCAGGAGTTGTTCCACTGAATACAACCGCACCGTTACCTGTAACAGTCAACGCATAGGTTGAACCGGCAGGCTGCGAAGTAGCAGCAAGGTAACTGAAGTTAAGTGGGTCACCATCTATATCGCCCGCACCAGCCGATACGTTAATACCAATTGATGTATTTACGCAGACTGTAGTGTTCACTTTTACTGCATGTGGACGATGATTTATTCCTATCACATTAATTATAATGGTTGCAGTATCACACAAACCGGAAGGATCACACACTGCAATGCACAATACTTGAGTTCCTGTCCATCCCGGTGTAGGAACAAACTCGAAACAGCTATCGCTGGTCATTACAATAGTGCCGTTTAGCGGTGCACATTGTGCATCACTAATGATAAGAGCATCGCCATCTAAATCGAATATGAACGGACAAACATCCGCTGTATCGTTTTCATAAATAGTAATGGTAGTATCAAGAATAACCGGAGGGTCATTCACCGGACAAACAGTTACTACTACCGTTCCTGTATCACAAGAGTTAGGACAATTTGTGTTACACAACAAATACAATATAGTGTCAGTTCCGCTGAAGTTAGCAGCTGGTGTGTAAATCAACAATCCATTTCCCACAGTCGTGTTTCCATGACCAGTGCTGATAATAGTTACGTTGTTGTTATCTACTTCCGGATCTGAATCATTGCTCAATTCAGGAATGAACACTTGAATTTCTTCGCAAGTACTTGCTTCGTCATAAAGTGCAACCGGAGGTTGGTTTACGTGGAAGGTAAGCGTATCGCGAGTAATACAACCGTTAGGAGTATTCACTGCGGTTCCTACTATCGAAACATCAGTCAAGGTAGGGCAGTATGTCCATGAACCTAGACCTGAATGCACATTACCTCCTCCAATTTGCGTGTAAGAGATGTTGAACACATCAAGGCTGTAGGTAGCATCTATGGTTACACATCCTGCCAAACAAACCGTGTCATTAGTAGCTGACAAATCTAAGGTTGGAGCATCTTTTACATTAATAGTAAATGTGTAAGTATTACTACAGCCGGTTTGCTCATCAAGGTAAGTGTAAGTAATTACGTTGTTTCCAACCGTTGCATTTGCCGGTGTAAATACACCCAATGAATCAACACCAGGGCTTCCACTAAACGTTCCACCACTTGGGCTTCCTGTAATTGTAAATGGAGCATCGTAACGACAATAGTTTGCATTAAAGCCGGAAGCAGTTACCACCGGAAGTGGATTTACTGTTACACAAATCACAGTATCATCCACACAACCTGTTGAAGGATTAGTGTAACGATAAGTGATGCACCAGAAACCTGTAGCAGTAGGTTGGAAAACATTGCCTGTTACAAAAGGACCACTGAAAGTTCCACCTGCAGGAATACCAGTCATCACCACATTTCCTGAGTTGATACAGTACGATGAATTCAATCCCGAAATATTGGTCTCCGTAGGTTGGTTCACAATTACTTGAACAGTGTCAGATGACTGACATCCATTGTTATCTGTAACTACCAAGGTGTATGTAGTAGTTGCTAAAGGGCAAGCCGTTGGATGGTCAATATTTGTAGGCAATGCTCCTCCTAACCAAGTATAAGTATAAGGACCAAATCCTCCACTTACAGGTGTAGCTCCACCTAGGGTTACACAAGTAGGCAGATTAGAACATAAACTTTGTGTAGCTCCTGCGTCAACAATGATTGAAACCGGCAATACCGTAACAGTTGCGCAACTTGGTACAGATGCACAGCCAAAAGAATCAGTTACCACAACACAATACTGTGTTGTATTTCCTAATTGACTAACCACAGGGTTCGACACCGTAGAGCTATTCAAAGCAACAGGAGGATTCCAAGAATACGTATATGGAGGTGTAGTGCCTGAACCTGTTGGTAGACCACCTAGTACCGCACTATCGGTACTACATGCAGTAATTACTGCATTAGCACCTGCGTTCGCAATTGGTAATGCTCTAACTCCTATATTAATAATATCAGAAGCCGAACAACCCAGTGAATCTGTAACCTTCAATGCATAAGTCATGTTTGAAGTAACATTCTGCGCAGTAGGATTTGAAGCTATAGTGCTAGTGAGGAATGAAGAAGGACTCCACTGATAGGTGTAAGTACCCGTTCCACCTACAGCACTAGGATTACTTCCAAGTAATACTGAAGAATTAGAACAGATAATCGTATCGTTTCCTGCGTTAACAGCAATCAACGGACTAACCACAACTGTCATAGAATCTTCTCTAAAACAACCTAAGTTATCGTATACCGTTAAGTGATACATGGTAGTGTTTATTGGTGCGCCACATGGATTAGCAATAGTCGCATCGTTCAATCCACCTATTGGTGCCCACTGATAAGTGTAAGGGAATACACCGCCATTTGCTGTAGGTGAACCACCAATCAATATGCAGCTTGCACTGTTAGAACAGAAAGTTCTATCAGGACCTGCGTCAACAGCAAGTGTACTTTGATTAACTGTAATTTTCACCTGGTCTGTTGCATAACATCCGGTAGCATTATCGGTAACTTTCAAAGTAAATACTGTTGTCACGGTCAATCCAGTAATAATTGGATTTGGAATTGTAGCTCCAAACACAACCAGCACACCACCTACGCTATCCGGTGTCCATTGGTAACTGTAATTTCCAGAACCACATGCCCCACTTGGCGAACCACCAATAGTAAGGAATGAACCTGGACAATACAGCATAGCTTGGTCTGGTCCTGCATTAGCACAAACTGCAGGGTTCACTGTCACTGTTTGACAAGTGGAAGAAGAACAACCTACCACATCGGTTACGGTTACACAATATGAAGTAGTTGATAATGGCGAAGCTGTTGGATTACCTGAAGTTGGGTTAGTCAATGTTCCTCCGCTCCATGCGTAGGTATAAGTTGGCGTGCCACCGCTTCCTGTTGGATATCCTCCAAGCAATGCGCTTCCGCCTTGACAAATAGCTGTATCAGGAGCAACAGATGCTGTTACCGCAGGGTTTGCAAATAAAGTCATTGAATCAATTGCCACACAACCCAACGAGTCGGTTACCAATAACACATACGTTGTAGTATCTGTTGGATTCACCAATGGATTTGGAATATTACTTGCGTTACAAATTCCACCCGTAGGTGACCAGTCAATTACATAAGATCCTGTAGCACCCGAAACGGAATTTATTCCTCCAATAGAAACGCAATTCGTAGTTCCTGCACAAATACTCTTATCAGCACCTGCATCGGCACGTAAAGTACTTTGCGTTACACTAACTAACATCTGATCAACTGCGGTGCAACCATTAGCATCGGTTACGGTTAAATTATAGGTAACCGATTGCAATAAATTACAAGCCGATGGATTTGAAAGACCAGTGTTGTTCAATCCTGCCGAAGGAGCCCATGCATACAGATAACCACCTCCTCCGCCTGAGGCTGTAGGAGAGCTACCTATGGTTGCACAAGCCTCAGGACAAGCTACCAGTGATTTATCAACTCCTGCATTAGCCACAGGATTTTGATTTACACGGATAGAAATACTTGCAGTATTACTGCAACCTAAAGAGTCAGTCGCAGTAACCTGATAAGTAATTGGTGAAGTAGGACAAGCAGTAGGTCTATCAATAGTGGTTGAACTTGTTATAAATAAACTAGGAGTCCAGTTATAACTATATGAACCTGTTCCTCCGCTGGCAGTAGGTGAACCACCCAATGCAAGACACTCACCCGCACAAATTGTATCAGGTAAACCTGCACTTACAACAGGACGAGGATTGATTGTTATTCTCACCGTATCTGAAGCAATACAACCTGTTGCATCTCTCACCACTACTGTATAAGTTGTAGTTGCAGTAGGCGTAGCTACCGGATTTGCTCTTATACTATCAGGCGTTAGTGTAGCACCCGGTGACCATGAATAAGTATAAGGTAGAGTTCCACCTAAAGCTGTAGGGGTACTTCCCAACGTTACAGAAACAGAAGCACCTTGACAGAATGAAACATCGTTTCCTGCGCTAGCAATCAAAGTAGGATTAGTTACCTGAACCGCAACCTGGTCTTGCGCAGAACATCCAAACTGGTCAGTTACAACCACTGTAAATGATGTAGTAGAACCTAGATGACTGGCATAAGGATTTGGTAATGTACCGTTTGACAATGGAGGATTAGTACCCGGAGTCCAGCTATAAGTATAAGTTCCTCCGCCATTTGAAGCAGTAGGTGAACCACCTAAACGAACACTGTCTGCTGAACATGCAACTAAAGTTTTGTCCGGACCTGCATCTGCTATGGGATTTTCTCGAATGGTAATCTGAATTCCATCGCTTGCAGAACAACCGTTTTCATCAGAGATAGTTACCGTATATGTTGTGGTAACTGTAGTGGTAGCCTTTGGATTAGATGCCGTAGTGCTACTTAACCCAACTCCCGGAGACCAATTGTAACTAAATATTCCGTTACCCTGTCCTGCTGAAACTGCCGTAGGATTTCCTCCAAGAATAACTGGTTTACCACTACAAACAGCGGTATCATTACCAGCATCCGCAATCGGTGAAGGATTCACAATTACTCTAACCGAATCAACTGCAATACATCCTTTCGAATCGGTAACTGTAACATAGTATTTTGTAGTTACCGTTGGGTTTGCAACCGGATGTGCAACGGTAGTTGAACTTAATCCTGTTGAAGGACTCCAGCTGAAAGTATATGCCGGATATCCGCCAATTGCCGTAGTTCCCCCACCTAATGTTGCGCTACTTCCACTTCCAGAACAATATGAGCTATTATTACCTGCATCAACGGTTAATGTGCTTGAAACCACAGTTACGGCTACAGCATCTTCTGCTGTGCAACCGTTAGCATCGGTAACCACCAAGGTATAAAGTTGCGAAGAAGCAATTCCTTTTACCCAAGGATTAGTAACTGTTGAATCAGGATATAAGCCTGCAGCAGGATTCCATGAATAAGTATAACCAGGTGTTCCACCACTAGCAGCCGGAGAGCCACCAATGCGAACACTATCACCGGAGCATGTGGTCATGCTTGCATCAACCCCGGCATTTGCAACAGGAACAGGACGAACCGTTACTGTAACAGCTTCATTGATGATACAACCATTTGAATCGGTAACTTGAACATTGTAAGTTGTTGTAACCAACGGACATGCTAATGGATTAGCTGTGTTGTTAGCACTTAAGCCAACAGTAGGTGACCATAAGTATTGATAAGGTGCAGTGCCTCCAAAACCAGTTGCAGCACTTCCAATATTTACACAGAATCCGGAACATAAAGTAGTATCGGTTCCAGCATTTGCCGAAGGTGCAGGATGTATAATCACTTTCACAGAATCGGTTGAAGTACATCCTTTGCTATCCATCACAGTTACATAATAAGTAGTTGTAACCGTTGGTGAAACCTGAGGATTAGCTAGACCGCTTGTAAATATACCCGGAGAAGAAGCCCACGTAAAATTGAAAGGTGCTGAGCCGCCAACTGCTGTTGGGTTTCCACCAATAGTTATGGTGCTACCAGCGTTAGAGCAAAGCGATCCATTGTTTCCTGCATTTGCCTGAAGCGTGCTTGGAATAACATCTACAATCATATAGTCAACACCTACACAACCGTAAAGATCTTTCACAATTAATTGATAAGAATGCGAACCAAGTCCTAACGTAGTTCCTGCCACTGTAGGATTACAAGTTGTAGAATCACTCAAGCCAAAAGCCGGAGCCCAAACGCATGAGTAAGGTGGAGTTCCACCACCTACGGTGGTTGGTAATCCTCCAATGAATGTTGAATCACCCGAGCAGTTCACCAAAATTTTATCGGAACCTGCATCGGCAATAGGATTTGTTCTTGGCGTAACTGTTACTTCATCTAAAGAAGAACAACCCTTATTGTCTACTACTATCAATTGATAAGTAGTAACTACAATAGGAGAAGCTGCCGGATTAGCAATGTTTGGTAACGACAAACCTGGAGTTGGAGTCCATGAATAAGTATAACCAGGAGTTCCTCCTGTTGCACTTGGACTTCCACCTATTATCACGCTACTTCCAGCACATGCCGATGTATCAGGTCCTGCGTTTGCAGTTGGTGAAGGATTAACAGTTACTGTTTCAGCATCAGTTGCAGTACATCCTTTACTATCAGTTAATGTTAAGGTATAAGTAGTTGTTGATATAGGGCAAGCTAGTGGATTTCCACTTGTTGCATTTGTCAACGAACCAGAATTAGACCATGCGAAAGAATACGGAGGATAGCCACCTACTGCAGTAGGCAAGCCGCCAATTTGAACACATGAATTCAACCCGCTGCATATTGCTTCATCAGGACCTGCTTGAGCTTGTAACGTATTTGGAGTTACAGTAATCAATACCAGATCGGTGCTTGAACAGCCATTTGCATCAACAACGCTCAATGTATAAGTAACTGACGCACTTAATCCTTTCACTACAGGATTAGGAATATTAGATGCAGTTACAAAACCTGTGGTTGGTGTCCATGAATATGTAAACGGTGCAGTACCGCCTGTAGCAGCCGGATTTTCACCAAGTATTACGCTATCACCTGGACATTGTGCCAATGATTTATCAATACCCGCATGTGCAGTAGGCGAAGGATTAACTACGATCTGCACAGTGTCAGATGCATGGCAGCCATTGCCATCTATAACTGTAACTACGTATGAAGTTGTAGTAGTAGGTGTAGCAATTGGATTTGACACTGCAGTGTTGCTCACATTCAATGTTGGAGACCACGCATAAGTAAATCCGCTTCCACTACCTGCTATAGCTGTAGGACTTCCACCAAGTGTGGCATTGAATCCTGCACATACAACGGCATCGGTTCCTGCATTTGCAAATAACTGTGGATACACCACCACAAGTGTTGAGTCAACCGAAGTACAACCGAGCGCATCGGTAACTGTCAAATAATATCGAGTAGTTGAAGTAGGGAACGCCCAAGGATTTGCAGGGTTAGTTAAGTTTAATCCCGATGGAGCCCAA
This sequence comes from Bacteroidota bacterium, assembly GCA_026391075.1. Taxonomy (GTDB): domain Bacteria; phylum Bacteroidota; class Bacteroidia; order Chitinophagales; family LD1; genus Bog-950. The sequence continues at coordinate 1,288 of JAPLES010000025.1, read as the reverse complement.
GTGTAAGTATAAGCCGGAGTACCACCTACTGCTGTAGGGAAACCCCCTAGCATTACGCTGTCACCGCTTCCTAAACATAATGCACCGCCTGCTCCTGCTTCTGCAGTTAATGAACTTGGTGTTACCGTTATGGTCATAGCATCGGTTGCAGAACATCCGCTTGCATCTGTCACCGTTACAATATAATTCGTAGTTGATGCAATGTTACATGCCGTAGGATTTGCTGCAGTTTGACTACTCAATCCTAAAATTGGATTCCAAGAATAAGTAAGGGTACCTGAACCACCCGAACCTGTAGGCGAACCACCAATAGTCACACAACTAGCCGAACATGCGGTTACAGATTTATCTTGACCGGCATCAGTATTTACTTTAGGACGAACTGTTACTGTTGCCGTTGTTGTATTCGCAGCACAGCCGTTGAACTGACCGTTCACTGTGTAAGTAACTACGATTGTACTTCCCGTAAAATTAATCGGACTGTCGTTTATGGTTGAAGTATTTCCGCTGTTACCATTGCTTGCAGTCCAGTTAATTGAAGTTCCTGGAACTGTTGAAGAAATTGTAATTGTAATCGGAGTTCCGCTACAAACTATTTGTGACGGAGGGTCTGTTGAAAGAACCGGTTTAGGTTTAACCGTTACAGAAATTGTTACAGGAGTTCCTGAACAACCATTCAACAATGAGTTTACAGTATAAGTAACAGTGATATTGCTTGTTCCGTTATTCACCGGATTGTCAGTAATAATATTTCCGCTTCCGCTCGAACCGTTTGACCCAGTCCAAGTGTATGTAGTTCCGGCAATGTTCGATGAAAGATTAACTACCACTTGATCGCCCGAGCAGAAGATTGTATTGTTCTGCGTGAATGAAACAATAGGACGTGGTTTAACTGTTACAGGAATTGAAAGTGTATTGCTTCCGCAACCACCACGTGCAGTTCCTATAACAGTATAGGTAACTACAATGTTTGAAGTGCCAGCATTACTCAACGATGTTTGAATTTCATCTGTACCACTAGTTCCGTTTGAACCGGTCCACGTGAATGATGTTCCACCTACATTTGAATTGAAGGTAATACTCACCGTGTCGCCACTGCAATTATTCAGACTTGAAACTGATGCAGAAATAATCGGAGTAGGATTAACTGTAATCACCACCATTCCGGTATCGCAAAGCGAAGGTGCTCCATTATCGCAGATGCGATATTCCATCGTATCTTTTCCACTGAAACCAACGTTTGGTGTATATACAAACATTCCCAAGGTTGGATTGGTTGCAGAACCAT
>JAPLES010000039.1 GCA_026391075.1 Bacteroidota bacterium | reverse complement strand
CTCCGTTGTAAAATCAAAGCTTAAGGGCTTTGAATCTATGGGGGAGAAAATTCGCCTTCTTGCTAATGAGCAGCAAACGATCTCCTTTATAAAGGACCAATATGATGAGTACTTTGATCTACATTCACCGGATTCGAAAACACAGTACAACCATTCGAATCGCTTATTGCCACTGTATAACTTCCCGATTGATTTGCGATGTAAATATTATTCGTAGCACCACCAATAATAGTATTGTTCAAATACCATTGATAGCCAACCGCGTTATAAGCGGATAGTGTATCGCCATTAACCGAAATAGAAACCGGAGGTAGCGGATAAACAGAAACGGTTAAATGATTAGAGGTGGCAGTACAACTTGCGTTATCGGTAACTGTGACATAGTAATTCCCCGCTTGTTTTGCAAAGAAACAGGTGGAGGTTGTGCCATTGTTCCATAAGTAAGACACGAAACCTGAAGGCGCACAAACTTGCGTGCTATCACCACTACAAAAAATGGAATCAACTACCGAAACAATTACCGGAGTAATACTGCTGGTATTTATTGTAAGCGTAGCAGTAGCACTGCAACCAATACCACCGTTTACAGTAACAGAATAATTTCCGGCACTAAGGTTTGTAACTGAGGCAGTAGAATCTCCATTGCTCCAATGAAATGAGGTGGCTGTTCCTAAAGTAATTGTTACCAATGCAGAACCATTGCTATTACCGCAAGTAGTGTTCGTAGACGATGTTGATACAGAAAGACCTGTGGCAGGCGCAACTGTAATAGAATCGGTGGCAGTACAAATTTGTGCTGCATCGGTAATTGTAACGTAAAAAGTGCCCGCTGAACCTACCGTATCGTTTGGTCCCGTTATATTGTTGCTCCAATTGAAGGAAGCACCAACAGATGTTGAACTCGCAATTAAAACAGTGCTACTGTTGTTGCAACTAAGTGGCACAGGATTATTAAAACTAACCTGTGGTGAAACGAAAGGCTGGCAGTTATTATTCATTCCTAAAATCCAGGCAGTGTTGGCAGCATTATTTGGTGCACCTGGTGTTTCAAAAACAGTGGCCGTATCAATAAAATTAGATGCATTAAAAGGATTGTTATCTACTCGGTTGACCATGCAAATTGTTTTACCGCCTTGCGATGCACCGTAATAAACATTGACTAATGTATTGTCGCTCCCCCACCCTACTGCATGGTAAGCAGCAGAATAATTGGAAGGTGAAACAGTATGAAACGCGTCATCAGAATTTGCCATACCCAAACAAATCCATGTTCCGCTACCGGTATAAACGGTTCCGGGAACTGCATAAGTTGTCATAGAGCCATTGCTCACGGGCAGTGTTATATTTTTTTGCAACACCGAAGAACTTATAGGAATAATGTAAACACAATCGTGATTAGCATCATTGCTGTCAATTGCCAAAGCCGCCACATTCGTGTTCATATCGGCATCATTGAATACAAGGATGAGCGAACCAATTTTTACGTTTGCCCATTGCGCAATACTGTCGAACCGAACATGGCCGCCCGCTATTCCCGTACCTGAACCTGTGCCATGCCAACTGTTATTGTCATCAATGATCCAACCGCGTAAATCAACCGTGTTTGCTCCACCACAGACAGGTGTACCCGTTACTAAGAACTCTACATATTCTTTGGTACCACTTGGCCCTTGCGATAATTCATTAATAACTAGTTGCGCCTTGCAAGTTGCAGCCGTAAAAAAAAATACAAGTAAAAGATGAAACTGTTTCATAGTTGGAATAATTGAATTTAGCGAGGGCAAATGAAAGGATTATTTGTTAGCGGCAAATGATGAATGCGTAAACAAAAATCAGATTGACAGAAAAACAGAAGCCACAGAGAAATGAAACTGCTGTGGCTTCTGAAACTACAAAAAATATTTTCTATCTCAACAAAGTCAAAGTTCCTTTGTAATTAGAATCGGAGTGATTGTTCAACCAAACAAATTTGGCAACATAAGTGTAAACACCCGGTGGCGCATATTTGCCTAAGTAATTTCCATCCCATTTAAAGTTGATGTCGTTGCTTTCAAAAACTTTTTCGCCTATGCGGTTAAACACCATCACTTCAATTTGTTTGAATGATTTCATATTGCCGAACAACTGCCAAAAATCATTCGTTCCATCACCATTGGGTGTAAATGCATTTGGCACAAACACATCGTAATTTGGAATTACTTTCACCACCACATTGGAGACTCCTATACAACCTCCGGCATTGGTCACCACTACATTATAAGTGTATGTATATACACCATCAAAAACCGGATTAGCACAATCGTAACAACTCAAACCAAAAGCAGGTGACCAACTATAAAGAAGCGTTCCTGTTTGATTAGTGGTAGTATTCAACTGTAGTTCATCACCTAACTTCACCTCTGTAGGATTTGGCAATACGTTAATGGTAACAGAATCAGGTTCAGTAACTTCAGCACTATCAACTAAAGAACAACTATTAGCATCGGTAATGGTGAATGAATAAACCCCGGCTGCCAGTCCGTTTACAATCCCCGAAGCATTTGAAACTCCATTTGAATAAACGTAATTGTAAGTAGGTGTTCCGCCACTGGCTATTATTTCAATTTGCCCATCGGCATAATTCTTACAGCTAGCAGCGGTTACATTAGTAATATCGGCTAAGGGTACAGGTTCGTTCACAAAAATTTGCGCACTGTCCAAGCATCCGTTTGCATCTATCACACCAGCCATGTAAATACCTGTTATCAAATTAGCAAACTGCCCCGTTGGCGAGTTAAATAAATTTATACCATCGCTAAGCGTGTAGTTATAAACCGGTGTGCCACCCGTTCCAACGGCCAACACAGTTCCTGTGTTTCCACCTCCGCACAGCACATCTGTTTCTGT
>JAPLES010000056.1 GCA_026391075.1 Bacteroidota bacterium | reverse complement strand
GGAGGAGTTTGTCGTTTAGAGCCGGCATTCAGCGGAGTGAAAATTGGAATTAACTCAACTTTCTAATTGCGAAATACGAAATAACAGAACAATGAAATCTTCAATCTTCAATCTTACATGTGTGACTATAATGCTGATTGCACTTCTGCCTTCTTGTAAGGAGGTGGGTCCCAATATTGTTTTGAAGCCAAACCACAACGCAGCATTTGATACAACATACATTGAATCACCAGTAGAAGTTGCTGAATTGAAAAATGTGGTGATTGAAGAATTCACGGGAGTAAAATGTACTAACTGTCCGAAAGCGCATCGGATGATTGCAGATATTAAAACGGCAAACCCAAATCGAATTGTGGCGGTAAGCATGCACCCGCAAAACTCGCTGGGATTGCCTTACCCAGGCAATCCAGATTTAAGAAATGCAAAAGCGCAGGATTTGTTTGCTAACTACTTTGGACAAGCTAGTCAACCTATTGGAACTGTAGACCGTAAAGTATTTCCGGGTGAAACAAAGATTCTAGTTTCTTATAACACTTGGACAAATTATACCAATCAGGAAATTTCGCTTACCACTCCCGTAAATTTATTATTAGGTACTTCCTATGATTCAACTACACGCCAACTTACTATTGCTACTGAACTTCACTACACACAAAATGTTACCGAAGAAAATAAGTTGACTATTGTTTTAATGGAAGACAGTGTTATTGCTGCACAAGATGACAATGGGACTGAGATAGATTTTTACGTACATAAAGATGTGCTTCGTGATGTTGTTACTGCTAATTACGGTGATGAGGTTCCTCTGCCACATGAAGCGGGCAGAGTGATAATTAAGGTTTATAAAATTACTATAAACAATGCCTGGAAATCCGAGAACATGAAAGTAGCGGCATATGTTCACGAAGGGTCTGCTACTTCAAAAATTGTTTACCAGGGAAAAGAAGTTGATGTAGAGTAAATCTCTTTTCTCGTGAGTATTAAAAACGGAATGTCATGCTGAGCCTGTCGAAGCATTTTTCTCACGGCTCACTCTTCGACAAGCTCAGAGTGACATCTCTCTAAATACAAATGTCTCACTCCATTTTTTAGTTTTGCCTTTATGAAGATTTCCTACAACTGGCTGAAAAATTACGTTGATTTTAATCTCACACCAAACGATTTAGGCGAAGTGCTTACAGGCGTTGGTTTGGAAGTAGAAGACATTATTCCCTTCGAAACTATTCAGGGTGGACTTGAAGGTGTGGTGATTGGTGAAGTGAAAGAGTGCACTAAGCATCCTGAAGCCGATAAACTTTCAGTAACGAAAGTAGATGTGGGTAGTGGTGATTTGTTACAAATTGTTTGTGGTGCACCCAATGTTGCAGCAGGGCAAAAAGTGGTGGTGGCTCTGGTGGGTTCAACCTTGTATCCATCAGCAGGAGAAAAGCTGGCGATTAAAAAAGCAAAGATTCGCGGGGTGGAAAGTTTCGGAATGATTTGCGCTGAAGATGAAATTGGTTTGAGTGAAAGCCATGCTGGCATTATGGTGCTTAATGCTTCAGCAAGTGTTGGAACTAAGGCTGCCGATTATTTCAAAGTAGAAAAGGATTTTGTCTTAGAAATAGGATTGACACCAAACAGAGGCGATGCCAATTCGCATATTGGTGTTGCTCGCGATTTAGCTACGGCATTAAATGTGGCTTACAAAGCAAAAGTAAATTTTACAAAACCGGATACAAGCAAGTTTAACGTTCAAAATGCGAAGTCCAAAATAGAGGTTGAAGTAAAAGATACAGATGCCTGTCCGCGCTATTCTGCTGTTTCTATTTCAAATGTAACTGTTGCAGATTCTCCTGATTGGTTGAAAAACAAATTGAAAGCTATTGGAGTGCGTTCTGTAAATAATGTGGTGGACATCACCAATTTTGTTTTGCACGAGTACGGTCAACCGCTTCACGCATTTGATGCTGATAAAATAAGCACAGGGAAAGTGGTGGTGAAAAAATTGCCCGAAGGAACTGCTTTCAAAACGCTTGATGAGAAAGAAGTGAAATTGAGTAAGGATGATTTGATGATTTGCAATGGCGATGAACCCATGTGCATTGCAGGTGTTTTTGGAGGATTTAATAGGGGCGTTTCTACCGATACAAAAAATATTTTTTTAGAGAGCGCTTATTTCTCTTCCACTTCAGTGCGCAAAACGGCAACACGTTTAAATCTGCGTACCGATGCTGCAACACATTTCGAAAAAGGAACCGACCCGAACATTACGGTGGAAGCGCTGAAAAGAGCTGCGCTTTTGGTAACAGAAATTTGTGGTGGAGAAATCGCTTCAGAAATTACTGACCTCTATCCAAACAAAATTGAAGGCTGGAGATTATCTGTTTCGTTCGATCGAATGATTCGCTTAGCAGGTTTTTTTATTCCGAACGATACGGTGAGCAAAATTCTTGAGCACCTGGAGATAAAAATCGAAAAAGAAAATGGCGATGAATGGGACCTACTTGTTCCGGCTTTTAAAACAGATGTAAAGCGCGAAGCTGATGTAGTAGAAGAAATTTTGCGCATCTACGGTTACAACAGTTTCACTTTACCAAAGCATTTGAAATCGAGTCTTCCGGTGTATGATAAAATTGATGTGCAGAAAACAGAAAATACCATTGCTGAATTATTAAGTGGTGCAGGTTTTAATGAAGTATGGACGAACTCCGTTACACAATCAAAATTTGAAGAAGATGAAGCGTTGCGATTGCAGCGGGTAATGTTGTTGAATAGTCAAACAACTGAATTAGATTCCTTGCGCACGTCAATGTTGTATTCGTTGTTGGAAGTAGTAGCGTATAATCAAAATCGCAAAGCCACAGATTTGCGCTTGTTTGAATTTGGCAAAACCTATCTCCGCAATACTGAAAAGGATTTTTCTGAAAGCAGAAAACTGGTTTTACTTCTTTCAGGAAAATCATCTGCGGATAATTGGTTAACCAAAGGAACTGCTTTCGATTTCTATCACCTGAAAAGTTTTGTCACCAATATTCTAAATCGTTTGGGTCACTATACTTTTGAGAAAGAAGTTTCAGAAACGCATCCATACAATTTCAATTTAGTTTTCAAAACAGAAGGTGTAGAAGTTGCAAGAATTGGAAGTGTGTCAAAATCAACTCTCAAGAAATTCGATATCAAGAACGATGTTTTTTATGCCGAATTAAATTGGGATTATCTGCTCGAGAAATCGCAGTTTGTGAAAGCATCATTTACTGAATTGCCAAAGTTTCCATCAGTTAGCCGCGACCTGGCAATGGTGATAGGAGAAGAAATAAATTTTGATTCCATTGAAAAAATTGCACTCACCGAATCGAAAAAACTATTACAGGAAGTTTCGCTATTCGATGTTTATAAGGGAGATAAAATTGAGAAAGGCAAAAAGAGCTACGCAGTAAACTTCGTTTTTCAGCACCCTGAGAAAACACTAACCG
>JAPLES010000068.1 GCA_026391075.1 Bacteroidota bacterium | reverse complement strand
GGTTACAAATAATTGCAATCCTACAGCCAGCCCCCTAACCCCCGAAGGGGGAATGAAAGACAGAATACAAATAATGCCCAACCCTGCTCATGATTTTGTAAATGTGGTTGTAGATAAAAGCGTACTTGGTAGTGAGCTTAAAATAACTGATGTTACAGGTAGATTGGTGTTGGCTGTTCAACTCGTAACCCGTAACACGCAACTCGAAACAAGTTCATTTGAAAACGGAATGTATTTCATCAGTGTAAAAACCAAAGATGGTGAGTGGAAAGAGAAATTGGTAATAGAATAGAAACTACTTAAAGCAAGTTCCTTTCTGTGTCATCCATGGGTGTATTTCGTAAATCAGCCTTCCTGATTTTATAGCTGCATCGTTTTCACAAAACAATTTTACTTCTTCTTCGCTTTGCGAATCGAAAACAAAAATGCCGCGCAGGTCGCCATCATCTAAAAACGGCCCGGCTACGTTCAACTTGCCCGAAGCGGCTAAGCGATTGATGTTTTCTAAATGTTCTTTTTGAATTTTTGCTGCTGTAGCAGAATCCTGATCGCGATTAGGACCTTTTTTGAGCAAGACTAAATAGTAAGGTTTAAGATTATCTTCTTTCTTCTGCGCTTGCGTAAACTCAAAACAAATGCTCAGTATAAAAACAAGCGCGAAGATTTTTTTCATGAATGACTGTTTGAATTTTTTCGGATTTCAATTTCTGCATTCCGAATTCTGCATTCAACATTACTATTTATCTGTTCTCATTCTCCACGCCATTACACCGGCAATAATGGATCCGAAAATAAGGGTTCCGAAAAAGGATTGAAGCAGATAAGATAAGAGGTTGAAATAGGCTATAGCGTCCGCTTTAGCTTTTGCTACATCCAAACCAAGCATCATTGCGCGTTTAATGGAATAAGCGCGCATGTCATCAAAAAAATCGGGATTGATAAGGAAGTGAAATGCCAACTGAACCGGAATGGAAAGAAGGGCTGCAAATACCACTACCATAATTCCGGTTTTAAGACCTTGCTTAAAATCAATTTTACCATTGAGCTGTTCGAGTTTATCACGCAAAACCATTCGACTACAAACAATTGGAATGATGAGCGCAAACATGGTAACGTAGGGATGATATTGTATGTAAGTATCTTGCAGGCCAACCATAAATTCTAAAGAGAGCCAAAGCAGCATCAATAAACTCATGAGCACAGCGTAGCGAATTTCTATTTTTAAATTCATAGACTGGTGTTTGTAAGCCGAAGCTAAAGAAATATTTTAGAGATGTACTCATTTACAAACTTTCCATTCGGGTCAAATTGTAAACGAACAGAATTGAAATCATCTAGTTTCGGATACACTGTTTTCAAATATTCATTGTTACAACAGAATTCTTTTCCCCAATGTGGTCTACCGTTATACTTTTTTGCTAGTGCTTCAAAGTCAATCATCAATTCTTTCCAACCTGTAAGCACCCAACCAAATAGTATCGCGTTGGTAACAAGGACTCAAGGCATATTCATCTGCTTTTGTAAATCTAATTTCCTGAATGAAGTTGATGCGATGTGCAGAAGCGTTTATCATTTGTGTGTATTCGCGCAATAAATCTTTAGCAACAGAAATATCAAAAGCCCACTCTACTTCCCGATGCACTGGTGGTTCGGGAACATTAAAAACTTTGTAACTCTTCTCAATTCTATTGAGCGGTTGCATAAATTTTTTGACGAGCGCGCTGTTAATTTTTTTTCGCCAATTGCGATTGATATTTCCGATTTTGAGAAACAATCGATAAACACTCACCGATAATATTTCATCCATGAGCCATTGACGAAATCGTGAATCATTTGTTTTCTGTTGCGTGCGTGTGTATTGGTACACGACTACATCATCTACATGCGGAAACCACCAAAGTTTAAAATGGTCGGTGCTATTCACCATTTCATGCAATTGGTTAATCGCTTTATCTACACTCATCACAAAAGTTCGGTCGTGTAGATTAAAAGCAGAAACCACGTTGAGCGTAATTTCAGAAACTACTCCAAGGCAACCGAGATTGACTACGCACAAATTGAAAAGATCTTTATCTTGCGTATGATGAATTACTAATTTTTCTCCGTTCGCTTTTATAAGGGTGAATGCTTCTATTTGCGAGGCGAGAATTTGAAACTGAATACCTGTGCCGTGTGTAGCCGTACACATAGCCCCTGCTAACGATTGCTTAGCAATGGAGCCAAGATTTATAAGCGCCAAACCATGCTTATCCAATTCTTCATTCAGCTGCCAAAGTTTTATACCGGGCTGAACTGTGATTTGCAATTTAGCTTTATCAAGAAGAAGAATTTTGTTGTAGCGGTCGAGGTTAATAAGCGCATCGGTATTCAAACAAATGCTACTCCACGAATGACCTGTACCTGTGAAACGAACTGTTTTGCTTTGCGCAATTGCTTCTACCAATTCTGCTTCGGTTTCCGGAACAAAATATTTTTTTGCCACACAGGTTTCGTTCTTCGCCCAGTTTGTAAAACGGAAATCTGACTGCTGTTGCATAGTGTATATTTCACTTCGAGAATAACGAAAATATTGTCGCCACAACTTATTTCGCAGAAGATTTAAACTGCTTCAACGTATAGGTAAGAGTGAGCATCCAGTAGCGTTGCAGCACTTTCGATTTCGAATCTTCAATATAGGTTTCGTTAACCGTGCGGCTTACTCCGCTGTTCTGATTCATAATATCATTAACACTTCCTTTGAGTTCGAGCGATTGATCTTTAAGAAATTTATACGCGAGTGAAGCATTCCACAAGAAAATATTTTGATTATAACCTTGCGAAACTCCCGCATATAAAGTGTTCTGAACACTTGTGTTCACTACAAAACCTTTCCAAAACTGCCAATTAATTTTAGCGCCAGCTACGTGCGAATAATAGTTGTTATCAGATTTTCGCTGCAAGGTGTTCTTCACAATGTTGTAAGTGCCCATGTAGTTTAAAGTGAAATCAATCTTTTCATTGATGTTACTACCCAATGTAAATCCGCCAGTTACGGAATAGTTATCGGAAAGATTAAGTACGTTATTGATTTGACTTGGCGTGCGTGCATAATTAAACCCCGCATTCAAATTCAAATTGCATTTGATTTTAGTAATAGGCAAGCCGTAAGTGAGAAAAGCATTGGCGTTTATATAACCATTCAAATTTATTGGTTGCGAAAGTTGCGAACCCACACGAAGCAATACTGAATTGTTCAACAAGGTGTCGTTAACGGCAATGAAAGTGGAGTTAGCCAAATAATCTTGCGTGATGTTGGCAGATGTAAAAAGAAAAAAAGACTGTGCCGTTTTAGTATCTGTAAACCCATAACGCAACATTACAAAATGATTAAACGATTGTTTCAAATCAGGATTTCCTGTGCTCAGCAAAAGTGGATTTGAATTATCAAACACACTTTGCAAGTGATTTATTGCCGGTGGATTGGTAGATGTTCGATACACCATTTTAAGGGTGCCGTTTTGGGGCAAGCGAAAAACAAATTGTGCGTTTGGCAAAATGCTATAGAAGGTTCTTTTTGTTTCAAACGAATAAGGGAAAATATTTTTGCCGCTTAATAATGCATACTGACCTGCAACGCCAATAGAAAAATTGAATTGCTCAAACTTTAGTCGGTAGCTCGCACTTAGTTTATGAGTCATGTAGTCGTTATCATATTTACTGGAAAGGATAGTATCTACCAAGGAATATTCGTGAATAAGCGTATCGCGATTGAAAGTTTCTTTATCCGCTTTATTCCAAGTGTATGATGGCTCGTAACTCAACTGCACCATTCCCGTTTTGCCCGCTGGTTCTGTGTAAGATATATTTCCATAAACTTTATAGCTAGTGCCAGTTGAATTGGCCCGTTGGTCTATGAGCAATGAATCATTTGTTTGCACAAAAGAATTTTGTGCATTTTGACTGGTGTTACCGATTTTGCTATTGATATTAGTACCCAGGTTTATAGAAAACGTGCGATACAGTTTTTTGAATTTATGCTGATACAACAAATCGGCTGAAACATTGTAAGCGTAATTTTTCGATTGATAGGAACTTACAGTTTGGCTTAGCGGTTCTATTTTTGCAATAGAGTTTTGTCCATCTACAAAATTTGTTTGCTCGGTTTGCTGATAACTAAACTTAGGGGTGAAAACAAAATTGTTGGTGGAGTCCGCTAAGTATTCTAATCGCAGATTAACCCGATGATTTATATTTCTATTGGCTGTTGAATTGTTTTCGATATAGTAAAGTGAACTATCGCCATGGTTGAAATATTGTCGGGTTAAATCGGTGGCATTGTCATTATCCATCCAGTTAAAAAAGTAACTGCCGGTTAGTTTTAGATTTTTCTTTTTACCCAAAACATCAGTGTAATTTAAACCCGCAGCGTGTGTTGTAGAAATTCCATTCTGCTGACCCACCATAAAATTTTGTATCCCCGAATTATTCATCCATCCTCCTCCCCCTCCTCCTTTCCCTTGTGGTCTTCCCCCACCTTGCGGCATCCCGTTTTTCGAAATACCTGCTGCACTCATAATATCCTGCATAGAAAAATTCTGCACGTTAATGTTGTTACTCATTCCTATAAATGACAACCGCCTGTTGCCGTTAAACCAATTCACGCTTGCTCCAATGGTGTAACGCGAGTCATTGATATAACCATAGCCGGCATAAAACTTTCCAAACACACCATTGTTCATTCCTTTCTTGGTTACAATGTTCATCGCCTTCTGCGAGTTGCCGTCATCAAAACCAGTAAAAAAACTTTGGTCGCCCATTTGGTCAAACACTTGCACCTTATCTACAAAATCTGACGGAATGTTTTTCATGGCCAACGATGCATCATCGCCAAAATATTCTTTACCATCAATCAAAACTTTTTTCACCTGTTCACCATGGGCTTTTATCGTTCCGTTATCGTTGGTTATGCCGGGCATTTTAGTCACCAAGTCTTCAACGCTTGCATCTTTATTGGTTTTAAATGCCGAAGCATTGTATTGAACAGTATCGTTCTTTTGTTCAACACGCACTTGCTTTTCTACAATGTGTACATCGTTAAGTGTAGTAGAATTTTTAGAGAGCAGAATAGTTCCAAGATGTTTATCAGCATCGCGCAGAAAAAATTTCTGTTCTATAGTTTTGTAACCAACGTAATTGATAACCAAAAGGTAAGCACCATTTGAAAGATTTGAGAATACAAATTTACCGCTGTCGTTTACAACTGTGCCTATCAAGTTATCTGAACCAATACCAATAGTTAACCCGATTGTAGCACCCGATAAAGCCTTCTGATCATCGGCATCTAATACCAGGCCATTAATAGTGTATTGGGCTGATGCAAATTGTACCAACACTAAAAAATAAAAAAAGAGAAATTTATTTTTTTTGAATCGCAAGCGGCAAATATGAAAGAATATGGCTAAGGCCTAAGTTACCTTTGCAAAAATTGGGTAACGAATTTTATAGGACCGAACTAAATGCAGTATGGGTTTGCGCTAAATTCTTCAACCAGCTTTTTGCGTAAGTAATTTTCCAACTGCTTTCAAAATCCTTTTTTTTTTGCACCAAATTATTGAACACAACTGTGTTGTCATTTATTTTTCCGCTCTCCACTAATTTTTCAAACGCTTCGCTAGTACAACTCAACACCTTGTCATTTTCCATGTAAGCAATATTCCATCGGTCAAAAAAATTGGTATTGAATTCAGCCGCTAAGCTTTTTATAAAATGAACCGAAGCATCCATAGAGCATCCGCTTACTCCTACTTCCGATTCATCGGCCATTAAAACTACGAAGCGGTTATACATCACAAAACCATCTCCCGTCACCTGTGCCTTGTGGGCAGTCCACTGCTGCACAAACAGTTTAATTTTTTCTGAAATTAGTTGAGTTTCAGTTTCAGTAAACGGGTTCACACTCTGATAAACCCAAACTTTGGAGTGCAATGGCAGTAGATTATTCATGGTGTTAAAGTTTTACACAGGTTGAAAAAATGACAATTCTATGACAATTAGAAAAGCAAGGTTCTATAACCTTGCGCTCAAATTTAACTTAGAAAAATGAAAAACGTTTACTCTCTTTTTTTACTGTGCATAAGCTACTCAACTATTTTTGCCCAAACAATTGCTGTTTATGATTCGGTTTCAACACAAGCCGGAAATACCGACATGGTATTTTATCGGTTGAACGATGGACAAAAAACAAATTCGCCAAACAACGATTGGCATTTGGCGGTTTCGGTTCGCCCTTCACTTTTTCCGAGTAATACGTTGCAAGGAACCACGCTCCGCATCAATGAGCAGTTAGGTGTAAACGTTTACCAAATTCCGAATTTTACTGCCGATTCATTCAATTTAGTTCTAGATACAACCGGTTATCATTCATGGAATCATTTGCACGATTCAGATACTGCTTTGGATATGGGCGCTTTGAATAATGGATTGAACATTGCCGTTTATAACTACGGATGGGGAGTTTATACCGGTCCACCTAATCATGATGTAGCGGGTAAGAAAATTTATCTGTTCGTATTGCCGAATGGTGACATGAAAAAGTTTTGGGTAGAACAGCTCGACCGCGACACGGCTTGGGATTTTAAATATGCCGACCTGGATAATTCAAATCTCCAAAGCATTCACATAGGTAAGTCTGCACATGCAGGCAAAAATTTAGTGTATCTGAATATGCTCGATAACCAGGTTCATGATAAGGAGCCGCATTCAAGTGATTGGGATTTGCAGTTTATAAAATATGCCGCTTCAGATATTCTTCCTGATTCAACATACCCTGCAGTAGGCGTTTGGGTAAACAAAGGAGAAACAGTTGCAGAAGCAACCGGAGTAGATGCTGCTACCGTTGATAATGCAGGAGCAAATCTTTTTTCACCAAACATGAATGCGATTGGTTGGGATTGGAAAAACTATGATCACCAAAATCATGTTTATGAAATGCGCGATTCACTAGCTTACTTTATTCAAGCTAACTCAGGTGTGACGTATAAAATTGTGTTTACCGATTATGGTGACTCGGCTACGGGAGTCATCTATTTCTACAAGCAAGAATTTATTACCGGAATAATTGAAACAGAAAATAAAATTGCAGTTGAAGTTTTTCCAAATCCAACTTCTTCAGTCTTAAATATTGTAACAGGTTTGTTAACTGAAACTGAGTTTAAAGTTTTTGATGCGCAAGGGAAATTAGTGAGTGAGAAAAAAGCTGCATCGCCAATAATGCAGTTCAATACTTCGACAATGCAAAGCGGAATTTATTTCCTCTATGTTACTTCGGGAAGTGCCGTTGCTCGAAAAAGATTTGTGGTAAATAACTAAAAGAAAAAATTACAGCATCTTTCTCTTTTCCATCCAATTTACAAAATCGAGAAAAGGCGAAGTCATGAGTGTGGTCACTAATGCCATTAAAATCATCATGGCAAAAACTTCGGGAGTTAGAATGCCGAGTGAGTAACCAATGTTCAGCACAATCAACTGCATTAATCCTCTGGTGTTCATCAATGCACCAACCGACAAAGAGTCTTTCGTACTTTGCCCCATCCACTTTGCGGCTACTGCGCTTCCCACAAATTTTCCGAATACTGCCACCAAAAGAATGAAGCCGAAAATAACCCACATATAACCGGTGTTGAGCAAACCTATTTGTGTGTTTAATCCGGTGCAGGCAAAGAACACAGGCATGAGCACGATTAAACTTACATCTTCAATTTTTTCGGTGAGTTGAAGTTTTAAACCATCCATATCGGGCATGATAATACCTGCAATGAACGCACCGAACAAAGCGTGAATGCCTATGATTTCGGTGCAATAAGCTGAGATAAGCAAAACTAAAAATGCAATGACAATGGAATGACGTTCGGTTTTTGTTTCACGAATGCGCAATAAAAACGGACGCACTACAAAAAACATAAGCATAACAAATGCAAACGAAAGTGAAATAGTGACTATTGCACTGCTGATAGTTCCTGCCTGTGCAATAGCCACTACTAAAGCCAGCACACACCAGGCAGTTACATCGTCAGCTGCTGCGCAGGTAATGGCTAGTGTACCTAACGAAGTGCCGCTTAAGTTTCGCTCTTTAATAATGCGCGCCAAAACGGGAAAGGCGGTAATGCTCATGGCAATTCCCATAAATAATGAGAATGGTAAAAACTTTACACCTACGGGAGCAAAATCGGTATAGATAAAATACGACAACACCATTCCGAGAAAAAACGGAACGATAATACTCGCATGACTTACTACAACGGCATCGGTTGCTCTGCCTTTCAGTAATTTAAAATCGAGTTCCATACCAATGGTGAACATGAAAAACACTAACCCTATCTGGCTGATGAACTGCAACGACTTAATGCTTTCAGGGCTGAACAAAAAATGAGATGCCTCTGGAAAAACCCAACCCATAAGCGAAGGACCGAGAACAATTCCTGCAATGATTTCTCCAATGACAGAAGGTTGTTTAATCTGCTGTAACAGATATCCGAAGATTCGTGAAACAATAATGATGGAGAGCATTTGCAGTAACAGAATACTAAGCGGCTGTTTAATATTGCGAAGCAATTGTTTCAAACTGTCTCCTGCTTCAACCGCGTGCGAAGATGTAATTGTTGGAGAAGTTGTGACCGCTACAACCGCAGATTTAACGGGCAATTGTTCCCCCATTCTTACAATGAAGAATACGCCAAGAGCAAAAAGAGATAATGAAATGATATAACCCAGCGCTGTTCTCATAATCGCAATGTTAGAACTCTTGAACAATAATTTTTAAAAAAGGTTGATGAGTTTTATCAAGATTCAGAAAAGCTGTTTTAAATTGTGGTTGTGTTTACACTATTTACCCAAAACATTGCGCAGGATAATGCAATTAGAATTGCAGAAACAAGATTGCTTGAAGTAGAAACCGATTGGGAAAGGTGTCTATGGACTTTTATCGCAGATTGGTTCAATCCTAAAGTAAAAGCAGTCAGCGTAAAAACATCGGGATCTACCGGCAAACCAAAAACCATTTTGCATAAGAAAGAGTTGATGCGCAATAGCGCTCTGCTTACCTTTGAAGCATTAGGAATTTCGAAAGCTCAAAGCGCGCTACTTTGTTTGCCTGCGAGCAAAATTTCGGGAATGATGATGCTGGTGCGGGCTTTTGAGAAAGGAATGATTCTGGAATGTGTGGAGCCAAACGCCAATCCTCTTTTGAGATTAGATGCACGTATGAAAATTGACTTTGCTGCTTTCACTCCTATGCAGTTTTCGAAAGTCATTTCAAGTAAGAAGGCTTACGATAAAGCAGGAAAAATAAAAACGGTGATTTTAGGAGGCGAAGGAATAAGTGATGAATTGCTCACCACGATTAAGCGAATGAAGAACAACGTGCATGCAACTTTCGGAATGACAGAAACTATCAGTCACATTGCCTTAAAGAAGTTGAACGGAAAGAAGGCTGATAAATATTTCCGTGTGTTGCCTTCCATTCGTATTGCTGTCAATAAAGAAAATTGTTTAGTGGTGAATGCTCCCAAACTTGGCGTAAAGAATTTAGTGACCAACGATGTGGTGAAAATTGTTTCACCTACTCAATTTGAATGGCTCGGCAGAATTGACAACGTAATTAACAGCGGTGGTTTAAAAATTCAGCCTGAAGAAATCGAATCAGTTTTGCGAAGCAAAATTGATGTGTCGTTTTTTATTGCAGGAATAAAAGATGCTGTTACCGGAGAAAAATCATGTTTGATACTGGAAAAGAAAAGTCTTTCAAAGAAGAAACTTGAAGAGTTGAAAACAGTTCTATCTGTTTTAGATAAAAAAATCCGTCCGAAAGAAGTTTGGTTAGTGCCTGAGTTTGTGAAAACTGAAAACAGAAAACTGAAACGGAAAGAAACCATAGCTTTGGTGCAGAAGAAAATTTCGTTGGTGTAAAATCAAATGGTATGAATCGATTGCTCTTAGTTTTTGTTGCTTGCAGTTTCGCTCTTGTGTGCCATGCGCAAACCGACAGCAATTATGTAGCTCCTCATTTCGACCAATACAAAATTTACTTGTCGAAACCCGCGAAAGAAATTCAGCAATTGCTTTACGAAAAAGATTGCACCCCCATCAACGGAAGAATTTCTGAAGAAAAGAAAAGCATCATTATGGAAAACTACGAGCCCGGAAGTAAGGTGCACATAAAAGTGTTTTACCTCGATGGCTCCGATGATGAGTTTGTGAGAAGCCCTTGCTTTATTGACCCTGTAATTTTGTAGAAAAATTACTGCTGCTGTTGCGCTTTCTTGCGCGTTCTCCACCAGAAATAACCTACCGTTCCTATGATAAGGTAAGGCGTAAAGAAAAGATACATCACCCCTTTATTGATTCCATCTGAATTAGTAGAACCTGCATCGCGCGAACTTTCAGCTACTGCCTGACACATAGAACACTGCGCATGTGCCGAGAACAGCGAAAGCAGAATGATAGCTGCAATTAAGATGAAAGGAATGTATTTGATAAAGCGATTCATGTGACAAATATACGCCCTTAAACGTAGTAAGGCGAAATCAATAAATAAACAATTACACCCGTTACCGACACATACAACCACAACGGAAACGTGTAACGCGCCCATTTTTTATGCTTGGCATATTCGCCTGTTAAACTGCGGTAAGCGGTAAAAAGAATAATAGGAAGAATAACAGCCGCCAGAATTATATGTGAAGTAAGCAACATCAGATAAATGGTTCGTGCAGTTCCTTCGCCACCAAATTTTGTTTCACCTGCAAACAGATGATGCGCAATGTAAGACACCAAAAACAAACCTGAAAGCACAATGGCAGTGAGCATTACTTTCTTATGCCCTTCATAATTTTTTTGACGCACTAAAATAAAAGCCACAATCAACAGCAACGTAACGGTTGAATTGATAACCGCATTGAAGGTTGCAAAAATGTGCGGGTTAAAAGGCAACTGAATACCTAAATGAATTTTGGGCAGTGCTGCTACTACTACAAATACCACTACAGACACAATACCGATTCACCACTTAACTACCCGGTCGTTCTTTTCCAATAAAGGTTCGGGATATCTCATTCAAATAATTTTTTAGAGGTTTCTTTTTGTTTAGAGAAACTGAAACTGTTTTCGCTTTCGCGAAGCAGCAAAACAACATCAGCCATCATTTTGTTTACGGTAGTGCTGTCTACCCCGCTGTAATAATTGCGGATGT
>JAPLES010000031.1 GCA_026391075.1 Bacteroidota bacterium | reverse complement strand
CATTACCGCTCCATAGTTGCCGGCACATTTTGCATAGCACACACCGCCCGGAAATGCTCGCACATATTTATCGTGAATAAAAACCTTAACAGCTTTGTTATAATAAGCGCCCACCGGGCAAGTGAAAATTACGAAGCGAAAATGTTCAGCCGGTTTTATTCCTACAAATCCTTCGGTAGCAAACATAAACGGTCGAATATACAGCGATGAATGTGGTGTATCTGGAATCCAGTTTTTGTCTATAGAAACCAACTTATCAATGGCACTCATAAACAAGTCTTCCGGTATTTCGGGCATCGCCATTCTATCGGTAGAAATATTTAAACGGTTCAAATTTTTAAGAGGGCGGAAAATAATCGGGTTGCCTTCGGGGTCTTTTTCTGCCTTCATACCTTCGAAAATAGATTGGCCGTAATGCAGTGCCGAAAGAGCTGGGTGAATACTGAATTCTCCAAAGGGAACAATGCGGCAATCCTTCCATTCACCTTCACTATAGTCTGCTATAAACATGTGATCTGAAAAATGTTTGCCAAAAGGAAGGTCATTAAAATCAATATCGCTAAGACCTGAAGACTTCGTTTTTTCAACTGCTATTTTGTACCCCATAATTTGTATTTAGTGTGAATCTGTTGCGAACAAAAATAGAATAACTTTCTACATCGGCTTTGAACCGCAATCCTATTTTTGAACATAAATTAGTAATTCAAGATGTTGCAAATTCAGCAAACAACTACCCTGTTCAGCGGACAAAAGGTTTTTCGAATTTCGAAAAATGTGGAAAAGAATAATGAAGAAAAAATTAAGGCGGTTGGGGTTTATGATAACGCTTCAACCGATTTACCTTCCACCTTTCAGGAAATGCTCGATAAATTGATGAGCGCCTGTAAATTCAACACCAACGAAATTTCATTTCTAAACATAAAAGCAAACGAAGTTTCGGTAGGGCAACTGCAAAGTTGTTTCAATCCTGAATTAATTTTACTTTTTGGTGAAATGACGGGAAGTAAAAACATGACTAAACTTCAAAAAAATATTTCTTACGAGTTAAACGGCACAAAAATCATTCGAACTGAATCACTTGAAAATCTTGAAAGGATAAAAGGAGAAAAGGGAAAACTTTGGGAAGTTTTAAAACAAACGCTAGGAATAGAATCATGAAAATAATTTTTGCCACTTCCAATCAACACAAACTTAAAGAAGTAAAATCTGCAGCACCGGCAGGTTTCGAAATAATCAGTTTAAAAGAAATTGGATTTGAAGGTGATCTGCCCGAAACCCACGAAACCATTGAAGAGAACTCTTTAGAAAAAGCAGAATATCTTTCAAATCAATCCAACACCGCTTGTTTTGCTGAAGACACAGGATTAATCATAGATGCAATCAACGGTGAGCCGGGAGTTTATTCGGCAAGATATGCCGGAGAAAACGCAAGTTTTGATGATAACGTAAATAAAGTTTTGCAAAAAATGGAAGGCAAAGGAAATAGAAAAGCAAGATTTAAAACAGTGATTACATACTATTCGTACAAGTCTTTCGTTCAATTTGAAGGTGTAACTGAAGGCGCTATAACAACTGAACGCATTGGAGACAACGGTTTTGGCTACGACCCCATCTTTATTCCTGATGGCTCTACCAAAACCTACGCACAGATGACATTAGACGAAAAAAACCTTTTCAGTCACCGCAAAAAAAGTTTCGACCTGTTTGCCAACCATTTGAAACTTATTACCGTCTAACATATGTAGGTTGGCGTAAAAAACTTATTTTAGATTAACCCTTAAAGCCAAACCAAATGGGAGCAATCATTTTTCAAGGATTCAACGAAACTGAAATTATTCAGGGTTGTAGAAATGGTGAACGCAAGTTTCAGCAAATGCTGTATAACACGTTATCGGCAAAAATGTTTTCGGTTTGCCTGCGATACGCCAACGAATACAATACAGCGCAGGATTTGTTGCAGGAAGGTTTCGTAAAAGTATATCGCAACATCGAAAAGTTTAGAGGTGAAGGTTCGTTTGAAGGTTGGGTTCGCAGAATTTTTGTAAACACTGCCATTGAACATTATCGTAAGCAGGTAAATCTTTATGCGCTTCTCGATACCGGACAAAATGCTTATGAAGATTACCACGACAATGCGCTCGAAACGCTGAAATATGAAGACATCCTGAAAATGATACAGAAGTTAAGCCATGGGTACAGAACTGTTTTTAACTTGTATGTAATTGAAGGATATTCGCACAAAGAAATTGGCGAGCTACTGGGCATTTCGGAAGGAACTTCAAAATCGCAGTTGGCAAGAGCCCGATATTTATTGCAAAAAATGATTACTGATAATGCAGGGGTTGGCATGCAAAGCCAAAATGCTTAAGAAGAACGAAACGTGAACTATTATAGAAACAAATTGACACAATATGGAAAAGGAAACTAAAAATTTTGATCGCAAGATAGAACATATAATGAACGAAAATTCTGTAGCGCCACCGTTTGGAATGTGGAACAGAATTTCATCGGAATTAGAATCGGAGGCACTGCCAATTGCAGCCGCTGCACCTTTAGCACTTATACCTAAACGAGCTATGTTTGGATTTATTGCAGGTGTTGCAGTAATTGGTCTTTCATTGATTACTGCTTATGTGGTTAACAACTCTACTAAACAACTTGAAACGGGTAAACCAATTACTTCAATTGCTGAAACAAGTCCGTCAGTTGCAAAAGTTGTTCCTTCAACAACTACAAATGTTGTGCTTGAAAAGGCAAATCATATTCAAGTTGCCAAAGTTAAAACAGTTGCTTCTAAAACGACCCAACAGGAAGCTCGCGCAGCTATTGAACCTTCAAACAATGATCGTTTCGGAAACAATACTGATGTACCAGTTCCTAATCAGGCAATTGCTTCAAATCAAACAATTGGCAGTTATTATTTCCCTCCGGTTGACATTGTAAATACTAAATCAACGGAAACCACCGAAGAGATTGCAGTGGTGACTGCCAATCAGTTAGCAAAACAAGAAGAGAAATTAGGTGACAAGAAGGGTAAAATTTCGGCTACTTCTTCAAGCGAAAAACGTATTAAGTTGAAGAAGCACAGAAGAAGCGGATTTACCTATGGTTCACTTAACCGCTTGAACAAACATAAAACGAACTAAAAATCTACTCCATAAAAACCCGCTGAAATAGCGGGTTTTTTATTTTCTGAAAGCGAATTCAATTTTCATCTTCGCTCAAAATTGTAACTATGACTTACTACGAAGCAAAAACATTTACCGATACCTTTCAACGTACGCGTGACCTTACCAAATGGTATTTGAGTTTATTGAAGTCGGTGGACGCTGAAAAAGAAATACAGATTGGAGACAAAAAGTTGAATAGTATTTACTGGATTAGTGCACATTTAGTTTGGGCAGAAAAATTTTTATTGGTGCAAGGCACGGGAGGAAATGGTGTTGATATTCCCTGGTTGGAACATTATAAACTAGGCAGTGATGGAACCTTGCACGAAGGTCGCGGAGATTTTAAATCTATTCTCGATGCTTTAAAAATCGTGCATGAAAATGCGATGCAACACTTACTTACACTGGATGACGAAACCTTGCAACAACCAAACCCCGTTGGCTTTGGTTTTGGCGGTGACAACAGTAACCGAATGATGGTTATGCACGCCATTCGTCATGAAGGAACTCATGTGGGGCATTTAGGCTGGCTGTGCAAACTGCATGGCATTGATACTGTTTAAAAGATTTCGGATTAAAGCAGCAAACAAATTTTATCAAACCGTTTATTAATTCTCCTTATGAAAAAAGTATTTGCCCTCGTTTTGGTTATAACACTTGCAGCTTGCAAAAGCAAAGTGCAACATAACGTTTATACGAAAGAAGAAACCATTGCTGAATCGAAGAAAGTGAATGAGTTTCTCGATTTGAAATTTGATGAAGCGGTGGCTCGCAATCCTGAAACAGCTTCTTCGATGGGATTGAAAACTGGCTATGACAGTTGGAGCGATAGAAGCGATGAAAACAGTGACAAGGAATTTGCCATTCAGAAAGCCATAGTGAATTCAATAATCAGCAAATTCAATTTAGAGGCGCTCGATAATCAAACTAAGCTTAGTGTGCGCATGTTGGAAGAGGATGTTAAACGCAATGAGGAAGGGCGACATTGGCGACATTACGGTTATGAGATTACGCAGATGGGTGGTGTGCATAATGATTTACCTGCTTTCTTAATTAATATTCATCGTGTGGATTCGTTGAGCGATGCGTTGGCTTATCTGACTAGGTTGAAAAAGTTAGATAAAGTGTTCGAACAGACTGTTGACAATTTAAAACAGAGCGAAGCTAAAGGTGTTATTCCGCCCTACTTCACCTTTCATTATGTGAGTGATGATTTGAAATATTTCATTGCAACACTCGATAAAAAAGATGCTTCGAATGTGTTGCTTGCTGATTTTTCTTCTAAAGTAAATGCACTCAAAATTGAGAAAGCAGAAAA
This sequence comes from Bacteroidota bacterium, assembly GCA_026391075.1. GTDB lineage: Bacteria > Bacteroidota > Bacteroidia > Chitinophagales > LD1 > Bog-950. Next base: position 41,104 of record JAPLES010000031.1, on the reverse strand, counting down.
AGCAAAACAAATTTTAGAAGCCGATGAGCTTTTAAAAACAACTGTAAAGTCTTCTTACCAAAAACTACTTGATTATTGGACTGCTCTTGAACCAAAAGCAAAAGAGAAAGGCAGCAACGGCGTTTGGAATTTGCCCGATGGTGATAAATTTTATGCCAGTCAGTTACACTATCACACTACTACTGATATGACTCCCGAAGAAGTTTACCAAACAGGGTTGAAAGAGGTGGCACGCATACAAGATGAAATGCGCGTGATTATGAAACAGGTGAAATTCAAAAGTGATTCGCTACAAGAGTTTTTTGATTTTGTTAGAACCGATGCTCAGTTTAAATATTCAAACGATGCAAAAGGGAAAGAGCAATTACTTGCCGATGCAAACAATTACATTGACAGTATGCGTGTGAAGTTGCCTGAGTTATTTGCAACGCTTCCTAAAGCATCGTTAGTGGTAAAAAAGGTGGAAGCGTTCAGAGAGAAAAGTGCCGGTGGTGCTTTTTATGAAGACCCCGCTGAAGATGGTTCACGCCCCGGAAGATATTACGTGAACACTTTCAACATGGCTGATGAACCGAAGTATCAGATGGAAGCATTGACTTATCACGAAGCAATACCAGGGCATCATATGCAAATTGCGATTGCGCAAGAGTTAACTTGGGTTCCGAAATTCAGAAGACATGAATTTTTTACTTCGTATGTAGAAGGTTGGGCCCTGTATGCAGAGCAATTAGGAAAAGACGTTGGCAAGTATCAAGACCCTTATTCTGATTTCGGGAGATTGAGTATGGAAATTTTCAGAGCTGCGCGTTTAGTGGTTGATGCAGGTATTCACACCAAGCATTGGACGCGCGAACAGGCGATTGATTATTTTTTAAGGAACACAGCCAATGCAAAAGGTGATATTGAACATGAAATTGAGCGTTACTTTTTGTGGCCCGGTCAGGCGACCGGATATAAAGTAGGTATGCTTAAAATTCTTTCGCTGCGCGAACACGCTAAAAATGAATTGGGTGACAAGTTCGACATTCGTCAGTTTCACGATGTGGTGTTGACCAATGGTGCCGTTTCGCTTTCTACTCTTGAAGACTTAGTGAATGAGTGGATTGAAAAGAAAATGAGTAAATGAACATCCAATAGCAAACAGCCACAAGAAGAGTTGAACACAACCCAACACTACTCTTTCACCAATTCTCTTACTTTCAGTTTATGAAGAAGATTCTACTCTTCGCATTTTTATTCTGTTGTTTTCATTTTGGGCAAACGCAACAATGCAATTCGTTGCGTTATCAGGATACCATATTCCATAGTGTTACTGAAACCGATGGAATTTATTTCGGCACGGCAACTCCCTTTGGTGCTTTGGCTTTGCCGCAGGATTTGCTGCTTGATTTTTATGAGCCTGCTAACGATACACTCACACATCGTCCGTTGATTGTGTTTCAGTTTGGTGGTGGTTTTACGATTGGTTGGCGCAGCCAGCCCGCTATTCCTGCCTTCTGTAATTACTTTGCCAAATGCGGTTATGCCGTGGCAAGCATTGATTACCGTATTGGTTTAAATCCGCTGGATACTGCAAGTACGGTGCGCGCTTATTATCGCGGTGTGCAGGATGAGCGATCTGTCATTCGTTATTTATGTGCGCATGCGCAGCAATACAAATTCGATACTTCGCTCATCATACTCACCGGAACAAGTGCGGGATGTTTTTGCGCTTTTGCTAATGCGTTCACAAACGATGCCGACCGACCACTCGCGAGTTTCGGAAGTTTTTTAGAGCCAAATGATTTGGGTTGTATGGATTGCTCGGGCAATACCGATTTAGGTTTTCATATTCCGCATATCAAAGCCATTGTGAATCAATGGGGAGCTATTATGGATACTTCGTTTATCGAGGCAACAGAAAACACGCCCGTAATTTCTTTTCATGGCGACCAGGATAATGCAGTGCCTTATGTTTACGGCTACCCTTTTCAGTTACCTGTGTTTCCGCAGGTGTATGGCAGCGTGCCTATTCACGAACGCTTAACTAATTTAGGAATTACCAATGTGTTGCATCCGTTGGTTGGCTTTGGTCACGAGCCTGAATTGCTGAACCCGCAACTGAACGATACCGTTTACAATTACGCACGACCATTTTTGTTTGAATTGCTGAAACCGCACACGAGTGAAATTGTTGGCGATTCTATGGCGTGCGAGCACAGCACCGCGCATTACTTGGTGGCAAACACAACGGGAAGTAAATACTGCTGGAACATCATCGGCAACGGAACCATTGTTTCGAACAACGGAAATTCTATTGCAGTGCAATGGAACGATACAGGTTTTGTTTCGGTAACCGTGAAAGAACTAAATCAGATTATGGCAGAAGGCGAAGTGAAAAGTTTTCAAACTTATGTTGCCCCGAAACCTCATGCAGGTTTTGGATATAATGCCACTGAACTTCATGTTGCATTTTTAAACTTGAGCGGTAATGCTGTAAACTATCACTGGAATTTTGGTGATGGAAATACTTCAACTGCATTGAACACTACCAACAATTATACCAGCGGAGGAACTTTCACCGTCACCTTAATTGCCGACAATAATTTTTGTGCCGATACTGCCTACAACACGATTACGATTGATTCTTGCCCGGTGGCAGATATTACTTTTCAGTTGACGAACCATAACGCGTTCTTCTACTCTCCTGCTACCAACACCACCTCTTACTTTTGGAACTTTGGCGATGGCGACAGTGCTTCGGTAGCTTCGCCAAATGTGTTTCACCAATACGCACAAAACGGCACTTATAGTATTGTGCTGCGTGTAGAAAATCAATTGGGTTGCATAACTGTTGACACGCTTACTTTAAATGTAGGCACTACTGGAATTAATGATTTGGAAAATGAAATCATGATTACCCAAAGCGGAAACACTTTATTCATTAACACCGGAAGTTTACAACCCCTCAAAGTCGAACTGTTCGACATAACCGGAAGATTGATTGAACATACCGAATGCACCACCCCTTGCGAAATAGCAAGCAGTAATTTTTCAGCGGGAATTTATTTGCTGAAAGTAATGAGCGCTCATAAATTTTTTTTAAAGAAGATAGCTATAATTAATTAAAACTATCTCCTTTTACCAAACGGCATATTACAAACTGTTTCAAATTTAAAAAGACAATGAAGAACAGGTTTTATGAGGCATCAACAAAAAGAATCTCAATCAAAAATAACGTGCTACATGTGGCAGCACGGTTAGCCTTTTTAATATGACTGAACTATCCCTTCTCCGGTTGCTCCTCATCAGAGCCGTAGTCCGTTTCACTCAAATGAATATTTCAATATGTGGCGACCTGGGCAGGTTCTCCCTATTGTTTCATCCCGTCTGTTTCAACGGGAAGGGAGTTAGTGGGTTGGGTTGAGAAGGCAATTGTGCAGTCTTACTTCTTCCCCTTCAGCTCCTCCAACATTTCCAATTGCTTCTTTTGAATTTCGAAGAGGTTCTTCATATTGGTTTGAAGATTGCGAATTTCCATTTCGGCTTTCAGGTTAATGAGGTAATCGTGTTGTGCGCGCTCGCGGTCTTTTTCTTCCAGTCGGTTTTGGCTCATCATAATAACAGGTGCCTGTAACGCTGCCAGAATCGATAAAACCAAATTGAGCAGAATAAACGGATAAGGGTCGAAAGGATGAGTGACTAAAATGTAAGTATTGGTAAGAATCCAAATCAACATTACCAAAGCAAAAGCACCAATGAAAGTCCAGCTTCCGCCAAAACTGGCAACTTTATCTGCCATCTTTTGACCAAAGGTCATAGGTTTGTCTTCGCCTTCAATTAATATTTGAGTGAGCAGTTCATCATCACTTATATTATCGGAAAAGAAATCGTTGATACGTCCGAAATCTTTTTCATTCTTGGCTATGAAATCGTGAAACTTTGCCTTTTTCATGTAGCTATAATTTTATTTTTAGGATTAGCACCAGTATCATTTTATAAAAAACAGAAAATAGAACACTTATCATCATTATGATGCTGATGAAAATGATTTAAATCAGGTTTTCTATAATGATAATCATGAAAATAAGCGTTCCATTTCATTGCTGCGATTTCTACCGGAGCTCGTTTGATAGCGGCATTTCATAAATCTGCTTTTGTAAACGTTAGTGGCAAAATATCCTTCACTGTATTCACTGAATAAACCTGCCCTTCTTCTCCCATCAAAATTATTTCAATGTTGTTGTTGAATCGGTTTTCGTATTCCGAAATGCGTTGACGACAAACACCGCAAGGTGCAACAGGGTGATTGACCACGTGCGATTTACTTTTTACGGTAATGGCTATTTTGTTTATCGCTACATCGGGATACAAAGCCGAGCAAGCACTCAATGCAGTTGCTTCGGCACAAAGACAAACAGGATAGGCTGCATTTTCCTGATTAGTTCCTGTAACTGTTTTTCCATTGGCAAGCAATACTGCAGCAGCTACTTTAAAACCAGAATAAGGCGAGTACGAATCTTTCATGGCGTTCTTTGCTGCTTCCAGTAATTCAGCATCTGGTTTTGAAAGTTCGTTAGCGTTCTCAAAAACATGAAGTGTAAATTTCAGTTCCAGTTCTTTCATAGAAGTTTGTTTTTAGTCATACCTAAAACCAAGAAGTGCCTGTCATGTTGAGCTGAGCTCTGCGAGGCGAAACATCTTGTATTCAATAACAACAAAATACAAGTTCCCTCACTTCGCAAACTTTCGCATGCCTGCCGGTAGGCAGGTTCGGGATGACATAACGCTCCATATTTCTCAATTCACTATATTCAGCGGACTATCTATTCGCACTTTCGCATCACTTTCTTCTTCTTCCTCTTTTAGTTTTTGCAATTGGTCGAGCGCAGCAAGCACCACATCGTTAATCACCACAATAAAAGAACCCTTCACGGCATTGCGAACAGCATATTCAATGGCTTCGCTTTCTTTTTTAATGACTGTAATTTTCTTGTTCTTATCTATGTTTTGAATTCCCTTCCTAAGCAGCGCAATAATATCATCTTCCGGTTTGCCGCGTAAATGTCTGTCCTGACGAATAATTATTTCATCAAAAACTTTTGCAGCTTCTTCGGCTAACTCAATAGTGTCTTCATCTCTTCGGTCACCCACGCCAGCTATCACTCCAACTTTCACAGTAGCTTCCACCTTAGTCACAAACTTTCCTATAGCGCGCATACCGTGTGCGTTGTGCGCATAATCTGCCATTACGGTAAAGTTTTTGAAGTTGAAAATGTTCATGCGACCTGGAGTTTGTGCAGGCGATGGCACAAACGTTTCGAGTGCAAGTTTGATGTCTTCAATTTTAAAATCGCGCAGGTATGCAGCTAGAATAGCTCCAAGCGCATTCTGAATATTAAACTCTGCTTTACCTCCAAAAGTAATAGGCGCATTGGTTACTTTATCTACACGAATTTTCCAGTTGCCTTTTAAGATAGTGAAGAAACCATTTTCGTAAACGCACGAAATTCCATGATTGGCAGCGTGTTCTTTTATGCGTGGATTATTTTCATCCATACTAAACAGCGCCACTTTGCAATCTACTTCTTCGCGCATTTTGTAAACCAAATCATCATCGGCATTCAGAATTACATATCCTTCGGCAAAAACCGATTTAGCCACTACCGCTTTTGCACGTGCTAATTGTTCGAGTGTATCAATGCCTTGCAAGCCGAGATGGTCAGGAGCAATGTTCGTTACCACTGCCATGTCGCAATTATGAAAACCTAAACCTGCGCGCAAAATTCCTCCGCGTGCACATTCTAACACCGCAAATTCAACAGTGGGGTCTTTCAACACAAACTCTGCACTCACCGGTCCTGTGCAATCGCCTTGCATCATCATTTGGTTTTGAATGTAAACACCTTCGGTAGTGGTGAACCCAACTTTAATTCCCATTTGTTTTACAATGTGTGCAATCAAACGAGTAGTGGTTGTTTTTCCGTTTGTTCCCGAAACAGCAACGATAGGAATGCGCGCACTTACCCCCGGTGGATACAACATATCAATCACCGGCTCGGCTACATTTCTTCCAATTCCTTCAGTAGGGTCAAGGTGCATTCTAAAACCCGGAGCTGCGTTTACTTCTAGAATTGCTCCACCATTTTCTGTAATTGGATTGGTTAAATCATCGGCCATAATATCAATGCCGCAAATATCTAAGCCAATGATTCGTGCAATGCGCTCGCACATAAATACATTGGTTGGGTGAACCAAATCCGTAATATCAGTAGCTGTTCCTCCGGTAGAAAGGTTAGCTGTTGGTTTCAACCACAACTCTTCCTCTTTCTTTAAAACAGTTTCAAGAGTGTAATCCAACTTCACTAAAATATTTTCGGTTTGGTCATCTACTTTTATGGCTGTCAAAACTTTTTCGTGACCATAACCTCTTCGCGGGTCGCTGTTTACTTTATCTATCAATTGCTGAATAGAACTTTTGCCATCGCCAATTACCGATGCAGGAGTGCGCAATGCTGCCGCCACAAATTTGTAATTGATGACCAACACTCGATGGTCGCGACCGGTAATATATTTCTCGCAAATAACAGCTCGTGAATATTTTTTGGCTGCGTTCATTCCAATTACTGAATCTTCCCAATTGCGCAAATTAGTAGTAACTCCTTTGCCGTGATTTCCATCGAGCGGTTTGGTAATAACAGGGTAACCGATTTTTTCAATCGTGTTTTTCAAATCAACTTCATCATAAACTACATACCCCTTCGGCACTGGAATTTGCGCGGCATCCAATAAGTTCTTGGTATCTTCTTTATCGCACGCAATTTCAACTGCAATGTTTGAAGTAGTGCTTGCTACTGTTGCCTGAATACGTCTTTGATTTTTTCCGTAACCAAGCTGAACTAATGAACGTCTGTTCAAACGAATCCATGGAATTTTTCTTTTCACTGCTTCATCTACAATAGAACCGGTGGATGGTCCTAATCTTTCTGCCTCCCGAATCTCGCGCAATTCTTGAATGTCTTTTGGCAAATCATATTCAGTTCCTGCAATCAATGCTTCAGCAATGCGCACTGCACTTTTGGCTGCAAATATTCCTGCGTTCTCTTCGAAGTAGGAGAACACTACGTGATAAACTCCCTTGTTAGAAGTTTCCCTCGTGCGACCAAAACCACAGTCCATTCCTGCCAATGTTTGAATTTCAAGAGCAATGTGTTCAATCACATGTCCCATCCAGGTGCCATCTTTCACACGAGAAAAAAAACCTCCTTCCATTCCTTCGCTGCAACGATGCTCCATCATGCTCGGAAACATTTTTTGTAAACGCTCACCAAAACCCGGAATCTTATTGGTAGGTTTTTGTTCCATGTCTTCTAAATCCAATCGCATGACCACGAGTTTATGGCGTTTGTTACTCCAGTAGTTTGGACCCTTCATTACTTTGATGTCGAGAATCTTCATAATTGATTATTGATAAATGATGATTGATAAATGAATACAGTAAATGCAATTTAGAATTTTTATTGAGCGAGTTGCTTTTCGCAATTGTTGAAAATTATTTTTTGTAATCCTAATCAATTATTGATTTTCGGCAGCCAATAAATTGAATGACACCCAAAGGAAAACTGATAGCCATAGGCGGAGCGGAAGATAAAGGAACAGACAAAGATTTGTTTGCTATCAATAAAAACAATCCGAACTACATCGAGCTTGGAATACTGAAACGCATTATAGCCGAAGCAGGTGGCGCGCGCGCGCATATCGAAGTGATTACTACAGCCAGTATGATACCCGGTGAAGTGGGACGTAATTATTTAAGTGCGTTTACAAAAGCGGGTTGCAGTAACGTTAACCACATGCGCATTCGCAAAACAAAAGATGCCGAAAACGAAGAGCTAATAGAACGCCTGAAAGTTTGCAATGCGGTAATGTTCAGTGGCGGCAATCAAAGCAAGCTCACTTCTGTTTTTGGCGGCACTCAGTTTCTGGAGATTTTAAAAGAACGTTACACCAAAGAAAATTTCATTATAGCAGGAACCAGTGCAGGTGCAATGGCTATGAGTAAAATTATGATTGCCGATGGACAAGCGGCTCATGCACACTTGAAAGGCGTAGTAAAAATTACAACAGGTCTGTGGTTTATTGATGGCGTTATCATTGACTCGCACGTAAATAAACGCGGACGATTTATTCGTATGTCGAAAGCAATTGCGTTGAGTACATTACAACTTGGAGTTGGGTTAGGTGAAGATACGGGCGTAGTAATTACCCATGGAAATGAAATAGAAGTTATTGGAAGTGGAATCGTTTTCATTATCGATGGCAAAAATGTTGGACATAATAATGTGCCTCAAATAAATGACGGAGAAACTATTTCAATGGAAAATTTGAATGTTCATATACTTGAAAAAGGAAACCGTTACCAGATAGCTGAACGAAAGTTTATGAAAAACTAAACCACAGATGATGGAGAAGAAACAAGTAGCTAAAACTAAAAGCTCAAAGACGCACTCCGCAAATGATGATGTGGCTATGAAGCATCATCTCATTAATAAATACCGCGGAGTGGTAGCAGCGCGTTACGATTTTAAAGAGATAAAGAAAACTGTAAAAATTCCAAAAGGAATTACGAGCAGCATGATAAACTCACTGCGCAATTATTTTCTCACCAATCTTTATCCTGAATCGGCACAGCGCGAAAAATTAGATGCCGCCTTTTCTGAATTGGAAAACTATATGGTGCATCCTTCCAAAATCTGGAACCTGCTAGGCAATATCACGAGTGCAGTTTTTCGTTTTGGCTTTCAGTTTCCTGCGGCTGTAAAGGCAGGAATTGTTTCTATGGAAGCTTACACTTCGGCAAAACATTTTGAAAATACTTTAACGCACGCAGCATTAGATAAAGGATTTACAATTCCATTGACCGATGAACAATTCTATGCTTGTTTAGTGGCTATACCAAAAGCAGATTTAGAAAAATTTATCAGCGAATTGGAACAGCTTTTTGCTTCCTTCACCAATACAGAATTGCTGGAGAAAACCATTTCAATTATGAATGATGTGGTGGCGAAAATGAAAAGCAAAAGCGATATCTACGGACCAAGCGAGGTAGAAGCTATTGAGTTGGGTATTGATATTATGCAGAAAGGTTTGGAGCTTTTTATTAATTATGATGATGAAACCAAACAGGCAATTCTTGATTTTGTGACCAATAATGAAAAAGCGTTTTTAGATAGTTTATACGAATAAAAAAGTAGCAGAAAATTCTATGGCAAGCGATGCAAACAATATTTTAGGCGATGGCGAAAAGGATTTATTCGTCTGTCCCGATTGTAGAAAGAAAAAAATGTTCCGGGTAAAACGCACGCGTTTTGAACGAATAGTAGCCGCTATTTCTTTTGGCAATGCTGCGAACAAAAAATTTTATTGCACCAATTGCAATCGTTACATTTTAACCGCTGCGGTAAAATGAGTAAGCAGGTTTCTATTTCCTCTTATTTACTGCTTCGCAATAATCAAATAGTAGTTGACGGTCAAAAGGTTTTCGAAAACAAGGATTTAAGTTCGACAGATTTTCTACAAGCTGCTTACGACCATTTTCAAATCAACTATCCGAAGTTTTTTAAAATGGATAACCTCTGCAAAACAGGGTTCCTTGTGGCAGAACTTCTTTTACGCAATCAAAAACTTAATGAGAAATTTCAACCTGAAGAAATCGGAATCGTTTTCTCCAATGCCAATTCAAGTTTAGATACCGACATTAAATACGAAGCAAGTATTGCCACCGCTCCAAGCCCATCGCTTTTTGTTTACACACTTCCTAATGTTCTCATTGGCGAAATCTGTATTCGCCATCGTATTAAGGGCGAAGCAGCATGTTTCGTTTTTGATATATTTGACGCAATCTTTCAAACTGATTATTTGAATTCGCTTTTTGAAACAGAGAAAGTAAAAACGTGTATCAGTGGTTGGGCAGATTATTATAACGGCAAAGCGGAAGCATTTTTTTATTTAGCAGAAACAGGAAAAGAAAATTCAGACATCCATAATTCATTAAACGTCAATAAAATTTTTCAAGGAATATGAGTGAACTCATCGCAACGCTTAAAGTGCAAATTATTGAGCAACTGAATTTACAACACCTGAAACCGGAAGACATTGGTGACGACCAGCCGTTGTTTGTAGAAGGTCTTGGGCTTGATTCGATTGATGCGCTTGAACTCATTGTGTTACTGCAACAGCGATATGGAATCAAACTTGCCAATCCGCAAGATGGTCCTACGGTTTTCAAAACTGTACGCACAATTGCCGATTATATTACGGCTCACAAAAAATAATCTCTCTCCTTTATGAAGGTGTTCATTGCGGGGAAGGGTGTCATTTCTGCCATAGGAAATAATGTAGCGGAGAACTTCGCATCACTTAGAAATTTGCAAACGGGCGTTTCTAAAATTACTGTGCTTCCAACGCGCTATGCCGAAACACTTCCTGCTGCTGAGGTAAAACTTTCGAACGAAGAACTGGCGCAACGTTGCGGATTAAACAGCAGCGAACCCCGCACTGCTTTTCTAAGTTCCATTGCTGCAAAAGAAGCCGTTGCTGATGCCAACATTCCTGATTTTAAGAAATGGAGGACCGGTTTTATTTCTGCAAACACCGTTGGTGCTATGGACAAAACCGAAACCATTTACAAATACTATCTCGAAGATGATAACACCGATAAACTGATTGAAGAAGACCCTTATGATGAGGGCTATGTAACTGAACTTGTAGCGAATCAACTCGGCATTAATGACCATATCACTACCATCAGCACCGCTTGTTCTTCATCAACAAACGCCATGGCTTATGGCGCGCGTTTGATAAAAGCCAATCAACTTGATATTGTGGTGGCAGGTGGCTGCGATGCCATGAGCAAGTTTACCTTGAACGGTTTTAATTCGCTGATGATTTTAGATACGAATCCATGCACACCTTACGATGAAAACCGTAAAGGGTTGAATCTTGGTGAAGGTGCAGGTTATGTTGTTTTAGTTTCAGAAGAAGTTGCTGCAACACTTGCAAAGAAACCAACCACAATACTTGCTGGTTATGCAAACGCGAATGATGCTTTCCATCAAACAGCTTCATCGCCCGAAGGCAAAGGGAACTTTATGGCTATGCAAGGCGCGTTAGAAATGAGTGGGCTTTCAACTAAAGATATTGACTACATCAATTTGCACGGCACAGGAACTTCGAATAATGATTTATCGGAAGGCATTGCCATTCAAAGAATATTTGGAGATGTGCCGAAGGTGAGTTCTACGAAACCCTATACAGGTCATACGCTTGGTGCATGCGCAGGAATTGAAGCGGTGTATTCTATTCTCTCTATTGAGAACGGAATCATCTTCCCTAATCTTCGGTTTCAAACAAAAATGAAAGAACTCGATTTTGTTCCTGTAACTGAGTTGTTAGAGAATATGGAAGTAAAGCATGTGATGAGTAATTCATTTGGCTTTGGTGGTAATTGTTCATCGGTAATTTTTTCAAAAGCAAACTGATGGCACTCTTCATAAATGGGATTGGTTGTATTTCACCTCAGCGCACTTTTGATAACTCAGAGTTTCTAGCTGAAGTAAAGGAGTATTCCACCAATCGTTTGACTTGTGTTGATGCTGATTACACGAAGTTTTTTGATGCAGGTTCTATTCGAAGAATGGGTCGGTTGATGAAATACGGAACTGCCGCAGGCATGATTGCTATTCGTGATGCGGGAATAGAAGTTCCGGGTGCAATTTCTACAGGCACAGCACTTGGATTACCCGAAGTTTCGCAACGCTTTTTAAAGAGCCTGATTGAAGTAGATGAAACGATTGTGAGCCCGACAACTTTTATTCAATCGACACATAACACCGTCAGTTCAAATATTGCATTGCTTTGCAAATGTTTTTCGCACAACAATACTTTTTCGCATAAAGGTTTTTCGTTTGAAAGTGCATTGACCGATGCGCAGTTATTGGTGCTTGAAAACATGGACAACATACTCGTAGGCGCTTATGATGAAGTAAGCGATTACAAGTATGCGGCTATGAAGAAAACAAAAGAGTTACGCAGTGAACCTTCCAGCAACTTAGATGTTTACGGAGAAAAAGGCAACGGAGTAATTGCGGGAGAAGGTGCAGCGTTTTTTGTTTTAGCTAAAGAGAAAACAGAAAATACGTATGGAATGTTTGTCAGCAACAAAGCATTCTATAAACCAGAAAGCACTGAAGAAATGAGGAATCATATTCTTTCGTTTCTGAAAACAAACAACTCATCTCTTGAAGATATTGATGTGGTAATATCTGGCATTAGCGGAGCAAAAGAAACAGATGCGATAAGAATTGATTTAAACAAAAATCTTTTCGCTACACAAACTATTGTTGCTTACAAACATCTGTGTGGCGAATACATGACTTCTTCTGCTTTTGCGTTCTGGTTAGCGAGCAAGATGATGAAGGCACAACAGATTCCTGATGCAGTTATTCTGGAGAACAAAAACCGTTCACCGAAAAATATTTTACTTTACAACTCGCATAAGCACAACCATTCGCTCATGCTTTTTAAAGCATGTTAAACGCGCGCTACACCCGATTAATTTTTGTGCTACTGCTTGCTGTTCCATTGCTAACAAGTTGGGGAGTAAATAGCCTGATAGTTTATTATCTGGTCGTAATTCTTGCTTACGTCTCATTGCTTGTTTACGGTTCATACTTCATTCAATCCGATTTTTTTCTTCGCTCGTTATGGAAAGGAAGTAAAGACCGCAAAGAAATAGCCATTACTTTCGATGATGGACCAATGAAAGAGTTCACTTCGCGTTTGCTTGATTTACTGAAAAGCGAAAAAGTTCCCGCGGCATTTTTCCTAATCGGAAAAAACATAGAAGGAAACGAAGCGGTAGTGAAACGAATGATGGATGAAGGACATGTTATCGGCAATCACAGTTATTCGCATACCTATTGGTTTTCGCTGAACAAAAGTGAAGCAATGTACAACGACATGAAGAAGTGTGATGAAGAAATCTTTCGTGCAACAGGAAGGAAACCAAAATTCTTTCGTCCGCCTTATGGCGTAATTAACCCGATGGTGAAGAAGGCAATTGAAAAAGGAAACTATGATTGCGTTGGCTGGAGCATTCGCACGTATGATACAAATGCAAAGAGTGCAGTGCAGGTTCTCCAAAAATCTCTTAAAAACTTAAGCAACGGAGACATTATTCTGTTTCATGACTGGGGCAAATTTACAATTGGCATCCTTTCTGACTTCATTAAAGAAGTGCGTGCGCGTGGTTTTGAAATTGTGGGTGTAGACGAATTACTTAAAACCAAAGCTTATTATTGAAATTCAATAGAACGCTGATTGTTATGATTATCATTATTAAAATGATTTCAAAATCACTTTCATCAGTTTAATAATGATAATAAGCGTTCTATATTTTTGATTTATACTTATGAAATTCAAATTTTTCACTTTCTTTTTATTGCTGTGCAGTATTCATTTTGTGCAGGCGCAAACTTTTACTGCTTCAAAGGATGCAGCGGCCCTTCAAAAGAAAATTGTAGAAGCATCAACTAAAATATCTACGATTCAATGCGATTTTATACAGGAGAAAAACATGAGTATGCTTTCGGAGAAAGCGGTTTCAAAAGGCAAGTTCTACTTCAAAAAAGAAAGTAAAGTACGTTTAGAATATTTAGTGCCGTTAAAGAACCTGATTGTAATGAACAGCGGAAAGATGCTAATGAAGGACGATAAGAAGACTTCGCAAATGGATATGCACCGCAGCAAAGTATTTCAGCAACTCAACAATATTATTGTGGGTTCTATCAATGGCAGTTTATTCAACGGCAAAGATTTTACGGTGAGTCTTTCGGAAAGTAATTCGCTGGTGAAAGTAGAACTGAAACCTATTTCAAAAATGCTCAAGAACTTTTTGAGCACGATTGTATTGGTGCTCGACAAAAAAGATTTTACTGCTACGCGCATTGAAATGAACGAAGCATCGGGCGATAACACTATTCTCTCCTTTACCAGCAAAGAAATAAACGGCTCGGTGGACGATGCTTTGTTTGCAATCAAATAGTTTTCAAGTTTATTGTGTACTTATTTATTTTTCGCCACACTTGTAGTTGCATTTCCTATTAACTATTTACCATTCACTATTAACTTTTACAAATGCTTTTAGGAAGTTTCTACAACATTATTGACTCAAGTAAGGAGGGACAAACGTATCGCGCTAAAGTGCAGTTTAATCCCGCACACGAAATATTCAAAGGGCATTTTCCAGATTTGCCTGTGGTGCCCGGTGTTTGCCAAACACAAATGTTACTGGAGACACTTAGCCAATTGATGAACCGCCCGCTTGAATTGAAACTGGCGCATCATATTAAATTTCTCGCGTTGTTGAACCCTGAAAAAAACCGCGAACTGAACATGGAATTTAAAATTGAAAAAGAAGAAGGCGAAAACTTATGGGTGAATGCTGTTTATTCTACTCCCGAGGAAATGTTTTTCAGATTTAAAGGCGAATTGTATTAATGGAGAAGAGTAACTACAAACAGAAGTTCAGAGAACTGCGTTGCTGTGTTCTCATTCCTACCTATAACAACAGCACTACGATTGCGCAGGTAATAAAAGATGTGTTGGAATACAGTGATGATATATGTGTAGTGAACGATGGCTCCACTGATAACACACTTGAAATTCTTTCTCAGTTTCCGCAAATCAAATTGCATACTTATCCAAAGAACGCGGGTAAAGGTTGGGCTTTACGTGAGGGTTTTAAGTTCGCTATAAAGAATGGATATGATTATGTAATAACTCTCGATTCAGACGGACAACATTTTGCTGATGACTTGCCAACAATGTTAGATTCTTTAGAGAAAAATAACCACACAATAGTAATTGGTGCGCGCAACATGAATCAAAGTTCGGTGCCGGGTAAAAGCAGTTTCGGAAATAAGTTTTCTACGTTTTGGTTTACGCTCGAAACAGGAATTTCTGTTCCTGATACACAATCGGGTTATCGTTTGTATCCGGTGAAAGCATTGGAGGGCATTCGGTTTTTTACTTACAAATATGAATTTGAAATTGAAGTAATTGTTCGCGGGGCATGGAGCGGTTTAGATGTACTTGCAGTTCCTGTAAAAGTATACTACCCACCTGCCGAAGAGCGCATTTCGCACTTCCGTCCATTCAAAGATTTTTCGCGCATCAGTGTGTTGAATACCATTTTAGTATTCTGGACTTTTGCTTGGATAAAACCGCGCGATTTTTTTCGCCACATAAAAAAAAATGATTGGCGAAAACTGCTTGAAGAACATTTAATACGCTCTCATGAAACACCGAATATAAAAGCGTGGTCAATGTCGTTGGGTGTTTTTTTTGGAATTACTCCTTTCTGGGGTTTTCAAATATGGTTCGTTATTCTTTTTGCCTGGTTGTTTAAACTAAACAAAGGGCTTTCCATTATTGCATCAAACATCAGCGTGCCTCCCATGATTCCGTTTATTGTAGTTGCCAGTTATCAGGCAGGTGGAGTATGGTTTGGGAAGCATGCCATGAGTTTTAATTTCAGTGAACATCTGAAACCCGAATTGATCGGCAAAAACTTTTTGCAGTATGTGGTGGGAAGTTTTACACTGGCAGCAATCGTTGCTTTGCTAACCTGGATAGTTACTTATGTTCTGGTGCACGTTTACAAAAAAGCGAAAGCATAAAAAAAGCCGCTACGAATATTCGCAACGGCTTTTAAATTTTTTGAGGATACAAATCACTCGTCCTTCAAATTCAGTATTACTTCCTTTCCGCCAATTACCGCGCGAATAATTCCGCCTTTTTCTACACGAATACTTTCGTATTGATTTTCAATTAGAACTTTGCCTTGCTTGTTAATCATTTCTGCTAAACCATTTTTACGCGTAATCGCATAAAAGCCGTTGAACGGACTAATTGAACCATAGATATTTTCAACGATAACTTTTCCGGTCATAGTAATAAGGCCAATCAATCCTTTTTTAGTGGTGTAAGCAATTCCATCTCTACCAAAACGAGAAATTTTTTCGAACTGAGGTTTAATAATTTCCTTACCGTCTTGCGATACTAAACCGCACTTACCCAATTTCCACATAATGGCAACTCCCTGATCGAACTTGTCAATTTTATCATACTGATTGGTTACTTCTTGAGCAAAAAGCGATGCTGTGAGCAAAATTAAAATGAGGCTTAATAAATTTTTCATGGTTATTATTTTTGTGAGTCAAAACTAACCATGAACTTCTTAAAACAAAATGATGAAATCATTTTTAAAATTTAAACTATAGCTAAGATTCACTACAGCCATTTCAGACAATAAATTCTTTCGGCTCGAAACGGCTTCTATCTTTACTTCGTTTAAATGTTATAGATGAACAAGAAAATTCTGCTTGTGTTTTTATTGATTGCTGTTTTAGGGGCTTCTGCTTTTTTTATTTGGCAAGAGAAATTGAAGCAGAAAGCGGCAACCATTCCATCGGAGCAAAAAACAGATTCGACACAAAATAAAGAGGTGAATGTTGCAGTTGATACAACCGCGCTTGTAACACAAGACAAAAAAATTATTCCTTCCAGCACTAAAACGTATTCGAACACAAATTTGGGTTTCAGTTTTCACTACCCTGCTGAATGGAGTAAAGAAGTGAAAGATGCCGAGGTGGTTAATCTTTCGGGTGCAGTAACTTCGGTAGAAATTAATTTTAATGATACGAAGTCGCAAACTACGCTTGCGTTGGCTTGTCGATTTACTAAAGGAAGCGAGTTGTATCAATACGCTGTTTCGCAGTTTAAATCTAAGCAAGGTTGGTATGCAAAAGATGCCAAGCAAATTGAAGTAGCGGGCAAGAAAGCTATAGAGGCAAATTTGCTTTCAAGCACCGATGGCAAAGGAAACCAATTGAATACGCCCATGAAATTGATAGTGGTTGATTTGTTGGATAAAAAACAAACAGGTGAAATTCAATTGCAGTTTAAAACGCCTGTTGCTAATACAGAAAAAGGAATAGCAGAGTTTAATCGTCTTTTGTCAAGTTTTAAGTTTAACGACTAAATGAAAAAGCATTTACTCTTTATCGGTTTATTCCTTACTCTCAGCCATCAATTGCTTGCGCAAACCATTCTGGGCATTGATGTTTCTCACTATCAGGGAAGCATCAACTGGACTCAGGTAGCTGCATCGGGAAAAGTTTTTGCATGGGTTAAATCAACCGAAGGGGTTACTTACAACGACCCTAACTATACCACTTACATGAGCGGAGGAACAAGTGCGGGCGTTGTTATGGGCGTGTATCATTTTGCGCGACCCGAAAGCAATACCGCAGTGGATGAAGCCAATCATTTTTTAGCTATGTCGAGTTCATCCATTGGTGTTGGATTTTTACCGCCTGCTTTAGATTTAGAAGACCCTCCAACAGGTCCTGCCCTCACCAGTTATTTTACCAGTGCCGCCTTAACGGCATGGGCGCAAACATGGCTCACCACCGTGCAAAATGCAACGGGAATAACTCCTGTAATTTATACGAGTGCATCTATTGCTGCTTACTTAAACAGTTCACTGAATACTTATGGCTTATGGATTGCAAACCCCGGAACAAGTTCCACCACACCGCCTGCTAATATTGGTGTATGGAATACCTGGATGTTTAAGCAATATTCCTGGACAGGAACAGTTTCGGGAATTACCGGATCGGTGGATTTGAATGTTTACAACGGCACAACCACCGACTTTAATATTTTGATAGGAACTGCTCCCTGCACTGCACCCGCCAACGATAATTGCCCTGGAATTTCGATTACTTCAAACGGAAATTGTTTAACCGGAACTGTTTCATGCGCCACGGGTTCTTACGGAGCAAATCAGTGCACGGGATGCACTTGCACTTCGCCCGATGATAAGGATGTGTATTATTCTTTTACCGCAGCCGCCACCAGTGAAACGGTAACCCTAAGCAATTACGCTGCAAATTTTGATGCCGTAATGGAGTTGCGGACTGCTTGTGCGTTTAATACCGCGCTGGGTTGTTACGACCCTGTGGGCTCACCAACTTCGGTGAGCAATACATGGAACAACCTGACGATTGGCAATACCTATTACATACGCGTGTTTGAATACAATTACAGCGGCTCTATTCCTACTTCGCCAACGTTTGATATTTGTGTAACGCATACAGTTTGTTCGCCTCCAACCAACATTTCTTTCTCAGGAACGCTAGCTGCATGCAGTAGTGGAACAACGGCAGTTTCTGTATCGGCATTTAATTGCACAGGCTGTGCTTTTCAATGGAGTGGTGGATTAGGAAGCGGTTCTTCTAAAAACCTTTCTCCTGGTTCTTACACGGTTACTGCTACCAGCAATTGCGGTGGAAGTGCTTCAGCTACCGTAAGTATTTCAACTTTATCGGCTCCCAATGCTCCTATAATATCTACTGCGGGTACTTGCAATCCTGTTTCGGTTTCGGCCAACAGCATTGGTTGCAGCAGTTGTGCTTATAGTTGGAATACGCCAGTGGGAATAAACAGTGGCGCAACAATTTCGGGAATAGCAACAGGAACATATTCGGTAACCGTTACAGATGCTAATACCTGCACTGCGGGCAATTCGCAATCGGTTACTGTGAATCAAATTCCAACGGCAACTATTTCTCCGGCTTCTATTTCTATTTGCAACGGAGCAAGCACTACACTTACTGCAAGCGGTGGCGGAACTTATGCGTGGAGTACGAACGAAATCACATCAGCAATTTCTGTTAGTCCATCAACCAATATAAGCTATACCGTAACTGTTTCTTTAAACAACTGCACAGCAACTGCCACTGCAAACGTTACTATTTACAATACTCCAATTGCCAATGCAGGTGCTGACCAAACTAATACAGGCGCGGGAGTAACCATAGGAGGAAATCCAACTGCCGGTGGCGGACAAATACCTTATACATATTCGTGGAATCCGATTAGCACGCTTGATAGTTCGGCTGTTGCTAATCCGTTTTCAAATGCGGTTGATACCACTACTTACACTGTTGTTGTTACCGACAACAATAATTGCACAGCGAGTGACAGCGTAATTATTTCACCTATTGCCTGTGCTTATCAGTTGAGTGCTTCTATAATTATTGCCGATAGCAGCGGATTGGTAAGTTCTGTTTCTGTTTTATGCCCTGCGTTTTGTAATTGGAATGTAAACTCTGGCAACTGTTCGTGGTTGACTGTTCTTCCAGCGAGCGGTGTTGGCACCGATAGTTTTGTTGTTTCTATTTCTGCCACCAACGATACATTTACAAAACAATGCACGCTGATTGTTGAGGGCGATTCCATCACCATTACGCAATATGGAAAAGCAGGCGCGTTGCCTTGTGCAGCGGTTGATACTTCGGTGCAGGTGAATGGCGGTTGCGATTTAGCGGCAGCAAGTATTGCGGGGGCAACATATCAGTGGTATAGAAACGGAACGGCAATTCCTTTTGCTACTTCGCAGTATTACACCGCCAATCAAAATGGTTATTACCGAGTAGGCATAGCTGTAGGTGGTTGTGTATATCAAAGCAGCGACCACTATCTGACCTGTTTCACTGCTATAGAAGAAAGCAGTATTTCGAATTTGAATGTTTATCCAAACCCTACTGAAGGAACATTCGTGCTTAGCGGTGAAGCAAAAAATGCAAAGCAGTTATTGGTAACTCTTTATAACGCGCTGGGGCAAATTGTTTACTCCAAAAATATTTTGTTGAAAGGCGAAACAATAAGCGAAGAGATTAAGGTAAAGAATCTTGCCGCAGGTATTTACAATCTGCAACTACTTATAGATAAGCAAGCTTACAATAAAAAGTTGGTGGTGAGGTAGTGAAGGGCTGAAACTACAAGCAAGAAAAAAGGCATCCATTTCTGGATACCTTTTTCTATCAATCAATAGTTTTTAAAACTTTATTTCAAAAACATTTGCAGTTCTACTCTCCTGTTTTGTGCTCTGCCTTCAGGTGTTTTATTGGAAGCCACAGGCTTTGTTTCACCGTAACCCGTTGCTTCTATTCTAGCTACAAGTATTCCCTTAGTAGCAAGATAACTCTTTACAGCATCCATACGTGCCTGCGAAAGCAGAAAGTTAGCATTGTCTTCTCCCACATCATCGGTATGTCCACCCATTCTTAAATCGTAGTCGGCATATTCTTTCAGAATGTTTGATAACTCATCGAGCTTAGGATAAGAAGTAGACAACAGGTTTGCTTTGCCGGTTTCGAAAGTAATAGCACTGGCAATTGTTTGCAGACGTTTAATAACGATAACTTTAACTTCGGGGCAACCTGTGGCACTACCGGGAGCAGGCATAGTAGGACATTTATCTTTTGAATCAATAATGCCGTCTCCATCAGTATCAGCCGGGCAACCTTTTGCATCTACTTTGGTTCCCTTTTCAGTATCCGGACATTTATCTTCAGCATCCACCACTCCATCGCGATCGCTGTCGTAAGTACAGCCTGTAGCATCTACTTTAACTCCCTTTTCAGAGTTAGGGCATTTGTCAAGTGCATCTTCTACCCCATCACCATCGGTATCGGGGCAACCGTGAAACATATCTGTACCTTTGGCATTAGGACATTTATCTAACGCATCTTCAATGCCATCTCCATCGCTGTCGGGGCAACCTTTGAAACGGGCAAGACCCGGCACATCGGGGCAAGCATCATCATAGTCCGACACTCCGTCTTTATCTTTATCAGGGCAGCCGTTCATGTGGAAGGGTTCCCACCAGGCGCGGACACTTATCCAGATAATCGGGCACACCATCTTTATCGGTGTCTAGGGGGCAACCATCTGCACTCACCGCTACACCTTTGGGTGTGGCAGGGCATTTATCTTTTTTATCTTTTACTCCATCAGCATCGGCATCGTTGCGGGTGTTGCCGGGGGCATGGCTTTTGGCACCCACCGGTGTAGCAGCGCTGCAAAATAGAAGAGCCACTAAAATGATTACGAGCGGTTTTACCGCCAGAACTTTTGTTTTCATTGTTTAAGGTTTTAATAAAGGTGAATTTTGTGTACTAATTTATCAGGTGCAAAGGTGACCGCTTTGACGGGCTGAGTGTTACACAATTACAGGTGTGAGTTGCATGATTCACACATCAGGGGCGGGTGTCTTCTTATCAGCCAAATTGAACTACCTTAACCATTAACCATGAAACTTGGCAAAGCTTTGGAGTAACGTTTTTATTCTGTAATGCTTTTTGAAATGCTTTTGGTTGTGGTAAAACTGTTAGCAATCCTATAAATTCGGGATGTGAAATGCGCCAAAGTAAACGTTAAGAAAAACAAATCGAGTCAACTAAGGGAAGAATAAACGGTACTTGCTGTTTTATTTAAACCAATCTCTCGCGTAAGTAAGCTTGAGAAAAGCAGTGGTATGATTTTTTGTATCAGGAAAAAGATAAGTCTTACCGCCATCGTAAAAGTTTACACCAAAGCCAAGTTTGAAATAACTTTGTAGCCACACTCCTGCTTCAATACCCACCTGCCAGCCCGAAATACTTTGGTAAGTCCACTGACCCGCCCAATTGAATTTGTAATCATTGGCTAGGGTTACTAAGAAATCCACGTTGTAAGGAATGTTGGCGCGTTTGCGCGCGCTGTAAGGTCCCACGCGAAAACCTACACCAATAGTTTCCTTTCTGAAATTATCGCTGGCAATAAAATTATTTTCCGCTACGCCATCATCTTCGGTGCGCGTAAATTTATGCGACTGCATACTGATGTTATACTTCAGCAAAACTTTCAGCGCCCAATAACCGAAAGCGGCTTCGGTTCCGAAATTAAATTTTGAAGCGAGGTATTTTTCGGTAATGGCATTGCCGCTCTTGTTGGTTTTAAAACCCGTGAACAAAAGCGGTGTGGTGCCTACATCGCCACTCAAACTAAAACCAAGACTTGCAAAATCTTTCATGACCTGATGAAAAATAAAACCTGCATGAATGCCCAATGCTTTTGCGGAAAGCGAAGCCGAAGAATCGGGGAACTGCCGATAAGCAACGTTCAGCGGCTGAAAGTGAAAACCAAGTCCAGCATCAATACCTAGATGCAATAACTTTTTAGGATTATGCAATCGCGACACCCAGATTTTTTCATCGGAGTAAAGCACCTTCTCCTGTTTTTCAGGCATGGCGATACTGACAATATTCGAAACGACTTCGCAACCACTGATGGGTGATTTGTAACTGCAACGGTAGTAAGTGGTAGAAGTAATGCGCGGAGATTTTATGCTCGATGCAATAGCACCCACAACATCTTTCCATGTTTTTTGATTGTTACTCTCCTGCCATTGATAAGAAGCATCACCTGCGCTCCAAACAGCTTTTGCTTTAAGCGAAACCGTTTTTTCCATGTGAATGATGGCATCACCTTTTGCTGTAACCCGCGGCACCTCAATTACTTTCACGAGCACATCGTTTGAAGCATTTGCCGCGCAACCCGCCACTTGAGCCGAAAACAAAACACGAAAATGTGTAGTTGAAAACAACGGCTCGGTAGTATGATTTTGCGAAACACCCGAAGCAATATTCATCCAGTTTTGATTATCGGCAGATAATTGCCATTGATAAGTTCCTGCTGCATTTTTTTCTGCGACTGAACTTGTGAGTTCTGCCATTCCACCAGCGCAAATAGTTGTATTGCCTACAGCCGTTACACTTGAACCCTGACCAACCGACACAGAAAAAATATCGGAAGTGGTTTCTTTACAAAAGCCCGAACCCGGTTTGTAAATACAACGCAGAAAAGTTTCAGCTTGCAATGGTGGTGTTTTAAAACTTGCCGAAGTATTTGCATCGGCTTCTTTCCATTCTTTACCATCATTGCTTATTTGCCAGTGGTAAGTAGCTCCTGTAACTCCATCGGTTGATGAAGCGGCAACAATTGCAACTCCACCATTGCATACCGATGAATTTCCGCTAACGGTAACCACCGGTTCAACCACCGCAATCATTAACTCGTTAGTGGTTTGCTCAATTCCTGTGGCTTCATCTTTGCAATGGCAACGGATGTAAGTCGTGGTATTAATAGCATCGGTTCTGCAATCGGATGAAGTTTTACCTGCGAGATTATTCCATATTTTTCCATCAGCACTCGTTTGCCATTGATAGAGCGCGGTGGAAGTAGCAACTACTTTTGAAAGCAGGTAAACGCTTTCGCCACTGCAAACTTTCTGACGGCCGGTGATTAATGCAATTACGATTCCAACACCCCAATCGAGCGGCAAAGGTTGCGGGGTTGAGTTCACGAAAGGATATGCTGCAACTGAAGGTTTGAAGTTTTTGAATTTATCGGCAAGCCATGTGCCGCTGAAAGAATACTCGGGTGATTCGATTGTTTTATTCAACTCACCATCAGGCCCAATGCTCACCGAGTTCAACAAATAAACGGTGTGGTTACTGCAATCGCGGAAAATCATTTTCCAGTTTACATACTTAGGCGAAGTGGAAAGCGAACCGCTGATGCGATAAGCAAATTTGTTTTTTGCACCCGTGCACGAGTTGGAAGACATTTGAAACGCAACTTCGACAGTTACCGTTTCATCTGTGTAAACATTTTCCCAATAGGAATAATTGCTTTGCGCAAAACTGCACAGCGCAGCAATAAGTATACAGTGGAGAAAGAGAATTTTCTTCATCATAATTCGTTCAGAGAATTTATACGCAAGAAAGGGTATGGAGTTCTGTGAAGGAAGATTCTGATAAAGGAGTTAAACACAGGATAAACTGTGTTGCATTATTTTCTCTCCAACTCTATAAAGTCGAAACTATAAGTGTGTTTCTCATCCGTTGAATATTTCTCGGTGCTGAGCGCTTTCCATTCGCTGTCGCTTATCGCGGGGAAAAAAGCATCGGCATCGGGGAATGTATCAAGCACTTTGGTGAGGTATATTTTATCGGTTTGCTGAAAACTGCGACTATAAATTTCACCACCGCCAATAATCATCAGTTCGGTCTCGCCATTGTCTTTCGAAAATTGAATTCCTTCTTCTACACTCGAAACTACTTTGCATCCTTCTGCTACAAAATCCTTTTGCCGCGTTACTATCACATTCACTCTTCCGTTTAGCGGACGAAATTTGGGTGGAATACTTTCAAATGTTTTACGACCCATGAGTACATGATGTCCGTAAGTAATTTCTTTGAAATGTTTCATATCGGCAGGTAAGCGCCAAAGCAAATCGCCATTTTTACCAATGGCATTATTTTCAGAAATAGCAACTACAATGGAGATTTTCATGTAGATGCAAGATGAAATTTATTGGAGAATCAGCAAAATCAAAACGACTTAGTTTGCTTACGGTCTTTATCTACCGAGTAATCGAAGGTGTAAGTGTAAGTGATGCTACCTTTGTACTCGCTGGTGTTATTGACAATATTCATGGAATACATAACGGAGTTACTCAGCTTAAGCGCATGGTTTTTTGTAACTCGGTAACTGAAGCCTATGTTGTTAGTAATTGTTTTTGATGACCAGATTGAATTAAGCATGGTAGCCACAAAGGTGATAGAAGTGCTGGCCGAAATTTTGTTCTTCAAGAAACTTTTATTGAATGCTACTGTAGGACCTACGGTAAAAATTTTCACCACCGGAGTTATCGAATAGAGGAAATTTATAGAGGGCGAAAAGCCAAACGCAATTTCTGTTACCGAAAGTGAATGGCCAAGGTTGATATTCACTGTAGAATTTTTCGAATACTTGGAAGTAAATTGATTGAGATCATCTAAGCGCGAGTATGAAGTGGAAAGAAAAAGATTGTTCACCATTTTCTTTCCTATAAAAGTATAGTGTGGTGAGAAAACAATTGTTTGTTGAATTTGCAAAAGTTTGGTAGTGTCGTTCAATGCTTTCAACCCCGCAGTTTGAAAAGTAATGTAGTTGTTATAAGAAAAAGCAAAACCAAAATTTTGATTCAGATTCAATGCCAACATTCCTGTTAAGCCGGTGCGGTTGGTCATCACTAATTTCCGTTTGTTCAAATTATCGCGCTGATAAAATTCACTGAAAGAGAGATTGATTTTTTTCTTAGCCGCTACACAACCCTGTGTAAGATTTACTTTTTCCTGGTCATTTGTAATATAATCTACCCCCATACTTTGATACTCGGGTTGAATTCGGTTGTAATCGAAACCGAGATTATACGTTTCAGCTTTGTAAGCTATACTGCTATGAACTGTCCATGCATAACTGGTAGACAAATGTGGTGGAATAGCAATTTTTAAAAACTTTGTTCCTGTGCCTGTTCCAATATCTATTAATTGCGAATTCAAATCGCGTGTGTAAGCATTAGCTGCACCATCTAAATCCCACACTAAATTTTTCTTCTTCATAAATGCCTGATGACTCTTAATACCGAACACAGCATTTTCGGCAGGTGTGTTATTGAGTTGGTTCAATGTATCGCTAGGTTTTGGAATTGAACTGGCTACATCTTTTGCATGGAGCCAAATCAAATCAACATAGTTGTTTTCGTTTCCAACTCCTATTTTCAAGCCCCAGCCTCTGCGTTTATAAATAGGTTGTTGAGGATTTGGACCAAATAAATTTTCTTTCACCGCAGGATTCATTCTTCCGTAAAAAGCACCAAAGCGAAATAACGAAGGATTGATTTCAATTCCCGCACCCAAAAATGTTTTTCCATTTAATGTAGTCGGGCTCCAACTCATATTTGTCCAGCCGAAATACCCCTTCGCCCATTTGTAATATGGATTAACTCCAAACTGAGCAAACGGATTGCTCGCACTTTTTGAACCTTCGGTAAAAGTAAAGTTGAAAGGAATTTGTACTCCGTAAACCGAAATGGTTGGTGCCAGCATAATTGAATATGAATAAGGTTTGCGTGTACCATTGAACGAACTCGATTGATAATAACCCACGCTTGTGCTGGCTGTGCCGTGAATTTCAAATGGCTTTTCGTTTTTGATGTTGCCTAAGTCTTGGGACGATAGACGATAGACAATAGAAATACAAAAGACAATACCACTTTCATCAATGAAATGGTTGAAGTTTTTTGACCTGTTGGCTGTTGTCTAATGTCTAACATCTATTGTCTATTTTCTTTTACTCTATCGTTATAAATTTCGCAACGCTCTGCTCGCTTTCTTTTCCATCTAAACTTGTTGCTGTTAGATAATAAAAATACGATTTGCCTTTTTCGGTAATTAAATCGGTGTAAGAATTTTTATCTGCATTTATAGAACCAATTTTCGTAGCTACTTTTGCACCACGCTCAGCGCGATAAATATTTACTTCTCTTAAAATTTCACGGTGCGTTAAATCCCAACTTAGCTCCACTCCTGTTTCTGTTTTAGCGAGCGAAAAACCAGAAGGTGCAAGTGGCGCGGGATTCGATAAATCAAATTCTACTGGCGCAGAAGGAGAAGTAGTTTTTCCTGAAATTACTTCGCTGTTCACTTTATATTCATACACTGTTCCCATTTTTACGGTTGAGTCGGTGTAGAAATTATGCGATGCGCTAATTGAATAAGCATTCAGTTTTACAAAATAACCAATTCCTTTGTTTCTGCGTAACACATTGTAACCGGTTACACCAGATACATTCTGTAAACTTTCCCAATACAAACGAGCCAAACCATTTACGTTTTGTCCTTGTAAATGAACAATGCTGGGAATATTATCTGCCTTCATTACACTCTTGAAATAAAATGACTGCGAAAATTTACTTTGAGCATGACTTGTATTTTCCTGAATTACGGAATAGCTATAACCATAAGGGGAACTGAAATTATTATCGGCATCAATAAATGTAGTAAGCGAATCTTTAGCTGGAATAAAACCAGAAACCATTCGGTAATTCGTGTCCAAACCCACAGAACGATACACATAATAGCCTGCAATATTTTTATCGGCAGTTACCCAAGTCACTTTTACTTTGTCGTTTTCCAATACCGCCTGCACAAAGCGTGGCGGACGGGGAGGATTTAAATCTTCGAGCATACCAAAGGCGCGAACGCTTTTCAAAGATTTATGCTGAAACTTATCGGTGATTTGCAGATAGTAATAATAAACCGTAGCAGGCTTTACTCCGGCATCTACAAAAACGGTATCGCGACCCGAAACAAATCCAAGCGAAGTGTACTCGCCATCATACTTTTCGCCTCTGAAAACTTCGATGCCTGCAATCGATTGTTCGCTCACTACTTTCCACGTTAATTGTAATGCTTTTGTTTTTGACAAAGATTTTGCGGTAAAATATTGCGGCAATAAAATATCAATGGTGTTATACGTTTTAGCCACTGCTGTATCTGAAGTCAAACTGGTGTTTCCATAAACATCAACAGCCACTGCGTAATAAAAGTAAACCTGGTTTTCGCCAATAGCTTTATCTATAAAAGACAGAACTATGCTATCGCCACTTCGGTTACGCGAAATATCAAATTGATTTTCGGTTACTTCAAAAGCTCCCATCGAGCCATTGCGCTTGTACACTTTAAAAAGAGCCGGCCGCTTAGTAGCTGCCATGCGCCATTCAATTTTTACCGAATAATTATTGCCTTCAATACGTTGCGCCAACGGTTGCGATTTGAAAACAATTGCATCGGGATATGATGCTGGAGCAGTAACTTTCGAACTAATTGAATTACCGCCTTTACCGCTACAAAGACAAACGGTTAGAAGAGCATCGCAAAACTTTGTTCTCTAAAAATTTCATCTTTTTCTTGTTTGAAAAAAGCCATTACTACCTTTTGAAGAAGGAAATTGTAGAAGCCGAAAAACATTATCTGCAATCTACGATTGAGCTTTCGGGTAATAACAATTTGTTTTCAACTTATTATTTGGGTATTCTGAATTTTGGCAATGGTGAATTTGACAAAGCCTTGCCTTGGATTCAAAAAACAATTGCGCACGAGAACACGACCTACATTAATATACAGGCCTATTGCCGTATTGTGGCTGCCTTAATTCACTACGAGCAAAACAATTTTTCGATCTTGGAAAGTTCACTGCAAAACATGAACTATTTTATGAAAAAAAATAATTTCCACACGCCTTATCTCAAAAATGTAGCCTTGCTTATTTCAAAACTTACTTCACTCAGTTCCGAAAAAGAAAAAGAGAAACATTTCAAAAAAATAATTGAAGTAGGCAATGAAATGAATGAAACAGAGTTGAAAAATTTTCACAGTTATTTTCACACACTCGATATAGTAGTGTGGGCACAGAGCAAAGTCAACAAATTAAGCTATGCCCAACAACTGGTTAAATCTTCCGTAAATCGCAAATGAAAAGCTATGTCACCCTGAGCTTGTCGAAGGGTTCGTGCAAATATGGTTCCCTGCCCGTCCGGTCAGGCGGGGACAGGCTCACCATGATATAACTCTTTTATCTTCACTTTTTTTACTCATCTTAGTAAACATGATTCAACAAATTCTCCCTGCTTATCAAAAAATTTATGCACAGCATTTTCAATATGCGCAGGAACTTTCTGCTGTAGATTTAACCCAAGCCGATAAAGAAGGTTTGTTTAATAAAGCCGCATGGAACAAAGCTGGCAAGAATGTTTTTCACGGTTTGCCTGTTTCAAAAAAGTTTGGCGGTAAAGATTTTTCTGCACTTGAAACCTGTTGCGCTTTCGAAGCATTAGGTAAAGGTTCAAAAGATAACGGATTAAATTTTGCCATTGGTGCACATTTGCTTGCTTCTGTTTTGCCCGTTTACGTTCATGGAAACAAAGCGCAGCAAAAAGAGTTTTTGCCATCGCTGGTGAACGGAAATAAAATTGCGGCTAACGCCATTACCGAAAAAAATTCGGGCTCCGATGTTTTCAATATGGATGGCTTTGCCGAAAAAAAAGGAAAGGAATACATCATCAACTGCAACAAGCTTTATATCACCAATGCTCCTATTGCTGATTTGTTTCTGGTCTATGTAATGACCGACAAGAAGAAAGGCTTCTTTGGCGGTGTTTCTGCTTTTCTTGTTCCTGCAAAAACAAAAGGTATTTCCATTTCTAAATCAAAAGACAAAATGGGATTGCGCACCGCGCAAATGGGTTTTGGCAATTTTACCAATGTAAAAGTGAATGCCTCACAACTTTTAGGCGAAGAAGGCGCAGGCGCATCTATTTTTAATGAGAGCATGGTTTGGGAGCGAACAGTGTTAAGCGCCATGCTCATTGGTCAACTTGAAAGGGTTTTCGATAACGCGGTTTTGTTTTGCAAACAAAAAACCATCAGTGGCAAAAAGCTGATTGCGCTCACCAACATTGCACACACTCTTGCCGAAGTGCAAACCATTATTCATGCAGGAAAAAACTTAGTGTATGATGCCGCACTTTCTATTGATAAAAACACGCGCGACCGTGTAGTTAAATCAGCTATGGCTAAATCCTTTGTTTCTGAAAACGGAGTGGAGAGCGTAAAGAAACTGCAGCTGCTTTATGGCGGTGCGGGCTACTTAACAGAAACAGAAATTGAGCGCGAATACCGCGACATGTTTGCTTCGCTTATTTACAGTGGCACTACGGCTATTCAAAAAAATATCATTGCGGGGAATTTGTAGTTGCTATTCCTTAAAAAATCTAATACCGCTAAATATCATTTGCAACCGAATTCCGTTATACCTTTGGTACGGGCTTTGAATAGTAAAGCCGAAACGATTTTATGAAAACCATCAACGCCATAATCCTGTTTAGCTTTTTTAGTGTTAGTGCGTTTGCGCAAAACGCAAACGACACCACAAAGATTAATGCTATACCTAAACTTGATACCATTCCTACGGTGTACATGCACGAAGTAAACATTGTGTATTTCAAAAGTTCAGAAGAGTGGATGTTGTATTACAAATACAAAAGCCGAATTGAAAAAGTTATGCCTTATGTAAAAATTGCTAATCAATTATATGCTGAACTGAAAGAGGAAAAAGAAACAGACAAACGAAGAGTGTATCGCCATTACCGAAAAGATGTAGAAAAAGAAATGCGCGAAAAATTTGAAAAGGAGTTGAAAGATTTAACCGTGGGTCAAGGTGAAATGCTTTTTAAATTAATAAACCGCGAAACAGGAAACAACGCTTACAACATTATCAAAGAATTGAAAGGTGGTGTGACTGCCTGGTTTTATCAGTTGGTAGGTAAGCACTGGGGCTACGATTTGAAAGAACAATACGACCCACAGAAAGAAAAGATGATTGAAACCATTATTAAAGAAATGGGACCTGCTTATAAAGTAGTGTGAAAACAAATGCTGTTTACTTCGGTAAACTGAAATAAAAAGTGGTCCCTATGTTAGGCGCACTTTGAACACCTACGTTGCCGTTGTGCCTTTGCACTATTCGTTTTACTATAGCTAAACCAACTCCAGTTCCTGCAAATTCAGTATCGCGATGAAGGCGTTGAAACACACCAAAGAGTTTATGTGCAAACTGCATATCGAAACCCACACCGTTATCCTTAACAGTATAATGAACTTTATCATCACCTTGTGTAGCAGCAATTTCTATACGCGCATTTTGTTTTAGAGACGAATATTTCACTGCATTTGAAATTAGATTTTGCCAAACCTGTCTAAGCAAGGAAGCATCACCTTTAATGGAGGGTAAATTGCCAATAATAATTTCTGTATTAAAATTAGTGTTGTTCAATTTTAAATCCTCCACTACTTCTTCCACAAGCCTAAGCATGTTCACTTCTTTTATAGTCAGTGCGCTTCTACCCAGTCTCGAAATTTCTAACAAGCTGTCAACTAATAAACCCATGCGAATAGCATTCGATTTAATAATGCCTAGATTTTTTTTCATCTCCACCGTTAATAAATCAGCATTGTCTTCAATCATAATTTCGGCAAAGCCATTGATGTTACGGAGTGGTGCTCGCAAATCGTGTGAAATAGAATAGGTAAATGCTTCCAACTCTTTGTTACTGGTTTCCAGTTGTGCAGTGCGTGCCTTCACTTTTTCTTCCAGGTTTTGGTTTAAGGTTTTTATTTCTACCTGTGTGTTTACTTGCTGCGTAATATCACTTACTTTTACCACTATTCCGCTAATCGTATTTTCAATTGTAAACGCAGGCGCTATTTGAACATCGTAATGATTGAGCGTATCATCTGGCAGTTTGTATTTACCGGTAAAACGATAAGGTGTACCATTAAAAGCTACATCTAAAACCCGTTCTGCAAAACTTTGATATTGGTTAGGAATAAACTGCAAAACAGATTCGCCTACCGGAAACGTTCCCTGCAAATAAGTTGTCATCCATTTTTCAGCAAGTTTATTATACGTTACGGTATATAAGTTACTATCCAATAACAAGTAGGCAGAATTGGCATTATCTAAAATGGCGCGAAGACTACTTTCCGATTGCGCTAATCGTGTTTGGGCAATTTTTCTTTCGCCAATTTCCTGCACTACGCAAGTGATATACTGAATTTGATTGGCCTTGTCTTTGGTAATGGAGAGATTCACCTTCACCCATTTTATATTGCCTTTGAGAGTTACATATCTTTTTTCTAAAACATAGTTGTCAATAATGCCCTGCTTAAGTTTTTCGAACAAAGGTTTTTCTATTTACAAATCTTCAGCAAAAGTATAATCACCGTAATAAATTTCGCGTAAGTCTTCAATTGTTGATTCAAGAATTTTACAAAAAGTATCGTTTGCGTTAATCATGTTCCCTTCGGGTGTAGCCCACACAATTCCCAATAGCGGATTTTCGGCAATTAACTTGAACAATTCCTGTGCTTGTTTGTGTTCCAATTCTTTTTTGCGCTCTTCCGTAATATTGCGCACATGGCAGGCAACACCTAAAATTTGTTCCTGAAACATAATGGGAGTAAACGAAAAATCCCAGTACGAAGCCGGTGAAATGTATTCAATTTTTCTTTCGAACCGAAACCGTTCTCCTTTAAGCCCGCGTCCATAAAATTCTTTCCAGCGCGGCACATCGGCTTCATGTTTTTCAAGCAGTGGTTGCAAAACCGAGTCTCCAATTTCTATTTGTTGACCAAAAATATTTTGTATCTCTTTCCTAAATTCTGAATTGAAGGCGGTAAGGCAAAAATTATGGTCGAGCGTATAAATTACTCCGTCAAAGTTTTCGATTACGGCTAACAAAATTTGTTCGGGTGATGAAAGCATTATTTCGTTTTCTTCAGTAGTCATTATAACCGCTATTTTTTGTGATTTATTGTTTAGTGAGTGTAAAAAAGAAAGTTGCGCCTTGGTCAATTTTTGCATTGACCCAAATTTTACCGCCATGGCGCGAAATAATTTGATGAACAAGTGCAAGCCCTACCCCGGTACCTTCAAATTCTGTAACCCGATGCATGCGTTGAAACACACCAAATAATTTGGTAGCAAACTGCATATCAAATCCAGCGCCATTATCTTTTACAAAATAGATGGTGTTGCCTTCTTCCTCTGTAAAACCTATTTCAATAACAGGGAGTAAAACTTTGCTTGAATATTTTACAGCGTTTGAAATTAAATTTATCCAAACCTGTTTCATCAATTCATGGTCGCACAAAGCCACTGGTAAATTGGCAATAGATATTTCCCCTTTAAAGGATTCGCTCAAATTCATTTCAGCCATTACATCGTTTGCCAGTTCGTACATATTAGTTTGCGATAAATTCAAGGCTTGTCGTCCCATTCTTGAGAGGTCAAGTAAGTTATCAATCAACCTACCCATATACCCAGCATTACTGCGAATTACATTGATTGTTTTTCGTCCTTCATCATCCAGCATTTGTGCATAGTCTTCGTTGAGTACTGCTGCAAAACCATCAATAACGCGAAGCGGAGAACGCAAATCGTGTGATACCGAATAACTAAATGCTTCCAAATCTTTTTTGGCAATTTCCAACTGCTCTGTTCGTTGCTTCACCCGTTCTTCCAACTCTTCATTCAGTTTTTGAATTTGCCACTGCGCTTCATTTATTTCAGTTATATCCACCGCAATAATTATAGCCGCATAAATGGCACCGCTCTCATCAGACAGTGGGGCAAACTGAAACAGAAAATCGTGATTGCCGGGAATGGTAAGTTGTTGTGTATATTTTTTGCCTGAGAGCGCTTGCGCGTACATTGGATGCATAACTTCATAAGCACGGGTAGAAAGAACATCCTTTGCTAATTTTCCTTCCATGTCTTGTTTCACATAGCCTAAAGTTTTCATCACCTCACCATCCACAAACAGATAGCGCTCTTCTTTGTCAATCATTAGTATTGCCGAATTAGGAATATTACACGCTATGGTGCTATAAATTTTCTGGCTTCGGTTAAGATTTTCCTCCGCCTCTTTGCGTTCAGTAATATCTCGATAATTAGCAATGAACCCTTTAATATTTTCATCACCCAGTTTATTATTAATCGTTCCTTCAATCCATATGTAGTGGCCCTTCTTGTGTTTTTTTCTGTATTGCTTAATTACAGGCAGATTTGGTTTATCAACTAGATACGCAAGAGTATTTCGCAAATCTTCTACATCATCGGGATGTATAAGCTGACCTACTTGTTTACCAAATGTTTCTTCTTTGGAATATCCCCCAATCCTTTCCATTGCAGGACTTTGATAAACTAGTATTCCTCTATCGTCAATCAAAAGAATTGCATCGTTAATGTTTTCGATAAGCGATTTAAACCGTTGGGTGTTTCTTTGCAATTCCCTGGTGCGCTCAGAAATTTTGTATTCAAGTGATGCGTTAATATCTTTTACTTCACTTTCAAATTTTTTGCGATCGGTAATGTCAAAAACCGTAGCACGGCAAGACAGAAAATTTCCGTGAACATCTTTAACTGAGGTAGCATTAGTTAACACAGGAAAACTGGTGCCGCCTTTTCTCACAAACTCCAATTCTTCGTCCTTAATAATTCCTTCCTTTTTAAAACGTTTAAAAAGCTCTTCGAATTTTTGAGCGCTTTCATGTGTAAGCAAATTGCTGATGTTCATTTTACCAACCACTTCTTTGCGTGTATATCCAAGCCACGCCAATTCAGTAGAATTCATTTGCGTAAACACTCCGTTTTTATCCAATGAGTGATAACCACAGGGAGCATCATCGTAAAGTGAACGTATTTCTGCTAAAGATTTTTGCCGTGCCGTGTAGTAAAGATTAACTCCGTAAAAACCAATACCAAGTATAGAAGTGAGCAACAGAAAAAGAAAAACTACACGCACATTCAGCGCACGTAAAGTTTTATCCTTTTCACTTTGCCGTTCGTGCAACTGCATCTCCTCAACGGCTTGTATATCGGTGGTAATGGTTTTAATTTTATTCTTCGTTTCCCTTCGTGTTTTATCAGCTATCAACGTAATAGAAGCAGCTAATCCATCACGGTCTCTTGTACTTATTGTTTTTTTAGCTAGCGATAAACACTTGTTTACGTAGAACCGAAGGGAGTCAATCTGCTTCTTCTGGGAAACATCTTGATGAAACAGCGAATCGAGAAGTTCAATTCGCGAAAAAATATTTTGTTGAACCTGATTGAGGGGACGGAGATAGGAAGTGTCTCTCGCAAGTACATATCCACGTGTTCCCGATTCAATATCCTTAACGGCTGAAAGAATTTTTTCGGACTGATGAATAATTTCGCGCGCTTGTCCTTCATTGGCTACTGAATGCCTGAATGCCCTATTGCTTTGGTAAGCCACCACACACATAAACAAAACACCTGCCAGCGCGGCAATAAAAAACAGGCTTAGTTTCTGAATGAAAGATAACTTCATGTAGTGTGTTACAGAAGTTGAAATTAGAAAAAGCGAGATAGTGGTTTACTAATAGCGCAGTTTGTTATTCACATGCGTGTAAGAAGTAAAAATTACTTCGTTACCTGCCAGCCAATGAATGTGGCTGCAAGTCCCACTAAAATACTTGCGCTGATATAAAGCAGGGCGTAATTCATTCTTCCGCTTTTAATAAGTTCAAGTGTTTCATAAGAGAAAGCAGAAAAGGTTGTGAAACCTCCTAAAATGCCGGTAGCTAAAAATAAACGCCACTCATTACTTAAACTGTTTTTAAGAAACAGACCATACACAGCACCGATAAGCAAACAGCCAATAATATTCACCGCAAAAGTTCCGAAGGGAAATGAAGAAGGAAATTTGGTTTGTATAAATTGCGAAAGCAGAAAGCGGCTAACGCCTCCGACAAAACTTCCCGCGCCAATGGCTAAAAGTATTTTCATTGTTACTCTTTTTTAGGGTCAACAATTATATTTTCAGGCTCTATGGATTCCAGATTCAGTTTTTCGGAAGCTACTCGGAAAGTAGTTCTTCTGTTTTTTTGATGTTCTTCTTCAGTGCACTTAGCACCGTTGCCACAATTGTTTACCAGTTTGGTTTCGCCATAACCTTTTGCTTGCAAGCGTTCGGTTGGTATTCCTTTGCTTATTAAATAATCTACTGCACTTTGTGCACGCGCTTGCGAAAGTTTAAGATTGTAAGCATCGCTACCGCGACTATCGGTATGTGAACCCAACTCAATAGTTAAGTCAGGATTTTCTTTAAAGAAAATCATAATTGAATCCAACACTAATTTCGATTCGGGGCGAAGAGTGGCTTTGTCGTAATCGTAATAGATGTTCGGAATCACAAGCATCTTCTGCGGAAATATTTTGTTGAGCGTAACTTTCGTATAAGCAACGATTAAAGTTGAATCCTGATTCTTGTGCAAAGCTGCTACCGTATTCGAAGCGCTGAAGTACCCATTTTTAGAAGCCAGATATTTATACTCAGTTTCGCCTTCAATGCGAAACTGAAAATGCCCCGCAGTATCGGAAGAAGTAGTGCCCAGCACCGAGCCATCAGTTTTCTTCAACTCAACTTTTACACGGCTCAACGGTTTTACTGCTATAATTTTTGAATCACCATCAGCAGGATTTTCGTACACGTTTTCATAAGCAATTCCTTTCAGCACAAAAAAGTTGCGCCACTTTTCTTCGAAGCGATAAATATCATCGCTGCCTTTTCCGCCTTTGCGGTTCGATGATAAATAACCCGCAAACAAAACAGTGTCATCGGCATTCAGCGGTTTATATTTTTCAATACGATATGCAAAATCATCGGCACCGCTGTTGATTGGTGCCCTTAAATTCAACGGTTCTTTAAAACCATTTTTAGCATGTGCTGCTCTAAAAATATCTAAGCCGCCCATACCCGGCAAGCCGTTGGAAGAAAAATAAAGATTACCACGTTCATCTAACCATGGAAAGCGTTCGCTGCCCGGAGTGTTTAAACTGCCGCCTAAATTTTGCGGAGCGTTCCAACCTGAATCGGCTTTGGTGAAAAGAAAAATATCGGTGGCACCAAAACCCATACCATCGGCAGCGGCTAAAAGAAGTTTTCCATCCTTCGATAAATATGGGTCATACACATTTACACTATCGGGAAACAAATCCATTTTCACCGGCTCGCTCCAATGCTCGTTGTTCAGTGCCGAATAATAAAGATGGCAGAACTGATTTTCTTTTTGCGGTTCGGCTTTGCACCGCACAAAATAAATTTCCTTAAAATCTTTGCTGAACGTAACCGAGCTTTCGTGTGCCGTTGAATTTAACGGAGCAGGAAACGCAACGGGAGAAGAAAAACCATTTCCTGTTTTCTCGGTTTCAAATAAATCGCTGAACTTCTCTCCTGTCCATCCATCGTGTTCGGTTCCCATAGCTTCATTGCGCGAAGATGTGAGCACATACTGATTGTTCTTAAAAGGCTCTAAGCCGTAATCGGAAGAAGGTGTGTTGAGTGAAGAAAGATTATTGACCTGAATTTTAGTAAACGATTTTTTCCACTCTATGGCATCTTTACATTGATTGGCTTGTCTGCGCCCTTCAAAACCACCCGATGAAATGCGCTGATACTCATCAAAAGTTTTATAAGCCTCTTCGTATTTCTCCTGCTGCTTTTGCATAAGCCCCAACTGCATCAACGATTTTTCACCGCCATTTAAATCAATCGATTGCTTATACCATTTTTCAGCATTGGCGTAATCGTTGAATTGTTTGTATGATTCGGCTAACTGAAATGCTTTTTGCTGTTGCTTAACAGGGTCGCGCTCGGCATTGTATTCTTTGAGCAAAAACTCCACGCTTTGGTTATAGACCAAAAATTCGCGCGCGGTTTTGCCATCCTTAATTTGAAACGGAACGGTTTTGCAAGACGCAATAAAAAGAAAGAGGAGAGCGAAATATTTGGTAATGGCTTTCAATGAATTTTCGTTAGCACAAGTTTATGGTTTAAAGTTTGAAGTTTAAAGTTTGTTGGCAATGATTTGTTTTTCTTGAGAGGCTTCGACAAGCTCAGCCTGACATTGTCACCCTGAGCCTGTCGAAGGGTAAGAGACAAACGCAAACCTTACAAAACTCCTTCTATTTCGCCTCTACCAACTCCACATCGAAAATTAAAGTGGCGCGCGCGGGAATAACAGGCGGGCTGCCCTGCTCGCCATAACCGAGGAAAAAAGGAATAATCAATTTGGCTTTGCTGCCTACGTTCAACAGCGCAATGCCTTCATCCCATCCTTTAATCACATTGCCTAAACCTAATTTGAAAGTAAAAGGTTTGTTGCGCTTGTAAGAGGAGTCGAAAACTTTTCCGTTTGGCAGCGCACCCGAGTAATGCACGGTAACGTTGTTGTGTTTGTTGGGTTTAGCGCCCTTGCCTTCTTCGGTAATGAGATAATGCAAACCCGATTCAGTAGCTATTGCATTGGGATAAGTTTTTTGCACAAAAGTTTTAAACTCTTCTACAAGAGCCTGCTTTGCCTGCTCTTGTTTTAACCGCATTTCTTCTAATTTTTTTTGATAGTCGCTCATGGTTTTTGATTTATGAAACGAAAATAGAATTCACCATCAATTCACCCGCACTATCTTTACCGTAGCAAACGATACGTGTACATCTACCTGTTGAATTTTGCCGTTCACAAAATGATAAACGTTTCGATGTCCATCACTGGTTTTAAACTCCAGTGTATTTTCATCGGTATGTTCTACGCTTACAAATTCTGCTTCGGTGTCGTAAAACACTCGGTTCATTTTTTTAACCTCATCAAAATAAAGGTTAACGATAGTAAAGGCGGGTGTTTCGGTAAAGCTCTTTTTGCCGTGGTAATTTTCAACCACATATTTTGAACCATCCCATTGCGTATTTCCCCATCGGTTCACTTTGTCATTTTCTATTTCCTTATAAATGCTTGAAAAAAACTTTCCGTTTTTATAAACGGTTTCGTAGTGCGAATAATTATCGCGGCTTATCCAAAGTATTTTTGCTTTCGATTTACTTTCAATTATATAGAATTGGCTGCCATCGGGCTTGGCTTCGCGGCTCACGGTCATTTCGCCAATTTTATCGCCAAAAAGGATGATATCGAAATGCTCAATTTGTGCAGAAAGAACCGCGCTACCGAGTAGAAAAAATACAAGGATGCAATTTGTTTTCAATCGAATCCTATCCAGCTTATTAAAGCGAGTGCAACAATTATTTATCATCAATTCGACCTCACCATTTTTATAGTAGCCAACGTTACATGAAATTCCATAGCCTTAATTTTACCATTGCTGAAATGGTAAATATTTCGGTTACCATCACTGCTTTTAAACTCCCAGGTTTCGGGGTCGTCAGCTTTTTTCATTTCGTTGAAATCGGCTTCAGCTTCGTAAAATATTTTCTTTACATTTTTAATGTCTTTGAAATAGATAGTGACAATAGAATAATCGGGCTGCTGCAAAAAACTGCGTTTGCCTTTGTAGCTATCTACCGAGTATTTGATACCATCCCAGGTAATATTTGTCCAGCGTTTAGTTTTACCGTTCTCTGTATCTTTATGTACAGAAGAAAAGAGTTTGCCATCCTTATACGCCACATCATAGCGCGTGTAGTTTACATAATTGAGCCAAAGAAACTTTGCTTTTGAATTAGACTCGAGCGAATAAACCTCAGTGCCGTCAGGTTTTATTTCGTGCGTAACGGTCATTACACCAATTTTATCGCCAAACAAAAACATATCGAAGTTGATGATGTCAACAGCCGATGAGGATGCAGCTAGCAGAAAAAAGAAAGAGGCAAAAATGAATTTCATAGTTATAAAAAACAAAGCCCCGAATTTCTTCAGGGCTTTTGTAGCGAGAGGGGAACTCGAATCCCCGACCTCAGCATTATGAGTGCTGCGCTCTAACCAGCTGAGCTACCTCGCCAAAAGGCGCGCAAATATATTTCTTTCAGCAAATTCTCTAAATGAGAAATTGCAACTCCTGTTTACGCATCATAGTTCAACACAATACCGTGGCTCTTCGGGTGGCTTTGACAAGTCAATACATAACCTCTCGAAATCTCTGCATCGGTCAAACTTTCGCGGTCATCCATTTCTACTTTACCTGAAAGCAATTTTGCGCGACAGGTACAGCAAGCCGCTACCATGCAGCTATAAGGCGGGTCGTAACCGGCATCCAAAGCTGCTTCCAGAATAGTTTCCTTCTCGCTTACTTCAAATTCGCGCTCGTTACCATCGTAAATAATTTTCACTTTTGTTTTTCCGGTAAAAGGAATTTCGCTCGCCACACTCGTTCCTACATCAGCGGCTTTTTTGTCTTCATCGGCTTTAGCGGTGAAGTATTCAATATGAACTCTCTCCTTTGGAATTTGCAAAACACCCAAGGCTTCTTCCACACTTTTCATCATAGGTGTAGGTCCGCAAATAAAAAACTCGGCATGTTGAAAATTAAGGTTCGTGTTTTCGCGAAGCAATTTCAACGCCATATCTTTTACAATAAAACCGGTGTAACCGCTCCACCCCTCTTCGGGCATATCGAGTATGTGCACTATTTTCAATCGCTCAGCAAACTGCGAAGCGAGAACTTCCAATTTGTCTTTAAAAATAATACTGGTTGAATTTCGGTTGCCGTAAAACAAAGTTACTTTGCTTTTTAATTCTTTCGCTAACACCGATTTTAAAATTGAAATTAACGGAGTAATTCCTGAACCACCACCAAAAAGTATATAGTGCTTTTCATTGTTTTCAGAAATGGCAGAATGAAAATTGCCCATGGGTTCCATAGCTTCAATTTCTACACCCGGCTTAAAATTATCATTGATAAAATTAGAGCCTTTACCACCCGTTACCCTTTTCACCGCAATAGTCAGCTGCTCGTTCATATAAGGCGAACTGCAAAATGAATAACTACGGTTTACGCTTTCACCATCAATTAGTAATTTGAGGGTGGTGTATTGACCGGGGAAAAAATTGAAATTTTGTTTAAGTTCTACAGGCACCTCAAATGAAACCGAAACGGCATCGGCAATTTCATTTTTCACTTCGCTCACTTTAAGTTTATGAAATCTCATAGTATAATTTAAATAATTGAGGGGCGAATATAAACGAATGCGAGAATTGAGAATGATGGCTAAATGCAGAAAGGAAAATATTTTTTACAGTTTCGCAATTCAACTTATTTTTAAACAAATTAAATTGAACCCTATGAAAAATATCCTACTTGTTTTTATCACCGTTTTTTTGTGTACAACATTTTATGGATGCACAAAACCCAGCGGAATTCCAGCCACTTGCAGTAATAGTGTAAAAGATGGTAATGAAACCGAAATTGATTGTGGAGGCTCTTGCTCGCCATGCCCCGAGGCTGCAGCTATCACCTGCAATCTGAATGCATTCTCCTTTGTTGGCATTAGCGCAAATACTTATGGCGAATATTTAGGCAGTAGTATTCGTATAAACTCATACAGTTCTGCAAGTGGATATTTGAATTTTATGTTTTTGCCTCACGATATAAATGTAGCAACTCAATTGACCACTGGCAGCTTTATTTACAATGGTGAGTCATACGTTATGGGAGTAAACGGTTCGGGAATTTCTGACACTGGAACTGTCATAATTACTGCGCGCGATACTTTGCGAAAAATCATTAGTGGCACTTTTAGTTTTAGCGCCAGACGCACTACGGGTTCCTCTGCTGCTACTGCAACATCCGGTTTGTTCACAAACGTGCGTTACCACTGATAACTACTTACAATTTTTCAGTATCGCTTTTACTTCTATCGAATTTGTTTCGCGGGTAGTATCTAGTAATTCTTTGCTGAGGTAGTTCATCACAT
>JAPLES010000023.1 GCA_026391075.1 Bacteroidota bacterium | reverse complement strand
TCTTTTTTCTTAGCGGTACCTACGATCACAGCAGCGGCTTTGTATAAAATGCTCAAGAATTTTGATGTCATACGAGGAACAGATGTGAACGAGTTACTTATTGGTAATGCTATCTCTTTTGTAGTTGGAATGATTTCAATTAAATTTTTCATAGGACTAATTACACGATACGGCTTAAAATTTTTTGGTTACTACCGAATAATCCTTGGTATAACTATCCTGGTACTAATGGCACTTGGCCATAAACTCGAAATAGCCGAGTAATGAATTTTGCCGAAGGAGAAATTCTTCTCATCAATAAACCTCTTACCTGGACATCATTTGATGTAGTGAACAAACTGCGCTACGCTATTACACGAAAATTAGGAAATAGAATTAAAGTAGGCCATGCGGGAACCCTTGACCCTTTAGCTACCGGCTTGCTGATTATTTGCACCGGCAAAATGACGAAACGCATTGATGAACTCACTGGAATGGATAAAGAATACACCGGAACTTTTTTATTGGGTGCTACAACCCCAAGCTATGATTCGGAAATGGAAGTGGGCGCAACTTTTCCCGTTGAACATATCAGCGAAAAAATATTGAACGAAGGGGTTAAAAAGTTCATTGGAGTAACGGAGCAGATGCCACCTATTTATTCAGCCATTAAGATTGACGGCAAAACATCTTACGCGCAAGCGCGAAAAGGAAAGGAGGTGGAAATGAAAACCCGAACTGTGGAGATAAAAGAATTTGACTTGACAAAGATTGATTTGCCTCAAGTTGAATTCAGAGTGTTGTGCGGTAAAGGAACGTATATCCGTTCGTTGGCTTTTGATTTTGGTAAAGCCGTGGATAGTGGCGCGTATCTAAAAGCTTTGTGCCGTACAAAAATCGGCAACTACAATTTGGTAAATGCAATGACGGTAGAAGAATGTGTAACTATGATTAGTGAAAGTCTGTTGCCAGAAGTCGGAAGTCAGCAATAAAGCGATAAACACTAAACTTGCATGGCTGTTTAGTTTGTAATTTGTAATTCATAATTAGTAATACTCGATGCGCGTTTTTCGTGACTTAAATAATCTTCCTGCTTTTAAAAATTCGGTTCTTACCATAGGCACTTTCGATGGCGTGCATAAAGGTCATCAGAAACTGATAGAACGAATTAATATTCAGGCAAAAAAAAATGATGGAGAAAGTATCATCATCACTTTTCATCCGCATCCACGCATTGTTATTAATCCCGAAGACAAATCG
The DNA here is from genome assembly GCA_026391075.1 of Bacteroidota bacterium. Taxonomy (GTDB): domain Bacteria; phylum Bacteroidota; class Bacteroidia; order Chitinophagales; family LD1; genus Bog-950. The sequence continues at coordinate 120,810 of JAPLES010000023.1, read as the reverse complement.
CTTCGTTTGCTCAATACGATTGAAGAGAAAATTTCTTTACTCGAAACTTATGAAGTAGATAATCTGGTGATTGTTCCTTTCAGTCGTGATTTCTCAGAACAAAGTGCCGAAGAATATATTTCCAATTTTTTGGTGAAGAACTTTCAACCCAAAAGCATAGTGATTGGTTACGACCATAAATTTGGTAAGAACAGAAGCGGAGATTTTCATTTGCTTGAAAAAATGAAAGAGGAGTTTGGTTATTCGATGGAAGAAATTTCGAAAGAAACGCTAGATGATATAGGTATCAGTTCCAGCAAAATCCGAAACTCACTTCAACTAGGTGAAATAAAGCTCGCGAACGAATTGCTCGGTCATAATTACAAACTAACGGGAACTGTTGTTCGAGGTTTGCAGAATGGAAGAAAGTTAGGATTCCCTACAGCTAATATTCAGGTAAATGATGAATACAAGCTCATTCCTAAAACGGGAATTTATGTAGTAAAAGTGTCAGACAGTTCTAAAGCGTCAGAAACCTATAAAGGCATGTTGAGTATTGGTTACAATCCAACTTTCGAAGGCAAAGAACAAACCATTGAAGTAAATATTCTTGACTTTGATAAAGACATTTACGGCAGTTCGCTCACGCTGGAGTTCGTTGATTTCATTCGCAATGAAAAAAAATTTGATTCTGTAGAAACACTGATTGCAGAAATAAAAAATGATGAGCTGGTGACAAGAAAAATTCTCTCAGCTACTTAAGCCAATACTTTCGCCACTAACTCTTTCAGCAATTCTCCTTCCTTAATATTATTCGTAGAGTTTACTCCTTTAGAGCGCAGGTCGTACTCTTCGAGTAAATAAAAAATCTGTTCTAGTTTTTGCTCACTGTAATTTCGCAAAGCGATTTTGTAGTCTTTCACAAAAAATGGATTCACTTTTAGCACCCCTGCCAAATCTTTGTCCTGTGCATTCTTGTTTTGATGAGCGAGATAAACTTTGGAAAAAAATCCTTGCAAAGTTCCCAGCACCAAAACAAATGGACCGTTCTTGGGATTAGCAACAAAGTAATTGACAATCTGAAACGCTTTTGTTTTGTTCTTGCTACCCAGCGCATTATTCAATTCAAATACGTTGAAGTCTTTGCTGATACCTACACCGGTTTCAATATCATCAAGCGTAATAGTAGCACCGGCTTGTTTGTTGATGATTAGTTTTTCTAACTCATTGGCAACTTTGCTTAAATCTGTTCCTGTAAATTCAACTAACAATTCAACCGCTTGCTCTTCAATTTTGTATTTACGCGCAGTCAACCAATTTTTAACCCACGGTGCCACTTGATTTTCGTAAAGCGTTTTCGATTCAAAATATACGCCTGCTTTTTTTATTTCTTTCGAAAAAGATTTTCGGCCATCAGGTGTGCCGTGCTTCCAGGCAAAAACAAGAATGGTGCTCTTCACCGGATTCTTTATGTATCGCAGGTATTGCAGCTCTTCATCTTCTTTTAAACTAAGTGCTTGTGCTTCTTTAATTATCACCAACTGTCGGTCTGCCATCATTGGTAAACGCCCGCAAGTTTCAAGCACTTGTTGCGCATTCATGTCTTTACCATAAGCAATAGTTTGATTGAACGCTTTCTCCATATCATTCAATACGTGCGCTTCTACTAAATCAGTAAGCACATCAATGAAAAAATCTTCTTCGCCACAGAAAAAATATACAGGCGCGAACTTTCGGTTCTTAACATCAGATTGAATGGATTCAAAATTTTCTGCAGCCATGATTGCGCTAATATGCTAAATGATAAGTGAAACTCTTTCTATTCTCCGGGATGATAAACGCGTTCTGCATTTTTCAAAATCAGATTCCAGTCAAACGTCATTGGTTTGAATTGCTCTTTTGAAAACATTTCCATTTGGTCGGTGTAATGTTTGCTCTCGGCATGTGATGATGAACCATAAGCATTCACCGAATTTATTTCCACTCCGCTCTTCGAATATTTATTCACTTGTATATAGCCATCGCCACTGGTGATTCGCCAAATGCCTTTTTTCTTATCAAACAATTTTGGGTCTGCTGCACGAGGCACTTCGCGTAAACCACTAGCCGGAAAACTAACACGGCCACGAATCATGCGTTGCACATCACCCAGTTTTACATCAACGGTTCCGTATTTATTGAGCATAAATTTTTTGGTGTAGCGAAGCGCTGCTACTAAATCATTTTCCAATAACGGTTCTTTCTTAATCATTAAAAAAGCAAATGGCACTTTCCATTCTTTCTGCAATTTCTCTTGCATAATCATAGCCACCGCAGCATTTTTATTTTCTGCATCGCCATTCCAATTCCACGCTTTTAATTTTTGAATTACATCAGCTATGTCGGCATGTTTTTTTTCATCCAATTCAAAAGCGCTTTTAAAATTTCGAGCGTAGCTCGCATTCTTCGAAAAGCTTTTATCAAATTTTACGCTAAGAAAATCTTGCCATGAAAGTTTTCCCTTTACCGCTTCCAACAATTCACCAAATCTTTCTCCGCGGTTATAATTGAATTGCTGAATGCCTACAAAATTTTCTTTCCAACTGCAATCTTTTCCGCTCACTGCATATTGCGTTTGATTACAACTGAATAAATAACCACAACTCGGATTGAGCAGTGAAGGTTTTTTATTGTATGGAACTAACGAATTCCATTTATAGTTTGAAGTGTTTGCCGTAATTGGCAAATGCCAATTTAGACTTGAATCGCGCAGTGGCACCTGGCAACCGCTTTGATAAAAAATATTCCCATCTACATCGGCATACATAATATTAAAAAGCGGAATAGCTTCCATCTTTAAAGCCGTTTCAAATTCATGAAAATTGCTCGACTTGTTCATGCGATACCACTGCTCCATGGCGCGGCAATCCATAGCTCCGGGAAAACGTACCGCATACCAACCATGTGGTGTTTGAAACACCGGACCATATTCGCAGGTGCGAATTTTTTTTGCGATGCCAACTTTTATGCTGCCTAATTTTATTTTAGGATGCGCTGTCTTTGTTTTAAATTTTTTCCATTCGCCATCATACAAATATTTATTGCCATGGTGTTTCAGTTTGTAAATATCTCCGAACGTGTGGTAGTTTGTCGTGTGAGCCCAGCCTAAATTTTTAGTAGTTCCAACAAAAATGGAAACACCGCCTGGAAACAAACCACCCATTATATCTAAACCTTCATCGCTTTTTATATGCGCTTCGTACCAGGCAAATCTTCCTTCGATAGGTTGATGCGAATTGATAAGCAACCACGCTTTACCATCGTTTGTGCGCGAAGGAGCAATTGCCATAGAATTAGAACCAACTTCATTTGGTTGATGCAAAAGCTCAATGTGATTTTCTTTGATTGATTTCAACGCCATACCGGCACCGGCAAAAAGTGTGAGCGTGAGCGTAGAGCTTTTTATAATTTCTTTGGAAGTAAACGGCAATGCTTTTTTGAGTAACACTTCTTCGGGATGTTTAGCGGCATAATCGTTTACGCCTTGTATGTAAGCGTCCAACACTTTTTTAAAATCGGCAGAAAGTTTTTGGTCGTAGTTGTTATCTACGAGCGTATCAATGCCGAAAAATTTTAAACCATAATCGAAGAGCACACCATCTTTTCCAACCACTTCGCCCAGCATACCTTTTGCAGCTAAAAGATTTTGTTGAATGTCTTTGAAATCATCTTCGCAATGCGCGTACGCTAAACCGTAAGCGGCATCAGCATCGGTGTGTCCGTAAATATGCGGCACACCAAAACTATCGCGTGCTATAGTTATGTTGGCGGGGATAATTTGTGCAGTGCAGATGATAGCTAATAGACAATAGACGAGAGACAGGAAAAGTTTCAGGTTGCAGGTTTGTTTCATCATGTGTTTCTTCGCGGGAGCGGGTTTCAAATTGAATACAATACGTAGGTTTTTCATTGATGAATTTGTTCTACGAACATAAAAATACGCAATGGAATCTGGAAACAATTTTAGATTCACACTTAATTATTTTACATGAAAAAATATTTCCCCTTTCTTTTTCTCGCGTTGTCTTCTTGCGTTTCGCTTCCCAAAATGTTTCAAACAAAAGATGAAATAATTACAACTGCTATTGGACCCGAGGATATGGTTGTAGATTCTATTACTGAGCAACCTCGTCTGTTGTTGTCGTGCAGTGCCCGAAGAAAAAGTGAAAAGCAATACGGAGAAATTTTTGTTTACTACACTGAAACGGCAACGAATAAAATATTGAAGCGCACTAACGAGCCAAACGGTTTGCTGTTTAATCCGCACGGAATTGATTTGGTAAAAGTGAATGGTAATTTAATTCTACTAGTCGTCAATCACGAGCATATTGGCGAAACTCGAATCAATTCCATTTTGCGTTATCGTGTTTTAAAAGATGAATTGGTGTTTCAAAATAAAATTAGCGACCCGTTAATTTCCTCGCCCAATGCTGTAACCGGATTTGCCGATGGCACTTTGCTGGTGAGCAACGATGCTAAAAAACAAAACAATATTTGGGAAATACTTTTTAAAATGCGTAAGGCGCAAATCATTTTTTGGAATGGTAATAATTGTTCCGTAGCTTCTGAAAAATATGCCTTTACCAATGGCATTACCAATAAAGATGGCAAAGTATATTTGGCTAGCACCATGCAAAATAAAGTTTGGCAATTTGATTTTAAAGATGGCAAAATGTTGAATCGTAAAGTAATTGTAAAAGCAAACGGTGCCGATAATCTTCGTTTTGATGGCGATGATTTGTTAGTGGCTTGTCATCTGCGCTTTCTTAAATTCTTGAAACATTATAAAGACCCCAAACAATTATCGCCTTCTACAGTTTACCGAATTAATCCGTCTACAAAAAAAAGAACAGTTGAATATTTTGATGATGGCAGGCAAGTGAGTGCAGCATCTACAGCCTTAGCGTTTCGAAATTCAATCTATGTAAGTGGCATTTTTGATTCTAAAATTGTGAAAAAGAAAAACTAGTGACGAAGTGGACTTTAACTTCTTATTCCTTTACTAACGTGAGGTTAAAAGCATGTCAATTTTTACTCTTATTTAGACTTGCTAAAAATGAGTTGGAGGGTTTGCCCGGAAAAAAGGTTGGCTACTTTTCAACGAAATAGTTGTGGTCTTATGTAACTTTTGGTCGGTATTGGTGTAAACAAAACAGGAATTGTATTTCAACACGAAACAATGGCTAACGAATATTCCAACACCGCAGAGTTTTCACTAACAGATAAGGCTGTTGAGTATGAACAAAAAGTTCACAACAACGAAATCAATCCGTTCACTTCCATTTATCGTTCATTGGTCAATCTTGGGGCCGATGCGGTAACCGAAATAAACGACCGCAAGCATGTGCGTATCTCTAATTTTATTGCGCTTATATATTTTGGCGGCTCAATGCTGTATCTCAGTTTCGGTATTATTTGGGAAAAATGGGAATGGTTCGGCATTATTTCAGGTTTGAGTTTATCCTCGATTGTATTATTAGTGATGAATGCTTTTGGCAAAATAGATGCCTCGCGCATTCTGTTCATCGTGCTCATGAACTTTGCGCTTTTTGTAAGTGCAGTTTATATAGGGCCACATGCACAGGGCTTAAATTATTTTATCATTTCGGTAGTAATTCCATTTTTGTTTTTCGATATCAAAAAGGTAGGCTTCATTACCATTGGTGTTGTATTGCCTTTGCTTTTTATTTACGCGTATGAGTTTGTTGAGCCTTATTTTTCGGCAAATCATTTTTTAATAGACGACCAAATTTTGCTCGCCCGCATGGGCGTTATTTTGCAGTTCATGCTAATGTTGCTGGCGGTTTATCAGTTTGTGTTTTACAATCGCAAGGCCGAGAAAGAACTGGAATCTTCCAATGCACAAATGATGTTGCAAACTTCTGAATTGAAACGCTCCAATTCTGATTTGGAACAATTCGCTTACATTATTTCGCACGATTTGAAAGCGCCCGTACGAAATATTTCAAGCTTTATGAATTTGCTGCTGAATAAGTATGGCAGCACCTTACACCCCGAAGCAAAGGAGTTTGTAGATTACTCACATTTGGGCGCAAAAAGATTGGAGCGTTTGATTGATGATGTGTTGGCCTATTGTAGAATTGGGACTAATCTTCCCAAACCCATACCGGTGAATTTGAATGATGTAATTAATACCATTCGATTTGAACTGCGCGATAAATTGACAGCAACTGGTGGGCAAATTAATATCAATAGGGAATTGCCGGTGGTCAACAACGTGCATTCATCATTGATGTATCACGTGTTTCAAAATTTAATCAGCAACGGTTTGAAATTTAATAAGAGCGAAGTGCCAACCATAAATATCAGTTGCACCAACTCACTTAATTTTTACACGTTTACTGTTTCCGATAACGGAATAGGAATTTCAAAAGAATATTCTGCTACTATTTTCCAAATGTTTAAGCGCTTGCACAACGAGCATGAATATGACGGAACCGGAATTGGCCTTGCTATCTGCAAAAAAATTGTAGAGTATTACCATGGCGAAGTTTGGTTCGAAAGTGAAGATGGAAAAGGAACCACTTTCCATTTTACGGTGAGGAAATTCTAATCCCCAAATCCTTTTACATAAATCCCTTTTTCTAAATTGACAGAGTTGTTGGAGAAACTGTAAATCTTAGAAGGATACTTATCTATCAATTGGTAATTGTGGGTAGCCATCAATACACTCGTGTTGTGTTCGCGATTTATTTTGATAAGCAGCTTAATAATATCATCTGAAGTTTCAGGGTCGAGGTTTCCTGTTGGTTCATCGGCAATTAAAAGTGGTGGATTATTTAGGAGTGCGCGCGCAATAACTAAACGCTGTTGTTCTCCACCTGAAATTTGGTAGGGCATTTTAGCGATGAGATGCGAAAGCCCCACTTCATTCAACACTTCGGCAATTCGCTCTTCGCGTTTTTCGTTGTGCTCCCAGCCTGTTGCCTTCAAAACAAAATCAAGATTGGAGTGTACAGTTCTATCGTTCAGCAATTGAAAATCCTGAAATACAATGCCGAGTTTTCTGCGCAGAAAAGGAATTTCACTTTTCTTCAACTGCTTTAAATTGTAACCGCAAACATTCGCTTCGCCTTCTTTTATAGGAACTTCGGCATACAGCGTTTTTATAAAACTGCTTTTGCCTGCACCGGTTTTGCCAATGAGATAAATGAATTCGCCTTGCTTCATTTCAAAGTTCACATCACTTAGCACAAGCGAATTGCCCTGATAAATATTTACGTTAGAATAGCTGATTACGTTTTCTTCCATCTTTTAAATTACGAAGTACAAATTAGAAAGTACAAACCGATAATCAAGTAGTCGATTACCAACACTTTATACTTTATACTTTTCAATTTGTACTTTCCTTTAAACTACTTTGAGGTGTTTGTATTTAAAGAAGACCAAACACGCCACTAAATTGGTGAGCCAGTAAACCCATTCGGCTGTCCAAATCCAGAACGTGCTTACAAATGGCATGGCAAACATGACCTGAAAGTACACGATGTAAACAATCACTACCACCACCTGAATTCCGAGCGCGATATAAATATCACCAAGACTGATTACACCATTGAACAAAATATTTGCAAACGCCATTAAGATGAACACCACAAAAATTACCGGAAGAATTTCGGTAGCCATTGGTATAAGCGCATAATCTTGCGGGCTGGTAAAAATGCCTATACAGAATCTTGGAAAAACCAAAATGATTAAACAGGAAATAACCGCAAAGAACAAACTCACCAATGAAATTCTGCGCACTGCTGTTTTAATTCCGCTATAGTCTTTTTGCCCAACCATATTACTGATAAGCGTATTGGCAGTAGAGCCCAAACTCCAGGTAGGAATGGTGAAGAACAAAATCAACTGACGGAAGATAGAGGAAATAGCGAGCGAGTCTTTTCCTAAAACTGTTTCAATACGCGCAAAGAAAAACAACCATGAACCTACTGCTACACCTGATTGAATCATGAGCGGAATTGCCATGTTGCTCATTTGTTTCATGAGCGGCAAATCGAATTTTTTAAAACGGAATAAGTAAAAATCGTGTATACGATGCTTATAGAAAGTGCCGAGAAATAAAACCAGCACTGCCAAGGTCTCGGAAATAGAAGTAGCAAGACCCGAGCCACCAATACCTATGCAAGGCAATCCGAATTTACCATATACCAAACCGTAATTCAGAAACACGTTGAAAAAAGTCATTACCCCAACCGATGCAGCAAGAATGGGTGTGCGCCCAATGCCCGAGTAAAACGCAATGAAAACAAAACTTACAAAACTAGGCAGCAAACCCCACAAGCGGTAATCCAAAAACTCTTCACTCTTTGAAATAATATCCTGATTGGTGAGCATGAAACTCAAAATCTGGTGCGTGTAAATTTTGAGCAGCACAAAAAACAACACCGCAACAGAAAGCATTGCCACGATGGTGGTGTCCACAATATTTCCTACTTCGTGTTTGTTGAGTTCGCCCATTCTGCGCGCAATAAGCATTTGTGTGCCGCGTGTAAAACTGAAGCCCATCATAAACAAAACGGAGTAAAAAATTGAGGCAAAGCCGATGGCATCTAATTCAATTTTACCGAGGTTGCCCACGAAAATTGTATCGAACACACCGTTGCTCGTCCATGCTGTGTTGCCGAGTATAAGCGGCAAAGAGATGGTGAGTATTTGCTTGTATGTTGCTTTTAGCTGTGCCATTCACCCCTCCTAACCTCCCCGAAGGGGAGGAACTTGTTTTGTCTTTTTATAATAAACAACTCTTTCATTTTTATACGGAATTATTCCCTCTCCTTTTGTTTCATCCCGTGTTTCTTCGCGGGAGGAGAGGATTAGGGAGAGGTGATCACTGCCATAGTCGCGCTTCCTTTTGCCACAATTACTTCTTCTCCGTTTTTCAAATAATAAATTTCTGCTTCGCAAAAATGAAAACGCTTGCCCGGTTTAATAACGCCACCGCGCGCATAAAATTTTTGTGCATCACCGGGGTTGAAATACGAAACCTTTGCTTCCACCGTAAAAACTTTTTGCCCTTCTTCAACCATTGAATACGAAGCAAATCCTTGTATCATATCCAGTATAGTAGCCGTGGCTCCGCCATGCAGCCATCCGTTTTGTTGTTCGAGTGTATCTTTAAAATCAAGTTCGCCTTCTAAATAACCGGCTTCAATTTTTGTCATTACCAAACCCATCCAATTCATAAACTTATTGCGCGAAATCATCAATTCGACATAGGCTTTAAAATTCGGATTTCTTGACTCTAACTTTTTCATACTTTTCAAACATAGGAATTTAGCGGTAAACGATTAGTTGTAAAAGGTAAATTCATCAATGCTTTTTACATAACAATTCTATTTTCGCTTTATGGCACCCGCGCAAATAAAAAATTCATTCAACAGTATTGGCGAAGTAGAAGCAAGTCTTTCTCCTTCTACTTTGGTTTTGAAAATTTGCATTACAGTAAATGCAGTTCGATATTTTGTAATCAATCAAACTCACGGACAAGTAATTTTTTTTGGTGATTACACCTTGCATCATGTAGTTAACGCCAATGAATTAGCACAGCGTTTAGAAAAGATTTTTGAGAAGGATGAAATTCTCCAGCTTCCGTTTTCAAAAGTGTTGCTTGGTGTAGATGAAAAGTATTCGCTGGTTCCCAATGAGTTTTCGTTTACCATAAACAAGTCCGAACAACTTTCGCAAAGTTGTGGCGATGCACAACTTGTTTTTGAAGTAGCTGCATCTTTGCTGCAAGTGCTTCGTAAATTATTTCCTGCTTCCGAAGTGCTTCATGTCAACTCTACTTACTTTCAATTGCTTTCTGAATATTTGGTTGACTCTACAGAAAAACTTTTTGTCAACGTCAACCAATCGCATTTAGATATTATCCGTTTCAACGAAGCAAAAGAATTGCAACTGATGAATCGTTACGATTACCAAGCGGCAAGCGATTTTATTTACTTCGTTTTGCAGTGTTGCGAAGATTTGAAAATTGACAGAGAGAAAACGGAGTTGGTGCTCATTGGCGAAGTGGATATTCAAAGTAAGATTTACGATTTGTGTTATCGTTATTTTCGCCACGTCAATTTTATTCAGAAACCCGATGCCATTCATTTCTCCAAAGCGTTCGATGTGTTTCCTAAGCATTTGCATTTCAATCTCTACAACCTAACCGCATGAGAATTATAGGTGGTAAACTGAAGAGCGTGCGCTTTGAGCCGCCTAAAAATATTCCTACTCGTCCTACTACCGATTTTGCGAAGGAAGGTTTGTTCAACACACTCAACAACAGTTTTAATTTCGATAACATCAAGGTGCTTGATTTGTTTGGCGGCACCGGAAGTATCAGCTACGAGTTTTCTTCGCGCGGCTGCACTGATATAACAACGGAGGAAATTTTTCCGCGCTGTGCCGACTTCATCAAGCGAACAGTTCAGCAGCATAACTTAAGCGGAATTAAAGTTTTGAAAATGGATGTTTTCAAATTTATGGAGACCGCGCATCAGAAGTTTGATGTAATTTTTGCCGGTCCGCCTTATCCGCTTCCTAATTTGGATACTATTCCCGATTTGGTTTTTCAATATGGTTTAGTAGAAGGTGATGGTTGGTTTATTTTAGAGCACAACCCGAATCATAATTTCGAAAAGCATCCGCACTTTTTCAAGTTTAAGAATTACGGTACAACAATTTTTTCTGTTTTTACCAACGACCCAGAGAAAAATGATTGACAATTTTTGGTTTACAATTCTATGACAACTGAAAGAAGAAATCCCCTTAGTTTCACGCCATGAAAAAAATAGCTGTCTTTCCCGGTTCATTCGACCCAATCACTATAGGCCATGCAGATATTGTGAAGCGAGCTTTGCCGCTGTTTGACGAAATAATTATTGCTATTGGAAGCAATTCGCAAAAGCAAAGTTTGTATTCACTTGAGCAGCGAATAAAATGGATAGAACTCGTTTTTAAAGGAGAGAAGAAAGTAAAAGTGGAAAGCTATGAAGGGCTCACCGTAAATTTTTGCGAAAAGAGAAAAGCAAATTATCTGCTCAGAGGAATTCGCAGTGCCGGAGATTTTGAATATGAAAAAACAATTGCGCACTTGAATCACGATATGCTTCCGCAGTTAGAAACCATTCTTATTCTTTCAAGATTGGAGTTCTCTTCTATTTCGTCAACAATTGTTCGCGAAATAATTAGAGGGAAAGGTAAGGTGAGTAAATTTGTTCCAAAGGAAATTGCAAAAGATTTTAAGTAAGCAGATGAAGCATTCAATAGTTCTAATTGTTTTTTTACAAATAGCATTTGTAGGTTTTTCGCAAAGGAAAGCGAAAGTGTTTTCCGATACTGCACAACAGAATTATACCATTATTAATTCGCAAAAGGATTCTGTAAAATTTCGCGATAAGGCTTCACAAACTTTGCGCGATCTGCGAAACGGTGCGGTGATTGTTCGATTAAAAACAAACGAAAAAAGCGTGGCGGCATATCGTAAAGCAGGAAGAAATGATATTGCTGACAAAATTGTGGAGAGCCGAAAAATGCAAAACGAAAAACTGCTCTACGCTTTTGAGCATGAGTTCAGATTTTGCAGAGTTTTTTTCATTTACGCCAATCAAACTACACAAATCTTGGAAGGCAATTACAAAGTGTTTTTGAGTAAAAATTTGGAAGTGGACTCTTCCATCGTTTTCAACGACACTACTTTTGTATTTTGTGAATTCGGTAGTGTGGAAGGATTTTCCGAATTTTCTGATTATGAAAATAAAGCAGTTAGTGATAGGGGTGTGAATTATTTGTATGAAAACGGAGGTGCAAAAAAGATTTCTGAAAAGGTTCCCACGAAAACCTCTACATCGCCATCTTCTTACAGCGGCTTGATTTTTCTCGACAAAGATTTGCATCAGTTCTATCGTCCTTTTCCATACGTGCAAGGTGTTTACTTAGATAATTTTACTCCTTCGGTGCGCACGCTTAACAATGAAATGGAACGGGCTTATTATCGCTTGGTTTCCAGACGCGATTTTAACGACAGGTACAAGAAGGAACTAAAGAAGCAACGCGAACAATTGAAGCAATTGAAATGATTTCTTTTAAAATCATTGACCTCGGTCTCGCCAAATATCTCGATGTTCTTCAGTTGCAAGAACAGCTATTCAACAAAAATATTGAGGCTAAAACGAATAGTGCGTCAACAACCGATTCAATAATTCTTTGTGAACACGAACCTGTTTTTACTTTGGGTAAAAGCGGCAAGCGTGAAAATATTTTAGTAAGCGATGAAGAAATGAATGCTGAATTTTACAACGTGAATAGGGGAGGAGATGTTACCTTTCACGGACCGGGGCAGTTAGTAGTTTATCCTATTCTTGATTTAGATTTATTACACATCGGTTTGGCTCAATATATTTTTCTGCTCGAAGAAACCATTATTGAATCGTTGAAAGAGTTTGGTCTGACAGGTGAGCGAATTGAAAATGCGGCAGGTATTTGGATTAGAAGTTCCACTTTTTCAAAAAGTGGAACTTCTGAAAGAAAGATTGGTGCCATTGGCGTGAAAGCAAGTCGCAATATTACTATGCACGGCATTGCCATAAACGTAAATACAGACCTCACTTACTTCGACAAAATTGTTCCATGCGGATTGGCAGGCAAGAAAACTACATCACTTCAAAAAGAATTAGGGGAAGAAATTTCAATGGACGAGTACAAAAAAATATTTATCACTGCTTTTGAAAAAGTGTTTAGCACTCCGGCACGTTCAAAGGAATATTGATGGCTAATCCGCCATCGGCAGTTTCCTTGTATTTCGCGCTCATATCTTTTGCCGTGTCCCACATAGTTTTTATAACGGTGTCCAAAGAAATTTTCATCAAATCAGAATCACTTTGCAATGCAAGTTGCGAAGCGGTAATAGCTTTTATAGCCCCCATGGTGTTTCGTTCAATGCAAGGAATTTGCACCAATCCCCCAATAGGGTCGCAGGTCATACCGAGGTGATGTTCCATTGCAATTTCAGCCGCTTGCAAAACCTGCGAAGGATTTCCGCCTAAACATTCAGTCAGCGCACCCGCAGCCATTGCACTCGAAACACCAATCTCAGCCTGGCATCCGCCCATGGCTGCGCTTATCGTAGATCCCTTCTTAAACAAACTTCCAAGTTCAGCAGCTGTGAGAATAAACTGTACAATGTTTTCATCTTTTGTGCCGTTGCAAAAAAGATGGTAATACATCAACACAGCCGGCACTACACCCGCTGCGCCATTAGTTGGCGCTGTTACCACGCGACTGAAAGATGCGTTCTCTTCGTTCACCGCCAATGCAAAACAGCTAATCCAGTTCATGGTGTTTGTAAAAGATTTATCGGTAGAACGAATTTGCTCCATCCATTCCTGCAAATTATTTTCAGGCAGATTTTTCAAATACTGATTGTTCATCTTCTCCGCTCTGCGTACTACATTCAATCCTCCCGGTAAAATTCCTGAACGATGGCAGCCAGTGTAAATACACTCTTTCATTACTTGCCAGATATTCAAAATGCCATTCACGGTTTCTTTCTCACTGCGCCATGCCTTTTCATTTTCCATTACCAATTGTGAAATACTCAAACCTGCACGCATACAATTCTGCAACAACTCATCGGCATCATGCACGTCATACTTCAACGAAATATTTTTTTGTGAAGAAGAAGTTTCACCTTCCTTCACTACAAATCCTCCACCTACTGAATAGTAAATTTCATTTCTCGTTGAACCGTCCTTGAAGGTTGCAGAAATTTTCATGGCATTCGGATGAAACGGTAGCGATTCTTTTTTTAGAAATAACAAATCGGTTTCAGAATTGAAATCAATTTTGTGTAAGCCGCTCAACAAAATTTTATTTGACTCCTTTATGGCATCTACTTTTTTCTGTAACAATGAAGTGTCGAAAGTCACCGGATCTTCACCACTCAATCCTAGCATAATGGCAATATCGGTTCCGTGACCTTTGCCCGTTTTTGCCAATGAACCATAGAGTTCAATTTTTACTGCGATAATCTCCATCAATTTATTTTCATCCGAAATTTCTTTCAGAAATCTTTCAGCCGCGCGCCATGGACCAAGTGTGTGTGAACTGGATGGTCCCACACCAATTTTAAAAATATCGAAAACGCTAATGGCTTCTTTTGGCATAAGTCAAAACTAATCAGTTTTTTCAGTGGCAAGAGCGAGGGACGAGGGAAATACAAGGACACTATTTCATACACTCGTCACTCGCCCTTCGCCCCTCGTATCTTTTTTAATACAACGCTTCGGGTTAAAGAACATCCGTTTCAGATAAATCGGTTGGCAAATAGAAAGAATAGTTGCGTTGTTTGGCTCTCAAATTCTTACATCATGAAGAGAAATATTTTCACCATTCTTCTGCTTGTTGCTGTTTCCTTATTACAGGCACAGCAAAATTTTAAAATGAGTTTATACGAAGCCATTGATTATGCTTCGCAAAATCAACCTGCTTTTCAGAACTATAAAATTGACCAGCAAATTTCCTCTGCAAAAAAACTGGAATCGGTTTCAAAATATTTGCCGAAACTGAATGGCAGTTTCGATATGCGCGACAATCTGAAGCTCGGACAAATCGTTTTGAAATTTCCGAATCCTGTTACACAGCAGGATGAATTAAAAACCATTCAACAGGGAACCAAGTATGCTGTTTCCTCAGGTGTTGATTTGAATCAACCTTTGTTGGATATGGGTGTGGTGAGTGATATTCAGTATTCGAAAAAACAGCAACAACTTTCAAGTTTTCAATTGCAGCAAGCCATGATTGATTTGAAAATTAATGTGAGCCGGGCTTATTATTTGGTGTTGCTCAACAACGAGCGGGTTTTAAAAGCCGCAAAAAGTGCAGAGCGTTTTCAAAAAGCTTATGATGATACTAAAGTAAAATACCACAATGCCAATGCGTTGAAAATAGAATTGAACCGTTCGTTCTTGAATTTTTCGAACGCAAAATATCAATTGAAAGTAGCGCAAGATTCGGTGAAGACTTCGAAAGCATCGCTGTCGCAAATTATCGGATTGCCTATTGATGCGCAATTAGATTTAAGTGACGCTTTGCCTTCGGAAATTAAATCGGAAACCTTGCCCGAGTATCCTGATTTTAAAAATGCGGAAGTAAATCGGATAGAGTTGAAAACTGAAACTTTGCAGGAATCCCTCAACAAAATGCAATTGAAAAAAATTAACTACGGATACATACCCACCATCAGTGGTTATGGTTACATAGGCGGGCAGGGATTGGACAACGACAAAGTTTTTCAAAAGGATAAATGGTTCTGGACTTCTTATATCGGACTGCGTGTGAACGTTCCCATCTTCGATGGATTTCAAAAACTGGCAATGGCAAATCAGCAAAAGTTGGTGATTCGCAAAAACGAAAACAACATTAGCACCATTCGCAACAGCATTAATTACCAACTGCAAACTTCTTCGGTAAATTATGCCAATGCTTTTTCCAATCTGCAATTGATAAAAGAAAATGTAAAGCTGGCAGAGGAAGTAGTTAAAGAAGTAAACGTGCGTTATACCAATTCAATTGCTACTTATCAGGAAGTGATAGATGCCGAAAATACGTTGAAAGAAACCGAGTTCAATTACCTGCAATCACTCTATACATTTCTGCTGGCAGAACTAGAATGGAAAAAAGCGAATGGCAAATTGTAATTATTTAAGCACTTGCACTTTTCCAGTCTTTACAATTTGCTTGTCAGAAATTATTCGATAGAAATAAATTCCGTTTTGCAACGAACTTACATCGGTTGCAAAACGATTTGTAGTTCCTAAAGGGATTTGTTGTTGTGTTCTTCCTGTAACATCAAACAAACTGAACTCGCCATTTTTAATCATTGGCTCCGATATAAAATTGATTTGGTTCGAAGATGGTTGAGGATAAATTTTTACAGAAAAAGTTTCTGCATTCACATTTTTAATGCCGCTTACTTTCAGCGTATCCAAATAGCCACCATTAGGATTCAAGAAATACAAATTGCTGTCTCCTTCCAATGCCACCAGCATATTGCATCCTGTATCCTTCGCCACGGTGGTTATATGCTGATTTTGCTGAATGCCCGATACCTGAACAGGTGTTGGTGGTTGTGCAGAGAGGTCTATAGTAAATAATCCCACTGTAGTGCCTACCCATTTTTTACCATCGCATCCTGTGACTATGGATGTAACATCATAACCTGCCATAAAATTATGACATGTATCGGCTGGTGTACCAACATGTCCTTGTCTAACAGGGCAAACAGAAAAGCCTGATTTAGTTCCAACAATTCTTGCCCTGCAACTATCATCCCAAATAACCACGTTCACGCGATTATCAATAAGTTTCTGGTGAGGAGGTTGCATATTGATAGTATCATATCCTGCGCCATCTTTTGTATAAACCACTCCACTGTTTACTGTGCCTGCGGTGAAACCAGCCGAATCACAATCGCTGGTGCCATGTTGTACGCATGAAAACTGGTAGTGCGAGTTTGGAGGATTTGCTACGAAGTTAGCTGCCGTTGTATCTACATTGTATACGAACGCACCATTGGTTGCAGTTAAAACCCACAAAGAAGGGGAGTCAACGTAAAGTCCTTTAATGGAATTATTTGCCACATTACTGAGGAATGACCAACTAGAAGTTGAAGAAGTAGTTACAGAAACTCCGTTTTCTGTACCAACAAAGGAATACAGTTTATTACTAATCGGCAGCAGCCCGATAGATGTAATTGAATCGCTTTTCAGTTTAGATGTATCGTTATTAAAATAGCTCAACGATTGGTCTTGTGCTCTATAAAAGCTTATGCCTTGCCCATTCGAGCCAATCCATATATCACCGTTTTTAGCAAACTCAATTACGGTAATGTCGTTGAAGCCAATGCTCTCCGTACTTCTGGATTGACTGAACAAAGAACTGCTGCAAAAAAATACTGCTAAAAGAAGAAGTAGTTTCGTTTTCATATAGTGAATTTTAGTTCTGTTCTGTTTGACGATTAGTAAATAAAAATCCTTTGTTCCTCAGCTCTGCAAAAAAAGCCAGATTTCGCTAACTTTATTTTTTACCGGTTAAAGGCTCAACAAAATACATTTTGAGGTTTCCTTTGTTCTTTGCTTCAATCTCTCCACGGTATTCGAAATTTAGGTGTCTGACATCTTCAAGATGTCTGTCACCTGTGAGCAATTCATAGCTGCTTTCAGAAATATTGATTTTGCCCGGCAATGAATTTTGTTCCATTCGTGCTGCAGTGTTTACTGTATCACCCCAAATATCGTAAGCGAATTTTTTCACTCCTACAATTCCAGCCACCACACTTCCGCTGTGAATTCCTATGCGCACTTCAAAAGTTTTTTCACCCAAAAGTTTTTTCTGCTCAGCATAAAGTCCCTGATTTCTAAAGCAGCATTCACCACATCAACCGAATGACTTTCATTTGCAATGGGAAGACCTGCAGCGGCCAGATAAGCATCACCCACAGTTTTTATTTTCTCAATCGAATACTTCGAAGTAATTTCATCGAACCCTTTAAAACATTCGTGCAATTCGTCAACAAGTTCCTGTGGCTTTAGCAACATGCTCACTTTAGTAAACCCAACAAAGTCTGAAAAAAATACTGTTACGTTGTCGAAGTGTTTGGCAGTTGCCTTGCCATTTTGTTTTAACTCTTCGGCTACTTCTTCGGGCAAAATGTTCAAGAGCAAATTTTCCGAACGTTGTTTTTCTGTATCAAGTGCGTTGTAGGCTTTTGTGAGTTCGGTATTTTTTTCACGTTCAATCTCTGCTGCTCTTTCTTTTTGTTCAATCTCGTTACGCATGGTCAATTGCGCCATCATTCTGCTGGTTTCTGAATTTGAAATTTCTTTATCCAAAACTATAAAGCGCAATTGAAAACGATATGCCTCTTCATAATTTTTCCACTCAGCAAAAATTTTTGCCATGTCTTGATAAGCTTCGCGCAAATGATCTCGCAAACCCGTTTCTTCGGCTAGGGCTATGGCATTTTTTAAAAAATGGTGAGCTTGTTTAAAATCGTGCTGCATAAAAAACAACTCACCTAAATTGTAATAGGAAGTTACCAGTCCACGTTTTTCGTTTACCTCCTCAAAAAGACCCATTGCTTTTGTGTAAAAACTTAGGGCTACAGTATAATCTTTAAGCTCCTTATACACATCACCTAAATTACTTAGTGAGGCCGCAACTTTTGCCTTATCTCCAATTTGCTCGCGCAGCGACAAAGCAAGTTCATGTGTTTGTTTTGCTTCTTCAAATTTTCCCTGATCGTGATAAACGTTACCCATATTGTTCATGAGTACACTTACTTCTTTCAGGTTATTGGTCTGTTTCCGAATTTCAAGAGCCCGTTCGTACATAATAAGAGCATCATCGTAATTGTGCTGTTCGTAGTAGATGATACCTATGTTAGAGTAAGCAGCAGCTTGTCGTGAGGGTTCGTTTAATCTTTCAAAAGTTTTTAAGGCGGCCAAGTGATATTTTAGCGCGAGCGGATAATTACCGGTTAGACCTTGAATGGTAGCAGAATTTGAAAACAAATCAGCCACTCCTAATTCATCTTTTAATTTTTCGCGAATTGGAATTGCGCGATTATAGTAGTCGAGCGCATCGGCATATTTGCCTTCAAATAAATTTACGTTACCCAGCTTTGCTAGAACGTTTGCGGTTTGTGTTTCATCGCCTTTTGTTTCAAAAATTTTTAAAGCGGTTTTATAAAAATCGCTGGCAGCGGAAAATTTACGTTGGGCAGAAGCATTTATTCCTGCGTTTAAAAGTGCTACAGCTTCACCTTTTTCATAATCAATAGTTTGCGCTTCCACTATTGCCTGGTGAGCAATTTCATCTGCCTCTTTAGGTTGCGATGATTGTAGCAAGGAAGTTAAACGATTCATCACATCAATTTTTTCGGCCGAAATTTCTTTCAGAAAACTGAGTTTATTTTTCAATAATTGAATTTCGTCTTCCATGACATCGAAAATAATATTGCTGCTTTACTAAAGAAAGTTTCTTGATTTTTGGTTTAAACCAAATGGAATTGGAATTAAAAGAGTAGAACGAAAACAAAAAAGCCTCTCGAATTTTTTTCGAAAGGCTTTTTCAGGCGACTAAAATTGATTTACAAAACACTTCCGCTCTCGGCACAAACAATTACTTTGTTGTTGAGGCATTCTACAAATCCGCCACTAATTTTAATATTTGTTTCACCGGTATTACTCTTAAACTTCAGCACTCCATTCCCTAAAGCAGAAATAATAGGCGCGTGATTATTCAAAATTTCAAACAAACCATCGACACCCGGCAATTGCACCAATGTTGCATCACCGCTGTAGAGTTTTTTTTCAGGAGTTAATATATCTAGTGTCATAAGTTCACCTCTCCAAACCTCTCCGAAGGAGAGGCTTTCCCCGCCCCGTGGAAATTTTGTTTTTTGAATTTTGAATTTACCCCTCCCCTTCGGGGAGGATGGGAGGGGTGGTTATTATTTTCCTGCTTCCGCAATTAATTTCTCTCCTTTCTCAATGGCAGTTTCAATAGAACCCACTAGGTTAAACGCTGCCTCAGGATACTTATCTACTTCACCATTCAAAATCATGTTGAATCCTTTGATAGTTTCTTCAATAGGAACCAACACCCCCTTTAAACCGGTAAACTGTTCCGCCACCGTAAACGGTTGCGATAAGAAACGCTGCACACGTCTTGCACGGTGAACAATCAATTTATCGTCATCGCTCAACTCATCCATACCAAGAATGTTGATGATATCTTGCAACTCTTTGTAACGCTGCAAAGTTTCCTTTACACGCATAGCACAATTGTAATGTGCCTCACCCAAAGCCGCAGCCGAAAGAATTCTTGAAGAAGAAGTCAACGGGTCAACCGCAGGGTAAATGCCCAGCGCTGAAAGCGGACGGCTCAACTCAGTCGTTGCATCCAAGTGCGCAAACGTTGTTGCCGGAGCAGGGTCAGTATAATCATCGGCCGGTACATATACCGCTTGAATAGAAGTAATAGAACCACGTTTAGTAGAAGTAATACGCTCTTGCATCACACCCATCTCCGTAGCCAATGTTGGTTGGTAACCCACCGCTGAAGGCATACGACCTAACAAAGCCGATACCTCAGAACCTGCCTGTGTAAAACGGAAGATATTATCAATGAAGAAGAGAATATCTCTTCCGCCCTTCGCATCATTCTTATCTCCATCGCGGAAATACTCCGCAATGGTCAATCCTGAAAGCGCCACACGTGCACGTGCTCCCGGTGGTTCGTTCATCTGTCCAAACACAAGCGTTGCCTGTGACTGCGCCAGCGACTTAGGGTCAACTTTCGATACATCCCATCCGCCTTGCTCCATGCTGTGCTTAAACTCATCACCGTATTTAATAACGTTCGATTCAATCATCTCACGCAACAAATCGTTTCCTTCACGCGTTCTTTCACCCACACCCGCAAACACCGAAAGACCTGCATAAGCCTTTGCAATGTTATTGATGAGCTCCATAATCAATACCGTTTTTCCTACACCCGCACCACCGAACAAACCGATTTTACCTCCCTTGGTATAAGGAGCTATCAGGTCAATTACTTTGATACCGGTAAAAAGAACCTCAGCATCTGTTGAAAGGTCTTCGTAAGCCGGAGGCATACGGTGAATAGGATATCCACCCACTTTGCTCACCGGCACATTGATACCATCAATGGCTTCGCCAATTACATTAAACAATCTTCCTTTGATTGATTCGCCCACAGGCATTGTGATTGGTAGACCTTGGTCAACAGCATTCATTCCTCTGCGTAAACCATCCGTTGAATCCATGGCCACTGTGCGTACAGCATCTTCACCTAAGTGTTGCTGAACTTCAAGAATTACTTTTTGACCGTTATCGCGGGTTATTTCCAACGCGCTCATAATCTGAGGCAGTGTAGCCCCTTCAAAACCCACGTCCACTACCGGACCAATGATTTGTTTTACTTTTCCAACGTTAGCCATCTATATTTTATTGAGTTGTTTTTTAAAATGCGGTGCGAAAATAGATGGAAAAGGCAATTTTCAAAATGAAGTTTGCAAAATGTTGGAAACCATTTTAGCCAGCAGCCTTGAACAATTAATTGTTCTGCGAATGGCAAAAAGCATATCTCCATTCTGAACTTGGTCATGTTGTATCTTTTCCGTATTCAAAATTCCGCATTCCACCTATATTCGCCCCTATGAATTTGTATCCTCTCGCTAAAAAATTTCTGTTTCAGTTAGACCCCGAAGAGGCGCATCATTTCACCGTTCATAATTTACAACTGGCAGGTAAGTTTCCTCCACTACTAAATTTTATTGCAGGAAATAAAGTTGAACACACTTCGCTTCACCGCAATTTATGGGGGCTCGATTTTCCGAATCCTGTGGGCCTTGCCGCGGGGCTCGATAAAAACGGAGAAGTGATTGATGAAATGGGAATGCTTGGTTTTGGTTTTGTTGAAATAGGAACCGTTACTCCGCAGCCGCAACCCGGCAATGATAAGCCGAGGTTGTTTCGCTTAGTTAAAGATGGCGCGCTGATTAACCGCATGGGTTTTAATAATATTGGTGCAGAAGTAGCAGCAGAAAAACTGAAGCGCAGAAAAACGAACATTATAGTAGGAGCCAACATAGGCAAGAACAAAATAACTAGTAACGAAAACGCTATTCGCGATTACGAATATTGTTTCAAAAAACTTTTTGAACATGCGCATTATTTTGTGGTAAACGTAAGTTCGCCTAACACGCCAGGACTTCGCGCGTTGCAGGATAAAGATTCGCTTACCGCTATTCTCAATGCCTTGCAGGATTACAATCAGGCGCAGCAAAAACCAAAACCTATTCTTTTAAAAATTGCTCCCGATTTAACCAACGAACAAATTACCGATGTGGTGAGCGTGGTGCAGCAAACAAAAATTCAGGGCATTGTTGCCACGAACACAACTATCTCGCGCGAAGGATTGAACTACACACCCTCTGAAATTGAAAATTACGGAGCAGGTGGTTTAAGCGGTGCACCGTTAACGAAACGGTCTACTGAAGTAATTCAGCGAATTAATGCAGAATTCAGAATTCAGAATTCAGAATTAAGCATTGTGGGTGTTGGCGGAATTATGAATGTGCAGGATGCGCTCGATAAGTTTTCTGCGGGAGCAGATTTAATTCAACTCTACTCTGGATTTATTTATGCAGGGCCGCAATTGATTCATGATATTAATCGGGCACTGATTCAGAAACCGCTTTCAGCCGCCTCGTAAATAACGCGTATAACGCGCACCATCACTCCTACCATAAAGTAAAATATCGAAACCGATACGAGCATCATTTTATAAATGCTCAAAGTCCAGATGCTGATGCCGGATAATTGTTTGGCAGTAAAAAAAAGAACCGCTACTAATAATATGTAGATATAAAACGAGGGCATGGTGTAGCGCAAAAAACTTGTATACGCTAGTGATACTATGGTATTCATGATTACATAAAAAATGATTGCCACCATTGCCGCAAAATATTCTGCCGCAGGTTCATGATGAACGAAACGGCAAACAAGCATACCCGCCCAACCAATAATTATTGCCACTGCTAATTGATACAGCGGAGTAATCCTTTTTTTAAGAAGTGTGAAATTGATTTGAACCACGAAGCAAAAATAGGAATTAGACTTGCTTAAAAACAAATGGTGAACTGATATTGTTTCTGCCCGGATAAAGTAGTTAGCTTAGACGCTGAACTTTCTGTTACCCGTTTTGTTTACTTACAAAAACTAATATGCAAATTATCACCACTTACATCATTACCACATTTATCTTCTTTGCCATTGATATGGTATGGCTGGGAGTTGTTGCCAAAAACTTCTATCGCGAAAAGCTGGGCTTTATTCTTTCGCCCGAAGTAAACTGGCCCGCAGCCATTATCTTCTACTTGATTTACATTGGTGGCATCTTGTATTTCGCGGTGTTGCCTGCACTTGAAAAACATAGCTGGCAAACTGCATTAATGCAGGGCGCGGTATTGGGCATGCTTTGCTATGCTACTTATGACCTCACCAACATGGCAACCATTAGGAGCTGGCCTTTGGTGGTAGTAATCGTTGACATCATCTGGGGAATTGTGCTGACCGGAAGTTGCGCGTTGCTCTCCTATTTACTTGCTGCAAAATTTGCGGGTTGATTATTTTTTGCGCACGAACGGACGAATAATCAGGCGCATGTTTCTATCATAGTTAATATAACTCCACACCCAGTTAATGAACACAACAACTCTGTTACGGAAACCAACGAGTAACATTAAGTGCAAGCCCATCCACGCAAGCCATCCAAACAATCTTCCGAAAGTAATTTTGCCAACTTCCACCACCGCGCGATTTCTGCCAACGGTTGCCATCGTTCCCTTATCGAAGTAATTAAACTTGTTGAGCGTCCATTGCTTGAAAGTTTTTTTCAAATTGCTTGCCACCAATTGCGCCTGCTGAATAGCCACGGGTGCTATTTGCGGATGTCCGTTCGGATATTTTTCCTGCACCATGCAAGCCACATCGCCAATGGCAAAAATGTTTTCGTGTCCTTTTACTTTACAGTATTCATCAATAGAAATTCTTCCACGCGCGTTAATCGAATCTTTGTTTAATCCATCAATCAAAACTGCTTTAATACCTGCTGCCCAAATTAAACCTGAAGTGTAAAGTTGCTTTCCTGTTTTAGTTTCTGCAATCGTTCCATCATATTTTACGACACCGGTGTTCAGCCACACTTCGCAACCAAGTTCTTCTAAATAAGTAGAAGCGCGCTTGCGGTTGGTTTCGTTCATGGCTTGCAAAAGCTCGCTACCGTTTTCAATCAGTATCACGCGCATCTTTCTAAAATCGAGTTCGGGATAATCGTTTGGCAATACGTGTTTCTTTAATTCGCATAAAGCACCGGCTAACTCCACACCGGTTGGTCCGCCACCTACAACTACAAAAGTCATCAGTGCTTCCTGCTCTTGTAAATCTTTCGTGAGCAAAGCCTTTTCAAAATTCTGAAGAATTAAACTGCGGAGGTCGAGTGCTTCGGTTACGCTTTTCATGGGCATGGCGTTCTGCTCAAAATCTTTTATGCCAAAGTAGTTGGTGGTAGAACCGGTGGCAATAACTAAGTAATCGTATTTCAATTCACCAATGCTTATCAATAATTTATTTTCTGCTGAAACAATTTGCTGCACTTCGCCCATGCGGAAGTGAAAGTTCTTCTGCCCCTTAAATATTTTGCGGATGGGGTAAGCAATCGAATCGGCTTCTAAACCCGCAGTAGAAACCTGATACAACAAAGGCTGAAACGTGTGGTAGTTATTTTTGTCGAGCAGCACAATCTGTACTTCGGCTTTGCTCAATTGTTTGGCGAGTTCTAAACCGCCAAAGCCACAACCTATAATAACTACGCGCGGAACTTTTACTTCGGGAACATTGATATACATGGCGAATTTGAAAATTTAAAAATTTGTTTCATCCCGTTTTTAAAAGCGTTGCGGAAATTTGAAAATGAATTCAACTGCATAATTAAATCGTTTGCTCGGTGTTATCGAAAAAATGTTTTTCGTCTTCCGTTTTTTCTAATTCAAATTCGTGTGGTGGCGGCAAATCTTTTTTGCGAAACACAAAAGCAATCAGCACTCCGCTAATTGCTCCATACAAGTGCGATTGCCAGCTCACTCCTTTTTCGGGAATAAAACCTACCACCATACTTCCATAAGAGAGTGCCACAAAAAGTGCAATGGTTATAGAAGTTCTGTCCTTACGAAACAAACCCGAGGCAACTAAAAATCCTGCAATGCCATAAATAATTCCACTGATGCCAATATGGACTCCATTATCGGGAGCTAAACACCAAACCAAACTTCCACTGGTGATGTGAATGAATACCAACACATACAAAGCCGTTGAAGGATATGCGTTCAGCAAAACTGTAAGCAAAACAATAATCGGAAGTGAGTTGGAGATGAGATGCTCGAAACTTCCGTGAATGAACGGAGAGAAAATAATTCCTTTCAATCCTTCTTTGTGATGAGGCCAGTTTCCGTAAGCATCAGTATTGATGATACCGAAGTATTGAAGTAGAAAAACAATCCACAACACCGCTACCAATCCAAACACCAGCACCACACTTTTTGCAAAACTCATTTTCTCTTCTGCCATGAATCGAAGTAAATAAAAAATCCTGCCCGTAACGGAGCAGGATTTTTCTATTCTGATTTTTTACCGATTAAAACCAATAAGAAACTACACGAGAGCGCTCATGACCGTTACGTGTATGCGTTACTTTAAACCCATAAAGATTGCTGCATGTTCCATCATAAGCCGAGCCGGTTGAATTTACTCCAAGCACAACATCCACGGTGTGGCTGCCTACATGATGCGTTACATGCCCTTGTGTAGGCTTGTTCATTCCGCAAGTGGTGCTGGCAACAATTGGTGTTGTTATTTGATTTGTGAAAGCAGTTCCTAAGCGATTTGTACCCCATGCATCTACATTGTTGATGCCGCCTTCTGTATGGTCTGAAGAAATAGTTACAGATTGTATGCCTCCTATATTTGAAAACGTTCTTGTTCTATCAACACTCCACACTCTTGAAGTTCCGTCATCAAACGTAAGTGAGAAATTAGTTGCAGTATGATGATGCGTTACAGTTCCCACATCAACACCATTCATAATTTTCCAAGCCAAACCACCTGTAACATTTGTGTGCACATGCGTGCCATTCAATACTACCGTTTTATTCGAATTTAAATTGGTTACCGTAACCGCATTAAAAACTAAAGTCAATACTGCACCTGCATCTTTCCAACGAGTGCCGGAAGTATAGTTTGCTATGGTAGCAGTAATAGTTCCTGTGCGCGAAATTCTTCCGCTGCAATCCTGTCCGTTAAAAGTAATAAGCACCGAGCCATCAGTATGTAAGTTAGTTGTATCAACCGTTGCTCCGCAAAGTTGCATCGCTCCTTCTGTTTTTCCAGAAAACGATTGAATACCCGAAGCCGCATTGGTAGCATCATCGGTAGCGGAATTTAAAGTAGAAGATACATTGCTGGCATCTTCCGCACTTATACTGTCGTCAGCATCGTCTGTCTTTTTGCATGAACTCAATGTGAGCACAGCGAATGCCGCAAGTAAAAGCGACAACTGGAATAATTTCTTTTTCATGATGTAAGTTTTTGGTTAAGTCTGATAGATGGAATAAAGATAGAAAGGTTTAATGGCGTGGTTGTTAAATGTGAAACTGATGAAAAAGATAACTCTGAATTAATCAGAGCATCTGTCATCCTGAGCTTGTCGAAGGATTGTTTTGGGGAAACGCTTCGACAAGCTCAGCGTGACATACTTTCTTAAATGAATAAATAAATTAGCAGGCAGTAATAATCACCGCAAATTTTGCTGCATGAAATATTTTAAACTCCTACTCTCCCTCACCGTCACCCTTGGGCTTGTTTATTTTCTGAATACCAAAATGGGAGTAGCTCCTGCCTTCGGAAAGTTTTTAAATCCGTTTGCGGGTTTTTGGCAGAATGCCGAAAATGTAAATGGATGGAAAGATGAAGAAGCAAATCTTGCAGGGTTGAAAGAAGAAGTCAAAGTGTATTTCGATGAGCGTTTAGTGCCGCACGTTTTTGCGAAGAACGATGAAGACCTTTATTATATGCAGGGATACATTACCGCAAAATACCGTTTGTGGCAAATGGAAATTCAAACCGCAAATGCTGCGGGAAGAATTAGTGAAATAGTTGGAGAGAAGGCGCTTGATGTTGACCGAATGCAACGCAGAATAGGAATGGGTTACGGGGCAGAAGCCGCACAGGAATATATTTCGAAGGATGCGGAAAGCAAAAAACTGATTGATGCTTATTGCAAAGGTGTGAACGCTTACATCAACACACTCGCTCCTAAAAATTATCCAATTGAATATAAACTACTCGATTACAAACCCGAAGAGTGGACGCCAATTAAAGTAGCGTTACTGTTGAAGAACATGGCCAACATGCTTTCGGTTTTTGAATTTGACATTGAGAACTCAAACTTCATAGCAAAGTATGGAAAAGATGAATTCAGAAAACTGTATCCAGATTTTATAAAAGATGAAGACCCTATTGTTCCTATCGGAACAAAGTTTGAAGTGAAAAGTGAAAAGCTAAAAGGGAATACAACATCGGACATTGGACATCAGACATCGGACTTGTATTCAACAGTAATTCAAAAACCCGATGAAATTACCGGCTCTAACAATTGGGCAGTAAGTGGCAGCAAAACAAAAAGCGGCAAACCTATTTTGTGTAACGACCCGCATTTGAAATTATCGCTCCCTTCTATTTGGTACGAAATGCATTTGGTTTCGCCAAACATGAATGTGTATGGTGCCACACTTCCCGGTTCGCCAGCTGTGGTCATCGGCTTTAATGATTCTATTTCGTGGGGTGTTACCAATGGCGGACGCGATGTACGCGACTGGTACACTATTAAATTCAAAGATGCTTCTCGTAATGAATACGAATATAACGGTCAATGGTTGAAAGCTGAAAAGAAAATTGAAAAATATATGGTGCGCGGAAAAGGCGAAGTGGATGATACGGTTATCTATACCAAATTCGGACCAGTGGTATTTGATGAAAACTTCGGCACCGCTGACTCAAAGAAAAATTTGTCGATGCGCTGGACGGCTCACTTGCCTTCGAACGAATTCAAAACTTTCTATCAACTCAACACCGGAAAAAATTACAATGACTACATCAACGCGTTGAAGACCTATACATGTCCTGCGCAGAATTTTGTTTTTGCTTCGCGCAGTGGAGATATAGCAATTGTAGAACAAGGCTTATTTCCTATTCGCGATAAAGCTACCGAGCAGGGAAAATATTTAAGCGATGGCACTACCGATAATGACGAATGGAAAACTTTTATTCCGAGTGAAGGAAACCCGACATCAAAAAATCCGGAGCGCGGCTTTGTGAGCAGTGCCAATCAGCATCCTACTGATTCTACTTATCCTTATTACTATTCGGGTGTTGGTGTTTACGAAAATTATCGCAACCGCAGAATCAATAAACTGTTGACAGAAGGAAAAAATATTGATGCCGACTTTATGAAAAAGATGCAGAGCGATAATTTCAATGTTCATGCAAGTGAAGCGGTTCCTGTTTTACTTTCGTTGCTTGATAAAAAAAGTTTAAGTAAAGAAGAACAAAACATAGCTGATTCTATTGGCAAATGGGATTTCTATAACAACGCGAATGAAATTGCTCCGGTATATTTTGAAATTTGGTGGAATGAATTGCGCGCTTTATTGTGGGATGAAATGTCGAATCCAACAATTCCTATGAAGCAACCGAGTTTTTATGTAACCGTGCAATTATTGAAAAACGATAGTGCATCTGTTTTTTATGATAATCTTTCAACTAAAGTAAAAGAAACGCGCAATGAATTGGTGTTGCAATCATTTTTGCGGGTTAAGGATACACTCACCGCAAAAAGTTTTACGGAAGTTGGCGAACCTGAAGGAACCGATGAAAAATTTACAAATAAAGATTCTAAACCTCACGATTGGGGTTCATACAAAGCAACCAAAGTTGAACACTTAGCGCGATTGGATGCTTTCAGTTCATTGAATGTTTACAATGGAGGCAACCGAGGAATTATCAATGCTACCAATAATAGCAGCGGTCCTTCGTGGCGAATGATTGTTGATGAAGGAGCCATGAAAGCATTTACTGTTTATCCGGGCGGGCAGTCTGGAAACCCGGGAAGTAAATTTTACGACAATGGAGTAAAACCTTGGAGCAAGGCAGAATATTTTGAAGCCAACTTTGTTGCGAATGGCGATGAACTTGGAACGAAGAAATTGTTTACGTCAACTTACAAACCGAAATAACACCTTAATACTATTCCCATGAAAAACTTTTTCCTCTCTCTTCTGCTTACTGCCGCTGCATCCTGCATCCTGCAACTATTTCTCCCGTGGTGGACGACTGTTTTGGCAGCATTTGCAGTTGCTTACTATATCAAACAAAATTCCTTGGCTGCTTTTCTTTCGGCATTTGTTGCTGTGTTTTTGTTGTGGGTTGTTTATGCTTATCTGCTTTCAAGCGCAAACGAAAATATTCTTGCCATTAAGGTTGCTGAACTATTAAAACAATTAACCAAAGGAAGTGTTACTACTATTTATTTATTGACAGGATTGATTGGTGGTTTAGTGAGTGGCTTTGGCGCGTTAACAGGAACTTTAGCTGCGAAATTGAAATAGCAAAATTGAATTGCGATAAAAGAGAAGAGCCGAAGTTTGAAAAACTTCGGCTCTTCTCTTTTATTTTGGAATAGAATCTTGCGGTGTAGCTACTGGCTTTGGTTCTTCAACTTTCGGTGCTTCTTGCACAGGAGGTGTTTCTACTTTAGGTTCCTCCTTTGGAGTTTCTTTTGGAGCTTCTTGAACCGGAGGAGTTTCAATCTTCGGTTCTTCCTTTGGAACTTCTTTTGGTGCCTCTTGTACTGGTGGAGTTTCTACAGGAACAGTTTCTTGTTTCATTTCTTCTTTCGGTGCTTCGGGTTTCGGTTCCTCTTTAGGAGTTTCAGTTTTAGGTTCTGTTCTTCCCGGTGGCGGTGCGCTGAAAATACTTTCGTTGTTCATTTTCATTTGCTCCAACTCATCAATTTGTTGCTGCTGTTGTTGCTTTTCCTGTTGCTCTTCCATTTTTAATTGCTGCTCATAATCTAAGTTAGGTTGATTATCTTTTTTGAAATCAATCGTGCTTAGGGTATCGTTCAGCAAAGCAGAATCGCCCG
Source organism: Bacteroidota bacterium (assembly GCA_026391075.1). Lineage (GTDB taxonomy): Bacteria > Bacteroidota > Bacteroidia > Chitinophagales > LD1 > Bog-950. The sequence continues at coordinate 90,936 of JAPLES010000023.1, read as the reverse complement.
GAATAGGAATATCTAATTTAGGTTCAAAGCGCGGGCGGTTAATTCCGTTTGCTTTGTCTTTCATGTAATCACAAAAATCAACTTTGTTCATGCTAGAGCCAAGCGTGTAAAGATAGAAGCGGTCTTTGTCGCCTTTTATTTTTCGCTTCTGCGGGTCTGTACTTCCTATCATGGTATTGATGACATCATACGAAGATAAAATGCCGAGTGTGCCTGGACGATATTCAAAATAGAACCAATCTTTTGTTCCCGTTTGCAGATAGATGGTAAACAAATCTGCTCCACCTTTGTACTGAATTTCGATATAGCCGTCAATTTTTTTATTGATCACTTTTTTACCGAGCATCGCTACACCAATTTTTCCCACGCTTCGCAGAGAAATATCATCAGGGTCGTAAACAAAATTCACATCGCTAAACACCATGTTGTAATTGAAATCTTTTGGGCGTTTGTTAAACACAGGCTGCACTTCAAAATCCTGCAATAGCTTTTTGTCTTCCTTATCGCCACACAAATCGTAAATAGCTTTTTTCTGTTTCTCGTTTTCGTAGCTTATGTCGTTAGCATCGGCATTATCACCGGCCATATAAAATTCAAATTTCTCCTGCATTTTATCATCCATCTTTGCATCAATACCAAAAGTGAGATTGAATTTATATTTCGCGCTATCGAGCATTACTTCGGCACTACCTGCGGCTTTCGTTTTTATAATTCCGAAATTGGTGCCGAGGTTAAATCTTCCTTCTGCTTTGGCAATTCCCTTCTTATCATCATAGCGAATCACATTTCCGCGTGTTGCATTGTCTTTAATTTTTTTCTCATTGCCGAACAAATATTCTCCTGTTGTGCTTTGCGTAATGATTCCAGTTGACTTGAATAAAGTGATATCGTTCGCTTCGCCTTTAGGTGCCATGAGCGTAGTGTACATAGCAGGCGCATCATCAGCAGGATGTAAATGAATTCCTGCGCTCAACATATTGCCATCGCTGCTTCTCACACTATCATATTTCAATTCCAGTTTTTCAGGACTTACATCCTGCGTAATAAAGAAATCGGAAGTAGTTGCCTTTGGATAGGTCAAATCAATTTTTGCATACCCTTTAAAATTCAAATACTGATTAAGTGATTTCAACGCTACATCGCCATTGAATTTTACATTTGGATATAACACAAAATTTTGGGTGGCAGGTATGTTTGCTTTTGCAAGCAGAGTCCAAATTTCTACCTGTTTGCGCTTGCGTGCACCTTCAACGTCTTTCTTGCACGAAATATCGGTGAGGTTGATGATTTGCTTTATGTCTTTGGTGTTGTAGTGATATTCTCCTACAGCTTTCAACTCCTGCTTGCTGTAAATATCAACAGTTGCTTTTTCAATTTTGTGCCATTTCTTAATCGTATCGGCAACAATAGTTGCGTTGTGCAACTGTTCCATTTTTGCTTCGGGCTGAATAATCACCACTCCGCTATCAGGAATAACACTGGCATCTGCCACTCGAATTTCAGGTACACCTTCGCAGCGAATGATAGATGTTATCAAACTGTAGGTAGCGCGTTTGCCCAAAAACTTCAACCCTTTTTGATCGGGACGTGTAGAAACAAAATATTCTCCGGGTCCTTGTGGTGGTGCTTTGAAGTCAAGAATTTTTTCGTCCATCAACCATTTGAATTGATTGATGGCCGTGGTGTACTGATTGTATGAAAATTCGGTAGGAATATTTTTTTGGTTCGAAACAAAATCACCAATACGCGTTTTGAAATCAACTTTGGCATTTACGTTTGGCGTTTTGAAAGTTACTCTATCACCTGTTGATTTAATATTGAGTGCAGAAGTATCAGCCGAAAGATTCATGGTTTGAAAACTGAAATCTTTAGAAGACAGTGTAGCTTCATCCCAATCGAGCAAACCGTTTCCTCGCAATCCTTTTCCGGTCAACAACAAATCACCTTTGAACGAAGTAAATCCATCATCATACATAGCAAATGGTTCGTCTTTGCTGTTCATGTAAATGTGCATGCTATCTGAATTCGGTTTCCAAAAAATGCGATCGTTGTGACCTTTTACAGCCGGTGTTTTTACCCCTTCAAAAGTTTTTGCAATCGCAAAACTATCTGTGGTGCCTAACATAGAATCAGGATAAAAGCGGGTATCGTGGCTAATAAAATCGGCTGTGGAGTGCGTAATTCTTCCATCGCCTTCAAGCCCTGCATATTTCAATTCAAACTTGCCGTAATATTTTCCTTTGCCTTTGTATAAATCGTACCCTTCTTTAGGTGTTTCAGATTTAAAACCGAGCGAACCATCGGCTTGTATTTTTACACTGTCGCGCAGGTCGGGCAAAATTCCCCCTGAAGAAAATTTTCCTTTCCAGTTAATGATATCGCCACTGAAATTATTCAAGCTGTCTAAGCGAAAAGGATCTAACTCGAAATAAAAACTCTTGCGGTTATATGCTCCTTTTGCCACCGTAGAATCATCATAATAGATGTACGATTTTTCGCGACTATACAATCTTGGAAACTGCGGCAATTTTGTTCTGCCTGATTTATTGATAGGCGCATCAATTTCCAGCAAGCCTTTCATGCCTTCCACTTTCGATTTCAGCATTTTCAAAATCGGATTTCCGTAGCCGTCCACCTTTCCGCTGTCTTGCACGTTGATTCGCATGGTGTCCACCTTCAACAAATCAACGGTGAAAGGCGCATATTGAAATTTGTATTTCTCGCCATACAAATCCATTCTTCCAGCATAAATCAATCCGTTGAACTCCATGTTGCGGTCTTTCTGCAAACTAATGGCGTTGTTTTTTGGACGGAAATAAACAAAGCTGGAATCGCTGATAGGCACTTCCTGCACGCCTTTCAAATCAATATTACTACTCTTCAAATCAATGTAGTCGTTACCCGAAGCAGGAGCCGATTTAATTCGAATAATATCGTAATCAATTTTTTTTGCATTCGCCAAAACATAGTTTAGTGTTTTGTCTTTTACAGTAATAACTCCGGTGCCTTCGTTGTAAAGTACAAAACCATTTTCCACCAAACTGTAGAGGAGCGATTTCAATTCTCCTTCTTTCAAATTTGGATCGAGTGAACGCGCTACGTCTGTTGCATTTAAATCGCGCGAACCGTACTTCTCATAAAGTTTTTTCAAAACAGAAAGAGGTTCATACGATGCAAAGCCTTGTGTTTTGCGAATCAATTCTTTTTGAAAATAGTTTACCGATTCAAAAATTCCGGGCTTCTGCCCTGCACCTGAAAGAATTTTCAGATTCAAAACCGATGAATCTAAATTCCAAAAAATAGCATCGGTTTGAAATTCATGATTGTGATACGAGTCCATGAATTTTGCTTTGCCCATTCCCGTTTCACCACGCAGCAAACGAATTTCGCGTTTCTTGATTTTATAGACCACACTTAACTGCGGATGGTAAATGGAATCGGTTCCGAAATAAATACTCACCTCAGCTTTATCGGCACCTAACTCTTCACCTTTCTTTACTGAAATGGAAGATGATTTTGCAGAGAGCACTCTTGTTTTTCCATCGCGCGCATAAAACGTAAGCATCGCTTTTTCTTCGGGTGTTCCATAACCCAAAACTTTTCCTCCATACAAACTGAATCCTCCGGTGTAAGAAACATTGGGTGCAATATCTTTTACTGTAATGCCCATGTCATACGATTCAAAACGCGGATAACTCATGGTTGAAGAGTCGGCACTCGAAACCATTTTATCAAGCAGTTTACCGGTGAGTGCAGTTTTGAAATAATCGGTATGATAAAAGGTAACCGTGTCAACTATGTAGTTGAAGTTTGTACAATTAACAGTGTAATTTTTAAAGGTGCAATAAACTTTATTAGGGTCGAGCGAACCGCGTGCCCAATCAACGCGCCCCGAATTTCCTTCCCACTTATTTTCGAGCGGATAATAATCACCTGACGTTTGTTTAATCATGACCGAATCGCCCTTCACTGCACCCACAAGTGTGGTAACTCCAAAGGTTACATGTGGGCGCAATCCTTCTGAATTGAACGTGCAATTTCTAGTATCTACCTTCCACGTTTTTGCCGGTGTAACATCCAGCGCACCAAGCTCAAAAAAGCCGGTAGAGAAATCTATCGTTTTTAAAAAACCACCGTTGTCGCCTTTCTTCTGTGCCTCGATTATATCGCCTAAAAAATTTGACCAAGACGAAAACTCGCTATCGCTAATGCCATTTTTTGCAGCACTCATTACCGCATTTAAATACGGAACAAAATGCGTGTATGCACTCATGTTACGCTCAGTCATTAAGTTACATGTTTTCGACATTTGCTCAAACCAGGAAGACGGTATTTTTCCATCCTTGGCTACTTTTTCAATAGCATTCATGGTGTTTACGCACTGCTCCATTTTATTGGCTGTCATAAACGAACCCAAGTCCTTAATAAACTGACCTTGTTCTTTAGAAAAGGTCATAGTCACTTGTTGCGCCTGTGTGCTAACAAATAAGAAAAGTAGAAGCGAGAATGAAATTCTTTTCATGCTGAAAATATTTTTTGCTTAAAGTAGTTGAAATGAAATGGCTAACCAGCCATTGTTTCTGATAATTGATTTGGGGGATACACTGTTTTTTCGGGCTTCTGCCACCACATCCTTTTCATCGTTCAATAATATTCCGCTCACGAGCAATATTCCTTTTTCACTCAGCAAACTTTTCCACTTGTGAATGTTGCTCAGAATAACGTTGCGGTTGATGTTGGCTAAAATAACATCAAATTTTTCGTTGAAAGCGTATTGGGTATCTCCTTGAACAGTTTTTATGACTTGGCAATTATTGCGTTGCACATTCTCTATACAGTTATGGTAAGCCCATTCTTCATTATCAATTGCAAAAACAGATTTTGCTTTCAACTTTTCAGCAAGAATGGCGAGCACACCTGTGCCGCTGCCGAAGTCAAGCACGCTTTTGTTTTCGAAATTTTCAGTAAGCATTAACTCAATAACTCCTGCAGTTGTAGCATGATGCCCCGTGCCGAAACTCATTTTGGGTTCAATGATAATTTCGAATTCTGCATTCTGCTTTTCATGGAAAGGTGCGCGTATAGCAACACGTTCAGCAATTAAAACGAGCTCAAAATTTTTCTCCCATTCTTCATTCCAGTTTTTTTGTTCAATTGCTGAAGATGTGAATTCAATATGTGCGAATTCATTGTCGGCAAGAATCTCGGCTACCTTGTCGTTGGTTATTTTATCGGCATACACAAATCCTTTGAGCGAATCGGAAGTTTCTTCGAAACCTTCAAAATGAAAATCGCTTAAAATGGAAATGAGCCAATCGCGTTCCACTTCATCGCGCGTAAAAAATTCAAAACAGTGATAGGTCATTCAAATGGTTTGTTGAACAAGAATAACAATAATTACAGGGTGAATTTTCTAAAATAATTTTGCAGTAAAAGGAAATTTCTATTTTAGCCCAATGATACGTTTACAAAATATGCGTTGCTGTTGTTCTCCTTACAGGGGCTGTTAATACATTTTGTAATTAGTAAACGATTTCAAAAAATATTTCTGAACCCTTCGCTACCACGAAGGGTTTTTTATTCTAAAAATTTAAACCATGCAAGTGCAACCATCCGAAAAAATTGATTTCAGCACTATTCCATCACGTGCTTTTATTCACAAGTTCACCGATGAACTGATTGATTTGATTTTTCCGATTGAATCAACCTTTACTTTTCGCTACGAAGTAGCAGAAGAAACACAGGAGCGTTTGGCTCGTCACTTAAAAGATATTCTAAAGCCATTGGCAGATAGACTCACTCTTTCATCTGAAGAAATCATTGAGAAATTTTTCGCCTCTCTTCCTTCCATCTACAACAAGTTGATTACCGATGCAGAATTTTTTATTCAGAGTGACCCAGCTGCCCAAGGAATTGAAGAAGTGATTATTGCGTACCCGGGTTTCTACGCTATTACTGTTTATCGTTTGGCTCATGAATTGTCAAAGCTGAATGTGCCTATTGTGCCTCGCGTTATCAGTGAGTACGCACACAACAAAACAGGAATTGACATTCATCCCGGAGCGCAAATAGGCAATCCGTTTTTTATTGACCACGGCACTGGTGTGGTTGTTGGGCAGACAACTATCATTGGTAATCGAGTAAAAATTTATCAGGGCGTTACACTTGGAGCGTTGGCTGTTCGCAAAGAAACGAAAGGAGCAAAACGCCATCCTACTATTGAAGATGATGTATTGATTTACGCAGGTAGTTGCATTCTAGGTGGAGAAACTACGATTGGACACAGTAGTGTAATTGGAGGGAATGTTTGGCTCACTTCAGGTGTGCCGCCTCTATCGATTGTCTATCACAAAAGTGATGTTCACATAAGAGACAAGAGCGAAATGAACGAAGTAATTGACTTTATAATTTAAGTATAAAACAAAACCAATAATAAAATGAAAGCAAATAACATTCTAGAAACCATTGGCAACACACCACATTTACATATCAACAAATTATTCGGAACAACACATGATGTCTGGATAAAACTTGAACGGCAAAACCCAGGCGGAAGTATTAAAGACCGCATCGCATTATCAATGATTGAAGATGCAGAGCAAAAAGGATTGCTCAAAAAAGGAAGTGTAATTATTGAACCAACTTCGGGCAACACAGGAATAGGTTTAGCAATTGTAGCTGCAGTAAAAGGATATAAACTGATTTTAGTAATGCCAGAAAGCATGAGTTTAGAAAGAAGAAGATTGATGAAAGCATACGGTGCAAGTTTTGAACTAACTCCGCGCGAAAAAGGAATGAAAGGCGCTATTGAAAAAGCAAACGAATTGGCGGCTGTCACTCCGAACAGTTGGATTCCCCAACAATTCGATAATCCTGCAAACATTGATGTGCATGTACGCACAACAGCACAAGAAATCTTAAAAGATTTTCCAAACGGAGTTGACTACTTGATTACAGGAGTAGGTACAGGCGGACACATTACAGGTGTTGGAAGAATTTTGAAAGAGAAATTTCCGAACACAAAAGTATTTGCTGTGGAGCCGGCAGCTTCTCCTGTCATCAGTGGGGGTCAACCATCACCACATCCCATCCAGGGAATTGGTGCAGGATTTATTCCAAACAATCTCGACACAAAAATTTTGGATGGCGTTATTTTGGTAACCAAAGAAGAAGCTTACGATTACACTATTCGCGCTGCAAAAGAAGAAGCATTGTTTGGCGGAGTTTCATCGGGAGCCACTCTCGCAGCTATTGCAAAAAAGCTTTCAGAAATTCCTGCAGGCAAAACAATTCTCGGTTTCAATTACGATACAGGAGAACGTTATCTTTCTATTGAAGGATTGTTTGAGTTATAAATTTTCCAAAGAGCTTATAGGTTTTTAAAACCTATAAGCTCTTTCTTATTAATGCTCATAACTCACAACAGTGAATTCCTTTCGCTTTATCAAAACATTCTTTTCCTTCTTTGTAAGAAAAGTAAATGATGCCAATAGTTCCGACAATATCAATGTAAGGGATGTGGAAAAAATGATAAAGTAAACTAGAAACAAGGAGCACCACGCTCATATACACACAAACTTTGGCGCAGTTCGCATCAGCAATTAATGCTCGTGAATTTAATTTCTTGCCAAGTGAAGTTTTCCAGTAAATAGTTCCAAGCATAACCACAATGGAGAAAGAAGAAATCACAATTCCCCAAAAAGTGGTCGAAGGATTTTCGTGCGCTATTATTTTTTGCACACACATTATGGCTAACACAAAACACAAAGCATAAAACGAATAGCCCGTAATTTTAAGTGCAGTTATTTCAAATTCATCTTGCGGGCTTCCGGCATTTTTCATAATCCGAATAATCATGTGTGCAATTCCAATTGCTGAAATGGCTTCTATAAAACTATCCAAACCAAAACCGAAAAGCGCGAGCGTATCATTTTCAAATCCGAAATAAGTGGAGATAAGTCCTTCGCTAATATTATAGATAATGGTAAAAATGCTCAGGGCAAAAGCAGTTTTGTATAAAGAGTGGTGAGCAGATTCGGAAGTCAAGGAATTTTGTTTGGCTGCAAACATACAAAACAGATAAAGCGGTTTCGCATCTGACAAAAATCATTTCCATTTAATTTGGAAAAGTAGATGCGCTTTCTACATTTGCGTTAATTAGAATCAATCTAAATAACAAAAATGAAGAAAATATACCTTGCCATACTTCTAAATTTAGCCATAGCAACTTCATTTATTTCAGCCCAGGATTCAACAACAGTTTCAAAAAAAATCAACCTTTCGGAAGTGACCATCACGAGCGTAAAAGCCGTTAAGGGTATGGGGTACTTAGATGAAGTGAGCAACGGAATTATTTATTCGGGAAAGAAAACGGAAGTATTAATTACCGATAGTATTGACGCCAACACTGCGTTAAATAATCCGCGACAAGTAATGGGAAGAATTCCCGGTGCCGTGTTTTCCGAAACTCAAGGAAGCGGTTTCCCGTCAAACGGTGTTGGCTTTCGCGGTTTGAATCCTTCGCAAAGTATGGAAACCAATACGCGCATGAACGGCTATAATATCACCGCGGATATTTACGGTTACCCCGAAGCTTATTTCTTGCCGAACCTTGAAGCGGTGCAACGTATTGAAGTAATTCGCGGTGCTTCCAGTTTGCAATTCGGTCCGCAGTTTGGCGGAGTTATCAATTACATTATTCGTGATTCTCCCGAAAGGAAATTTGAGTTTACTACAGAACAAACAGCCGGAAGCTATGGTATGTTCAATTCGTTCAATTCTATTGGTGGCAAAATTAAATGGTTCAGCTATTACGGATACTTTCAATTTACGCATGTCAACGGTTGGCGACCTAATTCAAACTACAATCAGTTTTCAGGTTATGGAAAAATTCAATTTACACCAAATGAAATGCTAAAAATAAGTTTAGAGTATTCGGCACTTCGCAATCGTATTCACATGCCCGGTGGTTTTAGTGATGCGCAGTATGAAGAAAATATTCGAGCTTCTTATCGTGCACGCAACTGGTTAAAGAGTCCGTGGAATGTTGGTGCGTTTAAGTTGGAATACAATGTCAGCAAAAATATTTCCATCAATTTCACTTCATCGCTTTTAGCCAGTGCTCGTTATTTAGTTTGGAAAAATGAAGATGGAGGGCCTGAAGAACCTGATGAAATTGATCCTGCAACAGGAACATACGGCAACAGAGAAGTGGAGAAGGAAACTTTCTTAAGCACAACAAACGAATTGCGCGTTACAGCAAATTACAGAATCAAAAAAACGCAAAATACTATTGCTGGAGGTGCGCGTTTCTACTATGGCAAAATGCACAGACAAGGCGGAGGCTTGGGAACAACAGGCAGCGATTTTGATTTGAGTTTAATGGACCCGCGCTTTGAATACGATTTGAGTTTCACCACCATTAACGTTGCTCCATTTGTAGAAAATATTTTTCGAGTGACTGATAAATTCTCTATCACACCCGGTTTCCGTTTTGAGTTCGTAAACTCAACAGCAAAAGGATATAACGTTTACGATAATTATGTGGTGAATGCAGATAAGGCAACCAATCGTTACATTCCATTAGCAGGACTTGGCTTGCAATACAAAACCACCCCTACCACTTCGCTTTATGGAAACGTAACACAGGCGTATCGCCCTACTGATTATTCGCAACTTTCTCCAATTGGAACTACATCGGTAATTGACCCGAAGATGAAAGATGCAAATGGGTTCAATGCAGACCTAGGCTTCAGAGGAACAGTGAAGAACTTTTTGAGTTTCGACTTTGGCGCATTCTACTTGCAATACAACAATCGTATTGGCTTGGTGGAGAAAACAGATGCGAATGGAAATACTTACACCTATCGAACAAACGTTGCCAACAGCCGACATGCAGGTGCAGAAACTTATGTAGAAATAAATCTGGTAAAGGCTTTTACTTCTATTACTAAATACGGCACCATTAGCTTCTTCAATTCGTTCACGTTTATTGATGCCCGTTATGTAAACGGTTTCTACAAAAATAATTTTGTAGAGAACGCACCGCGTTTCATCAATCGATTAGGAACAACGTACGCTGTACAGGGTTTCTCCATAACACTTTTGGTTAGTCATACATCAAAGTCTTTTTCAGATGCTGATAACACCGTTAAAAGCGATGATGCCGTAGTAGGTCTTATTCCTTCCTATACTGTGTTAGACCTTTCGGCCTCTTATAAATTTCTGAAACGCTTCCAAATAAAAGCAGGGCTTAACAATGTAACCGGCACTAAATATTTCACTAAGCGCACTGATGAATACCCGGGTCCGGGAATCATTCCGTCATTAAGAAGAAGTTTTTATGTAGGGTTGGGAGCAAAATTTTAAAACAGAAATACCATGAAAAAATTCAAGAATAAATTTTTAGTAATTGCTGTTACAGCATTTGTAATGCTCGCTCTTGCGCAATGCAACAAACGAGATAATGAAACAATCACTTACGATTTTGAACACAACCTTGCTGACTTGAATCAGATTCAGATTATAGGCAAGAAAATTTTCTTTGATAAAAATCTTTCAGCTCCTGCGGGACAAAGTTGTGCTAGTTGTCATAATCCATCTACCGGTTTCAGCGACCCGCAACTAAAAACATATTCAGAAGGTGTTGTGCGCGGAAGTTTTACCAACCGCAATGCTCCGCCTTTAGCCTACTTGTCTTTTTCTCCGGTTAGATATTTTGATGATGTTGATTCTACTTTTGTTGGTGGTTTGTTTCTTGACGGTAGAGTAAATACACTCGAAGAGCAAGTTCGCTTTCCGTTGCTGAATCATTTAGAAATGAATAATAGCAGCATTGCAGAAATTGTTTCTAAAGTGAGTCTGGCAAATTATGCTTCGCTGTTTAAAAACACTTTTGGCAAAAATATTTTTGCCGATACCACTGCCGCTTTCGATGCCATTTCAAAAGCAGTAGCAGAATTTGAACGAAGCGAACAAGTGAGCCCGTTCAGCAGTAAATACGATGCTTACTTAGCTGGAGAAACATCACTTTCGGCACAGGAAATACGCGGTTTACAATTGTTTAATGATACGGCTAAAGGTAAATGTGCCAATTGTCACCCAAGTGATGATGACAATGACTTTGGTGCTGCTTTGTTTACCGATTTTACTTATGATAATGTGGGCTTGCCGCATAACCCTAATGCAACTTCTGCTCAACCAGATTTAGGTTTAGGGGATATTGTAAATAACTCGTTAATGAATGGACAGTTTAAAGTTCCTAGCCTTCGAAACGTAGCAGTAAGTGCTCCTTATTTCCACAATGGATATTTCGACAACCTGAATGATGCTGCTCGATTTTATTCGGAGCGCGATGTACCGGGAAAATTTCCAGCACCTGAAGTAAATCAGAACGTTAACAAAGAAGAACTTGGTAATTTGAATTTGACAGTGCAGGAGATTGATGACATAGTTGCCTTTCTGAAAACTTTGACAGACGGCTTTCAATAAACTACAAATAATTTTAGATACAATTGACTTTTTAAACCTCATGCAACCCGAAGAAAAATCTAAGCAATCGAATTGGAGAACCTGGCTCAAGCGAGTTGGTGTTGCAGGGTTTTTATTTTTTCTTGCAAAAGGCTTAGTCTGGATTGGCATTGCAGTTGTAGCTTATTATTCAACAAAAGATTAGTACAACCCTATTTGTTTTTTTGCCTTCACCTTTCACTTATTTTGTTCATCATTTTAGCTTCATGAAAAAACTTTCAAAAATATTTATGGGCATTGCAATAGTTTTTGCAACGCTTTTTATACTCATAAAACTAAGGGGCGATAACTATTTGATGAAAGGGTTGTGGGCTTGTTATTTGCACGGTGAAAGTTCGGCAACCATTGACGATGCGAAGTTTTTCAAAACACACAATATTGAAGCTGCTAAAGAAACATGGGAATTTCCGCCTAGTGCCAATTGCAACAAAATGCCGTTGCCCGAAAAGCTGCAAACGCTTTTAGATAAAACAGGCACGGTTGCTTTTTTGGTTATTCATAACGACAGTATTCTTCACGAACATTATGTTGACCGCAATGCAGAAGACGCGCAAACAAATTCTTTCTCCATGGCAAAGAGTATTACAACCATGCTTGCGCAAATTGCCATTCAAAAAAATATTTTGAGTGGCTGGCATCAAAAAGTGAAAACAATTTTGCCCGAATTAAAAGGCAAACATGCCAGTGAATTAGAGCTATGGCATCTCAGCACTATGAGTTCGGGTTTGGAATGGGATGAAGATTATAAAAATCCATGGACGGTAACCGCCAAAGCATACTATGGAGATGATGTGCGCAAGCTGATGCTTTCGTTACCTATTGTAGATACACCCGGAACATTTTATAATTATCAAAGCGGCTCAACTCAGTTACTTGCTCTTTGCTTAATACAAGCTAGTGGTAAATCTCTTGCCGATTTGGCTTCGGATTGGTTATGGGAACCTATGCAGGCGAAGCAAACCGCCACGTGGCACACCGATGAAAAGGGAACAGAACTCGCTTATTGCTGCTTCAATACAAGTGCGCGAGAATTTTCGCGCTTTGGAAAATTAATGCTGCATAACGGCAATTGGAACGGAACACAGTTGCTTGATTCATCGTTTGTGCAAATGGCAACTACTCCTGCACTTTCTTCTTTTTATGGGTATTCCTTTTGGCTCGATAAATCGCATGGCACCAAAGCATTTTTTCAAAATGGTTTCTTGGGTCAATTCATCATCACTATTCCCGAATACAATTTAGTGATTGTAAGGCTTGGAAAAAATTGCTTGCCCGATGGAAACGATAATCTTCCCGAAGATTTTCACATCATGGTAGAAAGCGTATTGAAAATGGTGAAGTAGTAATTTTCTCATTGTCCTCTTTTTTATCGACAAAGTTCACTTGTTGATTAGTAGCGCAATTCTACATTCGCGCCTTCCTAATTTTGAAAAGATTTTTTGAATGAATAAACAGATGGAACTATGGCAAAAGAAATAGTAGAAGCGCGCTATACCGAAGACGAAGTAAAAACCCTTGACTGGTTAGAGCACATCCGCATTCGACCGGGAATGTACATAGGTAAAACGGGCGATGGCTCGTCAATGGATGATGGTATTTATATTTTGCTGAAAGAGGTGATTGATAACTGCATTGACGAATACCAAATGGGTTACGGCAAAAAAGTTGACATCACTGTTACTAAAGAAAAAGTAACAGTGCGCGATTACGGTCGCGGAATTCCATTGGGCAAATTAGTGGATTGTGTTAGCCAGGTAAACACCGGAGCAAAATTTGATTCAAAGGCGTTTAAAAAATCTGTGGGATTGAATGGTGTGGGAACAAAAGCGGTGAACGCGCTTTCTGCATTTTTTAAAGCATCGGCAGTGCGCGAAGGACAAATGAAAACTGCCGATTTTGAATGCGGAAAACTTGTCAAAGACCACAAGCTGGAAAAGACTGATGAGCCAAACGGAACATACATCGAGTTTTTGCCCGACAATAAAATTTTTAAAAACTACCATTATCTGCATGAGTATGTAGAGCAGATGGTGCAGAATTATACCTACCTCAACACCGGGCTAGCCTTCTACTACAACGGACAGAAATATATTTCGCAAAACGGGTTGCACGATTTGCTTTCACGCAAAAAAGATGTGGAAGGTCTTTGCTACCCTATCATTCACTTGATGGGTGAAGACCTTGAAATTGCCATGACACACAATCATCATTATGGTGAGGAGTATTACAGCTTTGTAAACGGACAGTACACCATTTTAGGAGGAACGCACTTGCAAGCTTTTCGCGAGGCGGTGGTGAAAACCGTGCGCGAGTTTTACAAAAAGGATTTTGATACGGTAGATATTCGCGAAGCAATTGCTGCGGCCATCTCGGTTCGTATTCAGGAACCTGTTTTTGAATCGCAAACAAAAACGCGATTAGGCACCGATAAACTTCATGGCGAAGAACGCACCATGAAACAGTTTGTAGGAGATTTTGTGAAAGAGCATTTGGATAATTTTTTGCATAAAAATTCAGCTACTGCCGAAGCCTTGCTAAAAAGAATTTTGCAGAGCGAACGCGAGCGAAAAGAAATTGCTGGCATTAAAAAACTGGCAAACGAACGCGCCAAGAAGGCAAACATTCACAACAAAAAATTGCGCGATTGCCGGCATCATTTAAATGATGGAGGCAAAATAGAAGATGAACAAAAACTGCGTACTACGCTCTTTATTACCGAAGGAGATTCTGCGAGTGGCTCGTTGACAAAATCGCGCAATCCCGATTTGCAGGCGGTGTTTTCACTGCGTGGTAAACCGTTGAATAGTTTCGGCATGACCAAGAAAGTAGTTTATGAAAATGAAGAATTCAACTTGCTTCAACACGCGCTCAACATTGAAGATTCGATGGACGATTTGCGGTATCACAACATTGTAATAGCTACCGATGCCGATGTAGATGGAATGCACATTCGTTTGCTCTTGCTTACTTTCTTTTTGCAATTTTTTCCTGATACGGTTCGTAACGGTCACGTTAAAATTTTAGAGACTCCATTGTTCCGTGTGCGCAACAAGCAGAAAACAATTTACTGCTATAACGAAGAGGAGAAACGCGCGGCTGTAAAAGAGTTGAAAGGAAATCCGGAGATCACACGCTTTAAAGGATTAGGTGAAATTTCGCCCGAAGAGTTTGATGGTTTTATTGGCGAAGATATGCGCGTAAGCCCTGTGATAATGGAAGACAAAATAAAAATTGAAAAGCTACTCGAATACTACATGGGTAAAAACACCGAAGACCGTCAGAAGTTCATCATTGAAAATCTTCGTTTCGATAAGGATGAAGTAGAAGCTATTGAAGAGTTGATAGAGGCTGCCTAATTTTTCTTAGTCCAACAACAACTCCACAGGGTCGGCACCTAATAAAAGTTTGTATGGGTTTTCTAAAAAGTCTTTGACTGCAACTAAAAAACTCACCGATTCTTTGCCGTCAATAATGCGGTGGTCGTAAGAAAGCGCCACATACATCATAGGACGTGCTACAATCTGCCCATCAATTACCACTGGTCTATCCTGCACTTTATGCATACCAAGTATGGCCGTTTGCGGAGGATTGATTATGGGCGTGGACATCAATGAACCAAACACACCACCATTCGAAATAGTAAACGTTCCACCGGTCATATCTTCCATCGTCAGTAAACCATCGCGGCCTTTAATGGCGAGTTCCTTCACTTTCTTTTCAATATCAACTAACGAAAGCGATTCGGCATTTCTAATCACAGGCACTACCAAACCTTTGGGCGTAGAAACCGCAATTGAAATATCGACATAGTCGTGATACACAATTTCGTTTTCTTCAATGGAAGAGTTCACCGCAGGGAATTTCTCCAATGCATTGCAAACTGCTTTTGCAAAAAAGCTCATCAAGCCGAGTGATACTTCATTCTTCTTCTTGAAGGCATCGCCATACTTCTCGCGAATCTTATTGATAGCCGTCATGTCCACTTCGTTGAAAGTGGTGAGCATGGCGGTAGAGTTCTTTGAGCAAACCAAA
The DNA here is from genome assembly GCA_026391075.1 of Bacteroidota bacterium. Lineage (GTDB taxonomy): Bacteria > Bacteroidota > Bacteroidia > Chitinophagales > LD1 > Bog-950. The sequence continues at coordinate 75,375 of JAPLES010000023.1, read as the reverse complement.
CGTTCTGCAATGGTCTTGCGCAGTCGGCTCATTTTTTCTCTACGCTCATTACGACCGAATGCTTCGCGTGCCGGCAATCCCGCTTTTGCACGAACCGCTTTTAGTGCATCTTCCTTGGTAATCTTTCCACCTGCTCCGCTGCCTTTCACTTCGGTAATTTTCACCGCACCTTCTTCTAAAATCTTTTTAGCCACCGGTGTAACATGCGCGTTGCTTGTTTGTTGCTTATCGTTAGTTGTTGCAATTTCAGTTTTCTTTTCAGCTACCTGCTGAATATTTACCACCGATTTTTTTTCTTCGGACTTCGGACTTCGGGCTTCGGACTTTTTCGTTTCATCTATCAAACAAATCACCGCGCCCACTTTTAAATCATCACCTTCTTTAGCTACAAACTTTACCACCCCGGCAATAGGTGAAGGAATTTCCTGCGATGCTTTATCTGTTTCTAATTCACAAATGGGCTGGTCGAGTTCCACGTAATCTCCATCTTTCACTAAAAACCGGGAGAGGGTTACTTCGGTAATTGATTCGGCAATGGAAGGGACTTTAAGTTCGGTCATAATGCAATATTAAAGTAGTTAAATGAATTCATTAGGCGAACGCGCGCTGTAAAATTGTTTCCTGTTCTTCTAAATGCACTTTCTTAAATCCTGTTGCTGGCGAAGCAGAGTTTTTGCGCGCAATACCGCGTATGTGCAATTTCTCATGCAAGCGTGCGTGAATAAAATACCAAGCCCCCATGTTTTCTGATTCTTCCTGTACCCATAACACTTCTGCCTTCGGATATTTTTTGGTGAGTGAAATCATTTTGTCTTGTGGTGTTGGATAGAGTTGTTCCACCCGCGCCAAAATTACATCATCATGCTTATCGTGCTCTTTGCGTTCAAGCAAATCGAAATAAATTTTACCGGAGCAGAAAATGATTTTTCGAACCGATTTACTCTTCACTTCATCCACAATCAATTCCTCAAACTTTCCTTTCGTTACATTTTCAATAGGCGAAACACAGCGCGGATGGCGTAACAAACTTTTCGGGCTCATCACAACCAATGGTTTGCGGAAGTTCCATACGAGTTGTCTGCGCAAGGCGTGAAAATAATTTGCAGGATCAGTAATGTTGACCACCACCATATTCATTTCGGCACACTGTTGCAAAAATCTTTCCAAACGTGCGGAAGAGTGCTCTGGTCCCTGCCCTTCGTAACCATGCGGCAGCAACAACACAATTCCAGAACTGCGTTGCCATTTGCTTTCACCACTGGAAATAAACTGGTCAATAATGATTTGCGCACCGTTAACAAAATCACCAAACTGCGCTTCCCAAATTACCAATGGTTCTGGTGAAGGTAGCGAATAGCCATATTCAAAACCAAGCACACCATACTCACTCAAATGCGAGTTGTAAATGAAGAATCGACCTTGCTTTTTTGCCAAGTTGCATAAGCGGCAATATTCCTTATCCGTATTTTCATCACTAATAACTGCATGGCGATGTGTGAATGTTCCGCGTTTAACATCTTCACCGCTTAAGCGTATATCCTTTCCATCCAAAAGAATAGAACCGTACGCCATCAACTCCGCAGCCGCCCAGTCAATCTTTCTTTCATCACGCATCAACTTATTGCGATCGCCTAAATATTTCGCTACTTTTTTCAACGGCACAAAACCATCGGGAATTTTATTAAGTCCTTCTATTAGCGTTTCTACTTTTTCTTTTGACACAAAAGTTTCGGGTGAATCAAAAAATTCATCAATGCTTGCCTGATGCAACTTTTGCCAAGCTAATTCTGTTTTCTGTGCTTTATACGGCAACGGATGTTGTTTCACAGCATCTAACCTTCCTTGCAAATCGCCCCAGAATTCCTTTTCCAAACGCTTCACCATTTCTGCGTGAACACTTCCCTCGCTTTCTAATTTTTGCGAATAAACATCGCGAGGGTTCGCATGCTTCTCAATCAGTTTATACATCACCGGTTGGGTAAACTTCGGGTCATCACTTTCGTTGTGACCCCATCTGCGGTAACATACCATGTCGATAAAAATATCCTTGTTGAATTTTTGTCTGTACTCAGCCGCTAATTCAGCCGCAAAAACAGTAGCCTCAATATCATCGCCATTCACATGAATAACCGGAGCTTCAATGGTAGCAGCAATTGAAGTAGAATAATCTGAAGAGCGCGCCTCATCAAAATCTGTAGTAAATCCAATTTGATTATTGATTACAAAATGAATGGTGCCTCCGGAATAATAACCATCAAGCTTTGCCATTTGTAAAACTTCATAAACAATTCCTTGACCTGCAACTGCTGCATCGCCATGAATAAGTACCGGTAAAATTTTATCGAAATCGCTTTTGTAAATAGCATCTGCCTTAGCTCTAGCAAATCCCGAAACAATTGGATTCACAGCTTCGAGATGCGAAGGATTGGGCATGAGCTGGAGATAGACAGATTTTTTTTCGTCAATAGGATATTGCGATGAAAACCCGAGATGATATTTTACATCGCCATCGCCCATCGTCAAATCAACTTGCACGTTTCCCTCAAACTCATTGAAAATTTCCTCATAGGTTTTGCCCATAATGTTTGCCAATACATTTAACCTTCCGCGATGCGCCATACCTATCACCACCTCTTCAACAGACAAACCTGCTGCGGTTCTTATGATAGCATCAAGCGCAGGTATAGTGGTTTCACCGCCTTCGAGCGAAAATCTTTTTTCACCAATATATTTTGTGCCTAGGAATTTTTCAAAAACTACAGCCCTATTCAACGAGCGCAAAATTTGCTCCTTCTTCTCAATAGAATAGTCAACTACTTTTTCAACAGATTCAATCTTGCTTCTAAAAAAATCAGCTTCTGTTTTATCGCGCACATAACCTATTTCAAAGCCAAGCGAACCGCAATAAACGGCTTGCAGCTTTGTAAGAATTTCGTTCAGCGTTGCATCCGGCAAACCTATTTCGCTTCCTATTAAAAACTTTTTTTCTAAATCCTTTTCACTCAATCCAAAATTTTCAACTGCAAGATTAGCGTGACGGTCTTTGCGTGGTTTTAAAGGATTGGTTCGTGCAATCAAATGTCCTTTTACGCGATAAGCCTCAATCAAACGAAACACTTTTATTTCATCTAGTGAAACACCTACGACTTTTCCATTGGTGTTAGCAGAAGCAAAATCGAATCCTTCGAAGAACTTTTTGAATTCAATATCTACTGAATCGGGATTCGATTTAAAATCGCGATACAAGTTTTCTATGTATTCGGGAGTAGCATTGGATAGGAAACTATAACTGGTCATGAGTGCTGAAATTGGGGTGCGAACCTAACTGATAAGTAGCAATAAGCAAAACCGTTTGGAAATATGATTTGCGCGGCTATATTTGCACTCCCTTTTTAAAAAATAATACAATGGCAAATCACAAATCGGCAGAAAAACGCAGCCGTCAGAACGCAAAACGCAGATTGTTCAATAGATATTGGGCAAAAACAACCCGTAATTCAATTCGTGATATCCGCGGTGAAAAAGCAGAGGGTGAAGCTAAAAAAGCATTGCCTAAAGTGGCTGCTCTTATTGATAAATTAGCTAAGCGTGGTTTTATTCATAAGAACAAAGCCGGCAACCTTAAATCGGGCTTAGCTAAAAAAGTAGCTGCTTTAAAGAAGAAATAATTTCTTGAAAAATATTTTCAAAAGCCATCTCTTGATTGAGGTGGCTTTTTTATTTTCAACCTATGGAAGAAAAAGATTTTCTATCAATTAAGAGTTGGGCACAGGAAGACCGACCACGCGAAAAGCTATTACTGAAAGGGAAATCTACTTTGAGTGATGCCGAATTGATTGCTATTCTTCTTAGAACGGGTGTTGTAGGTAGTTCGGCATTGGACATTGCAAAGAAAATTCTTCACAAAGTTAATGGCGATTTAAATGAATTAGGAAAATTGTCTGTTGCCGAATTGAGAAAAATGGAAAAAGGTTTGGGTGATACCAAATCAATTACGATAGTAGCGGCACTGGAGTTAGGCAGAAGAAGACAATCGAGTGAAGTACGCGAGAAGCCAATCATTCGCACCAGTCGCGATTCGTTCGATTACATCTATCCGGAAATTGCTGATTTAAAACATGAAAAATTTTTTGTCTTGTATTTGAATAGACGAAATCAGATTCTAGCTTCTAAAAACATAAGTTCTGGTGGCGTAACTGGCACGGTTGCCGATACCAAAATAATTTTGAAACACGCTTTAGAATTACTAGCCACAGGTATTGTAGCCATTCATAACCACCCATCGGGAAATTTGCAACCAAGCGAAGCCGATAAAAAATTAACCAGGAACATAAAGGATGCTGCGAGTTTGATGGACATTGCCTTAATTGACCATCTGATTATTGGAGATAAAAACTATCTGAGTTTTGCCGATGAAGGACTACTATGATTTATTTGTTAAGTGGTTTCATTTTCTCCACTTACTTTCTACTTTCGATTATTAAAACATTCTAAAACCAAATATTCATGAAAAAGTTTTTACTCTTTTCTTTGCTTGCTTTCCTAAGTTTAGGATTGTTCTCACAAGCTACTCGTCTAGTTCTTTATGAAGAATTTTCAGGTGAAAATTGCGGTCCTTGTGCAGCTATTAATCCTGATGTTAACGCAATGCTTGATCAATATCCAAATGATGTTGTTCTGTTGAAATATCAGGTGAACATACCTTCGGCAGGTCCGCTTTGGTACCAAAATTCAACCGATGCAGGTGCGCGTAAAAGTTATTACAGTGTAAACAGTGCTCCTTGGGGCGAACAAGACGGTGCAAATAGTGACGTTGCTGGTGATACTCACCCTTACTATTGGGTTAGTGACCAATCATACTTGACCAATCGTACCGCTGTTTCTTCGCCATTTAATTTAGAAGTAACTCCTGTGTTTTCAGCAGATGCCGATTCCTTTTATGCCACTGTAACTATTGCAGGAGCTATGAATTACACAGTATCATCTACAACAAAATTAAAATTACGGGTAGCCATGATTGAAGATTTGAATTTCGCTTCTCCTCCGGGAAGCAATGGCGAAACTGAATTTCACCATGTAATGCGTAAAATGTATCCAAATGCGTTAGGAACGCAATTAGCAGATTCATGGACAGGAACAAGCACACAAACACTAAATTTTTCTGGACCAATACCGGCATATATCTATGACAAAACAAAAATTCGTTTTGTTGTTTTTATTCAGGATGATGGAAATAAAGTTGTTCAACAGGCTGGTATTAGCAATCCAATGAGCTTGACTTATGATATTAAGCCCGCTCAAATCTCAAACAATTTTATTAGTTGTACAGGAAGTTTTGCGCCATCGGTTGTTTTGACCAATAATGGGACACAAATGTTGGTGAATGCCAACATGGATATTTATGTAGATAACGTTTTCTCATTCACTTATCCTTGGGTAGGTGCATTGGCCATGGGTTCATCAGCTAATGTTAGTATAGCGGCTCTTTCTGGTATAAGCGGAGGCGCTCATACTTTGAAAATCATTGTTCGCGATCCAAATGGGGCGCCTGATATGAATCATGGAAATGATACTGCTAAGGCGGCCTTCGCTATTGGAACTTCGCCAACTGCTGCACCTCTAGTTGAAGGTTTTGAAGCGGGTAGCCCGAGCGGTTGGTTGATTGACAATCAAGACAACGGTTATACATGGACTGTTGCTTCTGTAGGCAACGGCTCAACTAAGAGTTACAAAATGGACTTCTATAATTCAGCGGCTGCGCAGGTTGATAATCTCTATGTGCCTAGAGTTAATCTAAGCGGCTACAACAACGCCAAAATAAAGTTTGACAGAGCACATGCGCAGTATCCTTATTCCGGAACTAGTTTTTCTGTTGATCAATTAGACATTGAAGTTTCATCTAATTGCGGCAGCACTTGGCAAACTATTTACAGCAAGAATGGCTCTACCTTAAAAACTGCAGACACTACCAAGGCTAGCTACTCACCCACGGCAAATGATTGGAGAGCAGATTCTGCTTCACTCACTTCTGTGGCGAATAAAAGTGATGTGTTAATCCGTTTCAAAGGTCTTTCTGATTATGGAAACAACCTTTACATTGACAACATCAACATTTATCAATACGGTGCTGTAGTTTCAGGTATTGAAGATGTAGCTGCACAGTTGACATCTGTTTACCCTAATCCTGCAACAGATGTTTTGAATGCACAAATTGCATTGACCAGTACTTCTGAAGTTTCTTTAGAAGTATTTAATCTGATGGGGCAGAAGCTCATTGGAATGAACAGCGAAATGAATTCAGGTGTGAATCCTGTTGCTATTAATACTTCGCAGTTAGCACAAGGAAGTTATGTGTTGCAGTTGACTATCAACGGTAGCCGTGCTGTCAAGCAGTTTAATATTGTTCGCTAAAAACATTCACTTATGAAAACAAAAAGCAGCAACCTCAACGTTGCTGCTTTTTTTTCGCCATGAAAAAAAATTATTCTGCGCTTGCTTTTTTGTTTGTGTCGTTGCTTGTTCGTTCAAGTGATTTGCAAATACTATTCACTGATTCGCTGCTAAATGCTGATGGTCGTTCGGTTAAAATGTTGAACGGTTCATTTTATTTTATGGGAAATGCAGAAGATAGCGCGGGATTTGTTCATACTGTTTTGACCAAATTAGATAAGGCAGGAAATGTTTTGTGGTGGAAAGCGTATGGAGACTCTTCTATTTTTCAAGCACCTTATTTAAATCTTACGGATTCAAATCAATTGATTGTTGTAAACGAAAAAGTAAGTGGAAGCAATACTGATTTTGAAATTATGAAACTTGATACGTTTGGAACTGTGTTGTGGGAACACACTTACGGAACCGGAGCAAAAAACGAATCGCTTAAGTATGTGGAGCAGACAAGTGACAACGGTTTTATTTCCTGTGGTTTTATTTCGCAAAGCAGTTTAACTGCCAATGATTTTTTGATTGTAAAATTTGATAGCGCAGGAAATATTTTGTGGCAAAAAGAATACGGCACTAACAAAAATGATTATGCAAAAATGCTTCAACACACGAATGATGGCAACTACATTATTTCGGGCGATAGCTACAACGGACACGATTATGATAATTATTTATTGTTGATTGATTCAACTGGAAATGAAATTTGGCATCGCGTAATTGGTGATATAAACGACAATGGAAATCAAACGGTAATGATTAATCATGCCGGTGATTTCATTTTATGTGGTGAATCGACCACTGCTGGAAGTTTTGAGTTTGATATTTATTTGGCAGCCATTAGTGTACAAGGAAATTTTTTATGGAGCCGATACATGGGTGGTAACGGAAGCGATGCAGGTTTTGCAATGACAGAAAATGTAGCGCATCAATATTTTATTACAGGCTATTCAAGTTCGATTTACAACGGTGCACCATATACCGCGTATCTACTTAAATTAGATAGTGCGTTTCATCCTATCGGGTTAAAATATTTTCCACAAACCGACTTGACTATTTGCTATGAGGAAATTATGCTCAATGATTCTTCTTTTGCTTTGGCAGGAACTTCGGGAAGCAATTTTTATTTAGCACTTACCAGCGACTCCGGTTATACCAATAACTTTACCGAGCACGATTTGGTTTCTGATGTCTCATCTTTAACTTCTTCTGCCTTTGAAGTGAAAGTTTTTAAAACATCGAATGATAAATTACAGGTAAAAATCATTTCATCTGAAAATTTTTCAGGAGGCAAATTTGAATTGTTTGATGTGTGCGGTCGTTTACTTTTTAAAAAGCAATTCTCGGACTTCCTCTCCGTTGATTTATCTTGTTTCGAAATTTCTTGTTTTGTATGGAGGGTGGAAGATGAACTGCATAACTTTAGTTCGGGAAAATTCATTAGGTAGTATGTTATTGTAAACTATGCCTACAAATCATATTTTCGAAGCCACATTTAATTTCTAAAACATGAAAAAAATTATTCTCTCGGCTGCATTTGCGTTATTTTTTTCTACATCTTTTTCGCAGGCTATTCTGGTTACACCTAACGATACTTTTACGAGTAACATGGCGCTAGTAAACTTTATGGATCAAGTTACCGAAGCAGGTTTTGTTGAAAACAATACCAACTCGGCTGACAGTATTTTTTGGTACGTTAGCGATATTAACCACCCCGTTGATTGGGAAATGAGTGTATGCGACAAAGTGAGTTGTTATATTATTTATCAAACGGGTGAACTTCACCGATTTGATATTGCATCGCACACCCAGGATCTTCTGCATTTTCTTTGCACACCGAATTGTGCCGCAGGAGACGGAAATATTGAATTAACCATGTGGTTAAAATCGGATAGTGCGGGAACGGTGATCCATCCACGTTATCTAGCTACTTACACTGGCGTTTGCAATACAGGAATTAATGAAGCAAGGAACGAAAGCATAAAAGTTTTTCCTTCACACTTTACTTCAGAAATCACAGTGGAAGGAATTGAAATAGCTGCTGTAAAATCTATCAAGTTGCTTAACCTGAATGGTGATTGCGTAAGCCAAATAAAAACAGTTTCGGGTGACTCTGCAACTATTGAAACCTCGAAACTTAGTGCAGGAATTTATTTTCTGCGATTAGAAACAGCTAATGGAATTGTTTCGAAAAAATTGGTGAAGGAGTAGTTTAGTTATATGCTCTTGTTTATAACGCCAACCGTCAACTATTCCCTCAATAACGTAATCTCCGTCACCTCCGGCAATATGCCCACTCTGCCTGGGTAAAACAAAAACCCGAAGCCGCGGTTCACATATAAAAATTGTTTGCCTTCGTTATACAAACCAGCCCACTGCTTATAAATGTATTGCGAAGGGCTCCAGCGCAGCCATTTGTTTTCTACACCAAACTGCGCACCATGTGTATGTCCGCTAAGGGTTAAATCCGTTTCAGGAAATTCTTTGCGCACACGATTATCCCAACTCGATGGGTCGTGACTCATCAATATCTTAAAAGGAATTTCCTCGGTGCCTTTATACGCCACATCAAACTTTCCATATTTGGCAAAGTGACCACCGCCCCAGTTCTCTATACCTATAATCGCAATCTTTTCACCGTTGCGTTCCAGTATTCTGTTTTCGTTCAGCAGCAAATCCCAACCTAAATTTTTATGTATGGTTATAAACTGTTCAAAGTTGGCGCGCTTCTCTGCTTCGGTATCCCATGAAACATAATCACCATAATCATGATTGCCTGTAATAGAAAATACACCGTGCTTCGCTTTCAGTTTATTGAACACTTCCATAAACGGCTCCATCTCGCTCGAAACATTATTCACTAAATCACCGGTGAACAAAATAACATCGGCATTGAGCGTATTTATTTTTTCAATCACTTTCACCAGCGGTTCGGTCTTGGTAAAACTTCCCGAGTGAATATCACTGAGCTGAATAATTTTAAAACCATTAAAAGCTTCGGGCAAATTCGGATACTTAACTGCCACTTTTCGAAAACGATAGTTGTAAGCATTCACCACCACACCATAAACTAAAGTAGCTGCGGGAATAGCCGCTGCAAACAAGGCAAATTTACTAAGGAACTCGCTGCGCGAAATTCCGCCAGGCACAGGTGAAAAGGAAGAAGAAAATTTAGAAACGATGAATCTGAAGAAGCGAACCACATCTTCGGGAAACAGAAATAAAAATACAATGAGTTTGCACAATAAAAGCAAAACAAAGACCAGCGCAAAGTACATGGCAAATGTTTTTGGTAAATATTTGTAAAGCAAAGGACGATACGATGCAAACAGAATAAACAGCGTTGCTGAAAGCCCCCAGTAAATCCATTTTGCCTGTTTAATATTCTGCGGCTGAAAAGCAGTTCTTACTGCCTGCCATCCGTAATATTCAAACGCACCATACACCGAAAACACAATAGAGAAGAAGATAATTGACTGCAACATTTCTTAAATCATTTTAGTGAACACGAATAAGTCGGCAATTTATTTCAATTTCGGAGATTCAAATTAGCAGATGAGTAAATTGGCAAATGAGCAAATGAAATACAAGAGCAACGCAAAGCGGTCAATAAAAAAGAGTTGGAAACAAGTACTTCCAATCTTTCTTTGTATTCAATATTCAATATTTAATCTTCAACCTTCCTTCGCTCAATCCCTCACTGACCAAAAGAAAGAATACACCCGTGCCGATAGTTTGCGCGGAGGATTGCGTCACGAGCGCACTTGCTACGATGTTACTTTCTATGATTTGAAAGTGAAAATCGATACCGCCACACAATCTGTTTCAGGAACAAACAGAATTGTGTTCAAAGCCATTGATGATTTCAAAACCATGCAAATTGATTTGTTCGATAACATGAATATTGTTTCGATTAAACAAAACGGTGAGTCGGTTAAATACCGCAGAGAGTTCAATGCTGTGTTTGTGGATTTGAATGATTTTATGAAACGCGGCTTAAATGGCGAAATTGAAGTTCGCTACAATGGCAAACCTATTATTGCTAAACGCGCACCCTGGGATGGTGGCTTCACCTGGACACACGATAAAAACGGCAAACCCTGGATTGCTGTGGCCTGCGAAGGCATGGGGGCAAGTTGCTGGTGGCCCTGCAAAGATTATTTGGGTGATGAACCAGACAGCATGAGCATTTGGTGCAATGTGCCCGATGGTTTGCGCTGCATTTCAAATGGTAATGAAATGGAAAGCCGCGAAGAAATAGATACGACTACTTCGTTTCATTGGTTTGTTCATTATCCCATCAACAATTACAATGTTACACTCAACATTGGCGATTACGTTCAGTTCAGTGAGGAGTATATAGCAGATGATAATTCAAAACTCGCGCTCGATTATTACGTAATGCGCTACAATCTAGATAAAGCAAAATTGCAGTTCACGCAAGTGAAGCCGATGTTGAAGTGCTACGAAAAATATCTCGGCAAATATCCTTTCTGGAAAGATGGTTACGCGCTCGTGGAAACGCCTTATCTCGGTATGGAGCATCAGGGCGCCATTGCTTATGGCAATAGATATCTCACGGGTTATGCCGGTAACGATTACTCGGGTATAGGTCTCGATTTCGATTACATCATCATTCACGAAAGTGCACACGAGTGGTGGGGCAATAGTGTAAGTTGTAAAGACATTGCCGATATGTGGATTCACGAAAGCTTTGCCACTTATACCGAATCAATTTATGTGGAGTGCATGCTTGGTCACGATACCGCCATTCAATACATCAACAAAAAGAAGAAACACATGGGCAATGAAAAGCCGGTGGCAGGAGTTTACGGAGTAAACGAAGAAGGCGATGGCGATATGTATAGCAAAGGCGCGTTGTTTATTAATACACTGCGCTCTATTGTAAATGACGATGAAAAATGGTGGAGTATTATCAAAGGCATGTGCGACACCAGTTTTAAAATGAAGAATGTGAGTTATGAAAACGTGGCCATGTATTTCTGCCGCAAAACAGGAAAAGATTTGTTGCCTGTTTTTGAACAGTATTTGAAGTTTCCGAAAATTCCGGTGTTTGAATACAAATTGAAAAAGCTGAAGAAAGGCGAATTCGAATTAAGCTATCGGTGGGCGGTTAATGCAAAGGATTTTAGAATGCCCGCGTTTGTTTTTACCATCGAAAATTCGAAGCAGATGTTGAAGGGAACCAACGAATTTCAAACCACTACTGTTAAACTAAAAAAGGAAACCGACTTTAAAGTGAACGAAGACCTGATGTATATTGAAGTGAAGAAATTATAGAACCCAAAAGGAAATGTCATCCTGAGCCTGTCGAAGGATTCTTGGCTTTTACGCTTCGACAAGCTCTGCGTGACATCTCTCTTCAATCAAAAAATAATTCCATGAGCCACAAAATTTCATTGACACATCTTGGCGAAGAAAAATTCGATGCGCATCAAAACGGAAAGGCAATCCGTATTGATGGAGCCGAGGAAAGTATCTCGACAGGTGTAAGACCAAAAGCATTGATTCTTTCATCACTTGCGGGCTGCACGGCTATTGATGTAGTTGACCTGCTGCGCAAAATGCGCGTTGAGTTTTCTGATTTTAAAATTGATGTAGAAGGCGAACTGACCAAAGAGCATCCGAAAACTTATCACACCATTCACCTTACTTATTTCATCAAACTAAAAGAGGAAGACAAAAGCAAAATGGAGAAAGCCGTCAACCTTTCGCAGGAAAAATATTGCGGAGTCAGCGCCATGATTAAAAAATTTGCCGATCTCCAAGTGAAGATTGAGTATTTGTAATCGCTTCGCTTTTCCCTCTATATTCGCTGCACAAAAAATAAACTATGTATACAGGTCTACTTCACAGCCACAAACTTTTTGTTCTTCTATTCTTACTCCATTATGTTGCCAAATTGATTCTTCTGCTTTTGAACCGCAACGAACAATTAGCTAAGTATTCAAAAATTACTAAGGTTCCTGAAATGATTTTGAGTTTCGGATTTCTGGCTACAGGAATTGGAATGTTAGTTAGCGGAGCGGCTCTTTCTACTTTGTTAACGGTAAAAATTATTTGCGTTCTCGCTTCAATCCCATTGGCAATTATCGGTTTCAAGAAGGGAAATAAAATTCTTGCTTTTGTCGCGGTGTTCCTGATTGTAATGAGTTACGGCTTAGCCGAAATGAATAAGAAGGCCAAGACTGGAGCCAAAGTAGATACATCTGCAATTGAAGACCCGATTATTGCGGGCAAATTAATTTACGCAAACAAGTGCGCACAGTGCCACGGTCAAATAGGCAATGGCGGAGTTAGCGGAGCAAAAGATTTGTCGCTCACAAAACTGACCGATGAGGAAAAGAAACTTCTCATACGCTCAGGTAAAAATGCCATGCCGGGCTTTAAAGAAGATGTGTTGACCGAGGCAGATTTGAATGCAGTGGTTCAATACATGGCTACGTTAAAACAGTAAACTAACCGGCTTTTCTCATCCTTCCATCTAATGGAAATCAGCAAAAAACATTTTGATGTTGTCATCATCGGCAGTGGTTTGGGCGGAATGGTGTGCGGCACTATTCTAAGCAAAGAAGGCAACCGTGTTTGCATTATTGAGAAGAATGAACAGATAGGCGGAAGCCTGCAAACATTCAAACGCGAAGGAGTAACCTTCGATACCGGTGTGCATTACATCGGTGGTTTATCCAAAGAGAATTCGCTCTATAAAATTTTCAATTACCTCGGCATCATGCAACGATTAGAAACCGCGCGTATGGATGAAGAAGGTTTTGATGTAGTAATGTTTAAAGATGACATCGAGGAATATCCTTATGGCATGGGCTACGAAAATTTTAAACGTATACTACTTTCAAAATTTTCGGATGAAGAAGAAGTAATTGAAAAATATTGCAGTGATATGAAACGCATTTGCGATAGTGTTCCGCTCTATAATTTACGCGAAGGAGAGATAGAAAACATGGAGATGCTTTCGACAAGCGCAAAAGATTATTTCGAACAACTAACACCAAATAAAAAACTGCAAAATGTTTTGGCGGGAACAAATCTGTTGTATGCCGGAACAGAAAAAACACCTTTATATGTTCATGCACTGGTGGTAAACAGCTATATCGAAAGTGCCTATAAAATAAAAAACGGTGGCGACCAAATTGTGAAACTGATGGCGCGCATCATCAAAGAAAATGGCGGGGAAGTTTTGCGTAAGCATGACGTGAAAAGCATTGATGTAGAAAATGGAAATGCAAAATCTGTAACACTAAGCACAGGGGAAAAGATTGAAGCGGAAGTTTTCATTTCGAATATCCATCCCGCCAAAACTCTTGCGATGACAGAGACGGATGCAATCCGTCCGGCTTATCGCAATCGCATTAGTTCATTGGAGAATTCTATTTCCACTTTTGTTTTGTATTTGATTTTGAAGCCGAGCATTTTCCCTTTTCGCAATCGCAATTACTATTATTTCAACGAAGAAAATGTTTGGACTTGTGTTGATTACAAACCCGACAACTTTCCGAGCATGTATGCTCTCTTTGAAGAAGTTCCTGAAAAGCAAAATGAATTTACTGAAGCCATTACGGTGATGACTTACATGCGATTTGATGAAGTTGAAAAATGGAAAGACAGTTTCAATACTACACTTGAAGAGAGCAACCGCAACGAAGAGTATCAGGAATTTAAAAAGCAGAAGGCAGAAAAACTGCTGGACACAATCGCTGTTAAGTTTCCGAATATTCGCGACTGCATTCAATCCTATTATACTTCTTCGCCTCTTTCATACAGAGATTATATGGGAACTGTTGACGGCAATATGTATGGCATTGTGAAAGACTTTAACGATCCGATGAAGACGATGATTTCGGTGAAAACAAAAGTGCCTAATCTGTTTTTGACCGGGCAGAATATAAATTTGCATGGTGTGTTGGGCGTTACCGAAAGTGCTTTGGTAACTTGCGGGGCAGTTATTGGGAAGGAATATTTGTTGAATAAAATTTTAGGAGCGAACAAAAATTGATAAACACAAAGACGCAAAGACACGAAGTTGAATTTCTTTGCGCCTTCGCGCCTTTGTGTTAACCTTATTGAAATGAAAAGAGTTTTAAAATTTCTCGCTTACACTTTTGGTTTTCTTCTTCTGCTTTTGCTGGTGGGGTATCTCTATATTCAATATGGCTTAGCTCCGCATATTCCCGAAGTAAAAGATAAATCAAGTTTGAATTTACAGCGCGAGAAAGTTGGAGAAAACTTTTACCGCATTGGCAATAACTGGTTGCGCAAAAACGAAAGCGGTTTGTGGGAAGAGTATATAGAAGGCGAACCTTTTGAGCGCGGAGTAATTAGAGGTAAACTTGAAAAGGAATTGTTGTATTCACAAGAGGTCGCCTTCGTTGACCAAATCCATAATCTTGTTCCCAACAATTCTTACTTAAAATATCTTGGTTGGTTTACTCGTGTGTTCAATCGCCATTTAGATGAAAATTTTCCTGAAGAAAATAAGCTGGAGATTTACGGAGAATCATTTTCGGCTCCGCACGAGTTTGATTTTATCAACCCTGCTTACGATAGAATGTTGAATTATCATGCCGCGCACGACATTGGTCATGCCTTGCAAAGTTTGGCATTGGTTGGTTGCACTTCCTTTGCCGCATGGAATGAGCGAAGTGCCGATTCCTCTATGATTATCGGTCGCAATCTTGATTTTTATTTGGGCGATAAATTTTCCGAAAACAAAATCGTTTACTTCTGCAATCCGAAACAAGGGAACAAGTTCGTCATGATTACCTGGGCGGGTTTTATGGGTTGTGTTTCGGGCATGAATGAAAAGGGAATTACGATTACCATCAATGCTGCCAAGAGTGATATTCCGAATGGTGCAACTACCCCTATTTCAATTTTGGCAAGAGAGATTTTGCAATACGCCAACAATATTGACGAAGCATATTCCATTGCTAAAAGGAGAAAAACTTTTGTCTGCGAAACGCTGATGATTGGTTCTGCACCCGACCATAAAACTTCGTTGATTGAAAAGAGCATCACTAAAACTATTCTGTTCAACAGCGATACTGATTTTATTTTATGCGCTAATCATTATCAAAGCGACAGTTTCAAAAACGATAAAAACAACATCGAGAACATCGCGACCAGTGCTTCGATGTATCGCTTCCATCGTTTGGAAGAATTGATGAATCGTAGTGCCAAACTCGATTATAAAAATGTGGCTTCAATTCTTCGCGACCAACGAGGACAGCAGGACAAAAACATTGGAATAGGAAATGAGAAAGCATTGAATCAATTGATTTCACATCATGCTATTATTTTTCAACCTGAGAAGTTACGGTTTTGGGTAAGTGCGAATCCTTATCAGGAAGGAGAATTTGTTTGTTACGATTTGAAAAAAATATTTATTGAAGCGCCTTCAATGAAAGAGAATCGAGAATTAAATGAAACTGCCTTAGCCATTCCTGCCGATTCATTTTTGTTGTCTGCCGATTGGGAAAACTTTTTGCAATGGCGCGAACTGAAACAGGAAATAAAACACGCTACGAACGACAAGAAGGAATTGAACAACGAAAAGAATACAGCAAACAACTTCATTCAATTCAATCCTGAATTTTGGGAAACGTATTTTTACTTGGGCGAGTATTACAAAGCAAAAAGCGATAAGGCTTCAGCCAAAAAATATTTTGATTTAGCGCTGACGAAAGAAATTAACGATACACACGAAGCCGATAAAATGCGGGAAGAAATAAAAGCGGTGCAATGATATTGGGAACGGGCACGGACATAATAGAAGTTGAGCGTGTGCGCAAAGCAATTGAGAAAGATGCGTTGAAAGAAAAGGTATTTTCAAAACGTGAAATTGAATATTGCGAACGCGATAAATCGTGTCAGAGTTTCGCGGCACGTGCTGCTGGTAAAGAAGCTTTCTTCAAGGCACTGGGCACAGGGTGGAGAGACAAAATGAATATCAATGAAGTTGAAATTCTGAATGATGAACTCGGCAAACCATTCATTGAACTAAGTGGAGAAACACTTAAGGTATTTGAACAAAAAGGAGGATGGCAAATTCATATTTCGCTTTCGCACATTAAAGAAACGGCAGTTGCCTTTGTAATAATTGAAAGTAAATGAACATTCAAACACAATCTCTTTCCGCAATAAAATCTTTTCAGGAATACAAACTGAAAGAGCAGCTAGTTTACCTCAAAGAGAATTCTCCTTACTACAAAAAACTTTTTGCTAAGCACGAAATTGAAATTGAAACGATAAACTCACTTGAAAATTTAGTTCAAATTCCAACTACCACCAAAGAAGATTTCAGCAATTACAATTTTGATTTTCTCTGCGTGCCGAAAAATAGAATCATTGATTATTCCACCACTTCTGGCACTTCAGGTTCTCCTGTAACTATTGCTTTAACTGAAAATGATTTACAACGTTTGGCTTACAACGAAGAGCAATCTTTCATCTGCGCTAATGGAAAGTCAACAGATGTGTATCAACTCATGCTCACGCTCGACCGACAATTTATGGCAGGCATGGCATACTATCTCGGTATAAGAAAATTAGGTGCAGCGGCTGTTCGTGTTGGTCCCATCTCTCCGCAAATGCAATGGGAAAACATTCATCGCTTCAAACCAAATGCAATTGTTGCTGTTCCAAGTTTCATTTTAAAGTTGATTGATTATGCGGAAGCAAACAACATTGATGTAAACAAATTAGGAATTGAACGCGCCATTTGTATTGGTGAACCAGTTCGCAACGCTGATTTATCTCCGAATACAATGGCAAAAAGAATTCAGGAGAAATGGAGTCTGAAATTGTTTTCTACTTACGCATCAACCGAAATGCAAACTGCATTTACAGAATGCGAGCAAGGTAAAGGCGGACATCATAATCCTGAATTGCTGATTGTTGAAATTCTGGATGATGAAGGAAAACAATTACAAGCCGGAGAATTTGGCGAAGTAACTATCACGAGTTTATCCATTGAAGGAATGCCTATGTTGCGTTACCGAACAGGCGATATCTGTTGTTATTACGATGAGCCTTGCGCTTGTGGAAGAAATACTATTCGCCTTTCTCCCGTAGTCGGCAGAAAGAACCAAATGATAAAATACAAAGGCACGACTATTTTTCCTCCGTCTATTTATGATGCGTTGAGTGCTGTTGCCGAAGTGAAAGATTACATGGTTGAGATAACAAAGAACGATTTAGGAACAGACGAAATACAAATTCATATTGCGCTTGCAGGAAGTTTAGATACGGCAGAGCAAAAAATTAAAACTTCGTTGCAGTCAAAACTTCGTGTAACTCCTGCGCTTAATTTTGTTTCTGGCCAACATTTGCAAAGTATGCGACCTGCTGATGCTCGAAAACCTGCCATGATTATTTTTCGATAATCAAAATCCTATTTTGTCTTTTTTGTTTTTGGAGTAGGTTTGGCACGTGAACAAACAATTCGATTTATCTCATCCAATTTTTAAAATAATTTCTGAAGCTGCCAGCGAATTAAATTTCGAAACCTATGTAGTTGGCGGCTTCGTGCGCGACCAATTGCTCGGCAGAAACTGTAAGGACATTGATTTTGTTTGTGTAGGTAGTGGCATTGAACTCGCGCAAAAAGCCACAGAAAAAATTTCAGATAAACCACACGTAAGCTATTTTAAAAATTTCGGCACCGCACAATTTCGTTGGAACGATTTTGATTTTGAATTTGTAGGTGCGAGAAAAGAAAGCTACGATAGAAATTCTCGTAAACCAGTTGTGGAAGATGGAACGCTTGAAGACGACCAGAATCGCAGAGACTTTACGATTAACGCGATGGCGATTTCGCTCAACAAAAATTCTTTTGGCGAATTGCTTGACCCATTTAATGGAGTAAAAGATTTGGAAGAGAAATTGATTCGCACCCCGCTCGACCCTGATATTACTTTTAGCGATGACCCGTTGCGCATGATGCGCGCCATCCGCTTTGCCACGCAATTGGATTTTAAAATTCTTCCCGAAACATTTGATGCGATTAAGCGAAACAAAGAGCGCATCAAAATTATTTCACAGGAACGCATTACCGAGGAACTGAACAAAATTATTCTGGCTAAAACTCCGAGCATTGGATTTATACTCTTGGAAGAATGTGGTTTGCTCGAAATTATTTTTCCTGAATTTCAGAAGTTGAAAGGAGTTGAAAATTACGAGGGCAAAGGACATAAGGATAATTTCTATCACACACTACAAGTGTTAGACAACATCACTAAATCCACCAATGATTTATGGCTGCGCTGGGCGGCAGTGTTGCATGATATTGCCAAGCCACCGACAAAAAAATTTGTAGAAGGAACTGGATGGACTTTTCACGGACATGAAGTTCTTGGTAGTAAATGGGTGCCGAAAATTTTTGGTCGCATGAAATTACCTATGGGCAACGAAATGAAATTTGTTCGCAAAATGGTTTACCTGCATTTGCGTCCCATTGCATTGACTAAAGAAGAAATTACCGATTCTGCTTTGCGAAGATTATTGTTTGAAGCAGGTGACGATATTGAAAATCTGCTTTCACTATGCGAGGCAGATATTACTTCGAAGAATCGTGAGAAAGTGAAACGATATCTCACAAGGTTTGAAGTGGTGCGCGAAAAATTGAAAGAGGTTGAAGAGAAGGACCAAGTGAGAAATTTTCAACCACCTGTTACGGGTGAGTTGATTATGGAAACATTCGGCATTGGTCCATCGCGCGAAATTGGCGTGATAAAAGAAGAAATCAAGGAAGCAATTCTCGAAGGGAAAATCAGAAATGATTACGAAGAAGCGTGTAAGATGATGTTGGAATTAGGAGAAAAATTAGGACTGAAAAGAGTTTGACAATGAATTCTAATCTTAAATCTCTAATTGTTGTCTGCGGACCAACTGCCATTGGTAAAACTTCTTTGGCCGTAGAAATTGCCAAGCAATACAGTGCTGAAGTTATCTCTGCTGACTCGCGTCAGTTTTACAAGGAGATGAACATTGGCACTGCAAAACCAACTGAAGAACAGTTATCGGAAGTGCCACACCACTTCGTCAACAATATTTCTATTCACACCAAACATTATAGCGCAGGCAAGTATGAATTTGAAGTATTGGAGTTTTTGGAGAAATATTTCCAAGAGAAAAGCATTGCGGTGATGGTTGGTGGTTCAGGTTTATTTATCAATGCAGTTTGCAGTGGATTCGATAAGTTTGAACGAGAAGATGACAATCAACTATATGTTACCCGCAAATTTCTCAATGAGAAAAGCTTGGATTGGTTACAACAAGAGGTTGAACGACTCGACCCTGAATATTTCGAAAAGGTGGACAAAAAAAATCCTGTCCGCCTGAAACGCGCTCTTGAAATAATTTATACCACCGGAAAAAAATATAGCGAACAACGCATTGGCAAAAAAACAGAACGACCTTTCAATATCATCAAAATAGGTTTGAGTTTACCACGCGAAGTTCTCAATGAAAGAATAAATAATCGCGTTGATGAAATGTTCAAGCAAGGTTTGTTGGAAGAAGTAAAAGAACTTTACATCAACAAGAAACTACACGCGCTTGAAACAGTTGGCTATACAGAATTGTTTGATTTTATTGAAGACAAAATTTCTTTCGAAAATGCTGTTGCGCTCATCAAACAAAACACACGAAACTACGCCAAACGACAAATGACTTGGTTTAAAAAGGATGATGGCGTTCAATGGTTCCAACCCGAACACCGCGAGGAAATATTTTCTTTTATTGAAACAAAAATTTCAGTGTGATGTGTTGCAGTAACCAACTCATATGTATTTCTGTATTAAAGTCCCCTTTTGTTTCATCCCGCATGCCCCATCGGGAAGGGGATTTAGGGGTATGAAAGCTGCACTCTCAAAATACTTCTCCATTCCCCGTGTCATCATTAACCTGATGCTGGCAGATGTATTTCTGCAACTCATCAATTCGGCATTCACCATGCTGTTGAATTACTTAATGCTCGACCACGGCTTCAAAGATTTTCAAATAGCCAGTATGATTGGCAACCGTTACTTAACAGTGTTGTTGTGTTCTGTTCCGTTGGCGTTGTTAGTGAAGGGGAAAAGATTAAAACCTTTTATGCTCGCGGGAGCAATTTCATCACCGATAGTTGCACTGCTTTTAATTTTCGGAATCCATACGCACAACACAGAACTCATTCGCATCCTCATGTCGCTTTGGGGAATTAGTTTTTCGCTCTTGCAAATTTTAGTGATGCCTTACATTCTACTCAATGGAAGTAAAGAACACGAAACAGAAAGTATCGCGCTGTTCTTCAGTGCTGGAAACTTCACTACTATTTTTGTGGGAATGCTCGGTTTCTTTCTGCCTTTCATCAGTAGTTTTTTTACCACAGAAGTATTGCTTGTTTTTTATTCATCGCTTGGTTTCTTAGGAATTTATTTTGTGCAGCAACTTCCTTCACAGGAAAATCTTGGCACGCGAATTCCAATTGCAAATATTCATTCTGATTATGACTGGTCTATTATTTTACAAGCCGTTGTGCCTTCGTTTCTCATTGCGTTGGGTGCGGGTTTTACCATTCCTGTTATCAATCTTTTTTTTCACGATGTGCATGGTATGAACGCTCCTGCTTTTTCCATCATGAACTCTATTGCTTTCACTTTGGTGGTCATTACTGCTTTGGCAGTTCCTGAAATAAAGAGAAGATTCGGTTATCAGTTTGCGATTACATTAATGCAATCGCTGGCGATTGTTTTCCTTTTCATAATGGCAACTACCGAATGGTATAACCACACCAGATACGGAATTATTATTGCCGCGGTCACTTTTACTTTACGGCAACCGTTTATGAATATGGCAGGACCACTCACAAGCGAACTCACTTTAAATTATGTAGGCGAGCGCAATCGCGAAATGATGTCAGCTATTAATGCAAGTATTTGGAGTGGTTGTTGGTTTGTAAGTGCAAAAATATTTTCGGTGTTGCGCGAGGCAGATGTGGCTTACTCAAATATTATTTTCATTACAGTAGCGCTTTATATTGTTGGTGTGGTATGGTATTATGGTCTAATAAAAGTACATGAGAAAAATTTAAACGCTTAATCAATTTCAAAGCCTATGTGGCGCAAACAAAAACTGCAGTAGGTTTTACTGCAGTTCTTGTTTTGATTTTCTGAATTCAGAAGCTTAATTCTTTACTACCCGCTTGCTGTAAATTTTACCACCTGCAGTTACACTCATCAGATAAACTCCTCTTGCCAGTGAACTCATATCGGCTTCGTCATTAAACAAACCGTAGTCGCTGTGCTTAGTGTTGTGCGTGTAAATAACCTTGCCACTCATATCGGTCATTTGAATGTTTACATCGGTAGGTTTGTAGATGTAATACTGAATGCGCACTTCACTCTCTGTTGGGTTCGGATAGCACGAAATCATTACCATATCATCACTAGCAACATTTTTAATTGCAGTAAAATTAGGCGCAAGAATAGGATTTGTTCCGCGCGGTGTTAGGGCACTACCACATTGCGTCATATGCTTGGCTCCATCTAAATCGCACCACGATGCCCCTGCAGAAGAAGTAAACGCGCGCGAAGTAATAGTGTTCACGTAAACCCAGTCACCTTGCACTTTCGGTTCGGTTACATCAAACAACAAGTAACCACGTTTAGATAACTCGGCATATTTTATATGTGGAATTAAAGCCGTAATAATATTTGCGGGAACCGGAAAGGTGATAAAACTTCCACTGGTAACGCTTGTGCAAACAAACTCAACCATAGCTGAACCTGCTCCAGTGCTCCCATTATAAGTAGCATCGGGATCAGGAATATCATTTGCCCAAGAGGTATGAATATCTCCCGTAAGAATTGCTACGTTATCAATATGGTTTGATGTGATGTGACGAATAATTTTATCGCGCTCTGCGGGGTAACCATCCCATTGGTCTTGATTCAACGCGGCACCAAAAACTTTCAGCGGTGCAAACATTACTTGATTGCCAATCAATTTCCACTTTGCGGTTGAAGCAGAAAGTTGTTGTTTGTACCATTCCAACTCTGCATGTCCCATCATGGTGCGATTAGTATCAGTTACCACTGCCCCTGTTGTACCCGCTTGTATTTCTCTTCCTTCTGTTCGTGTTTCTACCATAATTAAATCGGCAAGATTGCCCATCGGTATTACTCTATGAATCGTGTCAACACTATTATGCGTATCGCGAATCGGCATCCACTCAAAATATGCTTTATGCGAAAAAGCTTCGCGGTCTACCCAATAGCCTTCTACACTGTCCGTATGATTTTGTGCCCCGCCTTTCCAACTATCGTTGGCAGTTTCGTGGTCGTCCCAAACGGTAATAAAAGGATACTGCTGATGCACCATTCTCAAATCGGGATCGAGTTTGTAAAAGGAGTGCCGCTGACGATAATCGGCAAGGGTCCACACTTCCTTAAAAGGCTCCTGCAATCGTGTTGAATCAACACCAGGAGTAAAATCATCGGGCCCATATTCATAGTAGTAATCGCCTAAGTGAATAACCGCATCCACATCGTTCTTAGTAGCTATGTCGTGGTAAACATTGAAAAATCCATCCTGATAATTTGAACACGCAACTACTGCAAAACGTAAGTCAGAAACATTTCCTGTTGGCGAAGTTTTAGTTCTGCCGATGATGGAATAAGTTCCGTTGTTGCTGAAACGATAGTAGTACCAAGTATTTTGCTGCAAACCCGTGGCATCTACTTTCACCGTAAAATCTTTTGTTGAATCGGTAGTGGTTGTTCCTGAATTTACAATTGTAGAAAAAGTTGTGTCGGTAGCAATTTGCCAGCCTATTGTTTCACTGGCGTTATCGGTTGTAATTCTCGTCCACAGTATCACCCTATCGCTTAGTGGGTCGCCTGATGCAACACCATGATAAAACGGAGCAAGAGCTGCATCTACTTGCGAACGAGAAGGTGAATTATGATTTTGGGCAAACGTAAAAGAGAAGAAAAAGGAGAGGAGAAAAAGCAAATTTTTTTTCATGGTTGAAATATTTTGAATCCGAATGTAAACGTAAAACACATCTTTTCTAAATGAAATTATATTCGCTTGAATCAATTCATAAATAGATTAAGCCATGTTCATTATTGCCGAAAGCGGTTCTACCAAAACAAACTGGTTGACAGAAAACAAAGAATTGTTTGAGACCATCGGTTTCAATCCATTGTTTTTTTCATCGGAAGATATTTATGCCGAAATGCTGAAACAGGAATCGCTTTGCGCGCTTCGCGGAAAAGTAACCAAAGTTTTTTTCTATGGAGCAAGTTGCTCAAGCGATGAACGCAACAACATTATTGCGGTGGCTATGAAAAGATTTTTTGAAAATGCTACTGAAATAAAAGTTGACCACGATTTAAAAGCTGCCGCACTTGCTACGTATGATGGACGACCAAGTGTTGCTTGTATTCTCGGCACGGGAAGCAATTCTTGTTTATACGATGGCAAAGATGTTCATGAAGAAGTTCCTGCGCTTGGCTATGTGTTGGGCGATGAAGGCAGTGGAGCATATTTCGGCAAGAAGTTATTGGCAAAATTTCTTTATCACGAACTACCTGAAGCAACAATGAAATTGCTGCGCGATGATTATGGATTGGAAAAGGAAAGAATATTTGATGCGGTGTATAAAAAGCCACTTGCTAATGTCTATCTCGCTTCTTTTGCTAGAGCCTTAACTGATTCATCCGACAAAGAATTTATGGAGCAATTTGCCGCAGAAGGATTCACCGATTTTTTCAGCCACCATGTTTGTTGTTATAAGGATTACAAAAATTATCCTGTTCACTTTGTTGGCTCTATTGCTTTCCATTTTAAAAATGAATTACAAAAAGTAGCTGACAAGTTTGGTTGTGAATTGGGAGTGGTAGATAAAAATCCTGTTTATCGATTACTCGATTGGCATTTGAAAAACGAGAAATAGATTTTTTATAAGGCACTAAACTCAAATCCTTTCTCCGAAAAATATTTTAAAATTTTCGGAAGTGCATATTCAACTTTCGATTTTGCTTTTAAACTATCGTGCATCACCACAATGCTTCCCGTTTCAGCATTTTTCAAAACATTCTGCAAAACTTTTTCTTCTTGCATTTTCAAATCGAAATCAAAGCTCAAAACATCCCACATAATGAGTTTGTATTCACTCTTTAGTTTTGAATACTGCGATGGCTTTAATTTTCCGTAAGGAGGACGAAGAAGTTTCGGGTTTCGGGTTCCGAGTTTCGAGTTTAATACAGCTTCACATTTTTCAATATTTTCAAAATAAATTTCATCCGAAACATTCCATCCATTCAAATGGTCGTAAGTATGATTGCCAACTGAATGTCCTTGATTAATTATTCGTTGAAAAATTTCTGGATTGGCTTCAATATTTTTTCCGATGCAAAAGAAGATTGCCTTTGCATTCCATTTTTTCAATTCATCTAAAACAAAAGGAGTTGTTTCAGCAATTGGTCCATCATCAAAAGTTAGGTAGAGGATTTTTTCTTTTGTATTTACTTTCCACAAACAGTCGGGATAGACTGCGCTGAGCAGCGGAGAAGTTTTAGTAAATAACAAGGCATCTAACATAAAGCGAAGAAGCAAAATTGTAATCAACTCGCAACTCGTAGCCCGCAACTTGCAACTATTTATATTTTCGCCACCACACAGAAACATTATGAGCAGAAGAGTAAGAGTTCGATTTGCACCATCACCTACAGGTCCTTTACACCCGGGAGGAATTCGCACCGCCTTGTATAATTATTTATTGGCGAAACAATTAGGAGGCGATTTTATTTTGCGAGTGGAAGACACTGACCAAAACCGTTTCGTTCCAGGTGCTGAAGAATTCATCATCAGTGCGTTGAAGTGGTGTGGCATTGAGCCAAACGAAGGCGTTGGTTTTGGTGATGGGCCTCACGCGCCTTACCGTCAAAGCGAACGCAAACATCTATATCGCGAGTATGCTGATAAACTTTTAGCCAGCGGAAACGCTTATTATGCTTTTGATACAGAAGAAGACATTGAAAAAATGCGCACCGATTTGCAAGCGCAGGGAAATCCAAGTCCTTCTTACAATTCGATTACACGTCAGTATATGAAGAACTCGCTTCATCTTCCGCAAGATGAAGTAGAAAAGCGATTGGCAAGTGGTGCACCTTACGTTATTCGATTTAAAATGCCGCGCAATGAAGAAGTGAAGTTTTATGATGAAATACGCGAGTGGGTTTCGTTCAACACTTCGCAATTAGCCGATGCAGTTTTGCTGAAAAGCGATGGAATGCCAACGTATCATTTGGCAAATGTGAGTGACGATTACATGATGCAGATAACGCACGTTATTCGTGGTGAAGAATGGTTAAGTTCTGCGCCATTGCATGTGTTGTTGTATCGCGCGCTTGGCATTGAAGAGGTGATGCCGAAATTCGCGCATTTACCTTTGTTGTTGAAGCCTGATGGCAACGGAAAATTAAGCAAGCGCGATGGCGACCGGTTAGGTTTTCCTTTTTACGCCATCAATTGGAAGAGCGTGGAAACAGGAGAAATAAATGAAGGCTACCGCGAAAAGGGATTTTTTCCTGAGGCATTTATGAATTTCTTAGTGCTGTTGGGTTGGAATCCCGGTGATAACCGAGAAGTGTTGAGCATGGAAGAAATGATTCAGCTTTTCACTTTAGGAAAAGTACACAAAGCAGGAGCGCGTTACGATTACGAAAAAGCAAAATGGTTCAATCATCATTATCTGAAAGCAAAGGGTGATGAAGAATTGGCGAACATTATTAAAGACCAAGTTATTGCTAAGGGCTTTGAATTCAATTTCGATTATGCAAAAGAGTTTTGCCGATTAATGAAAGAGCGCGCTACGTTCACTAACGATTTGCTCGAAATGGGTTATTACTTTTTCGAAGACATAAAAGTTTATGATACTGAAACAATTAAAAAGAAATACAGTAAAGAAAATCGTGCACGTTTCGATTCGGTGATAGAGGTTGTTAATTCTGTTTCCGATTTTAAAACAACAGAAATTGAAAGGGCTATAAAAGATTTTACCACAGCTAATGCAATTAAGATTGGAGAAATTATGCCTGTGTTGCGTTTGGCATTGGCAGGAACCATGCAAGGACCACCGGTATTCGACATGATGAATTTGCTGGGCAAAGAAAAATCGGTGGAACGTTTAAAAAAATCGTTCAATTATTTTGATTCATTATAAAATTGGTTTTACCTTTCATATTGAAAATAAATTTCAGGAAAAACTTTTCATTCCCCTTTACTTCATATTACATTTACCATAAAATCTTTTAACCCTTTAAAAACTGAAACCTATGGCACGCAAAAAAAAGACCGATGAAGAGGATGAAAAGCCACTGAAGAAAGCTGCAGCAAAAAAAGTAGTGGATGATGATGACGATGATATTCCCGTTAAAGCATCAAAGAAGAAATCAACTGATGATGATGAAGAGGATGACGATTTGGAATTGGAAGTAGCTTCAACTGACGAAGAGCCAGAAGTGGAGCCATCGGAAGATGATATTGCCAGTATGGAAGGCATGGAAGAGTTTGAGGACATCATTGAAAAAAAATCTTCGGGCAAAGGAAGAAAAGCTTCTAAACAGGATGAATATGACGATGAAGACTTCGAAGATTTTGATGACTTTGGTGAAGATGATGAAGATGACTTCGGCAAGACAAGTCCTTTAGATGATGACTATTAAAATACAGATTTAAAAATTCAGAATGCGGAATGAGACACAAATCCATTCCGCGTTTTTATTTTTACTCAATAAATTATGAAAAGACCAATCAGAATTCTTGTGGCTAAAGTGGGGCTTGACGGTCACGACCGTGGAGCAAAAGTGATTGCTTCGGCTTTGCGCGATGCAGGTATGGAAGTAATTTATACCGGCTTGCGCCAAACGCCCGAAATGGTGGTGACCGCAGCTTTGCAAGAAGACGTGGATGCTATTGGTATTTCTATTTTGAGCGGAGCGCACAATACGGTTTTTCCGAAAGTGCTTGCGCTCATGAAACAAAAAGGCATGAACGATGTACTGCTGACAGGTGGCGGCATCATTCCCGATGATGATATGCAACAGCTTCGCTCCAGCGGTTGCGGAGAGCTTTTTCCTCCCGGCACACCGACCGCGCAAATAGCAGGATACATTCAAAACTGGGTGAAAGAACACCGCAGTTTTTAGCCCCAAAAACTTTTTTTCGAAACAGTGTAACCTTTTCCGGAACCCTGCCGTAAAAGAAGATACCATAGTGCTTAAGTTTAAAAGAGTCGGGGGTCAGGGCCCGGCTCTTTTTATTTTGTACCTGTCCCACTCCTTCCACAATATTTTCCGCCTTCCGTCATTATACTTTCTTTACAACGGTGAATCGTTTCAAGATAGTTACGCGCATATTACTTGCATTGCTCCTTAGCCAGAGCCAATGGTCAACTGTCAATGCTCAATCGCTTTCAAACATTCGCTTCAAAAATTTTTCTACCCGAAGCGATACTCTACTGCTCGACAGTTTGAGTGTGGTGCCAAATACGATTGCGGTGCGAAGCAGCGGCAATGAAATTCTCGATTCGTCTGCTTACATTATCAAAGCCTTCGAATCGAAATTGATTTGGAAGAAGAAGCCTGTTTCTGATTCTGTCAAAATATTTTTTCGCGTGTATCCGTTTGCGCTGGCACACGAAACCTACAACAAGAGTTATCAGAAATATTTGGATGCGAACTCTAACTCTATTGTTCGTCCCTTTGTTTACAATCCCGATGAAGTAGGAACCAAATTGATTGACTTCGGAAGCCTCGACTACAACGGAAGTTTTGCGCGAAGCATTGCTTTTGGTAGCAATCAGGATGTAGTGCTCAATTCGCTTTTCAATTTGCAGTTGAGCGGTATGCTCACCAAAGATTTGGAAATTACAGCAGCCATTACCGATAGCAATATTCCTATTCAGCCCGAAGGCAACACGCAACAGATTCAGGAGTTCGACAAAATTTTTATTCAGATACGCAAAGACCAACACAAGGTAATTGTGGGCGATTTTGATTTGTTCAATCCCGATAAGGATTACTTCATGAAATTTTCGAAAAAATATCAGGGCGGAAGTTACAGCGGCTCGTTTGATGTAAAGAAAGTAGGTGTAGTGAAAACAGCAGTGGCAGGTGGAATTTCAAAAGGAAAATTTGCGCGCAACACGCTAGTGGTAAAAGAAGGCAATCAGGGACCATACAAATTATCAGGTGCTAATGGCGAGACCTACATTGTGATTTTGGCAAACAGCGAAGAGGTTTTTATTAACGGAGCAAAAATGGAACGCGGTGCCAACCGCGATTATATTATTGATTACAACCTGGGCGAAATAATCTTTATGCCGCGCAGAGTAATTTCAAAAGACCTGCGCATTGTGGTGGAGTTGGAATACAGCGACAGAAATTATTTGCGCTCTGCCGCTTTTATGAATACGGAATTGCTAACTAGACATGCCGATGTGCATTTTAGTCTTTATAGCGAGCAGGACAGCAAAAATCAAAGCGTACAGCAAAGTTTAAATGCCGATAAAAAACTTTTTCTCTCTACACTGGGCGACAGCATTCAAAATGCTTTTTACCAAGGTTGGGATAGCGTAACCTATGATGCTAATCGGGTTTTGTATGAAAAGAAATATACGCTGCTCGATTCACTCTATACCATTTTCATTTATTCTATAGATACCACTAAAGCAAAATACTCGGTCAACTTTACTTACAAAGGCGATGGAAACGGAAATTATTTTCTCTCTTCTTCTACTGCTAATGGAAGAGTTTACCAATGGGTAGCACCTTACATTGACAGCACCGGAAAAAAATATTTACAGGGTTCTTATGAGCCCGTAGTTTTTTTGGTGACTCCAAAATATCAGCAGATGTATTCGCTGGGTGCTGATTTTAGAATCAATAAATCGAACACTTTTTCTACCGAAGTATCAATGAGCAATACCGACCCGAATATGTTTTCGACTAAGGACAACAACTCGCATCTTGGTTTTGCAGCGCGGGCAAATTATCACGGTGCAGTGGTTACTAAAAACGATTCGGTTCGAAGAAAAAATCAAAGCATCATCTACGATATCAATTACGAATTCATTCAAAATAAATTCAACACCATTGAACGATTTAGAAATGTAGAATTCAATCGCGACTGGAATTTGACCAAACAAGAAAAACGATACAACGAACATCTGGGCACAGCATCAGTCGGTTATTTATGGAATGGTTTGGGCACTATCAATTATCGTTTCAAAACCTTTATTCAGGATTCTGTTTATCGCGGTTTTGAAAATGGCTTCAATGGAAATTTTTCGAAGAACGGTTTTAACTTATCGTTCGTCAACTCTTATTTGAATTCTTCTTCCACCACTAATAAATCAAACTACATACGACCGAAAGCAGATTTGTTTTACGCCTCGCAAAAAATGAAAGGCTGGCGCGTAGGTGTGTTGTATGACCATGAAATAAACATGCTCAAAAACAAAAATGCCGATACACTTTCTTCGAATAGTTACCTCTGGCAGAATTATAAAGTGTACGCTAACAATGCCGACTCAGCAGTCAATAAATATGGTATTGAATTCACCATGCGTTACGAGCATCGGGCTTTGGGCAACAGTTTTGCAAAAGCATTTTATGGCGCGCAGTCTATCAACATAAACGGACAAATCAATTCACTAAAAAACCAAACGCTCAATTACAGTTTCACTTACCGGCACGCAAAAAATCTCGATTCACTCAACACGGCACAGCCCGAGCATTTTTATTTGGGAAGAGTAGATTACAATTTCACTATTCTTAAAGGAGTTATTCGTTCAACAACGTTGTATGAAATAGGAACGGGTCGTCAGCAGAAGGCTATTGAAGTTTTTGTAGCCGCCTTAAACGGTTTAGGGGATTACATGTATGATGGTGACAGAAATCATAATGGCGTAAAAGATGTGATTGAATTTGTTCCTCGAAATGGCATTTCGGTTGATTCTTCATACTATAAAACATTTACCTACACTCCCGAATTTGTTTCTGTCAACACTAATCAATTCAACGAAGTGCTCAATATAAATCCTGCTGCGGTGTGGAAGAACAAAGGCGGGGTGCGCGGCTTCGTAGCCAGATTTAGTTTGTTTGGAAGTATCTCGATTACCAAAAAAACTTTTGCTGATAAGAATAAAAAAGTGGGCGAGTACTTCAATCCCATTCCTTTGAAAAAGGAAAACGACCAATTGGTTTCTACGGCTGTCAGCAGCCGTAATTCACTTTTCTTTAATCGTCTTGATCCTAAGTATGGTTTTCAATTTGATTTTAATTATGCGCGTAATAGAACGTTGCTTACTTCGGGTTATGAGAATCGGGAGATACAATCGCAAGGAGTTACTGTTAGATGGAATGCGTTTAAATCGTTCAACATTCAAAGCACCTATACCAATGGTATGAAATCGAATCAATCTGATTTCTACAGTGACTTGAAATATCGTTTCACTTACAACGATGCCAATTTAGATTTGACTTATCAGTTCAAAACATTTTTGCGCATTGGTTTGAAATACGATTTCAGCATGAAGGTGAATCCTACTGATACCGTTGATAAACAAACTGCACAACAACACAAACTCACCTTGCAGGGAAGATACAATCGTCAGGGCAAAAATGCAGTAGAAGCAAATCTTTCTTATGCTTCCATAAAATACATTGACAAAAATTTTCCGAACCAGCAATTGGAATACGCAATGCTCGAAGGTTTGCGAAACGGAAATAATTTAGTGTGGAATCTGAGTTACTCGCAAACCCTGCTCAACAATATTCAGCTTACAATTAGCTATGATGGTCGCATGACGGGTTTTACTGCAGGCGATAAATCAACCATGAAACCAATTCACACAGGCAGAGCAGAAATAAGAGCAGTATTTTAATTCAATCTTATCCCAGTTACAGAAACATTTATATTCGCTTAGCAAAAGCAGTATGCCTAAAATTTACGAATACCTTGGTTTTGTTTTCTTCTTTTACACCAATGACCACTTACCCGTTCATGTGCATGTAAACAGAGCTGAATTTGAATCGAAATGCGAATTAATATTCAATGAAGGCAAATTGGAATTGCAATGGAAAAAAGTAAAAGGAAAGCAGGAGTTAACAGGTAAAGAGAAATTGGAAGCAGGTGCGTTTATAGAGAAGTATCACCCCGAAATTTTAAAAAAATGGCAACAAGTATTCATACAGCATCAAAAAGTAAGCTGCGAAAAAGTAAACAAGAAAATATTAAAATAACTGCTGCTGTTCATTTGCGTGGTTATGAAATATTAGTTCTGTTCAGCAACGACCGCATGAAGGTGATTGATTTTTCGGAGGCAATTAAAAAGTTTGCAAAAGGCGATTACAGTTTGTACAGTCAAGCAAAACACTTCAAGAAATTCTCAGTTGAGAATGGAAATATCATTTGGGGAAAAAACTGGGATTTGATTTTTCCGGTGAACAATATTTTTCATGCAAGTTTTTAAATAAAAAACTGGTATGCTTCAAATCACCGCATTCGACCAATACAAAAAGGAATATGCGCGCAGCGTTAAGCAACCTGAAACGTTCTGGAGCGAAGTGGCTGAAAGTTTTTTATGGAAAAAAAAATGGAATAAAGTTCTTGATTGGAATTTTACCGAGCCGAAAATAAAATGGTTTGATGGCGCAGAATGTAACATGACCGAGAATTGTTTAGACCGCCATTTAGAAACTCGCGGAAATCAGATCGCCATTATATGGGAACCGAATAACCCGAACGAAAATTTCAGAACACTCACTTACAGCGAATTGCATACAGAAGTTTGTCGCTTTGCTAACGCGCTCAAAAACTTAGGCGTAAATCGTGGTGACCGCGTTTGCATTTATCTGCCAATGGTTCCCGAAGCGGCAATTGCCATGCTTGCCTGCGCGCGTATTGGCGCGGTGCATTCGGTAGTGTTTGCCGGTTTTTCTTCTTCCTCACTTGCCGATAGAATTAATGATAGTGCCTGCAAAGTTTTACTCACAGCCGATGCAGTTTACCGGGGTAAAAAGAAAATTGATTTGAAAAAAATAGTGGATGATGCCATGCTGCAAACTCCGAGCATTGAAAAATGTGTTGTGCTTAATCATCGCAATTCTGCCATTGAAATGAAAACCGGAAGAGATATTTTTTGGAGCGATGTGCTTAAAAATATTTCGAACGAAAACGAAGCAGAAAGCATGGATGCCGAAGACCCGCTCTTCATTCTTTACACTTCGGGCTCCACGGGAAAACCAAAAGGCGTGTTGCATACCACTGCGGGCTACATGGTTTATTCGGCTTACACTTTTCTGAACGTATTTAACTACAAGGAGGAAGAAATTTTTTTCTGCACCGCTGATGTGGGCTGGGTAACGGGGCATTCATACATTGTTTACGGGCCGCTTTTGAACGGAGCTACCACAGTTATGTTTGAAGGTGTTCCCACTCATCCTGACCACGGAAGATTTTGGGATATTATAGATAAGCACCGAGTAAATATTTTTTACACCGCGCCTACTGCCATTCGTTCGCTTCAAACGTATGGCGAAGAAATTTTTAAAACAAAAAGTCTTTCATCGTTGCGCGTGTTAGGCACAGTGGGTGAACCTATCAATGAAGAAGCATGGTATTGGTATCATAAAAATGTGGGCAAAGAAAATTGCGACATTGTAGATACCTGGTGGCAAACAGAAACAGGCGGAGTGCTTATTTCACCTATTGCTAACGTTACTCCACTCAAACCTGCTTTTGCAACATTGCCGCTTCCTGGAGTTCAACCTGTTTTGCTCAATGAAAAAGGAGAGGAGATTGAAGGCAATAATGTAGAAGGAAATCTCTGCGTCAAATTTCCGTGGCCCGGAATGGCACGAACGCTTTATGGTGCGCATGAACGATTTCGTCAAACTTATTTTTCTACTTATCATGGTTATTATTTTACAGGTGATGGTTGCCGCAGAGATGAAAACGGGTACTATAGAATTACCGGAAGAGTAGATGACGTTATCAATGTTTCGGGACATCGAATTGGAACAGGCGAAGTGGAAGATGCTATTGATGTGCATGAACATGTAATTGAAACGGCAGTGGTGGGTTTTCCTCACGATATAAAAGGACAAGGCATTTATGCTTTTGTCATTTGCAGTAAAAAAATAGAAGACGAAGATGCACTCCGGAATGAAATTAAAAAACACGTAACTGAACGCATTGGTGCTTTTGCGAGACCCGATAAAATTCAAATTGTTTCTGGCTTACCTAAAACGCGCAGCGGAAAAATTATGCGCAGAATACTTCGGAAAATTGCAGAAGGAGATACTTCAAATCTTGGAGATACAACTACGTTGCTGGACCCTGGTGTAGTAGAACAAATTAAGGCAGGAGCACTTTAAGTTTTTCTAAATGATACTTGCCAACGCTTTATGAGCACCATCGCAAATCGGCATTTTTTGGCTCATGCCGCAACGGCAAATAGAAATTTTTTCACGTTTTTCTAAAACAGTTCCGTCTTCTAAAATTATTTCAAAACTTCCTGTAATAGTTACAGGACCGCGCGGCTTTAACTGAATGGTCGCAAAATCTTTTTTCTCCTGTTCGGTATATTCTTCCATGTGGTTGTTCTGCTTATTGAAGCAGCGTAATTGTTCCTTTATAATCTGAATCGCTGTGGTTGTTCATCCACACAAATTTTGCGTAGTAGGTATAAACTCCGGGAGGCGAATGAACTCCTTTATAATTTCCATCCCATTTAAAATCGAGTTCGTTACTCTGAAAAACTTTTTCGCCAATGCGGTTAAACACCGCTACTTCCACTTGCTTTATTCCTCTCAACCTTCCAAACATATGCCAGAAATCATTTACGCCATCACCATTTGGTGTAAATGCATTTGGTAAAAATACATCGTAAATAGGAATCACTTTTGCAGTAAAATTAAACGTGCCTATGCAGCCCGCATCGTTCGTTGCTACTACTAAATAATCTTGCGAATATATTCCACTGAAAAGTGGTGCAGTACAGTCGTAACAAGTCAAACCAAATTTCGGACTCCAGTCAAAATATACATTGCCGCTTTGATTTGTGGTTGATGAAAGTTGCAATTCATCTCCCAGTTTTACTTCTGTTGGGTTAGGTGTAATATCAATTAAAACAGAATCGGGTTGTGTAACAATTGCAGAATCTGTAATGGTGCAACCATTGGCATCAGTAACAGTTACTGAATATGTTCCGGCAATTAATCCGGTGAGCAATCCGGTATCTGCCATCAATCCCGTAGAAAATTCAAATGAATATTGGGGAACACCACCGGCTACTGATACACTAACTCTTCCATCGGAGTAATGATAACAAGTGGTTGGTGTTGGAGTTGCAATATCGGTTAAAACAGGTGGCTCATTCACTGCTATTGTTCCTGTGGTTACACAGGCATGTTGGTCAGTTACGCTCACACTGTAATTTCCTGCAAAAAGATTTAGAAATTGTCCTGATGCCGCATTTAGAATATTCACTCCATCGGGCGTTGCAGAAAAATCATAAGGCAACACACCACCTGAACCTGTTGCTGTAATTGTTCCTGTGCTATCGCTATTGCATAGCACATCGGTTTCGATTGTAAATAAAATTATTGCCGGGGGCTCCGTAACATTTGCTGTTTGAATCAATGAACAACCATGTGCATCAGTCACCGTTACACTATACAGCGCAGCGGGAATATTCGCAACAGTATTTGTTGAGGAAACATTCGGATTCCAAGCGTAAGAATAAATTGGCGTTCCGCCATTCACCAAAATATTTATTGAGCCGGTAGAATTTCCATTACACAAAACATCAACATGCGTTTCTGAACTGGTAAGCAACGGGGGTTGTGTTAATCCAAAACTGGCAGTGCCACTGCATCCGTTGTTATCAGTTACCGTAACGAGATAAGTTCCTATAGCGAGCGATGAAGCAGAACCTATTGAACTAATATTCGGATTCCAGTTGTAGGTATAAGGAAAAGTGCCGCCTGTTGCATTTGTAGCTACAGTTCCATCATTGCTTTGAAAACAAGTTAAATCAGTAGCAACTGTATCGAGTGTAAGCGGTTGATTCGGTTGAGAAATTACAACATTAGGAACTACACTGCAATTGTTGGCATCGGCAACAGTAATAGAATATGAGTTTGGTGTTAATCCCGTTGCCGAATTTGTAGTACTCACATTCGGATTCCATGTGTAAGTATAATTTGGTGTGCCGCCCGAAGTGGAAATAGTGATAGAGCCGTTATTAAATCCAAAACAACTTACGTTGGTAGAAGAAACATTTATTGTAAGTGCTTGCGCAGGTTGTGTAAGCGTAACCGAAATTGTTTTCTGACAATTGGTTTGGTCAATCACTGTAATGTTGTAAGTATTCGCAGCAAGCAAAGTGGCAATGTTCGACAAACTCACATTCGGACTCCAGTTGTAAGAATAATTTGGTCCTACTCCACCGCTCACGTTTAAAGTGATATCGCCTGAGGCATCACCAAAGCAGGCAATGTTTGTGTGAGTTTGATTAATCACAATATCTGTGGGTTGTGTAATCGTGAACGCAATTACTTGACTGCATCCGTTGGCATCTAACACCGTTCCGCCATAATTATTTGGAACAAGTGCGGTAAGATTTGTTACACCTGCAGGAATTGGAACTCCGAGATAAGTATATGGCGGTGTTCCGCCACCTATAGTAATTGTTGCGGCTCCATCATTCGCGCCAAAGCAAGTTACGTTAGTTGAAGTTACTGTTGCACTCAACGCAGTTGCCGGTTGAGTAATAATATAAGTTGCGGAAGTTGAACACGAATTAAAATCAGTAATAGTCACTGTATAATTTCCCGCGCTCAAATTTGTATTGGTAAAAACAGTTGGTCCGTTTGGATTAACTGCTGATGGCACAGAACTCCACAAAGCAGTATAGGGTTGTGTTCCCGTAGAAACTGTTGCGGTTGCATTTCCTGTTAACGCGCCATTGCAGGCAACATTGGTATGTATAGGTGTAATTACCGGTACAGGATAAATAACCACCTGATGTGTTTGTGTGGCGGTGCATAAACTTTGGTCGGTGATAGTAAGCAACACATTAAAATTTCCAACGTTTGGAAAAGTGTGAATTGGATTTTGCGCATGAAGCACCGGAGTGCCGTCACCAAAATCCCAAGCATAATCGACAATATTACTGAGGCCAGAAGTTGCCGTACTTTGAAAGTGAACGGTGTCAACGCCACAGGCAGTGTAATTTGTTCCGCCCAAAAAATCGGAAGTGAAATGTACACAAACAGATTGCGTGTTGAACGCGCCACCAGTTGAACCAGTCCATCCCCAATACACATTCGGATTGCCTGCAAAAATCGAATTGGCTAAACCACCAGGGAAAGTATATTGAAACCGAAATACGCCATCGAAGTAAACTGATAAAGTTTGCGTAGCAGGATTCCAAACAAAACGAACGGTGTGCCATGCACCATCTTCTACATCAGCCGAAGTGCCGCTCATTTGAACCGGTCCGGCTACTGGTACGCTTGTATTTCCGTTGACATCAACGGATAAATGGTCTTGAGGAAGATCGCCATTACCTGCACCATTGTCATACGTATCCAATTCAACTCCTATAGATTGGTTCGGGAAATTATAATAACCTAAACCACCACCTAAAGAAGGAGGAGCTGTGTTGTTTGTGTTTTGAAGGACAAAAACAATTCCGTCAGCACCATCATCATGCGTTCCTAAAAACACATCGAAAGAAAAATCGAATGGGTTATTGAGTGATAGTTGATTCGTATTCCACATAGAACCAGCCTGACTTCCTACATTATCGGTGAGCTGGTAGCATTGACAACTTTGTTGAATCGTATTACCATAGTAATTCCAAATTTGGGAATACGATTGAAGGGCTACTAAACAGAAGAGAAAAATAAAGGAGAACGGAAATAATTTTTTCATTGGTAAAACGGGGTCGAAGATACATTTTTGGTGGAAACAAAAATTCCCGCCTTTGGAAGACAGGAATTTTGTAGAAGAGGTTATTTATGTTTGAACTAATGCGGTGAAAAATTTGTCACGCTGAGCTTGTCGAAGCGCATCCTTCGACAAGCTCAGGATGACATCCCTCCCTATTCGTTGTCTTTTTTCTTTAAACGCTCAATACCATCATCACCTTTATTCTTCTTTGAAAATGCACCAAGGCGAAGTTTGAACCCAACATTAAATAAACGTCCTTCCAGCGGAGCATAAATTTCCGAAAACTTTGGATGCGAATAACCGGGATTTGGATAAACCACCGGACCATACGATGTTTGCCTGATGTTGGCTATGTTTTCGAAATTGGAAAACAGAATTAAATATTTGAAAGCATACTGCACATTCAATCCAATTTCCCAAATTGATTTCCCAACTCTGCCATCGCTTAACTTAACCGGACTGTAGTAATACACATCAATACCCGCAAAGAAATTTTTGATTTCATAACCCGCAAGAATTGAAACAATATGTTTTGAAGTAAGCGGAGCAATGCTTCGCACATTATTTATCTGTCGGCTATTATCGGTGTAAGAATAAACGAGCGAAGCACCTATGCCCCGATAACTGATATTGATTCCTGTTTCAACTCCACCGCTTCTAATAAATCCGTTTCCGTTTGTATAGCTGATGTTGATAGAGTCAAGTGAATGGTTAAGCGGGTCGGCAGTTTCTTTTGGAAGTAGCGGGCGAAGAATATGCGTGTAGAAATAAAGTTGATTGATAGTAATGTTCAAGCCATTGAAACTTGGCAATTTTATTTTTAAATCTACTGTTCCCCCCAATGAAATTTCGGGTTTTACT
This sequence comes from Bacteroidota bacterium, assembly GCA_026391075.1. GTDB lineage: Bacteria > Bacteroidota > Bacteroidia > Chitinophagales > LD1 > Bog-950. Next base: position 37,026 of record JAPLES010000023.1, on the reverse strand, counting down.
GACGAAGCAATTGGTTGAACATTAATAAAACGAGCTTCCTCACTTTCATCCTGAAAAACGGTAGGTAGTTTGTAGCCCATTCCAAAATTTAATCGAGTAGAAAAAACCTCATTCCATTTTTGCCGAAGTGCCAGATGCGGCAACACGTTCACTTTGTAAATATTATTGTAGTCCAGTCGCACACCGCCTTCAATAGTTGTTTTCTCGCTGAAGTTGTAAAGGTATTGCACAAATAAACCAACCGTATAAAAATTATAACTGCGTTTTACTGAAGCAGAATCATCGGCTTCCGTAAATCTATCGGTGCGAAAATCAAGTCCAACAACCGCGTCATGTTTTTTGCGGGTGAGCCTATAATTAATTTCTGAAGCCGAAGCCAACTGTGTTCCTCTGAAAAGGTAATAGGGAATTTTTAAATCGCGATTGAAATAATTGAACGAAGTCTTGGCGGTTAACTTTCCGTTCTTTTCCAAATCATATTCAAATTTGAAATTGGAAGAAGCATGTGTGGAAATATTTTTTTCAAAATAATTGTAGTTGCTGTCGGCTTCGTTCCGTAAATATTTCATAGCTCCTCCAAAACGATTTTCGTAAGTATACGTCCCGCCAATATTCAACTTCGCATGTTTCGATAAATCGAAAAACAATTGTGGCGAAATATTGTAGCGATTCAATCTCGGAGTTTCAGAAAATCCATAACCGCTCCAGTCTTTTTCTTTTTGATAACGGTAAATACCCGTTAGCGAAAAAGAAAACCATTTTATTTTTTGGCTGGCATATAATCCACCATCAAAAGCAAAAGAACTTTCTCCGTTAAACAGTACATCATAAATTGGTTTTTCTGTAGGCTCTTTCGAAACCAAATTGATAACTCCTGCAATAGCATCGCCACCATAAAGTGTAGAGGATGGCCCTTTAATAATTTCTACTTGCTTCAAATCAAGCGGAGGAATTTGGGTGATGCCAATCACGTTTGAAAAACCACCAAAGAGCGGAAAGCCATCTTTCAAAATCTGTACATAACGACTGCTCAAACCCTGTAAGCGAATACTCATAGTGCCAGCAGTAGCCGATGTGCGTTGCACTTGCACGCCAGGCTGCTCACGCACCACATGCGAAACATCGGAGGGTTTATCGTGTGAGCGTTCCTCTACTTCCGCTTCGGCCACCACTTCTACGCGCGTGGGCAAGTATTCTGCCTTTTGATAATTGCGTGTGGAAGTTACCACCACTTCATCAATCTCTTCGGCTTGTGTTTGTAATTTTATTTCGGTAACAGAAGAATTTTTGGGTTGAGGGAAACTGATTTTAATTCTCTTTTTGAAATATCCCAGAATAGAAAACTCAATCGTTTTTTCTCCGTTTGGAATATTTTCAAGAACAATCATTCCGTTAGAATCGGCAATTGCGGCAAGCGTAGTATCAACAACATGTGCCGTGGTTCCCGCCAGTAGTTCAGCATCTTCGCCTTCACTTTTTACAAGTGCGCGAAAAGTATTTTGCGCAGCAAGATGTTGTGTTACAAAAAGCAGCAATACACACGAAAGCAAAAGCTTTCGAGTTCTTAGAATAGGATTCATTGATGGTTAAATTAAAATTACGGAGATGCCAAAAGCATCTCCGTAATTAGAAAGAATTTATTGCTTCAATAGATTTCCATCAGCATCAAACAGAACTTCCTGTTTTTTACCGTTGGTTTTAAATTCTGCCTCGTACTTTATTTTATTGTCCGCAGTTTCAATTTTAGCAGCACCTGTAATTTCTACTCCTATATATTTTGCGTGGAAAGCATCGGCCACTTTTTTGGGTAGTGCGGCAGCAGCAATTTCCATTTCAGTTTCTAACCATTTTCCGTCATCCGAAAAATTAGCAGAGGTTTTAACTCCCTTCAACATAAACTCCGCCTCGTATTCATGGGCATTTTCTTTATCCCAAAGTGGTTTTTCTACCGAAGGAAATTTTTGTTTTAGCGCAGCCTCAACAGTTCCAGGAACTTTAACTTGCGCGGTAATAATTGAACTTAATGCGATAGATAGTATGAGCGTGATGATTGATTTCATTTTTAAAAATTTTAAATGGATAGATAGATATGAATAAAGTAACTCAATTTGACTTGGTCAATAAAGAAGGAAATCTAAACTATGGGAGGGCGGAAAATTTTGGAGATATACTCGCTAGGAATAAGCCTACGAGGAAAACTAGCTTGTGATGTTTTAATTACGGCAGGCTTAGCCAATGACAGCGCGATAGTGGGTTGCCAAAAAAATGTTTGCAATTGCAAATGTTGAAATTGAATGGGTGTATGTGGTTTTTGTTCATCCTCATTTTCATGCTGGTCAAAAATAAAATCAACATCAACTAAATGATCGGTCACAAAATCAAAAACGGTCATGTCTTTATCTTCGGTGTTTTTGCACACTGCATACATATTGGGTACATCAACCAGCGAAGAAAAATTGCCCAGCGGCAAAAAAAAAGTGCCGAACAAAAAATAACTGAGTAAAAAAAAGAGACCTGTTTTTTTCAAAGGGAAGAATTCCTACGAATGTAGTTTTAAAATGGCTGTGTAAAAAGCATTAACGTATTATAACGGGAACACCCCAGCGCCTTCGCGCACCAGCAAAGCTTCATTGCTGGTAAAATCAATTACTGTGGAAGCAATGTTACCACCAACTCCACCATCAATTACAATATCTACCATACTCTCATAAGCTTCGTACAATTCATCGGGGTTGGTAATGTATTCAAGAATCGTATCCGCATTTTTTATAGAAGCAGAAAGAATGGGCGCACCCAACTCATCTACAATAGCGCGGGCAATTGAATTGTCGGGCACTCGAATACCCACCGTTTTTTTATTGTATCCATAAATTTTTGAGAGATTGTTATTGCCATTGAGAATAAACGTGTAAGGACCGGGCAAACATTTCTTCATCATTTTGTAAACCGGTGTGGGCACGTTCATTGTAAAATCAGTAATGTGGCTAAGGTCGTAGCACACAATAGAAAAATTGGCTTTGTTCGATTTAATGTCTTTCAGTTTGCAAACTTTTTCGTAAGCATCGCGATGAGTCAAATCGCAGCCGAGCGTATAAACCGTATCCGTTGGATAAATAATTACTCCTCCTTTTCTCAAACAGTTCACCACCTGAAAAATCAGTCGGTCGTCAATGTTATCGGGGTTGATTCGCAGCAGCACAATTAAATTTTTACGGGTTCGTAATTCCTTATAATCTCCTTAATACTTTCCGGCATAACCACTGTTGTATTCGTTTTATAATCGAACATAACAAGTGTGGTTGATGCTGCAGCAGCCAACCGTTCAACACCTTTTTCAATAACGGTAATCAAATATTGCAACTCAAAACTTTTAGTACCAAACTTTGTGCATCGCAAATACAAATACGCTTCACCGGGAAAAGTAAGTGGTTTCAAATAGTCCATGTGTGAACTGGCAAGAATAAAACTGGCTTTAGCCCAATCGAGTTGCAACGTATCGTGGAAGTAATAAATTCTTGCCTGTTCTGTATAAGTATGGTAAACTGCGTTGTTCACGTGGCGCATTTCGTCCATATCGCTCCATCGAATATCGAGTTTCATTTTAAAACGAAATTTGGATTTTTCTTCTTCCAGGTTGAGCATGGTATTAATTTTAATAGCGAAACGGTGGCGAATGTAATCGCAAAACGCTATTGACAAAAGGCGATTATATTCGCGACAACAAAAAACAAAAAACATGATAGCACTTCCACTTTCGATACTCGCTTTAGCAGCTGGTGTTTATTTATTAATAAAAGTTCAACGCGAATTTATGGGCACGCTTTTTACAGTGCTAGCTTGGCTTGTCATTGGGCTTTCATTGGTAAATATTGGTTTGATTGGCGCTCGAGCTTGTCAGCGGTATTGTTTTAACCACTGCGAAGGAAAGGGTGGCTGCAAAATGGAAAAGGAAATCATTATTAAAGATGACGGCATGGGGCATTGCACAAAAGACAGTTCTGCTACTTGCACCATGAATGGCTACACCATGGAAGGCGACAGTGTGGTAATGGAAAAAGAAATGTGCAGCAAAATGATGGGTGCAGAAAAATGCGAAGCTATGTGCAAAGAGCGCGGTCGCTGTATTATGAGTAAAGAAGAATGTATGAGTATGTGTCATGAAGCGGGCAAAGCTTGTTGCGCAGAGAAACGCGAAACGCAACGCACAAAGAAATGCGAAGGCGAAAAAAAATGCGAAGGTGAAAAGAAAGAGTGCTGCAAGCACAAGATGTAAGAAAACCCATTTGAATTTAGTCCGTGTAAATCCGTGCAATCTGTGGCAACAAATGATTTTGAAATCTATCTCCGTCCTACAAAGTTCATTGATAGTGACCATCCCAAGGTAATTGAATACGCTCACGCGAGAACTTCTACAGATAAAACAGATAATCAAAAAGCTGTTGACTTGTATTTAGCCGTGCGCGATGAAATTCTTTATAATCCCTATAATCTTATTTTAATTCCCGAGGAAATTTCTGCTTCTAAAACGCTGGAGCGTGGACTTGGTTATTGCATTGAGAAATCGTTATTGCTGTGTGCAGTTGGAAGAGTTCATAACATTCCATCGCGCTTAGGTTTTTCAATTGTGCAGAATCACCTATCCACTAAAAAATTTGTAGAGATGTTGCGCACCGATAAATTCGTTTTTCACGGCTACAACGAATTTTGGATTGATGGCAAATGGATAAAATGCACTCCGGCATTCAACAAAAGTTTATGCGAAAAATTCGGAACTAACGCGCTTGATTTCGATGGTCACCACGATTCTATTTTTCAAGAATTCAACGGTGATAAAAAATACATGAACTACTTACATGAGTATGGCCAGTTCGATGATTTTCCATTCGATTTGTTTGTGGCTGAATTGAAAGTTCATTATCCGCATTTGTTTAATGAAGCTAACGCTGATGCTTTCTCATGGGGACAATAGCCTCACTCTACTGAAAGATACGGCTGCATCTTTTTAAATATGCTGTCGTTCATTGCCGCAATCTTTTTCAGGTCTTCTACCGTTTTAAAATTTCCGTGCTCTTTTTTGTAAGCCATAAAAACCTTTGCAAAGGAGTAATTGATATAAGGATGCTTGCGCATAGTCTCAAAATCATCGGTATTAAGTTTGATTTTTTTCAAAGCAATTTCATTCACCACAAATTTGTCTTTCAAACTTTGATAGGTGCTGTCAGGAAAATTCCAAACTTCTCTTATCTGCTCAGTAGAAACAAAACCGCCCAGCCTTTCTCTATATTTAATGATTCTGCTTGCAAGGGATGGACCAATCCCTCTCTGCCTTTCAAACAAAGATGAATCTGCTGAGTTGATATCCACCACATATTTCTCTTTCTGCTTTTCGGGATAAACTGGTTTTGGAAATTCCTTCTTCGGAAAATCGTTCGGGTCTATTTTTATATAAGTCGAAAGGCGATTGTAATTTTCTTCGCCCACCACAAAAACACTTTTCAAATCTTCCGGTTTCCGAAATTTATATCCTTTCGCTTTCAACTTCTCAATGCTCTCCGCTTGTTTTTCACTAAAACCAAGTTTCATCCACTCGGCAATTCCGATTTTATTTGGGTCAAATTCGAAGTAGGTAATCTTGCGTTCTTTTTTCTTTTTGAAACTTGAGTTTGAATCAAGAGTTGAATCTCTGCTTGCGAGAAGAACACTTTCTCGTCTCAGGCTATCTACCAAAAGTGCGAGTTCTTTCTTTTCGTTGAACTCTTTTATAAAAGCATCAGCTTCTTTTTGGTAAAGTGAATTATCAGTATGCTCAATGGGTTTGTAATAGAGGTAAGTTGCGGGAACAATAAACGCAAGCAACGATGCAAGAACAAGCAATATGATTCCTGCTTTTTCACTTTGTGTAAACGTGAAATATTTTTCAAGCCAACGCCACATAATGCAATTTAAAAAACTCTTTGCTGCTTAATAACTCCCTTATTTTTTACTTTCGGTGCAATGGCAGCTAAAGAAATTTTTCTTACCGCATTTTACTTAGTGCTTTTCAATGCACTCATTTTTCGTTTTAGAATTTTCCAGTTCAAAAATTTCAAGCCACTCGTCACACACGTTTTATTCAATCTGAAATTTGTAGTAGGCATTTTTATTTGGTTCATCTATTCCTTCTACTACAAGGACGTGCAAAACAATGACGTCCACAAATTTTACAACGATGCACTCATACTTCGCAACACTGCCAGCGAAAACCCGCAAGCATTTTTTCAAATGCTAATAGGAAAGGAAGACGAAACCACTTTACCTTTCACTTCGCAAATGAAAAACTGGGAACGCAATTTTGATGAAGCACCTGTGAACGAAAACAAAACGCTCATTCGCCTCAACGCGTTGCTCATGTTTATTTCATTCAAAACGTATTTCGTGCACATTCTGTTTATGTGTTTCATATCGCTTCTGGGTTTCGTTCTTATCGCCAATTCCATTTTCGGTTTTACAGATGTCAAAAATTCTATCCTCGCCATTCCAGTTTTGTTTCTCCCTTCTATTTTATTCTGGACCAGTGGAGTAATGAAAGAGCCCGTTTTAATTTCGGGGCTTGGCTTGTTTATTTATGGCATTACAAATTGGGGAACACGCAATTCAATCCTTGCTTTAATAATAGGCTCTATGCTTATTCTCATTACCAAGTTTTTTGTCCTTGCATGTCTGCTTCCCGCAACAATTGCCTATCTGCTCTTCCGAAAAAACGAAAATCCAAGTTTTGTTCTGCTGAAATATGTTTTAGTCAATTTGGTTTTGTTGCTCTTGGCTTTCAATGTTCGCTATATCGTTCCTCAAATAAATCTGCAGCAAATGCTTATTAATAAGCAAACACACTCCATTAAAGAAGCCGAGTATTTTAAAGCGGGCAGCAGAATTGAAATCCCCGAATTAAAAGATGACCCCTTGAACATTTTGAAAACTTCTGCTGTCGGAATTTGGAACACCATCACACGTCCTTATATCTGGGAAACCAAAAACATGATGATGCTGGCAAGCGCTGCCGAAAATGTTTTCATCGTTCCTTTTCTGCTTATGTGCTTCGCTTTTAGAAACCGAAAGCAGAACGCAAGCCTTAACCTCTTCTTGTTTTTATTGACAGTCTCCCTCGCATATTTTGCAATCGTTGGAATCTGTACTCCTGTTCTTGGCAATCTGGTTCGCTACAAAACTCCACTCCTTGTTCTCTTCATGTTTGCATTTATTATTCAGATAAATTCAAAATACATACCTGAGCGTTTGAATTTTCTATTGCGCAAAAATTAGGTGTTGTCTTTTTTACCATACTGCTGTTTACATTCTTTCTTTTCAAAACTTGAAAGCACAAAACAATAGCGGCACATTAGCTTTATGATGTGGAAAGCAATTCAGAAAAAATCGAAGAACATCCCTGCACTTTTTAAAAATCCGTATTTCATTGCGGCTAGTTTATTTGTAGCATGGATGATTTTTTTTGATGAAAACAATGTTGCCAACCAATACCGCTTGTCTATTCAACTTAGCGATTTGCGGGAAAAGAAATTGTTTTTTGTACAGCAAATTGCCGCAACCGATAAAGCTTTTTTGGAATTAACATCCAACCCACAATCGCAAGAAAAATTTGCGCGCGAACATTACTGGATGAAAAAAGATAACGAAGATGTTTTTGTTATTGTCGACAACCAATCGAAAAATTAGAAATACTTCACTTCATGATTCTTTCGCTCACTCCTGAAAATTTTTCTGATTACGAACTCATTGATTGCGGTAACTTTCTCAAACTCGAACGCTTCGGAAATTTCACCACTATTCGTCCGGAACCACAAGCTGTATGGGATGCGAGTATGGGTATGAATGAATGGGAAAAGCGCGCACACGTTCATTTTGTTCCTAAATCTTCCTCAAGTGGCGACTGGAAAAAGCTGAAACAAATGCCTGACCAGTGGCAAGTCAAATGCGAAATTGGTAACAGCAAGAGTGAAATAAAATTTCGCCTAGGACTTACATCGTTCAAGCATGTGGGCATATTTCCTGAACAGGCTATCAACTGGAATTACATTTTCAACGCAACAAAAAAGATTAAAACTACTTCCCCTAAATTTCTGAATCTTTTTGCTTATACCGGTGGTGCATCGCTGGCAGCCAGAGCTGCCGGTGCCGATACTTTGCATCTTGATTCGATTAAACAAGTAGTTACTTGGGCAAAAGAAAATATGGAGTTGAGCAAACTGGATAATATTCGTTGGGTGGTTGAAGACGCGCTAAAATTTGTAAAGCGCGAAGTAAAACGCGGGAACAAATATCATGGCATCATTCTCGACCCGCCCGCTTTCGGTCACGGACCTGATGGCGAAAAATGGAAACTGGAAGACAACATCAATGAAATGATGCAACTCGTTTTGCAATTGCTGAATCCTGAAGAGCATTTTTTAATTCTCAATGCTTATTCGCTAGGTTTTTCCTCCATGATTTTAGAAAACTTAGTGCGGCAAAAATTCAAACCCGAAAATTTAGAAATAGGGGAGTTGTATCTAGAAGATAATTTCAAGAAGAAACTTCCATTAGGAGCTTTTGTGCGCTTTGCAAAAAACAAGTAGTAGTTTATTCCGCTACTAAAGCGTCAATCATCTTTCCAATTAAACGACTTAATTCTTTTGCTTCTGCTTCACTCAGTAATTTTGTAGGCGCTTCAGTTTTGTCGGTATCCAAATCAATTACGCTCAGCACATCTAAGCCTTTCTGTGTAATCATCACATCTACTGCTCGTTTATCGGTTTTACTGACTACCCTATCTAAGAATCCTCCTTTGCGCAATCGTGCAACAATGCGCGATGCATCGCTCATTTTATCAATCATGCGCTCACGAATTAGATTAACGGTTGCCGGTTTTGGGTATTGACCTCTCAAAATTCGTAAGGCATTATATTGCTGTAAGGTTAACTGATGCTTACTAAAATAATTTTCGTGAAAATTATTCAAAGCGTTCGCGGTATAGATTACGCTAATCATCGCCTTCTGCTTTTCGTCTTTAAATTTGGTTTGTTTAATAAGGCTTTCTATAGTGGGCATATGCGAGTGGGTTAATACAAAAATAAAAAAGCATCATGAATTTGCCGGCTTCATTTTAAGCAGTGCTGCTGTAATCAATTTTCATTTCATTTACGCTTCAAAATTTACTTCATGCAAAAAATAATTTTTACTGCAACTGCATTCTCCGGATTTATCGCTGTTGGCTTAGGAGCATTTGGCGCACATGCGTTACGTTCACTTGTTTCTGCTGATGCTATAGCTATTTGGGAAAAAGGAATTCAATACCAGTTCTACCATACCCTTGCTTTGCTATTTTGTTGTTTGTATTTACGAACGCAGCATGTAACTATTGTTCGCAACGCAGCTATCTGTTTTATATTAGGTATAGTTTGTTTTTCGGGCTCACTGTATTTATTAGCCTCGCGTGAACTAAGCGGAATTCCAACATTCATTATTGGCCCCGTAACTCCATTAGGAGGAATATTTTTTATGTGCGGTTGGGCATTGTTGTTGTTTCATTTTTTGCAAACAACAACTGTTTCCGAAAAAAATCAATCGTAATATTTAAGTCGTTGTACAAAATCAAAAGCCCCTCGCAGATTGCGAAGGGCTTTGCTTTTGAAACCTTATAGGTTTTAATAACCTATAAGGTTTGGAGTTTACTTCATCAAAGTCACCGTTCCGCTAATCACATCATCGGTGCCATCGAAATAATGAATCTTCAATTGATAAGTATAAGTATCAAACGACATGAACTTGCCGTTCTTTTTTCCGTCCCAGGCATCACCATTATTTAAAATGCCATTGTGCTGATTAGCATTGAAATATTCCTGCTCGCCCCAACGGTTAAAAATACTCACCTCCACTACCTCTGCACCCAGAATATTAAATTCAAAGTAGTCGTTCAGCTTATCATCGTTTGGTGTAAAAGCTGTAGGAATAAAATAGGGACCGTTATGTTTTACATAAACAATTACTGAATCGTAACCTACGCAACTATCGCCATCTATTACTGTAAGAATGTAAGTAGTAGTGGTATCAGGACTCACCATTGGTTGCGCGCATGTGTCGCAATCAATATGGAAGTTTGGCGACCAGTGGTAACCAATTATGCCATTGAGGGAGTAAGCTGTTCCAAGCAATTGCACTGTTTGCCCGTGTGATGAAATAATATCAACGCCAGCAAAAACGTTGAACGCTTGTGGCTGTGTAATAGAAAAAGTAGCGGAGCCTACACAATGATTTGCATCTTGAGCAGTGGCTAAATAATTTCCTGCTGTAAGCCCGTTGTAAATACTGTCAAACTGATAAATACCATTGAGGTAATAATCGTAAGGTGATAAACCTCCCGTTGCGCTTATAATTACGGAGCCATTGTTGCCTTCAAAGCATTTTACATTGCTCGGAAACACATTAACTACTACTTGACTTGGCTCGGTAAGCGTTACCGATTTTTCTGCGGTGCAATTATTTCTATCCATCACCGTAACGGAGTAAGTTGAGTTGCCGCCTAAATTATCAACGGTAAAATCAATATCAGATGGAGAGGTGTTCCATGTATAAGAATAGCCCGGACTTCCTCCACTGGCAACCACTGTAGCCGAACCTGTGCGGTTACCAAAACAATCGGGACTAACACCGTGCATGGAAAGAACAAGTTCCGATGGACTTGCCACTTCCACAGGATTACCAACATAACGCGCCACGCAACCGCTATCATCTTTCACTACTACATTGTAGTAAGCAGCTGGAAGCGAAGTGAAAATATTGTTGGCTGAATAATTCAAGGCGCTGTCAATAGAATAAATGATAGAGCCGTTTGGTGTAATGGCATGAATAGTAATAGTGCCGCTTGAATCGCCAGCGCATTTTAAATCGCTAACTATTACAGAAGTAATCACCAACGGAACCGTGATTGGATTTTTCACCTGCACCGGATTAACCACATAACGCGCTACACATCCGCTATCGTCCTTTATAAAAACATTGTATGCTGAAACCGAAAGACCAACAAAAACATTACTGGCAGAATAATTTGCTGCACTATCAATGGAATAAACAAGCGAACCATTTTGTGTTACACCGCCAATGGTAATTACTCCGTTTGTATTTCCTGCGCACACCACATCGCTGGCACTTACCGAGGTAATGGTAGGCAAGGTCAATACCTTCACCCAAGCCGAATCGGTCATCCAACTTTCGCAACCAAAGGCACTTGTTGCTTTCACTTTGTAATATCCTGCAACAGTTACACGATTAAAATTAATTGCACTGCCTGTTCCAAAAATTGGAGTAGCAGATGGCAATACACCGCCTTGCAACAATTGATAAACTGTTCCGAGTTCCGAAGCATCTAAACCTATTACTACACCAGAATCGCCAAAGCAATATGCACCACCGCCCACCACATTTGCAGCAGTAATAGGAGGAGCATAATCAATAACGGCACTGTCGTTCATTGATGCTGTGCAACCTGTAGTAGGATTGGAAGCGAACACCGTATAAACTCCAATGGAAGTTATGTTAGTGAATTGCAAAGCCAAACCGCTTCCGGGAATTGGTGCACCCACCGGAATAATTCCGTTTCTAATCAATTGATAATTGGTTCCTAATTCAGAACCATCGAGTGTAACGGTGGCAGAAAGATTGGCGCCCTGAATGCAAAGTGTATCATTACCCGAAACATTAAATGCTTGTGGTGCAGGATACATTCCAATGCTTGCTGTGCCAAACATATCGGCCGCGCAACCGGTGAAACGAACAGCAACTACCGTGTAATTTCCAATACCTGTTTGTGCTGCAAAAGCTAATGGTCCACCGCTGCCTATGAGCGAGTCAACCGCATTACCGTTATACAACAAAATATATTTTACACCCGGCTCAGAGCCGCTGAGATTTACGATTGCTCCCGTTGACCCCGGGCAATAATATCCGCCACCATAAACATTATACAAAGTTGGCAACGGCATAATGCGAAGCGTATCAAAAACAGGTTTGCTCCAACCGCAACAGCTTTCGCGGACGCGGTAGCGAATGGTATAAAGCCCCGCAGCAAAGCCGTAAAAATTAATTACAGGACTTGGTAGCGAAGATTGATAAAGCGGAGAGTTGACGTTGGTTCCCTGATAAATTCTCCAATCGTATTCTACTTCGGTGCCCCAATGTGTTGCAGTGAGCGAATCAATTCCATCTAAACAAATGATAGAAGAAGAATTTGAAATGGCCGGCAACGCGCGGTTGTCGGAGGCTATTGAAATATATTTTGCATACACATTTCCGTTGATAGTTAAATCGTAAGTAACCGAAGGTGTAGTTACATAAACCAAGAGCGGACTGCTAGATGCATTGTAACTTGAAATAGCAAAACCTGCTGGGACATCGCGCATATCATTTACAAAATTCATTCCACCGGGGAGGGTCCACACGCCTGAAGATTTTGTCAATTCAATTTCTGAATTGATACAAGCTTTTGCGTTTTGATAATTTATTGCGACCACAAAAGTATTCGGCACTCCGGTAGAAGAACCGGTGATAAGCGCACCACCTGCAGTGGCAATATTCTGACTTAAACCGTTTGCACCATCTTGTCCTCTTCCGCCATTGCCACCAGTACCTCCTGCTCCACCGTTACCACCTACACCACCATCGCATCCACCGTGGTTAACTCCGTTAGCACCGGGCTGTCCACCTGCGCCAGTTTGCCCTGCTGCACCATCACCACCTAGTCCAAAATTTCCGGCAGTAACTAAAGTTGTGGTCAATGTTCCTGTAGAACCACCCGAAGCAAAAATTCCGAATGAACCACCACCGCCAAATCCACCGCTACCGGGCAATCCACCGGCACCGCCATTTCCACCACCGCCACCATTAGGTGCGCCAGAGCCGCAACCGCAAGTGCAACATGTACCTACATCGCCACCACCACCACCACCACCACCGCCACCACCAAAACCATTTGAACCAGGCAGTGATTGACTTGCGGGAATATAATAGGGCGAAGTAACAGCGGGAGTTAAGGGTCGAACGCCTGCTGCATATCCAGCACCTGTGGCTCCGTTACCTCCACCGCTTCCGCCCCCAGCATTACATCCACTGGCGTTACATCCAAAAAAATTGCAGCCACTTCCGCCACAAGCACTACCTGCACCACCTGCCGAGGCTCCACCGTTTCCTACCGTGCCTCCTGAACCATTAGTGCCGCTACCGTTGCAAGCTTGGGTACTTCCACCGCCACCACCGCCTCCGGTTCCTGCTCCACCTGCTCCACCTGCTCCACCGGGAGTGCTACCATTAACTCCTTTGGCCGAATTACCTGAAGTAATTTTACAACGAACAATTTCGAAGCCCGAAGAATTATTTACTGCGAGCAATGCGTAGTTAGAATATCCTTTTCCGTTAGTTGTAGTAAATGAAACATCGGAAGTTTTGATGACTAAGTCCTGCAAACGCCAATTGGTGTTTGCATCAGAAATAAAACAAACGCGGTGTGCCACATCGCCACTTATAGTTTCTAATCCGTTTCCAATGATGGTTGTAGAATCTGAATTGTTTTTCGACCAAATATTTCCAACTACTTTGTATCCTCCTTCAATAACTAAATCGTTTTGCAGATGCAGAGGATTGGTTTCGTTGTAAACGCCAGTAGCCATGCGTATGTATTTTCTGCCGTTGAGTTGTGTCAAGGTATACTCTAAAGTTTTGTATGGATTATCGGGTCCGCCACGATAAACAGAATCTTGACCGTAAGTGGCCACATAAGCAAAATCGCATGTTGCAGAACCCACATTCACTACACAGGCATTTGCCAGCGCATCGGGTTGAGGACAGTTATCAATGTAAGTTAAGTTGATGGTGTATGTGCCGGGATTGGTTGGCGCAGTCCATGTAAAATTTTGTCCATTGAACGTTAAGGGAGAACCGCCATCGGCTGTCCAGGCGTAATCAGTAGCACCTAAAACAGCACCTGCATTAGGCGGAGTAAGAATTCCTAATTGATGCACCGAGCCTGGCAAAACAGTTGAACCACAAATTCCAGAAACAATATCGGGCACTAAATCTCCAGGGGAGCCAATAGGATTATAAGTAACCACTGAACAATTTGAAATAGTGGTGTTGCTCGAAAAATCGGGATTGCAGCTAGAAGTTACTTTGCAACGATATAAGCGTGTTCCGGGAATTTCGGATGGCGTAAAAATATTGGATGTAGCACCGAGTATATCTGTCCATGCTGTACCAGGACAAGCTGTGCTGGTAGACATTTGCCATTGATAATTTACGCCTGTGTTCCATCCGTTAATATCAGTAGCGGCTACCACCGTTAATGTTGTGTTAGTGCCCAAACACAGCAGTGCGCTAGGCGCAGGCTGAAGAACTAACGAAGGTGCATAATTGAACGACCAGTAGAAAGAGTACTCAAATCGATAATCGCCACAAAAGGCAGAATTTTGAGTGTGCCATTGGCAAGGTGCAGTTGTTCGAAAATTTGAATTTACCAGAGAAGTATTTTGACATCTTCTGCTATCGCCATTTACCGAAGGAAAGCAGGTGAAAAAATTATACGCTTCATACGTACAGTTATTGTTGCTGCAACTTTTTTCAAAAGCATCATTAAAACCAAGCGTGAATGTAGTAGCATTTGTGTTTACGATATTCATGATATTGTAATCGGCAATATCCCAAAGGGTAGGATTCATATCGGCATAATGCCAGCAATAAGGGCCAAAGGTTAAGGCACCAAGTCCATTGTGCGTTCCCTGAATTTTCCAGGTAGGATCGGGATCGCCACATAAGCCGCAATCTACATATGCAGTGCGTTCCAATTTGGTAACCACTACTTGCAGGTTTACATTTTGAGCAACAGAGAGAAACGAGGTGCAGCAGAACAGCGCAATTAAAAAGTAGAGCTTCTTCATAAAGGAAAAATTATTTAGTGAGGATATAGGTTTCAACAGATTGGGGCGAGATATGAGAGAGCGTAAGTGTTTCATTTTTTAAGACAGCCGTAAAATCTAACGCGTTGCGCAAACCGTTTACCATGGTGTAAAGCGAAACTATGTTTCCGTTTAGTTCAAATTTTACCTCTGTGGGATTGCCGAAGTTGCTGTAGTTTACTTTGCCATCGGCACCAAAAGTCAAACCGATTTTGTCGATATAAAGGTCGCAGAGTTCACAATCGGTTTTGGTTTTGGCGGTAGCCGTTTTGCCGAGTTTTGTAATTTTTACAGCAGTCATTTTCCAAGTACCGGTTAATTGAGTTGAATTTAGATTGCCGGCATCAGCAAAAATGATGGTGAGTGAAAACAGAAGAAGAAGAATGTATTTCATGTAAATAGATTTTAGGTAAAAGTAAATTTTATCAGCAAAGAGAAAAGGAAGTAATTAGACTATAGATGTTGGACAGAATAAAGAGGATGGAAGTTGAAAGACCTAAGAAGTTCGATCCCACATGCCCGAAAACCGAAGGCCGATTGCGAGGCCGTAAAATTGAAGACAATATATAATATAAGGCGCGCGTGATTCTTTATGTCAGAACTCTGTAAGATAGGGGGGGAATAGTAAAAAAAAAGCCCCGCTTTCGCAGGGCTTTCTGTTATTGTGGCAACAATAATTATTTGCTAAGAGTCAATCTCTTGATGGCTATGTTTTCGGCACTTTGAACTTTCACTAAGTAAGTACCATTAGCTAAATCGCTTAAATCAAAAGTCTTGGTAAAGACAGAGGAAACATCAGAACCAATAAATGATTTAACTTCTGAACCAATAACGTTGTAAACTTTAATAGAGATGTTTTTCTCTACTCCGTTTACAGTAACAGCCACATTACCATGTGTAGGATTTGGAACTATGCTAACACCATTACTGAAATCAATTTCAGCGATTCCAACACCAGTGTAACAAGGAGCACCAGGATTAACCGTTTGTGTTGCAGTCACTGTAACTGAATGTGAAGGTGAAATGAAGGTGCAACCTGCACTATCCATTGTTAAAGTAACATTATATACTCCCGGGCTAATGTAAGTGTAGCAGTTAGTAAAGCCCAAACCACCTTGACCTGTAAAATCCCAAGTTTGATTCCAACCAGTTTGATTAGTAGCTAAATTTGTAAAGCAAACAGGTGACCCTTGACAGTTTGCACCACCAGATGGAGTATTGAAATTAACGTTGTTTGAAACTCCGTTATAATTCACATTTATATCTGCGGTTGCAGAGCAGCCTTTGTTATTAGTAACCGTAACTACGTAGTGTCCCGAAGTAGAAACCAAAAGACTAGCCGTTGTTAAAGAACTATTGCTCCATGCATAAGTTTTGCCGGTTGTAACGCCCGCCACCGTTGTATGAATAGTAGAACTTCCACCGCACGCCAAAGTAATCGGATTTGCATCCGTAATAGTAACTGTAATTCCGTTCGAAGTAATAGTTACAGAAGCTGTAGCAGAATTTGTTCCACCATCAGTTACTGTTACCGTTACAACTGCGTTTCCCGCAATTGTCAACGAAGTTGTTTGATCACTTGGTGCGCTCAAGCTACCGCTAGTAGTAGACCAAGAATAGGTTCCGTTGGTAAAGTCAGCACCAAAACCAAAAGCTGTCAAGTTAAGCACGGTTCCAGGACAACCTTTTACCGAGTCTGCAATTATCGATGCGCTTAAAGCTACATCGGCAGTTACGAAAGGCAAAACTCTCCAGTTTTGAATAACAAATTCTTCGCATTGTCCAGGAGTTCCTGCAATACCATCTGTATTACAGTCGTATCCAACGCGATTAATACCAGAAAGGTTTGTTCCACCCGAGGTAACCAAATTCAAATAGTACAAACTGCTTGGTAGGTTCAACGGATTATCTGCAGCGGTTGGTGCGGCTACGCAAGCGTTACCACAATCATCGCGGAAATTAGTGATTGGGAAGAAATGATCAGAAGTATCACCACTAAATTCAAATCTGAAACCAAAAGTTTTTCCGGTTGCAAAGGTTTTGTTAGGATAGATAGTTAAGTCGGTAAATAAAAAACCACCAGCACCATCATCACCAAAATTCGTAGGAATGGTTTGGTTCACCACAATAAAAGTATCCCAAACAATATTGTTAGTGATTTTTCCTGTAGTCAAAGTAAAACTGCTCACCTTAAAAGAATCTCTGTCGTAAACAGTTAAGTGAATAGTATCGTTTGTTCCAGATGCGTTGGTATGCTGAAAAATAAAATCCAAGCTATCCAGAGTAATTGTAGTACCTGCTCTCGGAACAAAAGTTGGCAACTGCGAAGTAGCGTCAATATATTCAAGAGAATCAAAGTTAATTGCTCCTGTAGTTAATGTAAAAAAATCAGAGTTCTTGTAACGATTATTTTGCAAGAATTCGTTATCATAATAAAAATCGGTACCTATTGCCTGAGCATATAGCGCATCAACGCTTACATAATCAATAGCGAATGCTGTTTGCAAATTTCTGTTGGCTGAAGGTTGAACCTGTCTTCTGCTATGCATAGAAGGGTCTTTTTTAAGGCTAGTCAGCGAATTGCCTTTGCTAATAGCGTTTTTTGTGATTGACTGTTGCGCATTCATAGAGAATACGACTGTCAGTAACATAAGTAGTGTAAAAAACTTTTTCATGATGTACCGTTTTACGTTTTTGAATTTGGTTATTAAAATTATTCTGCTTTTTTATTTAAGAGTGGCAAATGAAAACAAAAAACCCTGCATCACAAAAAATAATTGAGAAATTGACAATTCTCTGACAATTCATTTAGCAAGTAGGATAAGATGAGCTTAGTTACGCATCTTCGCCCTTGTAAAAACAAGTTCTACATCGGGGCTGATAGCTTTCCATTTCACCTAGTAAAATTTTGTTCCTGTCCTGTGAAGTTCTGTAGCTGAAGTGAGCAATATCGCCACATTTTACGCAAATGGCATGCACCTTTGTTATATAATCGGCAATGGAAAGCAAATGAGGAACTGGACCAAAAGGCTTGCCTTCAAAATCCATATCCAAGCCAGCAACAATCACACGAATTCCTTTTTGAGCCAATTGTTCGCAAACCCGTGGCAGTTCAGCATCTAAAAATTGCGCTTCATCTATACCCACTACATCTACTCCTTCTGCGAGCAGCAAAATGTTTTCGGAATGAGTAATTGGAGTGGAACGAATGGAGTTGGCATTATGGGATACTACATTTTCATCATGATAACGTGTGTCGATACCCGGTTTAAAAATTTCCACTTTCTTATTTGCAATTTTTGCGCGCTTCAAGCGCCTTATGAGTTCTTCGGTTTTACCCGAAAACATACTGCCACATACGACCTCAATCCATCCTTTGCGTGTGTTACCTGTAAGTGGTTCTATAAACATGGCGTAATATTATATTGACAAACGAAGTTGGTGTCTGTTGACTTCGTTTATTTCTTTCCGCTTATGTTTGCGTTTATAAATCGAAAAGAATGCGCCCAAAAATATCCGAATTGTTGAATAAAATTACTGAGTTTACAAATTCCTCATCGCTTACACCGCTCGAATTTGATTTGTTGAAACAGACCATCCGTAATTTATATGAAGAAGTAGAGCGGTTAAAAAGTGGTCTTGTAAAAGAAACAGAAGCAGGGAAAGAATTAAAACAGGAACAACCCAAAATTACCAAGGTAAATAACGAACCCGTGCTTCATGTAGTTTCTTCGAACGAAAACTTAATCGCAACTAAAGATTCTATCAATGAAAAAATTCCTTCATCAGGTTCGTTGAACGAGAAACTTAAAACAAGCAACAAAACAGAAATTCATAAACACCTTTCCACCAAACCACTAAAAGAACTTATAGATATGAATAAACGGTTTGTTTTAGTGAATGAATTGTTCAAAGGGAACTCTGATAATTTTTCTCAAGCGGTTCAACATATTGATTCGGTTTCAAATTATGAGGATGCAAAAGAATATGTGCGTGCAGAATTATTCAACAAACATCAATGGGAAGAAACATCGCAATCGGTGCGGATGTTTTTAAAATTAGTGAAGCAGAAGTTTGGGGAGGAATAAGGTTTCGGGCTTGGAGAAGGCTGAACGTTTGGTTTTTTAAAAACCGCTGTTATCTTTGCGCGCTCAATTTAAAAAAGAAGAAGTCATGCAAGTAACCGCAGAAGTAAAAAAGACATTGTTTAAAGAGTATGGTGGGTCTGAAAAGAACACCGGTTCTACAGAGGCACAAATAGCTTTGTTCACTCAGAGAATCAATCACGTAAGTGAGCATCTTGGAACAAACAAACAAGACCATAGCAATACTCGTTCGTTAGTTCGTATGGTAGGTCAACGCAGAAGATTGTTGAACTATTTAATGAAAACAGACCTTACAGGTTACCGTAAGTTGATTGAAAAATTAGGTATCAGAAAATAACACAATTGTAAAGGGATGGCTCAACGCTATCCCTTTACTCTTTAATATAGATGAAAACGTCCGGGTAGGTTTTGGGATGGACCCTGACGAAAAACTAAACAAGGCAAATTGCCTTCAACCCACCGAAGAGAATTACAAAATAGAAATTACGAGTTACAAAATAAGAACCACAGCCTGTGGATTTTTGTATTTCCATTATCAGTATCAAATAACAATAAACATAAACAAGATGAACATTATTAAAAAGACAATCGACCTCGGAGGAGGAAGAACAATAGAAATTGAAACCGGTAAACTGGCTAAACAAGCTGACGGTTCTGCTATGATTAAATATGGCAACACTATGTTACTGGCAACAGTGTGTGCCGACAAAGATGCAAAAGATGGCGTTGACTTTATGCCGCTTACGGTTGAATACCGCGAGAGCATGGCTTCGGTGGGAAGAATTCCCGGAAGCTTTTTCAAACGCGAAGCAAGACCAACGGATGATGAGATTTTGATTTGCCGTTTAATTGACCGGGCGCTTCGTCCTTTGTTTCCTGAAGATTATCATGCGAATGTGGTGGTGCAGGTTACACTTGTATCCGGTGACTTAAATGAATTGCCTGATGCATTGGCTTGTCTTGCCGCTTCTGCAGCTTTGGCAGTTTCCGATATTCCATTCAATGGTCCAATATCGGAAGTTCGCGTGGCGAAGATTGATGGAAAATTGGTTATCAATCCAAACAAAACGGACGTAGAAAGAGCCGATATTGATTTGATAGTTGCCGGTTCAGAACAATCTATTGTAATGGTAGAAGGTGAAATGAATGAAGTAAGCGAAGCCGATATGGTAGAGGCAATTATGTTTGCACACGATGCGGTGAAAGCACAAGTGAAGGTGCTGAATGAATTGCAAACGGAGACCGGGAAAACGGTGAAGAGAGCTTACGTGCACGAAAAACATAACGAAGAATTACGCGCAAAGTTGAATGCTTTCTGTTATGATAAATGCACAATAGTTGCAGCTTCAGAAACCAACGACAAGAAAGTTCGTGGTGCCGCATTCAAAGCTATCAAGGAAGAATTCCTCGCTACACTTACTGATGAAGAGAAAAAAGAAAACGCATTTCAAATAGGAATGTATTGGGGCGGAGTTGAATACAATGCCGTGCGCGATGTAATGTTGGCGCAGAACAAACGCCTTGACGGACGTAAGATGGATGAAGTTCGCAACATTTGGAGTGAGGTAGGTTATCTGCCAGGTCCACACGGTTCGGCTTTGTTTACTCGCGGAGAAACGCAATCATTAACTACCGTTACTCTCGGAACTAAATTAGATGCGCAGTTGATTGACGGAGCTATTTTTAATTACGATAAGAAATTTTTGTTGCACTATAACTTCCCTCCGTTCTCGGTTGGTGAAGCGCGCACTCCTCGTGGTGTGGGCAGAAGAGAAATTGGTCACGGTAATTTAGCGCACCGTGCAATTTCGAAAGTTATGCCTAAAGAAACTCCTTATACCATTCGTATTGTTTCTGACATTCTTGAATCAAATGGTTCGTCTTCTATGGCAACTGTTTGTGCGGGAATTCTTGCTTTGATGGATACTGGTGTTCAAATTAAGAAAGCGGTTTCGGGAATTGCAATGGGATTAATTAGCAATGAAGAAACCGGTAAGTATGTTATTCTTTCCGATATTCTTGGAGATGAAGATCACTTGGGCGATATGGATTTTAAAATCTGCGGAACAGAACAAGGAATTACCGCTTGCCAAATGGATATTAAAATTAAAGGTCTCTCTCGTCAATTATTGACCGAAGCTCTTGACCAAGCGAAACGCGGACGTTTGCATATTCTTGGTGAAATGAATAAAACACTTTCGGCACCGCGTGAAGACTACAAACCACATGCACCACGTGTGGAAATGATTATGATTGAGAAAGAATACATAGGAGCCATCATAGGACCTGGAGGAAAAGTAATCCAAGAAATGCAACGCGAAACAGGAACTACTATTCAGATTGAAGAAGTAGGAAACCAAGGTAAAATCGAAATCTTCTCGCCAAACAAAGAAGGTATTGATGCCGCTATGCGCAAGATAAAAGGAATTGTAGCCGTGCCTGAAATAGGCGATGTTTATGAAGCAACGGTGAAATCAATTATGCCTTATGGTGCATTTGTTGAGTTCATGCCAGGCAAACAAGGTTTGCTACATATCTCTGAAGTTTCTCACAAGCGCCTTGACAGTTTAGAAGGCGTATTGAAAGAAAACGAAGTGATAAAAGTTAAACTTCTTGGTATTGATAACAAAACAGGTAAGTTCAAATTAAGCCGCAAGGTTTTGTTGGATCCACCTTCGCAGAACTAAGCTTTACATTTTAAACAATACATACAAATAGCAAGGCCTCTCTCAGAAATGGGAGAGGCTTTTTTATTGCAACTAACCACCTTTGCCTGTTGTTTTTCGCAATTACATTAGCGCAGTTTCATCCAACTATTCCCTTCTCTTTTCTATATTCACGCCACACACTAACCCAAAAATTATTTGACATGACAGACTACACCCGTCTCTTCGACATTCCGCATGTGCAGCTAAAAGATTTTCCTCAACCCGATGCCTTCGCCAGTAAAATTGCCAATGAATGGAAAAAAATTTCCACGCAGGAATTAGTGGACACCGGAAACAAAGTGAGCCTTGCCTTGCTCAAACTCGGAGTACAACCCGATGAAAAAATCGCACTAGTTTCTACCAGTCGACCGGAATGGAATATGGTTGATCAAGGAATTTTACAAACCGGTGCGGTGAATGTGCCTGTGTATCCCACCATTAGCGAAAGCGATTACAAATTTATTTTCAACGATGCTGAAATCAAATACGCATTTGTTACAGACAAAAATCTTTTTCAAAAAATCAATAGCATAAAACCTTTGGTGCCTTCGCTGAAAGAGATTTTTAGTTTCGAAAAAGTAGAAGGTTGCAAACACTTTAGCGAGTTTCTTGCTTTGGCCGATGGAGGTGATTTGAATGAAGTAGAAAAAAGAAAAGCAGCGGTGAAGCCTTCGCAACTCGCTACTATTATTTATACATCGGGCACTACAGGCAATCCGAAAGGGGTAATGCTTTCGCACGACAATATTGTGAGCAACATTAAAGCAGTGCTTCCAATTTTGCCCTTGAATGAAAACATGCGCGTGTTGAGTTTTCTTCCGTTATGTCACATTTTTGAGCGCGTAGTAGTTTACACTTATATTGTTCGAGGCGTTTCGGTTTACTATGCCGAGAGCATGGAAACCATTGCCGATAATTTGAAAGAAGTGAGACCTCATTTCTTTACTTCAGTTCCACGTCTGCTCGAAAAAGTTTATATCAAATTACAAGGGGCAGCAGCAAATTTAGATGGATGGAAAAAGAATCTCTACGCAAATGCACTTGACTTTGCACAAAATTTTGATGTTGAAAAAGAATACGGGTTCATGGATAATTTGAAACGTAAAGTGTATGACAAACTCATTTACAAAAAGTGGCGCGAAGCATTAGGCGGTGAGTGTATGGGTATTTGTACCGGTGCCGCTGCATTGAATCCGTTGCTTGCAAGAGTGTTTACCTGTGCAGGCATTCCAATTATGGAAGGCTATGGACAAACCGAATCGTCTCCGGTTATTTCTATCAATCCGTTTTCGTTAGAAAGAATAAAATTCGGAACGGTGGGAGTGGTTATTAGTGGGGTAGAAGTAAAGCTTGACCACCGCGAAGGTATGGGAGAAGGCGAAGGCGAAATTTGGGCGAAGGGACCGAACGTAATGATGGGTTATTACAAACGTCCTGATATTACTGCCGAAACAGTTACTGCCGATGGCTGGTTAAAGACCGGTGATGTTGGGAAATTTATTGCTTACAAAGGAGCAAACTATATCAAGATTACAGACCGCGTAAAAGAACTTTTCAAAACCAGCGGAGGAAAATACATAGCACCTCAGCAGATTGAAAACAAGATGAAGGAGATTCCGTACATTGAACAAATTATGGCGGTGGGCGAAAACAGAAATTTTGTTTCGGCACTTATTGTTCCTAACTTTTTGAATTTATCTGACTGGGCAACTAAGCACGGCATAACAGGAAAATCTCCTGCTGAACTAACGAAGAATGCCGAAGTGCAAAAACTTTTCCGCGATTGCATCGAAGAAAAAAATAAAAACTTCGGTAACTGGGAAACAGTGAAAAAATTTGAACTCATGGAAAACGAATGGAGCATTGAAGGAGGCGAGTTGACACCCACCATGAAAGTAAAACGCAAAGTAGTGCTCGAAAAATACAAAGCAGTGGTAGAAAAAATTTACTCTTAAAAACTTAAACTCCGAATGAATTCATTCGGAGTTTTTTGTTTATGACAAGAATTAGCTTGTTGTTTTCAAACTAGTACTTGGTGTTTTACGTTCTATAAATATTACTTTTAGGGTAACCCGATTTTTATGGTGACCATAAAAAATAAAAAGCTTGAAGATTTAAAAAAAGCAAGCCGCTCTGTTAAGCCGGCTGATGCTATTAGTGCCTTGTTGCAGTTAAGTGAACTGTATAATAAGGATAGAAATAAACGTGCCTTTACCTGCGCTCGACAGGCACTGGAAAAAGCAATTCAGTTTGACAGAAAGGAAAATATTGGCGAAGCACATTTACAACTTGCTATTTACTTTTGTCGAGCACGCACCGACTATATTACTTCTCTCAATCATTGCGAAAAGGCACTTCAATTTAAAGCGGCTTTCAAAACCAAGCGTGAGCTGGCTGAAATATTCAAAACGATGGGAGTAAATTACTTCTATCTGGGTGAGTTGCGCAAAGCGCAGGACAATTACAAAAATGCACTCAACTTTTTGTTGAGTATTTCTAAAAAAGAAAAGGAGGAAATAAAAGATGTGGCCGACCTTTATTACAACCTCGCCATTTTAAATAGAAGTGTAGAAACCATTCATTTGCGGAAAGAGTTTTTAGAAGAGTCGCAAAAATATTATCAGCAAATAAATATGCTCACCGGTGTAGCACGATGCTATGACGGAATGGGCGTTTACCATTTTTATGCCGGCAATACAAAAAAAGCAATGGAGCTTTTGTTGCTGGCCATAAAAACATTTGAAGAAGAGAATGATAAAGAAGGCGTTTATCTAGCAAGCAACAACATAGGCACCATTAAAATTAAAACAGGCAAATTCAATGAAGGATTAGCCTATTTAATGAAGAGTTTGCAGTTGCGAAAAAAATCAGGCAATCCGATTCCTATTGCCATTTCTTACATTAACATTGGCAATGCATTGATGGATAAAAGAAGATTTAAAGAAGCCATTGTTCATTTAAGCGATGCAGAAAAAATACTTCGTAAAACAAAAAGTAAAATTGAATTGGCCTCGCTAATGAGTGCTATGAGCAGATGCTATAAACACACGAAGAATTTCGAGAAAGCCGTTACTTGTCAGGCAGAATATATTTTATTGCACGAAGAACTTCACCGGTACGAACTGGAAAAAGCATACAACGATACCACTGCCCGTTACGATATGGAGTTGATGGAAAAGAACGCGATGATTGACCGGCTAAAAAATTTTGAAATTGCCAGCTATATTCATCGCCTCGAGATGTCGAATACTGAATTGCGGCAGTTTGCACACGCAGCTTCGCACGATTTGAAAGAGCCGCTGCGCACCATTACCAGCTTTGTCAACCTGCTGGAAAAACATTGTGAAAATAAAATTGACCGCACCGGTCGCGAATATCTCAACTATATCATCACCGGCACTAAGCGCTTAGATGAATTAGTAAAAGATCTGCTGAATCTTTCACGCATCAACTTATCTGAAACAACTTTTACCGATGTAAACCTGAACGAGGTTTTTAAAGATGCAGTGGTGAATCTGTCTGCAATTATCACAGAAAAAAATGCACGTGTTCATTGCGGAAAGTTGCCAATTATTTCTGCTGACAAAACGCAAATGTTTCAGTTGTTTATGAACTTGATTGCAAACGGCATTAAGTACAACCAAAACAAAATACCCGATATAAATATTCGAGCATCGAAAAAAGGAGCGCATATTACGATCAGCTTTTCTGATAACGGAATTGGTATTGCTGAACAGTATCAGACTAAAATTTTTGAAATCTTCCAACGCCTTCATCCGCGCGAAAAATATAGCGGCACCGGAATTGGATTAACCATTTGCAAAAAAATAGTTGATCGTCATCATGGAAAAATATGGGTGAAAAAAAACAAACCGAACGGATCTGTTTTTCATGTTTCGCTTCCCGCATAAAATTTCTTTTCTTCCATTCCACTTATGAATTTCCTCAACCCATTTTGGGCGCGCAAAAAAATTGCAAAACTCGATGCCGATAAAGACGCACACGAAATTGCGCACCTCGCGTTTGAAGTTCGTTACGGCACTCCGCTTTTTACCCATTCTATTTTTTCAGTGGCGTTCGCACGGCAAGCGGCTGTTCCATCTATAGCGAAAGTTTTATATCGAGGTGGCAAAGGGGGAATTATCACCAACACCCGAAAGCGCAACAACGACACGTTGATTTTCTTTGGAGAGTTTTACAAACATGGCGATAAGAACGAAGGACGCGAAGCCATTGAATTGCTCAACTTCATTCACAGCCATTTTCAAATTGCCAACGAAGAAAATCTTTACACGCTTGCCACTATTGTTTGCGAACCAAAACGCAACGCCATTTTTCTTTGCAACAGAGATTTGTTTTCAAAAAAAGAATTTCACGCAGTGTATAATATGTGGAAGCGAATGGCAGAGATGATGAGCATTACCTCCATTCCGGAAGATGAAAAGAAACTGTATGAATGGTATGAAGATTTTGAAAAGAAGAATTACGGGTATAGTGATGAAGGCAAAAAAATTGCCGAAGCACTTGCCGCTGAATTTGCCGAGCGTTGGTACCCATCGTTTATGAAATACAGCGGCACACAATATTACTACAGCCTGTTCGATGATTTTCTGTTGCAAACACTGCGCATTCCAAAACCTAATTTCGTGTATCGTTATGGCGTAAAGATTTACATGTGGATTCAACTGCGAATCATCTTCCAACTTTTCCCCGACTCAAGCGACCGCAATATTCTCGATTACTATACAAAAGATTATCCCGATTATCACATTAGTAAAGTTGGACCATTTCCTAAACAACAAACTCACGCATGAAAAACTTCAACAACAAAAAAATAATTATTACCGGTGGTGGATCAGGCATGGGCCGACATCTTGCTTATCAATTAGCGAATGAAGGCGCGGAAGTTTTCATTACTGATATCAATGCACAAACGTTGAAGGAAACTGAGAACGAAATAATTTCGAAAGGTGGGAAATGTAAAAGCTACGTAGTTGACTCGGGAAGCGAACAACAGATTTATACTTTCAAAGAAAAATATCTGTCAGAAGAGAAATATGTAGATGTGCTTTTCAATAATGCCGGAATGGCTCTTGGCGAAATTGAATTCTTAGAAGTTAAAGACGAGCACCTCAAAAAAATAATTGATGTAAACATGTGGGGTGTAATTCATTTCACACGAGCATTTCTTCCAACGCTTATTTCAAGACCAGAAGCTAATCTCGTAAACACATCGAGTGTGTTTGGTATTATCGGAGTGCGAACGCAAGTTCCTTATTGCACTACAAAATTTGCCGTGCGCGGTTTCACCGAAGCCTTGCGCATGGAATTATCTGATACAAACGTTACAGTATCTTGCGTTCACCCCGGAGGAATTAAAACCAACATTGCCCGCAACGGAATTCACTATAAAGACGGAGATAAAAGTGCGAACCAATTTGATGAAGTAGCTATCACCACAGCAGAAGATGCTGCCACCATTATCATCAACGGAATTAAAAAAGGGAAAGAGAGAATCTTAATTGGAATAGATGCGAAACTGATTGATAAAATTGCGCGCTGGTTCCCGGTTAAATATTCCGGTCTGTTCAAATGGATTCACGAAAAGAAATTTAAGAAATAGAATAGAACGCTTATCATCATGATTATCAGTATTAAAATGATTTTTAAATGAGCGTTTATCATAACAATCAGCGTCATCAGCGTTCCATTGTCTTTTGCATTTAAACAACTCTAAAAAATCTACCATGAAATTCTCCGAATACCGCCAACACGATGCCACCTCCCTTGCTGAACTCATCAAGAAAAAAGAAGTAACACCAATCGAACTTCTCGAAACTGCCACCACACGAGCTGAAGAAGTGAACCCGAAAATAAATGCAGTTGTAACCAAACTTTACGATTTAGGAAAAGAGCAATTAAAAAATTTAGATGTTAATGCTCCGCTTGCGGGAGTTCCATATCTCATCAAAGATTTAGGTCCACAATTAAAAGGCACGCGCTACACTTGTGGCTCAGGAATTCTGAAAGATTTTATTTCCACCGAAAACTCTGTAGTTACAGATAGAATGTTGGCAGCAGGTCTCGTCATCTTCGGCAAAACAAACACACCGGAGTTCGGTTTAACTCCGTGGACAGAAGGAAAACTTCTTGGCATTGCGCGCAACCCATGGAATCTCGAACACACCACCGGTGGCAGCAGTGGCGGAAGTTCAGCGGCTGTTGCCGCAGGCATTGTGCCCATGGCAAGCGCTAACGATGGCGGTGGCTCCATTCGTATTCCCGCAAGTTGCAACGGATTGTTCGCCCTTAAACCAACGCGCGGAAGAATCACACTCGGTCCATATTTCGGTGAGGGCTGGGGCGGTGCAGTTTGCGAAGGACTGGTTTCGCGCAGCGTTCGCGACAGCGCACTCTATTACGATTTGGTGCACGGCTCCAACGAAGGCGACCCCTATCATATCAAACCGCCCGAGCATCCTTTCATGCACGAGATTACCCGCACACCACGCAAACTAAAAATAGGTTACACCACAAAAATGCCTGCCGGTATGAGCCAACCGGTGGACGAAGAAAATGTAAAAGCCATCGCGCACGCGGTGCAGCTTTTAAAATCGCTCGGGCACGAAGTGGTGGAAGTAGAACTGCCTTACAAAAAAGAAATGCTCACCGAATTACTATACGCCATGGTTTACGGAGAAACTTCTGCCACGCTCGATTACATTGGCGAACAGCGCGGGCGTAAACCGCAACGCAGCGAAGTGGAGCCCAACACATGGCTGCTTTACAAACTAGGAAAATCTTTTTCTGCAAATGCTTTCGCGCTGGCAAAACTCAAGTGGAACGAGGTCAATCGCAAACTGGCCGACTTTCACAAACAATACGATTTGCTCCTCACGCCCACACTCGGCATGCGGCCATTTAAAATAGGCGCTATGAGCAATCCTCCATTCGAAGAAATTTCACTTCGCATTTTAAATGCGCTGGGCATTTCATCCATCATCCGCTATACCGGCATGATTGAAAAAATTGCAGAGCAAACTTTCAGTTGGATTCCCTACGCGCCACTCGCCAACATCACCGGTCAACCTGCCATGACCGTTCCGCTCTATTCGACTTCCGAAAATTTACCTATAGGAATCATGTTCACCGCACCGCTTGGCGATGAAGCCACCCTCTTTCAGTTAGGCGCGCAATTAGAAAAAGCACAGCCGTGGTTTAATCAAGTACCGCAGATTTAAATTCATTCGGGTGTTCCCGCCTCAAAGCAGGCGGTCAGGCTTTCACTGCAATTTTTTTTGCTCAAAGCAGCAAAAAAAGATTTCCGTTCAATCCTTAACCCGACCCGTCCCGAATGCATTTGTCATTTGCGTTGGTCAGGAACAGCCGGTTCACTCATTCAAATTATTACTGCTAAAAGAAAACAACTAATGCAGTAAAAAATGTTCCATCTGTTTTACTGCGCCTTCCGTTTTTCTTCCAATGTTTTCGGGAGTGCAACGGGCGCCCGTTTTGTAGAAAAGATGTAACCAAAATCAAACACGTTCCTTGTGAGCCGGCTTTTTCTATTTACGCAATCGAACCCACTAAATTTTTGTTTGTATCGCAAAGAATAAAAACCAACAATGGCGGAAAAAAGAAAAAGGAGTAAAAAGACTATAGATGCTAGAAGCTAGACATAAGCTAAAACAAATTAAAAATGGCTTGAGTGCTTTAGAAAAACTACGCTAGTTCACTTACCGCAATACATTGCGCTGTTATCTTATCAACTCAAATATAGAACCTAAATAATCCTCTATTTTTTTAAGCGGAATAATTTAGGTTTGCGCTCCCAAAATTTTCAGAACAAAAAATAACGAATTATGAATGTTGTTGGTCCCAAGAATCCGAATGCAAATCTCGAAACTATAGGCATTAAAAATACAGGAACTCAGTACTGGAATCTTTCTCCTGAAAAATTAGTGGAGGAAACGTTGAATAGAAAACAAGGTGTGCTCAACGATACAGGCGCTCTTGCTGTGGATACCGGAGAATTCACCGGACGTTCACCAAAAGATAAGTTTATAGTTAAAGATTCGAACACCGAACACAGTGTAGATTGGGGTGGATTCAACAATCCTGTTTCTTCTGAAGTTTTTGATAATCTCTACAATAAATTAGTGAACTACTTTGCCGGCAAAGATATTTTTGTGCGCGATTGCTACGCTTGTGCCGATGATGCTTACCGCTTGAATGTACGGGTAGTGACGGAATATCCTTGGGCAAATCTTTTTGCTTACAACATGTTCCTTCGCCCTGAAGCAGAAGAATTGAATGCTATTGAACCCGATTGGTTAGTGTTGCAGGCACCGGGTTTAAAATGCGATGGCGTGGCTGATGGCGTTCGGCAACACAATTTTTCGATTTTAAATTTTACGAAGAAGATTGCAATTATAGGCGGTTCGGCTTATACAGGCGAAATCAAGAAAGGAATTTTTACCGTGTTGAATTATGTTTTGCCGCACGAAAAAAATGTGCTGGCAATGCACTGTTCAGCTAATAGCGGAAAAGATGGTGATGTGGCTTTATTCTTTGGCTTGAGCGGAACAGGAAAAACTACATTGAGTGCCGACCCTAACCGTCCATTGATTGGTGACGATGAACATGGCTGGACAAAAAATTCTGTTTTCAATTTCGAAGGCGGATGCTATGCTAAAGTAATTGACCTTTCGGCTGAAAAAGAGCCCGATATTTACCGCGCTATTCGTCCGGGTGCTATTTTAGAAAACATCGGTTTTATTGAAGGAACCAACACGGTTGATTTTGCTTACAAAGCAAAAACGGAAAACACGCGCGTTAGCTATCCCATTAATTACATTGACAACGCTCTTCCAAAATCGGTAGGTGGCGAACCCAAAAATATTTTCTTCTTAACCTACGATGCCTTTGGTGTGTTGCCTCCCATTTCAAAATTGACGGTGGGGCAAGCCATGTATTTTTTCCTTTCGGGTTTTACCTCTAAAGTTGCAGGAACTGAAGCCGGTGTAACAGAGCCGCAAACTACGTTCAGCACTTGTTTTGGTGCGCCATTTCTTCCGTTGCATCCTACTAAATATGCTTCGCTACTTGGAGAAAAATTGCGCAACTCAAAGATTCGCGTTTGGTTGCTGAACACGGGCTACACAGGAGGTGTTTATGGTGTGGGTAAAAGAATGAGTCTGCCGCATACACGCGCTTTGATAACGGAAGCGCTCAATGGAAATTTAGATAAAGTGGAATTTGAAACGCATCCTGTTTTTGGTGTTACTATGCCAACAAGTTGTCCAAATGTGCCGTCCGAAATTTTGAATCCGCGCAACACCTGGAACAATAAAGAAGCTTACGATACTAAAGCCAACGAACTGGCGGTGGCGTTCAACAAAAATTTCGAACGTTTTGCAGCTAAAGCCGAAAAAGAAATTTTAGACGCAGCACCAAAGGTGATGCAAAGCGCGTAAGAAGAAACTTTAAGAACGATTGCGTTCTTCTTCCTGCAAAACTAGTTAGTATGTATAGCGACATTTTTTTCGTTACTCTTACACTAAGTGGAACAACGCATTTATAAAACTATTCGTGGGGGAAATAGTTCACTCCTTACTTACCTGCGCGAAGTGTGGAAGGTGCGGCATTTGATTTACACCTTTGCTAAGCGCGATTTAAAAGTGCAGTATGCACAAACTTATCTGGGGCTTTTGTGGTCGGTGATTCAACCCCTCACGGGTTTAATTATTTTCAGTTTCTTTTTTCAGCGCGTAATGCCGCTGCATCTCGATGTGCCTTATTCTGTTTTTGCTTTCACCGGAATTATCGGTTGGTTTTATTTTACCTCCTTGATAGGTCAGGCGGGTACGGTGCTTATGAATAATCAGCAGTTGATTAAGAAAATTCAGTTTCCACGTTTGGTGCTGCCGCTTTCAAAAGCACTCACGGGACTGATTGAGTTTAGTATTTCAATTGTGCTGCTGGTGATACTGATGCTGATTATGGGCTGTCCGTTTTCGTGGCGCATTGTTTTTCTTCCATTGGTTGTGTTAGCCAATGTAATTACAGGTTTATCGGGAGGAATATGGTTGAGTGCACTCACGGTGCGCTTTCGCGATTTGCATCATATCATTCCTTATTTGGTTGGTTTTGGAATTTGGCTTACGCCTGTTTTTTATCCAACTACGATAGTGCCGCAGCAGTTCAATTTCATTTATTATTTCCACCCTGTGGCGAACGTGATTGCGCTGTATCGCTGGATATTTATAGGCACTGCGGTGAACGAAATGCAGGTTCTGGTTTCGTTCGCTTTGGCTTTTATTTTGTTCGTGAGCGGGCTTGTGTTTTTTGTGAGGAATGAAAAATTTATTGCTGACCATTTATAAAGCATCATGAGCGAGTTAGCATTAGAAATAAAAAATGTTTCGAAGAGTTTTCAGATTCATGAAAACCGCGCTGATAGTTTGAAGGAAAACATTGCGGGTTTGTTTTCATCGAAGAAAAATTCTGCTAAACTTTTTCTGGCACTCGATAATATTTCTATTGAAGTAAATAGAGGAGAAGCAGTTGGTATCATAGGAAGAAACGGAGCAGGTAAATCTACACTGCTTAGAATCCTAAGTGGCATTATGCAGCCCGATAGCGGTGAAATAAATTTTTATGGTAAGCCCGTTTCTATTTTAGATGTTGGCGCGGGTTTTCATCCTGAACTTTCGGGCAGAGAAAATATTTTTCTTTCGGCTTCGCTTTACAATTTCACCAAAGAAAAGATTGAAGAGAAATATCAGGAGATTGTTGATTTCAGCGGAGTGGAGAATTTTATTGAGGAGCCCGTGAAGAATTACAGCGCGGGCATGTATCTGCGTTTAGCTTTTTCGATTATTACCTGTCTGGAAGCAGATATCTATTTGATTGACGAAGTCATCAACGTAGGCGATGCGAATTTTCAAATGAAGTGCAAAACCAAAATTGAAGACTTGATTGCGCAGGGCAAAACACTTTTGATTGCAAGCCATAATCTGACTGAGATTTCTTCTTTATGCAATCGCATTGTTTTGATGGAGAATGGAAAGATTCTCGACACCGGAACCAGCGATGCGATTCAGAAATATTATACGATTGCTATTCCTGAATATTTTTCGTTTGAAGGTGGAAGGCATTTCCATTTAAAGAACAAGGAAGAAATTCCTTCTACCGAAGAAATTAAAATGCTGAATTACGGTTTGGCAGATTATGCGGAAGAAGCCGAGGGCATCAGCAATAAAAAAGCGTTCCGCATTTTTTGCGAAGCAGAAATTCCAAAAGCAATCAATGGAAGTTTTAGTGTTCAGGTTTGTGATATAACGGGTGTGATCGCTTTTACTTCATCTACTCTGCAACAAAAGAATATTTCAACCACTATTGAGCCGGGCAAATACAGAATTGAATTTATTGTGCCTGCTGATTTACTCAACGAAAAAATGTATGCCGTAAACTTTAGGTTTGTGGGCGAAAAGAAAGTGCTCCTTAAAATTGACAAGCTGATTACACTTAAAATTTCGGAAGGGAAAGAGAATTTAATTCCGGTGGTGATGCCGGGAATTTTAAAACCGGTTTTGGAATCGGTGCTGCAAAAAATACAATGAGCGAAACAGAAAAACTGAAAAGTATATCGAAGGAGGTGGCGGATTTTTACAACCGCGTGCATCAGGTAATTACCTTTCCTGATAACTCGGTGCAGAGTTACCGTGCTACAGATATTGCGGAAACTTATGAAGATATTATTCGCGATTCCGGTGTGAGTGACGGTATGAAAGTCTTGGATTCTGGTTGCGGGCTTGGTGCCTTTGCTGCTTATCTGGCACAGAAAAGGAATTGCGATGTAACGGCAATTACTTTTAGCGAAACTG
Organism: Bacteroidota bacterium; assembly: GCA_026391075.1. Classification (GTDB taxonomy): domain Bacteria; phylum Bacteroidota; class Bacteroidia; order Chitinophagales; family LD1; genus Bog-950. The sequence goes on along the minus strand of JAPLES010000023.1, from coordinate 3,352 downwards.
AATTTGCCACCGCACAAAAAACTTATGGAGATAAATCAACCAAGGGAAATCTGCATTATCAGCAGGCAGATTTCCATTTCATGAAAAATATTTTTTCGAATGAAACATTCGATATGGTGATGTTTCTTGAATCGTTTGAGCATGTGTATGATAAAGAGAAAGTATTGCGCGATGCCTTCGATATTTTAAAGCCCGGTGGTTTTCTTTTCATTAAATATCATTTTGTGCTTTGGAAGAATGCTGCAGGTCGCGAGGAAGCATTTAAGAAGACACTGCAAAGCGAAACGGACAGCATGCGCATTTTTACTCACCTCGCTTTGCATGAATACATCAAACTTTGCGAGAGCATTGGCTTTCAGTTGAAACTGATAAAGCTGCCCACTATTAATACCGATGATTATCGTTCGAGCAATGCGAATGTAGAAGTGGCGAACAGCGCGATTAAGAATTTTAATTTTACGGTGCCCGACTTTCCGGTTACGCAATGCTATAACACCCTGCTTCAGAAATTATGAAGCTGCCGAACTTTCTCCGCAACTATTTTATTGGCAGGCACACAGGCAAAGTGAGTGCGCATTACGATACCTATAATAAGACTTACCAAACTTATTTGGGCGATGTAATTCAGGGTTCGCGAACCGTTGATGAAAAGGATTTGCTGCGTTACTTAGGGCAAAACATGCAGTTGAAAAGTGGACAAAAACTAATTGATGCCGGTAGCGGTTTCGGTGGACCGGCTTTGTTTTTTGCAGAGAACTATGGCGTAAGCATAGATGCGCTTACTATTAATGAAGAGCAGCGCGCGATAACACAAACGAAGATTGCGGAACAAAATCTTTCGTCAAAAGTTACGGTGCGTCAAGGTGATTTTCATTTTCTGTCGAATTATTTTCCTGCTCAAACTTACGATGGCATTTATTTTTTCGAATCGTTTTGCCATGCGTATCATTACGAACAGGTGTTACGCGAAGCGTATAAGGTTTTAAAGCCCGGTGGCTTTGTTTATATCAAGGATTATTTAGTGAATGAATCTTTGAATGGCTTAACCGAAAATCGCTTTGCAGAAATTCTGGAGAACATCAATCAGTTTTACAAATTCAAATTTACCGCGCAGCAAAATTCTCCAACAGGGATGCGAACCATGTTAAGTAAAGCAGGTTTTGAAACAGAAATCATTCAGCCCGTATCTTACACACATGATAATTTTGAAAAGGTTTCGGGCTTTCACACTGCCACACAACACAACGAAGACAACTACATTGCCGGAAACCTGCCCGATGTGTTTAAGGTGGTGGGGATGTATGAGGTGAGAGGGGTAAAGCGGTAAGTAACTATTCGTAAATATCTTTTCTATGTCCTGCTTTCCGCACCTCTACCAATTTAATTTCATCGTCAATAGAATAAACAACGCGGTAATCGCCAACACGAATACGCCAGAGATATTCTTCCATACCTTTTAGTTTTTTGCAACCGTGCGGACGGGGATTAACAGCAAGTGCTTTAATAGCAGGAAATATTTTCTTTAAAGTCGAAGTTGGAATTTTAGCTAAGTCTTTTTCAGCATCGCGCAGAATGCGAACAGCAAACATGGTTTATAATTTTCCTGCTTTTATCAGGCGTTTTTCCACAGCCGCTAAACTGCTTGACGGTTGACCTTTTCTTAAACTGGCTATGAGCACATCATAGAGGTCTTCCCACATAGCATCGCTGTATTTCTGCACTTTCGCAATATCAATCTGCAAGTATTTTTTGTTTTTCTTTTCGTCCGTAACTACATCAACACCTTTCATGTTTCCTGATTTTGTTTTACAAAGTAAAACAATTTTAAAACAGAATGAAAAATTGTATGCTGCTGCAAAAACTTATTTTTCTTCTTTTCAATTAAGCACTTACTTTTACTACACATTCACTCTCTATGCAAAAACATCTCCTCCGCATTTGCATTTCATTATTACTTCTTCAATTTTCAATTAGCAATTGCAAGGCGCAGTGGGTGAGTATACCGGATACGAATTTTGGAACTTGGTTGGATACAAGTGGCTATTCTCAATGCTTACAAGGAAATAATGGAGTTAGTAATACAGCGATAGAAAACAGCCAATGCTCCTATCCAAACTCGCCCGATTTCCTCGCCCAAGAATTTTTCCACCAAATATTTGGAACTGTGTTCGTAAATAATACTTTTGCATTCCCTTTTTAAGGGCGTAGTGTATTTAACACAGTTTTTTCATGGCAAAACAGGATTTAATTAAACAAGATGGAACAATTACAGAAGCCTTAGGCAATGCAATGTTCCGAGTGAAATTAGAGAATGGTCATGAGTTGTTAGCACACATTTCGGGGAAGATGAGAATGAATTATATAAAGATTTTGCCGGGCGATAAAGTGCAGTTAGAAATGAGCCCTTACGATTTGAATAAAGGAAGAATAACTTTTAGATACAAGTAAAGAACTAAAAAATGAAAGTAAGAGCATCAGTAAAAAAGAGAAGTGCGGAATGCAAAATTGTAAGACGCAAAGGTGTTGTGTTTGTCATTAATAAGAAGAACCCGAAATTCAAACAACGTCAAGGGTAATTTGTCATCCAATAACTAATCAAAAAAATATCCTAACTCATGGCACGTATTTCAGGTGTTGATTTACCAAAGAACAAAAGAGGCGCAATTGCCCTTACCTATGTATATGGTATCGGAAGAACCACAGCAGCAAAAATTCTTAGCTCTAATAATATAGACCTTAACACTAAAGTAAAGGACTGGACAGACGAGCAGGTAAACGGCATTCTCCGTTTTATGGCAGATAACCTGAAAGTAGAAGGTGAATTGCGCGGAGAAGTTCAACAGAACATCAAGCGTTTGCAGGATATTGGAACTTTCCGTGGCATTCGTCACCGTAAAGGTCTTCCGGTTCGGGGACAAAGAACTAAAACCAACGCGAGAACCAGAAAAGGTAAACGTAAGACGGTTGCTAATAAGAAGATGGTTACTAAGTAATAGACTTTAGACATAAGACGATAAACAAAAGATAAATCCAAAAATGGCAAAACAACAAACGGCTCAGCAACCATCGGCAGTTGCAAAAGCAAAGGCAAAGAAAAGAGTAGTAAAAGTAGATGCAGAAGGTAAAGCATTTATCAATGCCACTTTCAACAACATCATTATTTCTTTTACCAATATGAATGGTCAGGTTATCAGTTGGAGCTCAGCAGGACGTGTTGGTTTCAGAGGTTCTAAAAAGAATACTCCGTATGCCGCACAGTTGGCAGCGGCAGAAGCAGCTAAGGTTGCTCATGAAGCAGGCTTAAGAAAAGTAGAAGTGTTTGTAAAAGGACCGGGAGGAGGTCGTGAGTCAG
>JAPLES010000053.1 GCA_026391075.1 Bacteroidota bacterium | reverse complement strand
CTTATACCGATACTCAAATTAACAGCAACTTGACTTACTACCGTGTAAAAGCAATTAATGCTGAAGGAAACGAAACAACACTTCCTATTGCTACCGTAAACAGTGGTAACTTGGCAATGGCAAAATAATTTTAAGATTTAATGAACAAGCTAAAAGCGGGTCCCGTAAGGCCCGCTTTGTTTATTTGGACTTGTTACTGCGCATTTTGAAACTCCACTCTACTTTGAACCTTGCTTCTACTTCGCCATTGGCAGAAGTGCCAACACTAGTTGCTGAAAATGCCTGACCTTGCTGAGTGGTAATTGCTCTTTCGATTGTTTCGTTAATCGCTTTTCCATCGTTACAAGTGAAGGTGGTTATGCCTGTTGCTTTTTTTACAAAATCAGCTTCGAGGTGAGTAACTAACATAGAAACTGAAGGTTTAGAATTGTTCGTCATCATCATGGCAATCATTCCGGTACTCATTTCGGCTGCCATAGAAAGCACTGCGAAATAAGTTGACTTAAATGGATTTTGGTTGACCCAACGATAAGGCACATTGATTTGGCATTGGTTGGCATCAACCGATTTTACTTTCAAACCGGCAATAAATCCCATCGGCAATCTGCCAGCCAAAAATATTTCGAACGCCAAAACATTGTTCAACATCTTTAATGTTTTCGGGTCTTCCTTCTTTCTCCATTCGCGGTATTGTTCGAGTAATTCTGCGTTTGTCATTTGTTTTTGCGTTTATAGTTTCTGAATCAAATCTATCAATGTTTCGTTCATGCTGTTTTTGGCTTTTTTAAATTCTACTTCGCCTGAAACAAGGTTTCGTTCAATGAAACACAATTGATAAAAGCTTTGTTTTTCAAATAAGCACGGATAAACAAATCCAAGTCCGTCACCAGTTTCGCAATCGGCTTTGTATTTTTCTTTACGAACTTGGAAGGTGTTTACATCAGCGTAATGGTTCACAGTAACGCCTACCGCTTTTTTAAACGAAGCAAATACGTTCATGTAAGCATTGGTCATATTGATATAACCACCACGTACCTGCGGCTCATCCGTTGCTTTCAGTAAACCAAAATCATAATGGTCTTTCCACTCTCCGTTATTGAGCATTCCGAAATCACCCGGCTTTTCGTTGATGATATTGAGCACACGACCAACCGAAATTTCTTCTTTGTAAGAATTGCCAAAGGAAAGTTTGAGTGCCAGGTGATATTTCTGCTGCGATAAAACCTTCGTGAGTTTGTAAGTGGTTTGATAAACACCAACTCCGGTTTCTAAAATATCTACTTCGTGATGAAGAATTTTTGTTGACGACAAAAAACTCAGCGGTGAATTCTTTTCGGGATTAACTGCAAAATGCTTTAAGCAAGATTCAATATCAGTAGGAGAAGAAGCGCAGAGAAGTAATTTCATTGCGGTTAACTATTGAATGCTTCGAGTAAGAACTTATTCATTTTCATTCCCGCTTTGAAATACGAGAGCAGAACAGTATCGAGTTTATCGCTGAGGATTTCTTTTCGGGTGAGTGTAGTGTGATACCAGAATTGTTTGTTGGCTATATATGGCTGTGTCTTTTCAAACTCTTTGTATTCTGCAGGAAGCACTTTGTTTTTTTCTCCGTCCAGCTTGCCGTATTTTTCTTTAAAGTTTTTTTCGTTCAGTATTTTTTTGAATCCGCCATTGTTGTAATAAATCTCCTGACGAATTTTTGCCAAATGCTCTTTACTTACTTCATACTTTCCACCACCTACTAAAATTTCTTTTGAGCCGATATGAATATAGAAGCCAGGGAAATCAATATCCTGTGTTCCTTTGCGACTGAAGACTGCCGCTACATTATTTTTGTAAGGCGATTTGTCCTTCGCAAAACGAATATCGCGGTTAATGCGGAAGATAGCTTTGTGCACCTGCTGATTGAGTTCAGGAATTTCTTTTGAAAGTTTAGCCGTCAAATCTTCTACCAGTTTTCTAAACGGTTGCTTCACATCACTTTCATAACGATGCCGATTCGCATCGAACCATTCTTTGTTGTTGTTTTTTGCAAGTTCATCTAGAAATTTGAAAAATGCGGGAGAGAAATATTTCATAACCGTTTCAGAATTTTAGAATGCAATAATATCAGAAATGCATAAGTTTTTTGCCTCGAAACATAAGCAACAAACTCTATTTTAGCTTTATGAATAATTGGATTAAACATCCCACCATTTTAGTTGGAAAAACCGTTGAGTTGCGTCCGCTGGAACGCGAACATTATGAAGAACTTCTGCCATTGACAAATGACAAAAGCTTATGGGAATTTTACCCTCAGGATTATTCAGACCCCGAAAAATTTATTCCTTCTTACGATGCTGCATTGACGGGAAGAGAAAAAGGAACTCATTATCCATTCGTTGTTTACCATAAGGAATCAAAAAAGCTGATCGGCTCTACCATGTTATATGACATGGATGTGATCGACCGTCAATTAGAAATTGGCAGAACGTGGTTGATAAAGGATTTTTGGAAAACAGGCGTGAATACGGAGTGCAAATTGCTCTTGCTGAGCTTTTGTTTTGAAACACTTAAAACTGTTCGTGTGCAGTTGAAAGCTACTTCTACCAATATGCGTTCGCGCAAAGCCATTGAGAAAATTGGCGGACATTTCGAAGGAATTTTACGTAAGCAACGGTTAATGGAGAACGGAACTTTCCGCTATACTGCTATCTACAGCATTATAGATGATGAATGGGAAACGGTGAAGAAAAACCTGAGTAATCTTACGGCTTAAATGGTTCAGGTAAAAGACTATGATTTTTGGCCAATCAATCTCCCAAATCAGTATGCCGTATGCTCAGCGAAACCATGCATAAATTGCAAGGGATTTGGCTCCCTCTATTCTCTTTAGTAGGCATAAAAAAAGCCCCGCGTAGCGGAGCCATTTTTGATTGAGATAAACTCTTTCTTATTCGAAGTGAACGTTTCCTTTCACGTTGTTCGAAAAAGTGTTCGCTGAAATAATATCCTTGTTATATTCTGAGTTAGCATTCTGAATAAAGATTCCTGTTCCTGCACTGTTGATGATATTGCTGTTGCGAACTACAATGTTTGTAGAGCCGCCATTGTCATTTACCACGCTTAACATACCGTCATTGCTTTCAGTATTTAAACCACCACCACTAATAGTGCAAAATTCAATTTTGTTGTTGGTAGAGTTAGAAGAACGAAAGCGAATCGTGTTCCAAACTCCGGTGCCATTGAAAATAGATGAGATAAAAATAGGTTGTGCCGAAGTTCCAATTGCGCAGAAAGAACCATTGCCTGCAACACCATCAATTACTACTTCTGCTGCATAATCCATATATACACGGCTACCGGCAGCTATGCAGAATTTATTTCCTGCAACAATTTTGCCGCTGATTAAAAAAGGCTCGGTAGTTTTTACCAACATAATATCTTTAGTAATTACTGTTGACGCATTGCCCGTTAACTGAACAAATTCTTTTCCGTTGTTACTGTATTGATTTGCATTATCCATGTTCATAGCATCGGTTACATGCATGCTTACCGGGAAATCTGAATTGGTATGAATGTTATTGCCCACAAAGCCAACCAATTTAGAACCTTCAGAAAGAAGTATTCCGTTTGACCCGCTTGCTGTAATTTCTGAATTACTTATTTCAATTGAACCCGTGTTAGTTCCTGAACCTATAATCACATTTCCATTACCAAATGAATTTGTAGCACCGCCATGTTCAACCTTGCAATAGGAGAGAACATTTTTTCCACCATTGCTTAATATGGTGATGCCTTTCCATGCTGAGCGCTTGCCCGATTTAGAAGTGAAGTATATAATGTTTCCAGTCGCACCCACTGCAGTAATAGAACCTTCTTCATTTACTTGTAAACCTGCCCCATCAGCAAACTGAATGGTAACGCCCGGCTTGATAGTAAGGTTTGCGTTGATTTGAATATTATTTGAAATAATATAGTCAACACCGTTTACACGATCTTGCAAAACCAGATCAGAAGAAATAACCGTTTCGCTCATAGTGAGTGCCTGTGTGTTATCTTTCCTTTCAGAGGTTATATTGCTTAGACCTGCATCTTCTGTCTTGCTGCACGATGCAAAAAGTAGTAAACCAAATGCTACTGCTGTAAGTTTGCTGAATGTAGAAGGAGTTTTCATAATCGTTGATTTTAGTGTTATTACCCATTCTATACGATGATGTGTTTTAAAGGTTTCAATGCTTGAATAAAAAAGTGAAAGTTGTGCTATACAAATAGCAACTTGTGAGAGTTGTTAATCAAGCTGCTTTTTATAACAACTTCAACTGGGACTCACTGTCTTCGAGTATTTCTTTACGCCTGGCCGCGTAAAGTGAATAGTTGAGGGGCGGTATTCTGCAACATTGTAGTTTATCGCTTTCCGCTTCGGCAAACCTTTTTACATTCGCAAAAATTTTAAAAATGAAAAAAATATACACCCTTACTGTTTTCGGTTTATTGTTAGTCAATTTAATTTTTGCACAAACTCAAATGCCAAACGCAAGTTTCGAAACTTGGAACAGTGGTGAGCCTATTGGTTGGATATTCCGCGTATACAAGTCCACCTATTCCGCGGTAAAGAAGGCCACCAAAGTTAACTGGTTAAATGAAGGTGTTTTTTGCTGTTTCACGAGGGT
>JAPLES010000091.1 GCA_026391075.1 Bacteroidota bacterium | reverse complement strand
AGTTCATCACATTGGCAATTTGAATTTCGTCCATATCTAAACCATACATGGGTTGTTCGTATTCAATTCCATTCACCAAAATTTTATGTGTAATTCCATTCTTCAACCAACAAGGAATGGAATCAAAATTATTTCTGGCAAAATCTGAATGCAGAAGCGGTGGAATCAATACTTTAATTCCTTCACCATTATCGCCATGGCATTGCGCACATCGGCTTTGATAACTGCTTTTACCCGGGTGTTGAATACTGCCATGTGCAATTATGTTCAACACAAAAACAACGATGACAATAACCATCGTAAACGGAGCAATAATCTGTAGAATTCGTTTTGCTTTCACCGGTCTGTTCTACTTTTCTTTTAAAAGTAAATCTGTTTCATCGAGCAATTTGGTTACGCTCTCTTCTTTAGTGCCATCATAATAACCGCGTAATCTGCGTTGCCTATCAACCAAAATAAAATTGCCACTGTGAATGTGTCCGCCAGGCGCATCAGCATCTTCAGCAGCACTTACTAAAAAACTTTCGGCAAGGGCGTAAATGGAATCTTTGTTGCCTGTGAGCAAATGCCATTTACTGCTTTCAATATTCAGTTTGTTAGCATAAGATTTCAATTTGCCAATAGAATCTCTTTGCGGGTCAATAGTGAAAGCAAGAATGATGACATCGGGATTGTCTTTATACTTTTCATTAAAGCGCAACATCTGCTGCTGCATTTTTGGGCAAATGCTAGGACAGGAAGTGAAAAAGAATTCTGTTGCAAAAATTTTATTATGAACGGCCGAAGCATCAACCGTGTTACTATCCTGATCAAGGTAACTGAAAACCGGAAGTATGTAATCAACGCTATCGCCACTGGGTGAAACAGTTTTGTTACCATAAACTGGCAATTTAGTGTTGAAGAAATAATTACAAGAAGAAAAAAGGAATAGAAATGATGTGAGTAGTAGAAATGGTTTTTGTTGCATGCCTTCAAATCCGGTTAAGGATTCGGGAGGCTAAAGTATTTTTCTTTCAAACTATTTGCAACATCTTCTGACAGCGGTTTGGCCAAAAAATCTAAAACCTCGGGAAACATTTTTGCTTTTTCCATATCGCGCGGATGCTCTGAAGTGGAGAAAAGGTAAATCGTAGTGTTTGCTTTTGTTTCTGCCGGAAAATTACGGAACTCACTTAAAAAACCCCAACCATCCATAGAAGGCATATTGATATCTAAAAGAATTAGTGATGGAAAATTTTCGTTGCGATCTGCCATTTGTTTCAAATCTGCAAGCGCGGCATCGGCACGCAAAAAGGTGCGTATGTTCGAAATACCTACATCTTCTAAAGTCATTTTGCATAAAAAATTATTGGCTTTGTCATCTTCTACTACATAAGTTAGCGGCTCTTGATTTTGCGCAATGTTTTGTTGCACGTTTGTAGTTTGTGCCGACACATCACCTGGTGTGGTGGTTGTATTATTCAAATGAGTTGACATGGTATTTCGTTTGAGTGATGGTAATTTACTCTCACGATTACGCTGCTGTTTCATATAATGTTTTTGATTTTAACACGATACAATTGCATGGTTACACGTTACAAAATGCGCATTGTAGAATACGCTATTTATTGCAAAGGCGAATGAAGTTATTTAAGAATTTTTGAGGGAATAGATGGCGTTTGTGTTACGCACATCCGTTACCAGAGTGTTTTGTTTTTAATTCTATAAAGAAGAAAGGACCAACTCCTTTCGTCTTCGAAGCATGCTTACAAAAGCACCAAGAAAAGTTAGAATACCGCCTAACCAAACCAAATTGATGTAAGGAAACACAATAGCTTTCATAATGATAAAGTCAACCGGCTTTTCGGTTTCGCGAATTGCAAGTGTCACCTTTTTCGATTGCGGGTCAATCTTAGTTACATCAACGGTTAGTCCTAACTCTTTTATTTCTGAAGGTATTGAACTGATTGAATTTTCGTTTGCCATATCAATGATAAAAACAGGTTGCGCTGAATAGGTTTTACTGTTTTCATCTTTCGCCAACAAGTTTATTCCAACCAATAATTTTCCTGACTTGTCAAAATCGTTTGGCAAAACTGGATTCGAATTCAACGATTGAATTACAAGCAAGGCAGTTTTGGTAAAGAAAGAATCGTTCACCGCTGCTTCCAATATAATAGTAGTGTCCTTCAAATTTGTGTTATCCGGCACCGATGAAACGTGTGTAAACACATCCTTGGTCCAGTAATGTTTCGTGTCAGGGTTGGCAATCAATCCCATCTTTGGATTCAACTGCGCGTTTGGTAACAAAGTAAATTCTTCCAACACTTTGCCACTGGCAGAATCAATGCGTTTGTAATTTACCTGATAAAAATTATTTGGTTTTTCTTCCTTGGTTCCTGAATAGGTAATGCGATAATCACCCATAAGCAAAGTGGAATCTTTGAGCAACAAAACGTTTTCCATTTTCTCATTCATCTTAAACTGGCTTCCAAAATTTACTCCGGTTCGGTTGATAGAAATAATTTCTTTTTTACCCTGCGAAATCAAAACACCCAATAGGAAAATACCAAAACCAAAGTGTGCAATGCTTCCGCCACTCAGTTTCCAATTGTTTTTAATCACAAAAACCAAATAGGAAAAATTGCCAAGTATGGCAAACAAAGCAGCTAGCAAGAACAGGAAGTAAGTGGAGATAAAAGGAAATTTCAAAAAAAGCGATTTAGAAACTGAAGTCAAATCAATTACGTGTTGCTCGGTGAAATCAATTTTAAAAACAAGCGAAATGATAATGGCAAGAACAAACGAAAGCCCTAATGAATAAGCAGCCCACTTAGCCGTGCCCGGAACTTTCGAAAGCTTATAAGCAAGAAACTGAGTTAAACCAGTAAGTACCCCTGCAAGGATGGCAAGCCATATCTGAATGCCATTGTAATGGGCAACTACATTTTCGGGTGGTGCAATTTTTTCTTTGAGCAAATGAAACTGGTCGTAAAACAAAATATTCCAAACAGGTATAGAAGTGGTGAATGACATTTGAACAGCAGAAAGCATCAATACGAGTGTGCCTATAAACATCCAGAATTCGCGGCTCTGTAACACTTCTTCTTTTTCAACTGCAGGAATTTGCTTTTTAAAAATGCGAATGAAAAGCAATGTGAACGAAAGCACCAAAAAGAAAAACATATAGAGCAAAAGTTGCCCCGTCATTCCTAAATCGGTAAAGGCATGCACCGAAGTATCACCTAAAATTCCGCTGCGTGTAAGAAAAGTAGAATAGAGAACGAAACCAAAACCGAGAATAAAAAACACGTATGTGCTCACGAGCGAATGTTTGGTATACCGATAAACTACGAGTGTGTGCAAACCTGCCACCACCATTAGCCAGGGAACAAAACTCATATTCTCTACAGGGTCCCATGCCCAAAAGCCACCAAAACTCAACGATTCGTAAGCCCATGCACCACCCATTAAAATTCCTGTGCCGAGAACCGCTACTGAAAACAAAACCCAAGGCATAGCGGGTTTAACCCAGCCGTCCCAGTCTTTGCGCAATAGACTTGCAATAGCGAATGCAAACGGAATAGTAACCGATGCAAAACCGCAAAAGAGAACAGGCGGGTGAATTGTCATCCAATAATTTTGCAAAAGCGGATTCAAGCCGTTGCCATCTTGAATAAATTCTAAATAATTTGGTCGTTGAAAAATGGGAGCCGCTGCCATTTCATCGCGTAGTAGAATGAAAGGATTGCTACCTATTTTATAACCCAACACATAAACGCCTAATACCATTGAGCCGAGAAAAACTTGTGTGAGCGCAGTAATTCCCATGACTGGGTTTTCATAATTCTTTAAAGTTTTAATTCCAACAAAACCAAGCACCACTAACCAAAATTGCCAGAGCAAAAAGCTTCCTTCCTGACCTTCCCAAAAGCTACTAATAATGTACTTCATAGGCAATTCAGTACTCGAATGCCGCCACGCATAATGATATTCAAAATAGTGTTTCAATATCATAATGAAGAGCAAAACAAAAACTGCAAGTACGAAGCTGCCGTGAGATGAAAGAGATGCGCCCTAATTGTCGCCAAGTTTTTTCTTTCGATTCAACTGCTGTGAACTCTGCCGCGAAATAAGCGATGAACGCTAGTAGGGAAGTTGCAAAACTGAACACCAGAAAAAAATGACCCAGGTTACCTAACCATAAATGTTCGTTCAAAAAACCGTTAGAGCCAAAACGCGAAGAGAAAAAGTCAAGCATTGATTAGTATTGTTCCGCTTTAGGTTCCCGCGGTTTGTATTTTGTATTTGTATTCATTCTCGAATTCTCAAATTTGCGAATTCTCAAATTCTTTAAGAGCCTGCCTTCACTGTTACATTCGTTTCTTTCAAAGTAATTTCATCATTTACATATTTCGAAGGGCATTTCATCGAAATTTCCGAGCAGGCAAAAACATCACCATCCATTTTGCCTTTTACCACCACCTGTTCGCTGCGTTCAAAATCTTGCGGTTTAGCACCTTTATAAATAACCTCACATTCGTGACCTTCTTTGTCTGTCATTGTAAACGAAAAAAAATTCGGGTCCTTTTGAGGGTCGTAGTTCATAGGTTTATCTTTCACCAAATAACCTACTACGTTCACTGAATTGCCTTTTTCTTTGGCTTGAATAAAATTGGCATAAGTGGTATAGTCACCTGTGCGGGCCAAAATTACACCTGCTGTAACTGCTACCAAGACCAAAATAATTACCTGAACTCTTTTCATTTCAATTTAATTCTGTGGCAAATTTATATAAAGCGCTGAACCAAAGTAAATGGAGTTAAAAATTCGCTGTGCCTAATTCATCTGCAAATCTCTCTCCACTATTTGCTGCAGCTTTTCTACAAAAACTAAAGTAGCGGGGCAAAGCGCCAAATTATTCACATAAGTTTTCTCGCGCGCCTGATAACGAAAATCGTTGCGCACAAAATGCGGAAAGCCCGAGCAGTCATCGGGGCGAATAGCATAGATAGTGCATTTGTGGTCCTTGCCTAAAAACTGACAGGGCGTAGAAGTATTTACAATGTCCTTGTTATCGTCTATGTGCAAATACTTATCAAAGTATTGCTTGTAAGTCATCTTCAAATGTTTCGCTATGCGGTTAATGTCTTTGCGCGTGTAAGTGGGTGTCATCTTCTTGCAGCAGTTAGCGCAGTCAAGACACGAAACTTCTTTCCATGCGGCTTTATCAGCTTCAGCTACTTGTTTTAAAATTCCTTTAGTGGTTGACTTACCTACTTTGCGCAAAAACGAAGCAAACTTTTTCTTTTTGCGCCAGGCTCTGCGCTGATACGTAGTATACTTGAATGTTGTCATAAAATTTTGAATAGCACGAAAATATCATTTCCCCCGACTGTTGTATTTCCCTTCGTCACTCGTCACCTTTGTTTCATCCCGTATGTTTCATCGGGAGTCACTTCACTTCAATCACCTCAAACAAATCCTCCCTCCCTTTTAGCGTTTCTCGAATATGTGCATCATCGGTATCAGTTAAAAACACTTGACCAAACGAATTCGAAGCAATCAACTCAATCAACTTTTGACTGCGGTCGTTATCGAGTTTATCAAAAATATCGTCAATGAGCAGAACGGGTTTGGTGCTTATGCCGTTGTTCACTGCGTTAGAGCCGTTCTTAATCATTTCATACTGTGCAAATTTCATCGAAATAATAAAACTCTTCTGCTGCCCCTGCGAACCGAACTTCTTCATTTTGTTACTGCCAAGGAAAAACTCCATATCATCTTTATGAATACCTACATCGGTGCGTTGCAACAATACATCTCTTTGCAAACTGCCTTCAAGCAATTCACCAAAAGGTTTGTCGTTCAGTTGCGAGTAATAACTGAAACTCACGAGCTCTCTTTCTAAACTTATCTCCTTGTAAAATTTTTGAAACACAGGTTGCAGTTTCTGCATCACCACTTTGCGCGCTTCATAAATTTTTGTTCCCAGCGGAATTAATTGAATGTCGTAAGTCTCCAAAAGGTGTTTATCAGTATGTCGGGTTTCTGCAAAACGTTTCAAAGCGGCATTGCGCTGCGCCAATACTTTGTTGTACGTAATCAGCCATTCTAAATACTCATGATTGATTTGCGAAATAGTTCCGTCTAAAAACTTTCTGCGCTCCTCACTGCTGCCTAAAATCAATTGACTGTCGTCAGGCGAAATAATAATGCAGGGGAAATTTCCGATGTGGTCGCTGAGCTTCGGCACTACAACTCCGTTTACCGAAAGTTCTTTGCGTTTGTTTGCAGGTAATTTGTAAACCACTTCAAAAGCTTCGTTCTGTCTTCTGAATCTTCCTTCGAGTCTGAAAAAATCTTTCCCGAATAAAATGTTCTGCTGGTCTACCGAATTGAAATAGCTTTTAGTTAAACACAGATAGTAAACCGCATCAACAATATTGGTTTTGCCCACACCGTTCTTGCCTATAAAACAATTTATCTTCTTCGAAAAATCAAGCGAAAGCTCTTCGTGATTTTTGAAATTAAGAACTGTGATTTTGGTGAGAAACATTTACTATTGTGAAAGATTAATCAGAAAAAAAGGAATGGCGAAAATAACCAAACAGACCTATTTATATTGGTATGAGCTCATGCTCAAACTGCGCAGATTTGAAGAGCGCGCGGGCATGTTATACGGGCAACAAAAAATACGCGGCTTCTGCCATTTATATATTGGTCAGGAAGCTGTGGCTGCCGGAACCATGAGTGCTTTACGTGCAGACGACCGCATGATTACAGCTTACCGCGACCACGGTCTCGGCATTGCAAAAGGAATTACCTGCAACGAAGCTATGGCCGAACTTTTTGGTAAAGCAACAGGATGCACCAAAGGCAAGGGCGGTTCCATGCACTTCTTTTCTAAAGAGCACAGTTTCTTTGGCGGTCATGGAATTGTAGGTGCGCAAATTGGTTTGGGTGCGGGCATTGCCTTTGCCGATCAATACAACGGAAAGGATAATGTTACCATTTGCTATTTCGGTGATGGGGCTGCGCGTCAGGGAATACTTCACGAAACCTTCAACATGGCAATGACCTGGAAGCTTCCTGTAATTTTTGTTTGCGAAAACAATGGATACGCTATGGGAACTTCTGTAGGAAGAACTTCAAACGTTACAAAAATTTCAACTCTTGGTGAAGCATACGATATGCCAAGTGAAAGTGT
>JAPLES010000008.1 GCA_026391075.1 Bacteroidota bacterium | reverse complement strand
AGATAATCGGATTGGAAAACTAAGAAGCACTCACTTAGGCAAATTAAAAAAGCGATGCTTTCGCATCGCTTTCTATTTTTTGTCGGGGTACCAGGATTCGAACCTGGGACCCCTTGGTCCCAAACCAAGTGCGCTACCGGACTGCGCTACACCCCGAACTATTTAAAAACTTATTTTCTGTATGGCGGTGAGGGAGGGATTCGAACCCTCGGTACCGTTTTACCAGTACGACAGTTTAGCAAACTATTGATTTCAGCCACTCATCCACCTCACCTACACAAGAAATTTTAAGAACATTTTTTTTAAAGGACGACAAAAATAGAAATTCCGACAAACCCACCAACTTACAGCGCATGTTTTACCTAAGCATTTTATTTGGGGTTCGAATCCTGGTACCCCGACAAAATAAAAGCCCCCGCAAAAAAAATGCAGGGGCTTCTTTATTAATTTTGAGCAATAATTTACTCCGCCTTCACAAATCTGAATTTCTTTCCCCCCGCTTTTAGAATATAAGTTCCTGTTGCAAGGAATGAAATGTCTAATGAAAGATGACTTTGTCCGGTTCCATTATTCAATTTCAACATAGTTTGCCCGAAGAGATTCAGGATTTCCAAATTCTTTAAATCGTTACTAGAACTGTTGATGAACAATGCATTTTTTGCCGGATTCGGAAAAATGCTGATTGTGTTATCTGCAATTTCATTTACGCCTGTACAAATATCTACAAATACGGTATCGCTCTTTGAATTTGAACAGAAGTTTCCATCGGTATAATCATACATAATTGAAACACTGGTTCCGCTGAAAGTTTGCGGATCAAAAGTCGTTCCAGTAACTCCATTACCGGTGAAAGTTCCTCCGTTTGGTGTTGCACTTAAATTTATCACTCCGCTATTGCTGCAAATGGTATCGCTTGGTAAACTAAACGAAATGCTTGGAGGTGCGTTTACTGTTACATGAATAATATCTGAAGTATCTGCACATCCGCCATCAGAAACAATAACTACATAATCTCCGCTGGCTGTAATGGTTGTACTTTGCATTGATGTGCCATTGCTCCACGAGTAGCTGAAACCTGATAGCGAAGAAAGAATGACACTTCCGCCCTGGCAAAAAGTAGTAGGTCCTGCCACTGTAATTAAAGTGCTATCGAAGTAAGCGGCAAAATCAAAATAGAAAGTTGAATCAGCACCACAACCATTTGAGCCTGTTACAGAAACGGTGTAAGAACCAGACTGAGAAATATTAATTGTTTGCGTAGTTTCTGTGTTACTCCAACTATAAGTTAAACCGGTAGCAGCAGTAAGTATAGCATTACCACCTCCGCACAATCCAATATTAGAAATGGCAACAGAAGAATCGGGTGATACATCTACGGTTACCGCTGTAGGGCTAGATGCTGCTGCGCAACCCGAGTAGTCTGCGGTTACCCCATAACTTCCCGATTGAGTTACTATAATTTCTGCGCTATGTTCACCATTACTCCAGGTATAATTACCTCCTGCGGGCACACTTAAAATTACATTTCCACCAGAGCAAAAAGTAGTAGGTCCGCTGGCGCTAACTGTTTGTGCGGTGGGTGTGGTTATAAGAATAGGAGAGGAAATACTGCTTGTGTCGTTAGGGTTAGTGGAAATAATGCGCACCAAATAATTTGAACCCGCAGGTGTATTGCCTGGAATATTAATGGTGATAGAATCGTGACCGATATCCACCGAAGACTGTGTACCTACGTTAATTGCGTTGGTAAAATCGCCTGAGGAATCAGACAATTGAACAATGAAGTTATTGTTACCGTAAAAAGTTTCGGCTTTGTTGAAATAAACTTTTGCGATAGCTCCTGGGCATAGAATGGGCGATACATTTTCTAAATCAATGTATGTATTTCTTAAACCTGCCAAGCGATTGGCAATGCGCGACTGAGCACCTTTAAAATCACCACCAATAAATATTTTTCTAAGTACCGGATTAATAGCCATTGCTGTCAACGTACTTTCAAGTCCACTTCCGGTGTAATAATTTATGTTATCAATGGTTCCCGTATTATCCAGAAAAATAATTTTGCTGCAAGCCACATTATTTACAAGAGTAAATACGCCACCTACTAAAACTCCACCTGTAAAGAATGCGGTGTTATTCACAAACACAAGGTCATTTACTTGTGAACCAATGGAGGCATTGTAAGTGCCATCCAAAGTTCCATCGGCATTTAATCGGGCAATACGGTTGTGTGTAATGGCATTGTATTTTGTAAACGCACCGGCAATTATAATTTTCCCATCGGGCTGTAATGTCATGGCTAAAACGTTTCCGCTTGCACCTGCTCCAATATTGAAACCGGCATCTATGGCACCAAGAGGCGTAAGCCGGGTAATTCTATTTTGTGCGGTACCCTTGTAAGAAGTAAAAGCCCCGCCCGCTAAAATGTTTCCATCGGGTTGAACCAGCAATTTATATACGATATTGCTAAAGCCCGTTCCAATAACCAAACTGTTGTCATAAGCTCCTGTGCTGGTTAATTGTGCAATGCGATTGCAAGGGGTACCATTATAGCTGGTAAACTTTCCGCCAATAATTATTTTTCCGCTGGCTATTACAATGGAGTAAACAATGCTTTGTGCTCCGGTGCCTACTACAAAGCTATTGTCGAGCGTACCATCTGCATTTAACTGCGCAATTCTGTTTCGGGCAACCCCATCGTAGGTTGTAAAATCTCCGCCAATTAAAATTTTATCGTTCGGCAAAATAGCAATGGTTCGTATAATATTATTCGCTCCTGCCCCTGTAGAAAAGGTTGGGTCTAAACTTCCGTCATTCGTTAATCGGGCAATTCTATTAGCGGTAATGGAATTGTATTTAGTGAACTGTCCACCAATAATTGCTTTGCCGTTTTTTTGAAAAGCAATAGCCAGAATTTGATTGTTCAATTTTGAATCGTAAAAAAAACTATGATCAACTTTACCGGTGGGTAACAAACGCGCAAAGTGCAATCGGGCAAATGAATCTATCAAGGTGAAAAAACCGCCTATATAAACTTTGCCATCGGGGTTCATAAAAACCGTATTGCAACTGGAGTTTGGACCGGTGCCCGGGTTGAAAGTGATATCTCGGTTTCCCGCAGTATCTATTCGTATAATTCGTGTAATGGATGCGCCCTTATAGGTCGTAAAATTTCCCGTGGCCATAATTTTTCCATCGGTTTGCACACACAGTTCATTTACGTTTTGATTAAAGCCTGCGCCTACACTAAATGTTCCATCGGTAGAGCCATCTGAATTTAATCTAACAATTCTTGGACTCGACAATCCATTGTAATTTGTAAAATATCCGGCTACAATTATTTTTCCGTTTGGTAAAATAGTTGCCACAGTTACAATACCATCAGCCCCTGCTCCTCCCAAATTAAATGTGTTGTCCAGGGCGCCTGTAACATCAAGACGAGCAATTCGAGAAACAGCACTACCGTTATAAGATGCAAAATCACCCCCTACAATATATTTTCCATCGCTTTGTCTTTCTATACTATAAACGGTGTAGCTAAACCCAGTTCCAATATTGAACGTGGTGTCGCGAGTGCCGTTTGCGTTGAGCCGAACGATGTAAGCAAGCGTATCGCCATTATACGTGTAGAATGTTCCGCCCATCAAAATTTTTCCATCAGGTTGCAGGCAAATAGCATATACCGAACCGTTAAAACCGGTGCCGGTATTGAAGGTAGCATCGGTACTTCCATCGGCATTCAACCTTGCCAAACGATTTTTTGTTTGACCGTTGAATTGAATAAAATCTCCGCCTATAATATATTTTCCATCGGGTTGGCGTACTACTACATTCACGTGATCATCGGCACCGCTGCCAATTGCAAACGAATTATCGGTACTACCATCGGGCATTAATTTTACAATGCATTGGTTCTGGCTTTCGTTGGCGTAAGCAAAACGACCGGTAACAATAAGCGAGTTGTCTGAAAGTACAAGCCCCCCTGTACATTTGTAATCAATTCCTTTTCCGCGGTAATAAGCCGTGTCAATTTTGCCCAGTTGTGCGTTTGAGACTAACCCTAAAGCGATAAAAACCACAGTAAGAAGATGCGCAAATTTGCGAGTGTATAGATAATTCATAAGGAAGATTTTTTTATAGAAAATAAATTTATTTTAAAAATAAGCATTAAACGGGTAGATTTTTTTTGCGCCCAGCAGGATATGCACAGCAGATACAAAACTGTCTATCTTAAATTTTTGTTTGCTAATCTATACGGCAGGTGTTCTATTTCGTTTCAGCAAATTATCTTCAATTCAACGTAGTGCAACTTAACAAATGGGTGTTTCCCCAATGAAAACGATAAGCAACGATTGACATACAAACGCAATCTTGTAAATGACAGATTAGAAAAAGCTGAACAACTTTAATATTTTCAATCGGCCATTA
The DNA here is from genome assembly GCA_026391075.1 of Bacteroidota bacterium. Taxonomy (GTDB): domain Bacteria; phylum Bacteroidota; class Bacteroidia; order Chitinophagales; family LD1; genus Bog-950. The sequence continues at coordinate 24,428 of JAPLES010000008.1, read as the reverse complement.
AGCGCATGAAAAAATTTTACTCCTTTTTAATTCTACTTCTCCTGTTCAGTAAAACAAATGCTGCTGAGTTTTGCGCTTCGTGCCGTAGTTTGTATTTCACGGAAAATAAAGGACAATGGCATAATGATGTTCGCTACAAACTCGAAATGCCGAACGTACATGTTTTTTTCTGCAAGAATAATTTCACCTACTTATTGGCAAGCGAAGAAGACATGAAACGCCTTCGCCACGATTTGCACAGACATATAGAATACAAACCCGACTTAGACCCGACTATTCATGTTCACGCTTTCCGTGCTGTTTTTGAAAATGCTAACACAAATTGTAAAATAGAAGGTGCAGAACAACTGAAAGAGTATTTCAATTACTACTTAGGAAACGACCCGAAACATTGGGCAGCGGGTGTGAATGCCTACCAGCAAATCAACTATTCAAATATCTACAACGGCATTGACCTCAAAATTTATTCTGCCGATGGAAATATGAAGTATGATTTTGTGGTGAAGAAAAATGCTTCGCCACAAAACATTTCGATTCGTTACGAAGGAGCAGATGCAATTACAAGCGAAAACGCACAGTTGAGAATTAGAACTTCGGTAGGTGATGTGGTAGAAATGAAACCTTACGCTTACCAAATTATCAATGGCGAAAAAGAAGAAGTGAAATGCGCTTATGAATTGAAAGGCGAAAAAGTTTCGTTTTCATTTCCGGATGGTTACGATAGAAATTTCGATTTGGTGATTGACCCCACCTTGATTTTCTCGACCTTCAGTGGGTCAACTGCCGATAACTTTGGATACTCAGCCACCTACGATAGCCGAGGTGAAGTATATGCCGCAGGAAGTGTTTTCAATTTTGCTGGTGATTTTTTTCCTACAACTGTTGGTGCTTTTCAAACCACATGGGCTGGAGGTTTGGGTTATAACAATGCTACAAACAGAAGCGGGACAGGAACCGACATTGGAATCACCAAGTATGATTCAGCCGGAACCCAGCGAATTTATTCCACTTACCTTGGAGGCAATCATGATGATTTGCCACATAGTTTGGTGGTGAATGCTAACGATGAATTGTTTGTGTTTGGCACAACCGCTTCGAGTAACTTTCCGGTTACGCCAAATGCTTACGATACTTCTTTCAATGGTGGAATTAACCCCGGAGTTTTTACCGGACTTGCTGTTCATTATCTCACGGGTTCTGATATTATCATTACTCGTTTCAATCCAAATGGAACCGCGCTTCTTGCGTCTACTTATTTAGGAGGGAGTGGAAATGACGGACTCACGTATCCGGAATATGCGGGCTTGCATTTTAATTATGCCGATGAAGTACGTGGTGAAATTGATATTGACAAAAACAACAACGTTTATATAGCTACCTGCACGCGTTCAACAAATTTTCCGACAACAGCCGGAGCATATCAAACAACGAGTGGAGGATTGATGGAAGGCGTAGTGGTAAAGATGGACAACAACCTTACTAATTTAATTTGGTCAACCTATCTTGGAGGAAGCGATGACGATGCTATTTACTCGGTAACATTTGACAGCAACGATGATTTATATGTAGCCGGTGGAACGCAGTCGCAAAATTTTCCCGCAACGGCAGGTGTTATTCAAACTACAAATTTGGGAGGAAGAGCCGATGGTTTTATCGCGCACTTGAGTAAGAACGGCAATCAACTTTTTCAGGCTACTTATTATGGTTCGGCTGCTTACGACCAAATTTATTTTGTGGAAACCAGCAAAGCCGGAAATGTTTACGTGCTTGGACAAACTGCAGCTACAGGAAATACTTTTATTAAGAATGCTATTTACAATCGTCCGAGCAGCGGACAGTTCATCAGTAAAATCACTCCTCTGCTTGATTCCGTAATTTGGTCAACAGCTTTTGGAAGAGGCGATAGCACACCCGATATTTCTCCTACTGCTTTCCTGGTTGATGTGTGCAACAAAATGTATGTAAGCGGTTGGGGCTCTTATCCGCTGGTGGGGGCTGCGGCCGAACCTCATTTAACTACAGCAGGATTGGATATTACACCCGATGCATACCAAAGCACCACAGACGGAAAAGATTTTTATGTCATGGTTTTGGAAGATGATGCTTCGGCTCTTTCTTATGCAACTTATTTTGGAAGCCCGAATGCAGAAGAGCATGTGGATGGTGGCACTTCGCGTTTCGACCGAAAGGGAATTATGTACCAATCTGTTTGTGCAGGCTGTGGCGGTGTAAGTACGTTTCCTACAACTGCCGGTGCGGTTTCTCAAACCAACAACAGCTATAATTGCAATAATGCGGTTTTTAAATTCAGTCTAGATTTGCCATTAGTGGCTGCTGATTTTGCCGCACCACCGACAGCATGTGCGCCTTTCACCGCTACGTTCACCAATACGAGCAAAGTTGTTTTGTCGCCAACTTATCAATGGACTTTTGGTGATGGCGGAACATCTACTCAGTTTAATCCTTCGCATACTTACACACAGCCAGGGCTTTATTCTATTCAGTTGATTGTAACAGACCCTGCGAGTTGCAACAGCAGCGATACAATTAGCAAGCAAATTTTAATTGTAGCAAATCATGCGCGCGATACCATTCCTGCCATAACAAAATGCGTTTCGCAATCGGTGCAAATTGGTTTGCCCGCAAATCCTGATACATCGTTTCATTATTTTTGGAATCCAACCAGCACACTTTCTCCGCCTAATGTTTCGAATCCTTTTAGCAATACAACGCAAAACACAACCTATCAATTATTGATTTCAAACGGACTTTGCACCGATACATTTATCCAGAAAGTGCTGAACGTAGTGGATACGATTAATGCATCTGCTACGAGCATTCTTTGTCACGGAGATACGATTGTTCTTTCGGTTGTAAGCAGTACCGGAAATTCATTTATTAATTACACTTGGACTCCCGCTTCATTAATTATTGCAGGCGCAAACACGGCAAATCCGTTAGCCGTTCCGCTGACCAACACAACTTTTTATGTGACTGTTGAAACTGCGCAACATTGTTTCTTTACCGATTCTGTTAGTGTCACTTTTCCTGCTACACCACCAATGGTAAACGCAGGTTTTATTCCACCGCCTTCGGGCTGTACACCCTATAACGCGCAGTTTAATAACACGAGCAGTACAAGTGGAACTGCAACTTACGAATGGCATTTTGGTGACGGCTCAACTTCTACTTTGCAAAATCCTTCGCACACTTATACTTCTTCGAACCTGTATAACGTCACCTTGATTGTGCGCGACAATAACTCCTGCAATAAAATTGATTCGATAACCAAGCAACTTATTCTGCTTTCAGATACTACTTACTCATTGCCTGCGAAAACTATTTGCTTAAACGATTCAGCACAAATTGGTTTTGTGACTAACGATACGGTGCTCACTTATCATTGGCAGCCAATAGCTACGCTTACCAATTCTTCTATTTCAAATCCTATTGCATTTCCAAAAGATACGACCACTTACCTGCTGATTGTTTCCAACGGAGTTTGCAGCGATTCAATTTTTCAAACCGTGAACGTTTACAAAGACTCAATTCATGCGATTGGTGATACAGTGATTTGCTCGGGAGGAAACATTCGATTATTTGTGAGCCATTATAATTCACTCCCGCTGATTTACGATTGGAAACCGAATACAAATATTTTAAATGGCGATTCAACAAATAGTCCGACAGTTTTTGCTTCGAACACAACCACATTCATTTTAACCGCAGAAAACTCCTTGCATTGCCGTTACGCTGATTCGACAGTGGTGAATGTGTTTTCATCTCAGGCAAATGTTATTGCCACTGCAAATCCTGATACAATAACGTGGGGTGGTTCTTCGCAACTCAATGCAGATTCTTCGAACGCAATATGGTTGATGTGGAATGCAGATTCTACATTAAACGCTACTGATATTATAAATCCTATTGCTACTCCTTACGATAATCATGTTTACGTTGTACGAGTTCAGGATGAACACGGCTGCGCAAAAACCGACAGCGTTTGGGTTTACATTCTTCACACACCATGTGCCGAATCAAATCTATATATCCCGAATGCGTTCTCACCGAACAATGATGGAAAGAATGATGTGTTGTATGTGCGCGGGAACAGCATCACCAAACTTTATTTTGCTGTGTATGACCGCTGGGGACAAAAAGTTTTTGAAACACGCGATATTGCAAAAGGTTGGGATGGAAATTTTAAAGGAAAGAAAATTGACCCGGCTGTTTTTGGCTGGTATTGCGAAGGACTTTGCGAAAGCGGAGAGAAATTTTTTAAGAAAGGAAATGTAACGCTGCTTAGATAGACAAGAGATGTTAGACTTTAGATATTAGACATGAGAATACAGACTAAATACAGAGTAATTTTGACAAGAGAAAAACTCACGCGTTTTTTTCTTGTCTATTGTCTATCGTCTATTGTCTATTGTCTTTCATCTCAGGATATTCACTTCTCTCAATTCAACTTCTCTCCACTCAATCAAAACCCTGCAAACACAAATTTGTTCGATGGCGATTATCGCTTTGTAGGGAATTACAGAAATCAGTGGCCGAGTGTTCCGGTTCGTTACAACACCTTCTCAATTTCGGCAGAAGCAAATTTTCTAACACTGAAAAATAATGACCGCATTGGTACAGGATTGGTTTTCTTTTTTGACCGAGCAGGTGATTCGCGTTTTACTTCGTTGAATACCGCTATTTCAATTTCTTACATCAAATCCTTAGACAAAAAATTTCACAATGCCATCAGCGGTGGAATTCAATTTGGTTTGGTGAACCGCAATATCAATTACAGCAAATTGAATTTCGATAATCAATGGAATGGCGATGTGTATGACCCGAACATTTCTATTGATGAAAGTTTTTCGCGAACGCGTTTCAATTATTTTGATTTGGGAGTTGGTTTGGCTTATCGCTATTCAAAAAATGAGCGCACTAATTTCACTTTGGGTTTTGGCGCTACGCATTTGTTGCAACCAAAACAAAGTTTCTACAATGATAATTCGGTGAAATTGAATCCGCGTTTCACCGTTCACACACGCACACAAGTGAAAGTGGCAAAGCGATTAGATCTTGTTCCTGAGCTAATGTTTCAAATGCAGGACTCGAAATATGAAATGGATTATGGCGCGCACATAAAGTATTATTTGCCCATGAGCATTCCGCATTCGGTTGCGCTCAACTTAGGTGCGTATGGAAGAAGTGCTGAAGCGGGCTGGTTGTTTGCGGGAATGGATTATGACAATCTTCAAGTGAATCTGAGTTACGATATAAATTTTTCAAAGCTGCATGTTGCCAGCCGTTACAATGGAGGATTTGAAGTGAGTGTGATTTACATTTTAGCCAAGGTGAAAAAAATAAACAAACCGGGGGCGGTGTGTCCGGCTTTCTTATGAAGTTCAAAGTTCAAAGTCTAAAACTTACCTACCGGACAGGCAGGTTCAAAGTTGAATACAAGCGTTGCGCTTTTGTATTTCTATTGTCTATCGTCTATTGTCTATCATCTAACTCTCAAACCGTTTCTCAACTCACAAAAGCTGGCGACAAAAAAATTACTGAAGGCGATTACTATGCGGCTTCACTTTACTACAAAGATGCGTTGAAGAAAGACGAAGAGAATATAGACCTGAATTTTAAATATGCCGAAGCGTGCAGAATGTTTAATGATTTAGAAGGGGCGAATGGCGGCTATCGTGCGGTGATTAAATTAGATAAGCAAAATCAATTTCCGATGAGCTATTTCTGGCTAGGTGAAAATTTGCGCAGCACCTGTGAGTGTAAATGCGAAGACGCGCAGAAACAATTTCATCGTTTTCAAACCAAATACAGAAAGCGCGATTACTATTATGCAAAAGCACAGCAGGAAATTGAAGCATGTGCCTGGGTGCGCGACCACACTAAAAAAGATGATTCGGTTAAAATTGAACATTTGGGAAAGGAAGTAAACACGCCACAATCAGAGTTTAACGCTATTCATGTTTTTCCTGACAGAATTCAATTCTCTTCGCTCAGAAATATTTCTTCTGATAAGAAGAACGAAAAATATTTGGTGCGACTTTATAATCAACCACCAAATCCTGTAACCATTTACAATCCGAATGGAGCAAATCAGGAATTGAATATTGGTAATGGTGCCTACTCGCCTGATTCGAGAAAATTCTTTTTTACACAATGCGAGCAGAAAGATAAATCAACCACTCGTTGCGATATTTATGTAACGAAGTACGACACATACAAATGGACACCTGCAGAAAAATTAAGCGACCATGTAAACGAAGCGAAAGCAACGAACACGCATCCTTCGATTGGTTATGATTTATCAGGAAATGAAATTTTGTTTTTTTCTTCTGACCGCGAAGGCGGACAAGGCATGATGGATATCTGGATGAGTAAAGTGAATGCTGATGGAACTTATTCGCAGGCGGTAAATGTGGGTGACAAAATCAATTCATCGGGAAATGAAGTAACTCCGTTCTACGATGTAAATAATCGCAAGCTTTTTTTCAGCAGCGATTGGCATTATGGCTTTGGCGGCTACGATATTTTTGAAACACAAGGCGAATCAACCAATTGGACTTTACCCAAAAATTTGTTACAGCCAATCAATACTCCACAGAATGATTTGTATTACACCAAGGCAATTGACAACTCAAGAGCGTTCATCACTTCCAATCGCAAGGGTTCATATTTCATAGAAGCTGAAACCTGCTGCAACGATATTTATGCCTACAACACAGGCAAAAAAATGGAATACAAAATTGACACAGTGGTGGTGGCGAAATTGGATACACCTGTTGTGAAACAGGATACTGCTGTTGCAATAATTCCTGACACCACCCCTGTTGTGCAAATTGAAAAACCAATTGAGCCGAGAGTTTTTGTAGATGTTCAATTGAAAAAGGTGAAACAGCTTTTGCCCGTTCAACTTTATTTTCATAACGATGAACCCGATGCAAAAACTTTAAGCGATACGACTTCACTCGACTACAGAAGAACTTACGAAGAGTATTCTGCACTCCGTTTTGAATACGAAAGAGAATATCCCAAGAGTGTGAAGAAGGAAGAGAAACAAACCGCAGAAAAGGAAGTTGAAAATTTATTCAACGAGAAAGTAGACAAGGGTTATTATGATTTAGTCGCTTTCACTTCGCAGCTTTTGCAATTGCTGCAAAGCGGAAATAAATTGGATGTAACCATTAAAGGATATTGCTCACCGCTTAACTTCAACGAATACAATATCAAGCTCGGTTACCGAAGAGTAGCTTCGCTTCAAAATTATTTTTTTCATTATCGCGATGGTATTCTTCTTCCATTTATCACCAATGGAAATTTGAATTTAAAAACAGAATCGTTGGGTGAAGAAACGGCTTCAAAAACCATCAGTGATAATCGCGAAGATAAACCGAACTCCGTTTACAATCCTTCTGCTGCAGTTGAGCGAAGAGTTGAAATCATTTCGGTCGAGTTGAAATAGTTTCTAGCAAAAATAATTTCTACTTCATCTGCAACTCATAACTGTTTCTATATTTACAACGTGCAGAAAAAATCAACCGACAAGTCTCCCAAGCGCGACAACAAAACTTCTTCTATTCCTTTTAAGAAAGAAAAGAGGAAAGGAAATCCTGTTATGGAGGCAGCCGCAAAAAAATATTTTGAAACGGCTTCGGCTTCCGATAAAAAAAGAAATGAAAGAAAAAAAGTTGTAGACACTGCGGAACTTTCAACCAAAAAATATTCTTCTCCAAAGGGTGAACACGCTGATGCAGACGGAATTTTTTCCGAAGAGCAAAAAGTTTCTGATGAAATCCGTTTGAACAAATACTTGTCGCATGCAGGTGTGGCATCGCGCAGAGCAGCCGATGAATTAATTAAGGAAGGCCGCGTAACTGTTAATGGAGTAGTGGTAACAGAAATGGGTTACAAAGTGAAGCTGAAAGACAAAGTTCAGTTCGATAAAAAACAACTTTCGCTAGAGAAAAAATATTACCTGCTGCTCAACAAACCAAAAGATTATATCACTACACTCAAAGATGAAAAAGACCGCAAAACAGTAATGCAACTTTTGCGCGGTGCTTATGAACAAATCACTTCACTTCAAAAGCCGCGGCTTTATCCTGTTGGCAGATTAGACAGATACACAACGGGCGTTTTGCTGATAACCAATGATGGAGAGTTAGCGCAGAAGTTGACGCACCCGAGCACTGAAGTGCGCAAAGTATATCATGTAACACTCGATAAGAAATTGCGCATGGAAGACTTTAATAAAATAGCTGAAGGCGGTGTGGTTCTTGAAGATGGCATTGCGGAAATAGATGAAATAGCTTTACCTAATCCAAAGAATAAAGCAGAAGTGGGTATTGAAATTCATACCGGAAAAAACAGATTTATAAGAAGGCTGTTTGAAGCACTCGATTATGAAGTGCTGAAACTTGACCGTGTTTTTTTCGCGGGACTTACCAAAAAAGATGTGCCGCGCGGTCGTTGGAAATTTTTGAGCGAAGAAGAAGTGCGCTTACTCAAGCACTTCATCTAAAATTACTTTTTCGCTTTGGCTAACTCTCATCATAACTTCCTCAATTTTGTTTTACTGGGTTTGCTTACCGTCATTTGGGGCAGCAGTTATATCCTTATCAAAAAAGGATTGATTCTTTTTTCGCCAATTGAGCTGGCGTGCTTGAGGGTAAGCATTTCATTTCTCGCATCTACACCCTTTTTGTTTTGGGCATTTCGAACCATTCCTCGTCAGAAATATTTTGTGGTTTTTCTCACCGGTATTTTCGGTAGCGGTGCGCCTGCCTTTTTATTCGCGCTCTCTATGACAAAAAGCGGTAGCGCCATTAACGGAATCATCAATTCGTTATCTCCGCTTTGGACATTAATTGTTGGGTACTTTCTGTTCAAAGTAGAAATCACCAAACAAAAAACGATAGGAGTTTTCATTGGCTTTTTAGGCGCGTTGGTATTAGTACTTGGAAAAGGTAATGGAGATTTTAATGTAGATATTCTTTACACTTCACTTCCCATACTTGCCACATTTTGTTATGGCATGAGCACCAATTTGATGAAGCAAAAACTACAAAGTCAAAATCCTATTTACACTACTTCCATGGCAATGATGATGATTGGTGTACCTGCACTTTGCGGTTTGTTTATGACCGAAGCACCAACAAAAATTTTGGCCACAGGATTTAGTCTTTCACTTCTCATTGTTTTGTTCCTTGCTATTTTCGGAACGTTGATTGCCTGGATGCTTTTTTATTATTTGGTGCAACGCACCGATGCACTTTTCGGAGCCAGCGTTACCTATATTATTCCTGTGCTTGCCGTAACGCTTGGATTGCTTGATGGCGAAGTGCTTTCCGTTTTTCAATTAGGCGGAATGGCAATGATTTTGACTGGAGTTTACTTCACTACGAAGCAAACGCAATCACACTGATTTCAATACTTACATTTTTTGGAAGGCGCGAAACTTCAACCGTTTCGCGTGCGGGAAAATCAGATTTGAAATACGTGGAGTAAACGGAATTGACTTTTGCAAAGTCGTCCATGCTTTTTAAGAATATAGTTGCCTTCACTATGTTTTCAAATTTCAAATTCGCCTGCTCTAAAATGGCTGCAATATTTTTCATTACGCGGTGCGTTTCTGTTTCAATATCTGCCTGCTCCAAATTTCCAGTTACAGGGTCAATGGCTATTTGACCGGATAGAAAAAGAAAACCGCCTGCCTTTACCGCTTGCGAATAAGGACCGATAGCAGCAGGAGCGTTTTCGGTTTGAATGATTTGCTTGTTCATAAAAAAATTATTTTCACTTCGAATGTAAAAACTCTATGAAGATACTGTTGACAGGAGAAGAAAGTCGTGCACAATTACTGAGAGAAAAACTTTCGATGAACAAGACATTGGAAATTGATTTCAGCGATGGTGATGAAGACGAAGACTACAAAGACTATGATTGTATTTTCGATTTGAATTTTGATGATGACCCGTCAGCAATTTCTCATTACACATCACTTAAAGATGTTCCTGTTTTTGTAAACGCAGTTAAACTCAGTCTGAATGAAGCTGTTTATGCTTCGGGTTCAAAAATAAAGTGTCGCTTGTTTGGCATCAATGCACTTCCGGGTTTTATAGGTCAATCGCTTTGGGAAATTTCTCTTTACAGAAAATTTGAAACGCCTGAACTTGAAAAATTAATGAAGGAGTTCGGCATTGAATACAGAACGGTTGAAGACCGCGTTGGCTTGGTGAAGCCACGAATTATTTTCATGATTATAAATGAAGCGTGCTTCACTTTGCAAGAGGGAACGGCAAGCATTGAAGACATTGATACCGCTATGAAATTAGGAACCAACTATCCGTTTGGTCCTTTTGAATGGTGCGACAAAATTGGAATCACCAATGTGTTTGAAACACTCGCAGTTTTGTATGAAGACACCAAAGATGAGCGCTACAAAATTTGTCCGCTGCTGAAAACAAAATATCTGCGTAACGAAACTTTCTACAAAAAGAAAAAGGAAACCATTGCATCGGCTGATGAAGAGTGGTTAAAATCATAGCATGAACAAGCTGCTGATATTTACCGAACAAAAATCGAACCGCCTCAAATACATTTTTGATTTGGTGCTGACTGATTTAATGGGATTGGAATATGAGTTAACAGCTGATAAAGAATCGTTTTCAAATTCCTCGCTTCCAAAATTTTCTTACGGAACCGAACCAATTGGCAATGAGATTTTTTTTGAGGCGGTAACTTTGTTGTTTGAAACAGAAGTAAAACCACAGCCTATTAATTTTTGTGAGCAAGGTAGCATTCAAGGATTTTTTCCGGTGTATAAAACCAATTCGGTTCTTCCATTCGATCTTTTTGCTTCTGCTTTTTTTATAGTCACTCGCTACGAAGAATATTTACCGAGTAAACTCGACAAATACGATCGTTTTAGAGGAAGCCAAAGCATGAATGAGAAAGCGGGCTTTTTGCACAAGCCCATGGTAAATTTATATGCCAAGGAATTGCAGAAAATATTTTCAGAAAAATTTCCGTTGCTCATTTACAAAAAAACAAAGTTTGAATACATAGCCACCTTCGATATTGATATGGCGTACTCCTACTTAGAAAAGGGATTGAAACGAAACCTAGGCGGTTTTATCAAATCGTTTTTTCTTTCAGACATGAAAGATTTAAGAAAACGCGCCCTAGTTTTAAGCGGTAGAATCAAAGATCCTTTTGATACGTACGATTTCATTTTTAAAGTGTGCAACGAAAATTCTATTGCTACTAAATTCTTTTTTCTGGTGGCCGATGAATCACGATTCGATAAAAATATTGCACACGACAATCCAAAATTTATAGAACTGATTCAATCCATTTCGCAGAAAACCCAAACAGGAATTCATCTTTCATTCAAGAGCCATATTTCTTCGTCTAAAAGTCAAGTAGAAATTAATCGATTAGAAAATATCATTGGCAAAAAGCCAACCATCAATCGTTATCACTATTTGCGTTTTCATGTGCAATCCTCTTATCCGCGTTTGGTAAAACATGAAATTGTAGAAGATTATTCTTTGGGTTATGCGGCACACGCAGGTTTTAGGGCAGGTATGTGTACGCCATTTTATTTTTTCAATGTGCGCAACAATGAGCAAACCTCGCTTCGTATTTTTCCTTTCACCTTCATGGACGCCACTTTCACCCATTATTACCGTTCGAACAATGAACATGCCCTCGAAAAGATTCGCGATTTGATGAAGAGCGTTTATGATGTGGGCGGAACCATGATTGGCATTTGGCATAACAGTTCATTTACCGAAGAGAAAGAATGGAAGGGTTGGAGAAGTGTTTTTGAAACTGTGACGTATGAAGCTGCACAATTAATGAAGCAACCGTGAACCAGCTTCGCTTTTTAAAACGAAACGAAATTGATGAAGCAAAATGGAATTTTTGCATTGAAAATTCTGTAAACAGTTTGCCCTATGCTTTGTCGTGGTATTTGGATGCAGTGGCAGAAAACTGGGATGCCCTGGTATTGAACGATTACGAATTTGTAATGCCTTTAGTTTGGTTGCGAAAATTCGGAGTGCCTTGTTTGTATCAGCCATATTATTGCCAACAGTTGGGAGTTTTTGGCAAAACGGGCGACCATAAAATTCAAACAGAGTTTCTGAATTACGTTACCAACAAATATCTCTACACGCATATCAATCTTAATTCTTCAGCTAAAACGGTTAGTGAACTGTTTCATCTTTTACCCAAAAAAAATTTACTGCTCGATTTAAGTGCCTCTGCTTCTTCCATCGAAAAAAAATATTCCGATAACCATAAACGAAATATTTCAAAAGCTACTAAAGCTGAAATGCAGTTCAAGGAAATAGCTTCAGTAAAAGATTTTCAGAATTTCTATCTACAAAACATAAATCCTGCAAAAGAAAATTTCAAACCGCAGCATGAGAAAATTTTCAAACAACTCACCGAAACAGTTTTAAAAAAGAAGGCAGGAAAATTCTTCGCAATTTCAGACAAGGAAGATAAGTTGATGGCTGCTTGTTTGTTGCTTAACCACAAAAACAGAATCATCAACATCATCAATACCTCATCAACTGAAGGCAAAAAGAATGGAGCTTCTCATTTTCTTTTTTCGCAAATCATAAAAGAACTTGCTTCTAAAAATCTTCTTCTCGATTTCGAGGGCTCAAGCATTGCGGGTGTTGCGCGCTTTTATGCAGGCTTTGGAGCCAGCCCTGAAACCTTCTATAATCTGCAAACAAATCTGCTTAAAAACATCACACAACGTTTTTCCTAAAAACAGAGTCTTTAATTTTTAGTTTCACGTTTGGAAGAGAGGTATATTTATCTACTTTTATCAGTCCATAATTCAAACTGTTTGGCATGAGAAAAATTTACTCCGCATTTTTAGCCCTCGCAATTTCAGCTACCGCTTTGGCGCAAGACATTCACTTTTCGCAATACTACGCTTCGCCATTAACGCTTAATCCTGCGTTGACCGGAAACATCAATGGTGTATTTCGTTTAGCTGCAAATTATCGTAATCAATGGTTCACTATTCCCACGCTGGGTTTAGTGGCTCCTTATCAAACGTATCAGTTCTCCGGTGATGTATCGCTACTTCGCGATCGTTTAGGTAACGATGGATTTGGAGTGGGCGGAATGTTTTATTGCGACCGTGCCGGTGATGGTGCGTTGACCACCTTCAACGGAATGGTTTCGTTGGCTTATCACAAAGCAGTTGACCGCTACGGTCGTGGAAGAATTTCATTAGGCTTACAAGCCGGTGTGGTTTCGAAACAAATTAAAATGCAGAACCTGGTTTTTGAAACACAGTTAGATGGCTACGGATGGAACACACAACTTTCAAATGGCGAAACTTATAGCGGTAAGTCGATCTTATATCCCGATGTAAATATTGGCGCGCTATGGGCACATGCACCCAAAGATAATTTCCGTTACTACTTAGGCTTTAGTATGAATCACCTTTCAAAACCCCGCGAATCTTTTTTGGGTGATGAGAGAAATCGCATCAACTATCTATACAAAGTAAATGCAGGAATGGAAATTTTCTTGAACCATGATTATTCTTTTAGCATGACGCCAACTTTCTTGTTCATGCTTCAATCAAATGCACAACAGTATAATGTTGGTTTAGGTTTGAACTATTGGGTGAACGATGATATTGCCATTTTTGGTGGCGGATGGTATAGAATTAAAGATGCAGTTATCTTGAATTTGGGTGCCGAATTTTACAACTGCCGTGTAGGAATTAGCTACGATGTAAACCATTCAAGTTTGCGTACCGCTTCAAAAGCACAGGGGGGAATTGAGCTTTCTGCCATTTACATTTTCAAGAAAGAAAAACCGGGACCTATTCAATACGAAAAATATTGCCCAACCTTTTAATAGAACAAGCATAACCATTGAACAACATAATCAGAAAGCATCTTTAGCAAGGTGCTTTTTTAGTTAGGAAGAAAAGTTTTAGACCGCACAACGAAACAGAGCAGAATATCATCTATAAAACGAAACAATTCCACCACTCATGAAGCGATTTTACATTCGAATCCTTTTAGCTTCTATTCTTTTTTCAATTCTTAGCATTGCAAATGCTCAACCCGGGTGTCCATCTGTAAATGCGGGGGCAGATGTAACGCTCCCTTGCGGAACCAATTGCACTAACTTAACTGCAACTTATTTCAACTCCGGAAACACCACTACTTACGGTGTTTCATCAATACCATATACACCATTTTCATATACTGCCGGGACCCCTATTTTGGTAAACATTGACGACATTTGGTCCAATGTTATTAACCTCCCATTTACGTTTTGTTTTTTTGATTCGTCTTACACGCAGGTTGTGGTTGGAGCAAATGGACTGATTACGTTTAACATTGCGGAAGCGGGAGCCACCTGTGCATGGGCGACAACTGGAACACCGAATCCTACATTACCAACACCTACTTTATACACAAATTCGATTATGGGACCGTACCATGATATTGACCCCTCTTTGGGAGGAACGATTAAGTATCAAATTATCGGAAGTGCTCCTTGTAGAATTTTTGTTGTTTCTTACTATCAGGTTCCTATGTTCGATGACATTTTTCTGATAGGTTCCTGTTGGGGAACTACGAAAGCAACTCACCAAATTGTTTTGTATGAAACAACAAATGCTATAGAGGTTTACATAAAAGACAAAGAAGCCTGTACTGGCTGGAACGATGGGTTAGCTACTTTAGGAATTCAGGATGCAACCGGAACCAATGCGTATGTTGCAGCAGGTAGAAATAATAATGTTTGGAACGCTACAAATGAGGGATGGAGATTTACTCCGAACGGCCCTTCGATTGTAACTATTGATTGGTTTAATGGTGTTACACCAATGGGAACAGGAACTACAGTAAATGTTTGCCCGGGTAGTAATACTACTTACACAGCGCAGGCAACTTATCTTCCCTGCGCAGGCGGAGTTCCTGTAGTTGTTACCGATAATGTAAACGTGAATCTTGCCGGCACACTTCAGGTTTCTACAACGGCTGTACAAAATGTTTCCTGCTTTGGCGGAACAAATGGTTCTATAACCGTTTCGGCAACAACAGCAAATCCTCCATTGAATTACGGCTGGACGGACGGGCCAACTACACTTACACGAAACGGATTATCAGCGGGCACTTATATATTTACTGCTACCGATGCACTCGCTTGCACTCGAACAGACACCTTGATAATAACAGAGCCAACACTACTGGCAGTTAATGTTCCCGATGTGAGCCAAACCAATTGCTCAGGTGCAGGTACAGGAACTTTGACAGCAACAGTAACAGGCGGCACTTATGTTTATTCGTATGCATGGACAGGGAGTGCGCAAACCGATTCGGTACTTAATGGAGTTACTCCTGCAAACTACACGGTTACTGTTACCGACCAACGTGGTTGTACTGCTAGTGATAATGCTACACTTACTATTAACGTAGGGGGAAATAATGTGGCTATTAATAATCCTGTTGTTACCAATGTAAATTGCTTTGGTGGAAACAACGGAAGTGTTTCAATAAGTGTGAGCGGTGGAAGCGGTTCGTATACTTATGTCTGGAGCAATTTACAAAACGCTAGTAGCGCAACTGTGTTGATTGCAGGAGCTTATTCTGTACTGGTAGATGATGGTACAGGATGTACTGTCAGTGCCACTTATAACATTACTCAACCAACACAACTTCTTATCGATTCTAACGCTGTGATGAATATTGGATGTAGTGGTGGTGTAACCGGCAACATTGATGTATATGCTTCAGGAGGAACACCAAATCTTACTTATAGTTGGGTTCAACAATCGAACAGTCAGGCCTATTCAGGTTCTTCCATTAGCGGTCTTTTACCTGATACTTATAACCTAACTATTACTGATGTAAATGCTTGTACAGTTACTTCCAGTTATCAGATTACTGCTGTTACGCCACTAACATTTACACAGTCACAGGTTGATCCTACATGTAATGCAGGAACTAATGGTTCTACAACCATCACTGTAACCACGGGAACAGCCCCTTATAATTATGATTGGAACGGAGCCGGCCCTACTTTGAACGCCACACTAACAGGTGTTAGTGCCACCACCGTTAACGTCACTATCACCGATGCTAATTGTTCTGCCACTGCAACGTTTACGCTTTCGGAACCAACGGCTGTAAGTATTGCTTTGGTTAACACTATTGATGTACTTTGCAACGGTGGAAATAACGGAGCAATAAATATTACAACTAGCGGAGGCACGGGACTTATTTCACCTGTGTGGTCTAATACGCAAACTGGAAATGCAGCCATCAATTTGATTGCCGGAACATATTCTGTAATTGCCACCGATCAAAATACTTGCACTGCCACTGCATCATACACTATTAATGAACCCAGTCCTTTAGTTATTACATCGACTGATGTAGTGACCATAGGATGTTCAGGAGGAAACAGCGGTTCTATTACCGCGCACGTGGCTGGAGGAATTGTTGCGTATACTTACAATTGGGTGGAGCAATCAAACAGTCAAACTTATGTTGATTCTTCTATTACTTCATTGGCTGTAGATAATTATGATTTAACGGTAACCGATGCTAACGCTTGCACGGTGTCTGCCACTTACCAAATTACAGCCATTACGCCACTCACCGCTACACAAAGCTCTACCAATACTTCGTGTAATGGAGGAAGTGACGGCACTGCTACTGTCAACGTTACGAGCGGAACGCCTCCTTATACTTACAGTTGGAACGGAACACCCGCCACTGCTAACCCAATACTAACAGGTGTTAGTGCGGGCAACACTTTTGTAATTATAGCGGATGCTAACTGCACCCTCAACATTAATTTCATCATTACAGAACCTTCAGCAATTTCAATTACCGAAGTTTCTCAAACACCGGTAAGTTGTAACGGTGGAAGCAACGGAACAGAAACTATTGTTGCCACAGGAGGAACTCCCGGGCTTGCACCTACTTATAGTTATTTGTGGAACAATGCGTCACAGACAACAGTAACTGCTATTGGTTTGCCTGCCGGTAATGTAACAGTAACTGTTACCGATGGAAATTCTTGCACCGTTGAGCAGACATTTATTATTGTTGAACCTGCAATATTTAGCGCTACAGCGACTGCCACCAACGCTGTTTGTTATGGTTCGCCAACTGGCTCTGCAACTGTTTCGGCAGTGGGAGGAACACAACCTTATACGTACTTATGGATTGATGCCGAAACTACTGCTTCTATTTTTGGTTTAACTATGGGAGTTTATTCTTGTACGGTTACTGATCAAAGCGGTTGCATTGCCACAGCTGCAAGTGTAGTTAACGAGCCGGCCGATATGACCTACACTTCTTCGGTTACCGCGGTAAAGTGTTTAGGTGATGCTAATGGAACCATAACTGTTGATGCGCAAGGTGGAACCTCCCCCTATAGCTATGCTGCCACACAAGATGGTTCAAATTTCATTTTTGCCAATGGCGGAGTAATTCCTGGTTTAGTTATTGGTGATTACGTCATTATTATTTCAGACAATAATGGCTGCACCAAAACCGATACTGTAACAGTGCCTAATGCTACCATAGATTCCTTTATTTCTTCGGCTGATTCTACCAGTTGCTATGGTGAGCAATACATGGATGGTGCTGCGCATATACTTGCAACTTCTATTCAAAATGGCCCTTACCAATACTCAGTGGATGGTGGCAACTTGCAATACTCGGGTGACTTTTATTTTCTTACGGCAGGCGCGCATATTATTCATGCTATTAGTTTTAATGGTTGTGAAACTGATCTTCCTGTGGTAGTACTCGAGCCGCTTCCAATTATTGCAGAGGTTCATCCTGATACGGTGATACTCCCATTAGGCGAAACGCATCAAGTTCATGTCACCTATCAAAATGCAACCAACCCTGCTT
Source organism: Bacteroidota bacterium (assembly GCA_026391075.1). Classification (GTDB taxonomy): domain Bacteria; phylum Bacteroidota; class Bacteroidia; order Chitinophagales; family LD1; genus Bog-950. The sequence goes on along the minus strand of JAPLES010000008.1, from coordinate 6,486 downwards.
TTAACTGGACTCCATCAACAGGTTTGAGTTGCATTGATTGTGCTAATCCTATTGCCAGCTCGTATTATTCGGGCGATTATGTGGTTACTGTTAGCATTGAACACGGCACTTCTACTTGCTATACTACTGCTATGTTGCATGTAACGGTGGAACCTCATAAACCAGTTTTTGTTCCTAACTCGTTTAGTCCAAATGGTGATGGCAACAATGATATGTTTTTGGTTTATGGAGAGGACATCAAGTTAGTTGATGTAAAAATTTTCAATAGATGGGGAGAGTTGGTTTATCAAACCAATAATCAATTAGAAGGTTGGGACGGCACATACAAAGGTCAACTGCAAACACCGCAGGTATTTACTTACATGGCAAAAGTTACTTTCCTAAACGATAAGAAGGATGAAAAAATTGGAACAGTGACTTTAATTAGATAGTTTGAATAAATGACTACCAGTTTCTTTACATCTTTTTTAGTCTGCTAAATTTCATTCAGGAATTGTCCATAAAAAAACCCGCACAGATTGCTCTGTAACGGGTCTACCTAAGATTCCTTCAATCCTCGGTAAAGATTTAATCCTGCTCCCACTTTCTATCTACCACATTCTTAATCTTAGGAACAGTTTGCAAATAAGCCCAAATAGATTTTACTTCTGTTTCAGTCATACCGTTGTACGGCAGCATAGGTTCGCGTAACGTTTTGCCCGCTTTGTTTTTAGAATGTAACATGGCGTTTGAAAAATCATCAAGCGTCCATCTTCCAAGCCCGGTCTCTTCATCGCTGGTAATGTTAGCTGTGAATCTGTCTTTGCCATCAAGCGTTATCATTTTGTTTCCACCACCACAATAGCCAGAAGTTTTTTCGGGAAACTCCATGTTCAGTGTTTTGAAATCGGCTGAGTGGCATGGATAACAATCATAACGGCCTGTCACTAAATAATGTCCAAATTCAACCAGATTAGTTGTGTCAGGCTGTGCAATTGGTGCAGTCGGATAAGGAATTTTTTTGAACGCCACAAAACACAAAAATTTTGTAAGAAACGAAGGTTTGCTAGACACTTTAGGAATTTCAGATGCTTGCACATAAGGCGTTGCGCTTCTTAAAAAAGCAATGATGCTCTTCATATCATATTCGCTGGCATGCGGAAACTTAGGCATATAAACGGGCAGGTATTGTCCATCGGGTTTTACACCTGTGCGAAGCAGGTAAGCAATCTCAGCATCAGTCCATTTACCAATGCCGTGTTCTTTACTTTGGGTAATGTTAGCTGAATGTACTTCTCCAAATTCGGGGGGGAGTTCCTGCAATAATCTTCCCGATAATTTTCCATCGGTGCCGCGATGGCAAACAATACATTGCACAGAGGCAATTTTCATTCCGTTGGCCACCAAATCAGAATCTGATTGCACCTGCGGATAATCAATTTTGTCCACTTCGTACTTCGGAATGCCGCGTAGTTGAATAAAACATACAAAGCCAACAATGGCAACTGATACGAAAATGATGAGGTAGAGAAAAACGCGTAAAACTGTTTTCATAAAATAAATGGTTTGGTTAGGTATCCGAAAAATACAAACCCTTTTTAAAAAGAAGAATTTTTTTCTGAAAACTGAAGGTTTGGTGGAATGTTTCCCATTTTGCCTTACTCTCCTATATTTGCCGTCCCTAAAAATTAACAGCATGGCTACTACAGCAGAGATTAAAAACGGACTTTGTATTGAGTTCAATAACGACATTTTTCAATTCGTGGAATTTCAACACGTAAAACCCGGCAAAGGAAACGCTTTTGTGCGTTGCCGTATGAAAGGTCTTAAATCAGGAAGAATGCTCGAGCATACTTTCCCGGCAGGTCACGAAATCATTACTGCGCGTGTAGTTCGCAAGCCGCACCAGTTTCTTTACAAAGACGATATGGGCTATAACTTTATGGACCAGGAGACTTTTGAGCAAATTTCTATAGACGGTAAGACGATTGAGAACAACGACTTTTTGAAAGAAGGCGATGTATGCGAGGTTGTTATTCATGAAGAAACCAATCAGATACTTGGCTGCGAATTGCCTCAACATGTAGTGCTTGAAATTACTTATAGCGAAGATGCAGTAGCAGGTAACACAGCCACGAACGCACAAAAACCGGCTACTCTCGAAACAGGGGCTAAGGTAATGGTTCCTCTTTTTGTAAACCAGGGCGAAAAAATAAAAGTAGATACACGCACCCGTTCGTATGTTGAGCGCGTGAAACAAGCGAAGAGCTAGGCAATTTTATCTGACAAACACCACCATTAATTTTTCAAACTATGGATATCAAGAAAATTCAGGATCTGATTAAACTGGTTAAGAAAACCGATATAGGTGAATTGAAAGTAAGAGAAGGTGACTTTTCTATTACCATTAAAGCTAAAGGAAACGAAACTGTTTATTCTTCTTCCGCTCCTGCTGCGCAGCAGTTTGTTTCTTCTGCTAAAACTGAAACACCTGCAGCAAAAACCGAAACTCCTGCGGTAAACGAAAATCTTATCACATTCCGTTCGCCAATGGTGGGAACTTTCTATCGCAAACCTGGTGCCGATAAAGATGTTTTTGTGAAAGTAGGCGACACCATTAAAAGTGGCGATACGCTTTGTATCATCGAAGCCATGAAACTGTTTAATGAAATTGAATTTGATGGTGCAGGCGGTAAAATTGTAAAAATACTTGCCGAAGATGCTTCGCCTGTTGAATACGACCAACCTTTATTTTTAATTGAAAAGACATAAATAGTATTGGGTAGTTGGTATTGAGTATTGAGAAAATACAATTGCATTGCATCTCAATATTCACTACTCATTACACTCAAACCATGTTCAAGAAAATATTAATAGCCAACAGAGGAGAAATTGCCCTTCGCATTATTCGTACTTGCAAAGAAATGGGCATTCAAACCGTTGCCGTTTATTCCACTGCAGACCGTGATAGTTTACACGTGCGCTTTGCCGATGAAGCGGTTTGTATTGGTCCGCCCAAGAGCAAAGATTCGTATCTGAACATGCAAAACATTATGGCGGTGGCAGAATTAGTAAATGCCGATGCCATTCATCCCGGTTATGGATTTCTTGCCGAGAACGCAGAATTTGCCGAGTTGTGCGACACGTACAAAATAAAATTTATTGGACCTACGCCAGCGCAGATGCGTTCGATGGGCGATAAGATTACCGCAAAAGAAACTATGTTGAAAGCTGGGGTGCCTTGCATACCAGGCAGCGAAGGATTGATTGATACAGTGGCCGAAGCAAAAATTATTGCGAAGCAAATTGGGTATCCCGTTATTTTGAAAGCAACTGCCGGTGGCGGTGGAAAAGGAATGCGCATTGTGCGCGATGATGCCGGTTTAGAACATGCGTACAATATGGCGCGCACAGAAGCCGGTGCAAGTTTCGGCAACGATGCCGTTTATCTCGAAAAATTTATTGAAGAACCTCATCATATAGAAATTCAAGTTGCAGGCGACCGTTATGGTGCAGCTACACACTTAAGTGAAAGAGATTGTTCGGTTCAACGCAGGCATCAGAAGTTGGTAGAAGAAGCACCTTCGCCATTTGTAGACGAAGAGTTACGCAAGAAAATGGGCGATGCTGCGGTGAAAGCTGTAAAAGCAATTGCTTATGAAAGCGTGGGCACGGTGGAATTTCTGGTAGACAAGCACAAGAATTTCTACTTCATGGAAATGAATACGCGCATCCAGGTAGAACATCCCGTTACCGAAGAAGTAATGGATTTTGATTTAGTGAAAGAACAAATTTTGATTGCTGCGGGAACTCCAATTTCAGGAGTTCTTTATTTCCCTGATAAAATGCACGCCATTGAATGCCGTGTAAATGCCGAAGACCCGCTCAATAATTTTGCACCTAGCCCGGGGAAAATTACTGCATTGCATACTCCTAAGGGTTACGGGGTGCGGGTAGATACTCACGTTTACGCAGGCTACACAGTTCCGCCTTATTATGATTCGTTATTGGCAAAAGTTATTTGCCGTGCTAAAAGCCGCGAAGAATGTATTGTAAAAATGAAGCGCGCGCTTGAGGAGTTTATTATTGAAGGGGTAAAAACCACCATTCCTTTTCACATTGCTTTAATGGATAATGAGGAATTCCTCACAGGAAAATTCGATACAGGTTTGCTCGACCGCTTTGATTATGTGAGTGCTATTAAGGAGTTGAGCTAATTCCCTTTCGTTTGAAACACAAATTATTTTAGTTCTGCAGACACACAAACAAAAAAGCCTCTCATTTTATTGAGAGGCTTTAAGCGGACCGGACGGCTGTAGAGCAAAGTTAGGATTTTTTTCATGACCTTATATGACCTCGTAAGAAATATACACCGGAGCGCTGGTTATCAGTCTTCCCAACAATGAAAACACATAATATATTTAGAAAGAAAGTTAGACAAGGGATGATGTCGGGAGAGCGGTTACGAGCGCGGTGCGCGCGTAAAGTTTAAACGGGATAATTCGTCTTGATACCACGAAGTTTCATTGCGATTTCGAGTTGGTCAATTGTCCAGTAAGGACGACCGGATATGTCACGTTTTGGTTGTGGTAGTTTGCCATTCTTACAATGGTTATAGATGGTGTGACGGCTTACGTCAAGCAGTTCTCCCACCTGGTCGGTGTAAAGACGTTCTTCTTTAAAAAGGGATTCACGCTTTGATATTAGTGTTTGTTTAATCTCGTCTCTCATCTCTGCCATTTCTTGACGCACTACATTGCGCAAAATCTCTTCGAGAAGTTCCACCTCTATTCCTAAAATACCTTTGCTCATGTAAATTTTATTTTGGAAGTAAACTCTTTAAACTTCTCTGCTGTAACAACGCCCATATAATGTTTCATAGTAGTGGCGGGATTCTGGCCTGTGATGGATGCCACAATGTTAATCGGCAATCCTTTGGTGGCCGAAAGTGTAACGAATGTTCTTCGACCAATATGAGTTGTCAGCAAACGCCATTTCTCAATATAGCTTGTTTCTTTAGTTGTCCCTCTGAACAGTTCCACTTTTTGCAAAGCATGAAGCCCCGCCTTTTTTCCTACCTCTTTCAAAGTTTCATTCACCTTTTGGAGATTGGTTTGCGGAAGCGCATAATCTCCATACCAACCTTTATATTTTTCAATTAGCGCAACTGCTTCCGGCAACAGAGGAACCACTGTTTCCTGCGAAGTCTTAACTTGTCTGAAGTGTGCTGCATAAAAAACACCTTCTACACCTTCAAATTGATGCGGCTTTATATCAGTGCCTTTTAAAGTTCTAATATCAATATGACGCATTCCTGTGAAACATGCAAACAATAATAAATCTCTCGCCCTCTGTTCTGAAAGTGAAGTAAGCTGCACATCCATCAATTGGCGCACTTCGTCCCAGTTCAAAAACTTAATAGCACCTACTCTCGAGGGCACATGGTATTCTTTATAGGTATTATTTTCATGAAGGTTTAGTTTCTTCGAATGATTCAGGAAATTCCTAAGTCGTTTAAAATGGGAATGAATTGTGTTATTGGTGTTTCCAATCCTTAGAAGATAATCGGTGTAATGTGCAAGTAGAACCGGAGTAATGTCATCAAACATTATATTGAGTTTACCTTCTGACTTGCAATAGTCCTTAAAGCGGTTGTGGCTCATTACAGCAGATTTATAGGTGCTGGGTTGAATAACTCTTCTCTTTGTTTCTAAAAAATCGGCATAGTAATTCCAAAATGTTTTGACCGGTTCAGTTTCTTCTTGACTTTTGCTAAGCTGCTTTAGAATATAGGAGTTGGTAATTTTTACTCCTTCACTCAGGCTGGTAAAATAAATGTCGTTGATGCGCTCGCTTAGTTTATCAAAATATTTGTTGACTTCTGATGAACGGGTTACACACATTTTCACCCGCTGCCGATTGTAATCCCAATTTTTGTCCGCTATTTTTATTCCGATTGTAGTTCCGAAAGATTTACCCTGATAATTAAAGTTCAATATCACCGGTCGGGGAATGTCATTATCTCCCTCCCATTTTTTTCTTCTTTCTAAGTAAAATCTTACGCCTTTCGAAATCTCTCTCATAACCTGATTACAATTTGAATTTATAGGCTAAATCACGGGCACGCAGTGCACTTACTATCTCATCTTTATCCCAGTAGAGTTTCCCATTAAGTCCGGTTTTGGGTTCCGGTAGAATACCCTTCTTGCGATATGTAGATACTGTTTTGGTGCTACAGCCAAGAAATTCAGCTACATCCTTAATTCTTAACTTATCACCAAATACTTTTTGTTCGAATTTTCGTTCACGGAATCTCTGTTCGAATTTTTCGAGTTCTTCACTTACAGTTTCGCGTATCAGACTCTTTAAATCATCTTCTGCAACAACTACAATGCTGACATTATTATTCATATAGTCCGAGTATAGGTGTTTTAAATGGTAGGGGAAGTATCCAATGAGCATATTTTCCGTATAATGTTGTATATGATAAACAAAATGGTATACATT
>JAPLES010000090.1 GCA_026391075.1 Bacteroidota bacterium | reverse complement strand
GCAGCAACATGGTTTTATTGATTGGAGCGGAAGCATTCCTTGGTTTAGTTGGAATGTTTTCAAACAGCCGATTGCGTTTATGGTTTTCTTGATTTGCGCATTCGCTGAAACCAACAGAACTCCATTTGATTTACCCGAGTGCGAAAGCGAATTGGTAGGCGGTTATCATACGGAGTATTCATCGATGAAACTCGGCTTTTATCTTTTTGCTGAGTACATCAACATGTTTATTTCATCGGCATTGATTTCACTTATCTTCTTTGGTGGGTTTAATTATCCGGGAATGGATTGGGTGCAATTTCACATTGGGAATAACACAGCTACACTTTTAGGTGTAGGCGCAATGTTTACAAAAACATTGTTCGGCATCTTCTTTTATATGTGGGTGCGTTGGACTGTTCCGAGATTCCGTTACGACCAGTTGATGAATTTGGGTTGGAAGGTTTTGATTCCGCTTTCCATTGCAAATATTGTAGTTACAGGCGCGGTGATTTTGCTCACCGGAAAATGATGTTGAAAATTGAATGAATTGTTCACTAAACTAATTGGTGCATAAAAATATTTTTGCACCGCATTAAAAAAGACAAAAGATACTAGACAATAGACACAAGACCACTAAAATGTATTTGCATTTTCTAATGTCTAAAATCTAAAGTCTATCATCTCCTTAACATGGCTACAGAATTTAAATCCATATCACTCTCCGGAAGAAAGAAAGACGTATCGAATAAGGATATGACTTTTATGGAGAAGTTGTATTTGCCTGCCATAGCCAAAGGAATGGGAATTACCCTACGCCATTTCTTTAAACCAAAAGTTACGATTCAATATCCTGAAGTAAAACGCGAGTTCAGTCCTGTGTATCGCGGGCGTCATATATTAATGCGCGATGAAAACGGAGCCGAGCGTTGCACAGCCTGTGGTTTATGTGCTTTGAGTTGCCCTGCCGAAGCTATCACTATGACTTCGGGCGAACGAAAAAAAGGAGAAGAGAATTTGTATCGCGAAGAAAAGTATGCAGCCACTTACGAGATAAATATGCTCCGTTGTATTTTCTGTGGCTTATGTGAAGAGGCCTGTCCGAAGGAAGCTATTTTCTTAACGCAGGATATGCCGCCTGCCGACTATCAGCGCGAAGGATTTATTTACGGCAAGGAGAAATTGGTAATGAAAAACGAACAATAAATAATAGTGACCCTCTACGCATTTCTCTTTCTTTCTTTTATTGCCGTTTTCTGCGGGTTGATGACTGTGTTGTCAAAGAACCCTGTTCACTCGGTTATTTATCTCATCGGATGTTTCTTTGCTATTGCCGGGCACTACCTTTTGCTCAATGCAGAATTTCTGGCGGTGGTTCACATTATTGTTTATGCAGGTGCTATCATGGTTCTGTTTCTTTCAACGCTCATGTTGATGAACCTCAACGATGAAACCGAACAACACAAACCTGCTTTAGCTAAAATAGGAGCTGTGATTGCTGCCGGTTTGCTGATGCTGGTGTTAGTAGCGGTGTTGAAAAAAGCAGATGCGCTTCCTGCACCGGTTAATCAGGATTTATCAATAGGCACCATCAAAAATCTCGGAAAGGTATTGTTAGATGAATATCTGTTCCCGTTTGAGTTTTCATCGGTATTGTTTTTAAGTGCCATGATAGGGGCGGTGTTGTTAACCAAAAAAGAAATCAGCCCCCAAACCCCCAAAGGGGGCTTTTAGGGTTGCCATAATTTAGAACGAAATGATAACGAATATTTTTTCACTTGTAGTTTGTATTAAAGTCCTCCCTTCGGGAGGATTTAGGAGGGCTGCGTATGTTTAGTGTTGTTCCAATACAGTATTACATCTTCATCAGCACAGTGTTGTTTTGCATTGGTGTGCTCGGAGTTTTGTTTCGTAGAAATGCCATTATCATTTTTATGAGCGTGGAGTTGATGTTGAACTCGGTAAACTTGTTGCTCGTTGCGTTTTCGGCTTATCATAACGATGCAAGCGGACAGGTGTTTGTGTTTTTCGTTATGGCTGTAGCCGCAGCTGAAGTAGCAGTTGGTTTATCAATTCTTGTTACCATTTATAGAAACGTGCATTCAGTAGATATTGATGAATTGAAATCTTTGAAACATTAGAAGCAAGACCATACAGTGAATTATCTTTTAGTAATCATACTTCTTCCTCTTTTCGGTTTTCTTATCAATGCATTCATTGGTAAAAAACTACCCAAAACAGTTTCGGGCATTATTGGCTCGGGAACTATTTTCGTTTCTTTTGTACTCTCTTCAATTTTCTTCTTAGGATTTTTAAACGGCACCCAGCAGAAAATTGATGTGGACGTTTATGACTGGATTGCCTTCGGTGATTTCAAAATAACTTTCGGTTTACTGCTCGACCAGCTTTCGGTAATGTGGCTGATGGTGATTACGGGCGTTGGTTTTCTGATTCATGTTTACAGCATTGGCTACATGCATGAGGATGAAAAGTTTCACACCTTCTTCTCATACCTCAACCTGTTTATTTTCTTCATGTTGTTGCTCGTGCTTGGAAATAATTTCCTTGTTACGTTCATTGGTTGGGAAGGAGTTGGTCTTTGTTCTTACCTGTTGATTGGTTTCTGGTTCAAGAATCAGGATTACAACAACGCTGCTAAAAAAGCATTTGTAATGAACCGCATTGGCGATTTGGGTTTCCTCATCGGTATGTTTTTATTGCTTTATAATTT
>JAPLES010000061.1 GCA_026391075.1 Bacteroidota bacterium | reverse complement strand
GCGCAGATGAAATCAAAATCATCTACTGCAACAGGAGGATCATTGGTAATTGACTCAGGGTCGCGCGATATAGATATGATGATGTATGCATCATCGCACAATGGACGCGGCTGAGTTGTTCCCACCGGATCGCAAATCGTGTAATGAATTGTATCGAAACCAAAATAGCCTGTATTAGGTGTGTAGTTCACACTTCCGTTTGGATTTACAGTTACTGTTCCATGTAATGGCAATCCAATAATGGTTACTGAAAGAGGATCTCCATCTACATCGTAATCATTCGCTAATTCATTTATCACAACTGCATTGTTCAATGGAGTTGTTGCGTAATCATTATTCGCAATTGGCGCGTGATTATTCAAAGTATCGCTTGGAGGAAGAACAGTAACAAAAATTACTGCGCTATCGCAAAGTACTGTTACCGGGTATGGACTCAAATCACAAACTCCGTAAGGAATAGTGAATGTTCCTGCAAATCCAGTAGTCGGAGTTACTACAATTGCACCGTTTCCAGTGATACCATAAGTTCCATTGTTGGGAGTAACTGAACCATAAGAGAAGGTAAGAGGGTTGCCTTCTAAATCTCCGGTTGCAGCCGCAGTATTTACACCTACCGGATTGTTCATGTAGGTTACTACATAAATTGTATCAGCATAAGGAGGGTCATTTACAGGAGTTATTATAATCGTGATATGTGTAGTGTCGCACAATTGTGGAGTTCCATTATCGCACACAATTACACACAATGAATCTCTACCATTTAAATTTGGATATGGTGTATAAGTGAAACAAAGTGTTTGCGGATTGCTTCCAGAAATTATCATTCCTGTAGCGGTTCCGTTTACAGGACTACCGCACAATGAGAAGGTATGTGTATCCAATGCATCCTGGTCGCTGATTGGAATACAAACAGTTATCGGTGTGTCTTCCGGTGTTGTTACGATTGTATCGCGAACGATTGGCGGATAGTTCACACTAGTAATAGTAATATACGCTGTAGCGGTATCACACAAACTTGGAAGTGGAGTTCCGCTATCGCAAATAATATATTGGAACGAATCTGTTCCGTTGTAATTCGCAGTTGGTATATAAGTAAATGAGCCATCACTATTTAATACTAAAGTTCCGTGAGCTACGTTCACAAGAGGAGTAGTGTTCACACTTAAGGATGTTACCGGATTTCCATCTGCATTGTCGTTATCATTTATTCTAACACCTGTTGAAGATGTAGTAGTAAGTGTTGTGTTTTCTAGAGTTGTGTAATTGTCGTTCGTTGCAATAGGTGGATCATTAACAGGAGTTACATTGAAATATGTAACTGCGTTATCGCACAATTGCGGAACTCCATTATCACAAATGGTTAAACAAATTGAATCAACACCATTGAAATTTAAGTTCGGACGATAAGTGATACAAACTGTATGCGGCAATGAGCCGTTGTTTACAACAGGACCAAAAGTTATTGTTCCGTTATCGGGCACATCGCAAATTGAAACTGTGTGCTGTTGTCCCAAATCAGGGTCTGTAATTGGTAAGCAAACTGTAATCGGATTATCTTCTGGTGTAGTAACCGTTGTATCACGAACTACAGGTGGATCGTTCATTGGATTTACAGTAATGTAAGCGGTAGCCGTATCGCACAAACTTGGAAGCGGTGTTCCGTTATCGCAAACAATATACTGGAACGAATCTGTTCCACTGAAATTAGAATTTGGAGTGTAGGTAAATGAACCATTGCTATTCAAAACTAATGTGCCGTTGCCTACATTCACTAAAGGAGTTGTATTTACCGTCAATGACGTAACCGGATTTCCATCTGCATTATCATTGTCGTTATTACGAACTCCTGTTACCGATGAAGTTATAAGCGCTACATCTTCGTTGGTATTATAATTATCATTGATTGCAATTGGCGGATCGTTAACCGGGGTAATTGTAATTCTAATGTGGGTTGTATCGCAAAGTTGCGGAACTCCATTATCGCAAACTACTATACAAATAGAATCGAGACCATTAAAGTTCGCGTTAGCGGTATACGTAACACAAAGTATGTTCAAAATTAAACTTGTTGAAACTGTTCCGCTATTTGGTCCGCAGAAAGTACCCGCAATAGTAGTTACAGTATTTACATCCGCATCGGTAACCGGAATACAAACAGTAATTGGTCCACAATCTTCACATTGAGTAATTGGCGTATCTACCACTACCGGTGGATCGTTAACCGGAGATATGGTAATGTAAGCCGTTGCCGTATCACATAAACTTGGAAGTGGCGTTCCGTTATCGCATACGCGATATTGGAATGAATCGCTACCGCTGTAATTTGGTGCAGGCACATAAGTGAACGAACCGTTTGCATTCAAAGTAAGCGTTCCATGAACCGGTGCAAGTATCGGAGTTCCGTTCACCGTTAATGAAGTAACCGGATTGCCGTCAGCATTGTCGTTATCATTATTTCTAACACCTGTTGCCGAAGTTGTGGTTAAGGTTACATCTTCGGTGGTCGTATAATTATCATTCAACGCCACTGGTGGATCGTTAACGGGAGTTACAGTAATAAACTCGTGGAAGGTATCGCACAATACAGGTGACCCGTTATCGCAAACGATAATACAAATGGAATCTTGACCATTGAAATTAGCGTTCGGTGTATAGGTAACACACAACTGATTGAACAATGGACCGCTTAATGTGCTAGAAACAGTTCCGTTGTTTGGTCCGCAGTAAGTAGAAGAAATATAATGTATCTGTCCATTATCTGGGTCTGTAACCGGAGTGCAAACTGTAATTGGACCGCAGTCTTCACAATGTGTAATAATAGTATCCGCTACTACCGGTGGGTCATTAATTCCAGTAACAGTAATATAAGCTGTTGCTGTATCACATAAACTTGGAAGAGGGGTTCCGTTATCACAAACACGATACTGGAATGAATCCACACCATTGAAGTTGGCGTTCGGAGTGTATGTAAACGAACCGTTACTATTGAGCACCAGAGTTCCGTTGCTTACATTAATTACCGGTGTAGTATTTACAGTCAAAGTAGTTACGGCATTTCCATCGGCATTGTCGTTATCATTATTTCTTACTCCTGTAACCGATGTGGTTACTATAGCTACATCTTCGGTAGTCGTGTAATTATCATTTACTGCAACTGGCGGATCATTAACTGGTGTTACATTGATATGCACTATTGCTGTATCACATTTAGAAGGCGAACCATTATCGCAAACAATTACACAGAATGAATCAGTGCCGTTAAAATTAAGATTAGGCGTGTACGTAATACAAACCTGATGAGGGACTGAAATATTATTCACCGCAGGAATACTCAACGAACCATTCGATGCATTGCAAAGAATTACAGAACTGTGTAAATCTGAACTTTCAGGATCTGAAATTGGTAAACAAACTGAAATCGGATTGTCCTCAGGTGTAGTAACGGTAGTATCACGAACTACAGGTGGATCGTTAACTGGATTTACAGTGATGTACGCTGTAGCGGTATCACACAAACTAGGAAGTGGTGTGCCGTTATCGCAAATTCTGTATTGGAACGAATCAACGCCATTGAAATTTGTATTTGGAGTATAAGTAAATGAACCGTTGCTATTCAACACCAATGTTCCGTTGCTTACATTAATAATTGGAGTAGTGGTAACGGTCAATGTAGTTACTGCATTTCCATCGGCATTATCATTATCGTTATTGCGCACCCCCGTAACAGATGTTGTTACAATCGCAACATCTTCATTCGTACTATAATTATCATTTACAACAACAGGTGGATCGTTCACCGGAGTAACTGTAATACTGATATGAGTGGTATCGCACAGCGATGGCGAACCGTTATCGCAAACAATAATGCAGATTGAATCACTGCCATTGTAGTTTGCATTCGGAGTGTAGGTAACACACAAAACATCAAATGAAGGTCCGCTCAATGTGGTTGAAACAGTACCGTTGTTTGGTCCGCAGAAAACAGAAGTTACAAAATGTTGTTGTCCGGCATCCAAATCGGTCACAGGAATACAAACTGTAATCGGTCCGCAATCTTCACATTGTGTAATTATAGTATCATGAACAACCGGTGGGTCGTTTACACAATTGATAGTGATGAATGCAGTTCCGGTATCACACAAACTTGGCAGTGGAGTACCATTATCGCATACACGATATTGGAATGAATCATTACCACAATAGTTAGAAGTCGGCACATAAGTAAACGCACCGTTGCTGCTTAAGGTTAATGTTCCGTGTGCTACGTTTACAATTGGTGTTGTAGTAATAGTCAATGTTGTTACGGCATTTCCGTCAGCCGCATCATTATCATTAATTCTTACGCCTGTACTTACTGTTGTTGTAAGCGTTACATCTTCGTTGGTTGAATAGTTATCATTTACTGCAATTGGCGGGTCGTTAACAGGCGTTACATTAATTCGAATATAAGCCGTGTCGCATTTAGAAGGAGTACCGTTATCGCACACTAATAAACACAAGGAATCAAGTCCATTGTAATTAGCATTGGGAGTATACGTTACACAAACTTCATGTGGATTCGAGAGGTTATTAACCGAGAATAAACTTAATGTGCCAGCTGTCGGCTGGCAAAGTATAGCCGATACATGAAGGTCAAAAGATTCTACATCTGTAATAGGCAAACAAACTGCAAAAGGAGTATCCTCCGGAGTAGTAATCGTTGTATCACGAACCACTGGTGGATCGTTCACGGGTGTAATAGTAATATACACTGTAGCGGTATCGCATTTCACAGGTGTTCCTGTATCGCATACTGCGTATGTAAACGAATCAGCACCAAAGTAATTTAGTGTAGGAATGTAAGTGAATGTCCCATTCCCGTTTAAGGTAAGCGTACCATGAGTTACGTTTACTAGCGGTGTGGTATTGTAATTCAAAACAGCTCCGTCTGGGTCGTAATCGTTCGTGGAAACATCAGCATTCAATGTTTGATCTTCCGGAATAGTATAGTAATCATTATCGGCAACAGGAGGAACGTTCACGCAACGGTAATCCAATACAACTACTCCCGTGTCGCAAAGGTTCGGTGTTCCGCCATCGCAAATAACATACGCAAACGAATCAATTCCATTGAAAGAACCTGATGGTGGAGTATAGGTAAATGTTCCGTTAGCAAAGAAGGACGTAAGTGTTCCTGAGAAAGGTCCCATTCCGAAAATTGGACCGGTAACAGTTATACTTGGTCCGTCAATATCAAAATCATTGGTTAAAACATTATTGGTAATAGCTACGGCTGTGCAAGATACAAAGTAATCATCTACTGCATTTGGTTTATCGTTTACTGGAGTTACAGTAATATGGATGGTAGCAGTATCACATAATTGCGGTGAGCCGTTGTCGCAAATTACAATACAAACAGAATCGTTTCCATTGAAGTTAGCATTAGGCGTATATGCCACACAAACTGTGTGCGGATTTGATCCATTGTTAATGGTTACACTACTTACTGTTCCGTTCTGTGCATTACAGAAATAGCTTTGGAATAAGTGCGACTGCGTAGCCGTTTCAGGATCTGTAATTGGTAAGCAAACAGTAATTGGATTATCCTCTGGTGTAGTAACTGTTGTATCGCGAACAATCGGTGGGTCATTAACCGGAGTAACAGTAATAAACACAACTGCTGTATCACAAGCAACCGGGCTTTCGTTATCGCAAACACGGTAACAGAAAGAATCTAAACCATTATAATTAAATGCGGGAACGTAAGAGAAACTTCCGTTTGCATTTAAGGTAACTGCACCATGTGAAGGATTGCAAACCGGAGTTGTGGTTACAGTTAAGGGTTGTTGAGGATTTGCAGGATCGTTGTCGTTTACAAGAACTCCAGTAACAGGTACGTTGAGCGTATTATCTTCTGGTGTTGTATAGGAATCGTTAACTGCTACCGGTGGACATGAAGTAACAGTCACACTCAAAGTAGCAGGTGAAGAGTTACAATTATTTACGGTAACCACAACCGAATAAGTTCCAGACATAGCAGGCACAGCACTTGGTCGTGTTGGGTTTTGCAAAGCCGAAGCAAATGATGCCGGTCCTGTCCATGCGTAGGTTGCTCCCGAAACAATGGTGCTGAATAATTTCAATGTATCCCCATAACATCTAGGAGAGTTACTGCTTAATGTTGGTGCAATTGGATTTGCAGGGTCAGTCAAAGTTACTGAACCACCAAACGCACCCGAAGGACATCCTGTAGAAACTAGCGTAACCACAAAACCGTTATACAATCCTGCGGTTAATCCCGTAATAATTAATTGTCCGCTGCCATTTGTTGTAATAGTAAATGGTCCTTGACCAGCACCGTTCTTGTTATAAATTACGGTGTAGTTCACACTTGCATTCAATCCGCTCAATGTGATTGTTCCCTGATTTCCTAAACAAGTTGTTGGATTAGTTCCAACAGAAGTAGTAATAGCCGGGGTTTGATTAACTGTAACCGTGACACATGCCGGTATTGAAGTACAACCCGCAACTGTTTGTGTAGCGCAGTAGCTTCCACTCATAGCAGTTGTAGAACTTCCAATAGAAGGATTTTGATTAGTTGAGGTAAAGCTTGGTCCTGTCCAGCTATAAGTAGCACCACCAGTACCTGTTGCTGTTAAATTAATTGTATTGCCTGAGCAAACCGGACTGTTGCTTCCCACTGTAGGTGCACCTGGTGTAGTTGGATCAGTTAATGTAACCGGACCTGCTTCTGCAGAAGATGGACAACCATTAATACTTACTACAAAATTAGTGTAAGCACCTGCGTTCAATCCACTAATAACAATTTGTCCGCTACCATTTGCGGT
The DNA here is from genome assembly GCA_026391075.1 of Bacteroidota bacterium. Taxonomy (GTDB): domain Bacteria; phylum Bacteroidota; class Bacteroidia; order Chitinophagales; family LD1; genus Bog-950. The sequence goes on along the minus strand of JAPLES010000061.1, from coordinate 30,938 downwards.
TAAACTAAATGGTCCTTGTGCTACCCCATTTCGGCTATAGGTTACCGAGTAAGTTGAGCTTGCTACCAATCCGTTTAAAGTAATAGTACCTTGTGTTCCTCCGCAGGTTGTTGGATTACTACTTGATGTAGAACTAATACTTGGCGTTTGATTTACAGTTACAGTTACACATGCAGCAGGCGAAGTACAATTCGCAAGTGTTTGTGTAGCACAGTAGCTTCCGCTCATGGCAGTAGTAGCACTTCCTATTGAAGGATTTTGTGAGGAAGAACTGAAACTTGGTCCAGTCCAACTGTATGAAGTTCCTACTCCTGTTGCAGTAAGATTGATTGTATTTCCTGAACAAACCGGACTATTGCTGCCTACTGTTGGTGCAGCAGGTGTAGCAGGGTCTGTCAATGTAATTGGTCCTGACAATGCTGCTGAAGGGCATCCTGTAGAAACCAAAGTAACTACAAATGTTGTGTAAGAACCGGCCGTTAATCCTGAAATAACTAATTGACCGCTTGCGTTGGTTGTTCCACTTCCAGATTGCGGTGATCCATTTTTGTTATAGGTATAAGTATAGTTAGCACTTGCATTCAAACCATTCAAGGTAATACTTCCCTGACTGCCACTGCAGGTTGTTGGGTTGCTGCTAGCTGTCGAAGAAATACTTGGAGTTTGGTTTACAGTTACTGTAACACATGCTGCTGGCGAAGTACAATTGGCAACCGTTTGTGTTGCACAGTAACTTCCGCTCATTGCAGTAATTGAATTCGGAATGAAAGGATTTTGAGTAGACGAAGAATAGCTTGGGCCTGTCCAACTATATGTAGCACCACCTGTTCCGGTAGCTGTCAAATTAATCGTATTACCTGAACATACCGGACTGTTGCTTCCCACGGTTGGTGCTGCCGGAGTAGATGGGTCTGCTAATACAATTGGTCCTGCTACTGGTGCCGAAGGGCAACCTGTAGAAACCAATGTTGCAATAATATTAGTGTAAGAACCCGCGTTTAATCCAGTAATAATTACCTGACCTGTTCCATTAGAAGTAATAGTAAATGGTCCCTGGGCAGTTCCGTTTCTACTATAAGCAATGCTATACGAAACAGAAGCATTCAAACCGTTTAAGGTGATTGTTCCTTGTGTTCCACTACAAGTTGTAGGATTGCTACTTGCTGTTGATGTAATTACCGGAGTTGCGTTTACTGTGACATTTACAGTACCTGCTGCTGTAGAGGTACACCCTGTTACCGTTTGTGTAACAGTATAAGTTCCGCTCATAGCTGTAGTAACAGCGTTGCGTGTTACTGTTGTACTAGTAGTAGAAGTTCCTCCACCATCTGGGTAAGACCAGTTGAATGTTGCACCTGCAACACCACCAGCAGTCAAAGTCAAATTATTTCCCGAGCAAATTGGGTTTGGTGAAGCCGAAGCTGTTGGTATTGCCGGTGTTTGATTAACCGTAACTGTTACACAAGCCTGTGGTGAAGTACATCCAGCAACCGTTTGAGTAGCACAGTAACTTCCGCTCATTGCAGTTGTAGAACTTCCAATAGAAGGGTTTTGTGATGAAGAACTGAAACTTGGACCAGTCCATGAATAAGTTGCACCACCTGCACCCGTTGCAGTTAAGTTGATGGTGTTACCAGAACATACAGGACTGTTGCTTCCAACTGATGGAGCCGCAGGCGTAGAGGGGTCAGATAGAACAATTGGTCCTGCAACAGCAGCCGATGGACAAGCATTTATTGTAACAATGAAATTGGCATAAGATCCGGCATTTAATCCGGTTATAATAATTTGTCCCGATACATTTGACGTAAGAGTAAATGGTCCTTGACCAATTCCATTTCTGTCGTACGTAACTGAATAAGTTGAAGAAGCAATCAATCCATTTAAAGTAATTGTTCCTTGACTTCCACTACATGTTGTTGGGTTGGTACTTGCAGTAGAAGTTATTGAAGGAGTTTGGTTTACCGTTACCGTTACACATGCTTGTGGCGAAGTACATCCAGCAAGCGTTTGTGTGGCACAATAGCTACCGCTCATAGCAGTAGTTGAAGTAGGTCTGGTTGGATTTTGAGAAGCAGATGTATAAACACCCGGACCCGTCCATGCAAAAGAAGTTCCCACTCCCGTTGCGGTAAGATTAATAGTGTTACCTGAACATACCGGACTGTTGCTTCCAACTGCAGGAGCAGCGGGAGCCGAAGGGTCAGTCAATACGATTGGTCCGGCAATAACTGCCGAAGTACAACCTAAAATTGAAACACTGAAATTACTGTAAGAACCTGCGCCTAATCCTGAAATAATTATTTGTCCTGTTCCGTTTGCCGTTAATGAAACCGGCCCCTGCGCACCTCCCGGTGTTTTAGTATAGTTAACCGTATAAGTAGAGGCTGCAACTAATCCGTTCAATGTAATAGTTCCTTGTGTTCCTAAGCACGTTGTAGGGTTCGTACTAGAAGTTGATGTAATAGAAGGTGTTTGATTTACGGTTACCGTTGTACAAGCTTGAGGTGAAGTACAATTGTTAAGTGTTTGAGTAGCACAATAACTTCCGCTCATTGAAGTTGTAGCGTTTACAATAGTAGGATTTTGTGCATTCGAAGAAAAACTTGGACCTGTCCATGTGAACGAAGAACCAACTCCGGTTGCCGTAAGGTTGATATTGTTGCCCGAACAAACCGGTGAGTTACTTCCAACAGTAGGTGCCGCAGGTGCAGCCGGGTCAGTTAACACAATTGGACCTGCCTCGTTTGCAGAAGTACAACCTAAAATGGTAACTGTAAAATTACTATAAGAACCCGCACCTAATCCTGTAATAATAACTTGTCCTGTACCGTTGGCTACAATAGAAACAGGTCCTTGCGCACCACCCGGTGTTTTAGTGTAATTTACGGTGTAAGTAGAACCCGCCACTAATCCATTCAAAGTAATAGTTCCTTGCGTTCCGCTACAAGTGGTTGGGTTGCTACTTGCAGTTGTTGTAATTGCCGGAGTTTGATTGACAGTAACCGTTACACAGGCTGAAGCTGAAGTACAACCAGCAACTGTTTGTGTTGCACAATAACTTCCGCTCATGGCAGTAGTTGCGTTTAAAATACTTGGATTTTGTGATGCTGATGAATAGCTTAATGGTCCGGTCCATGCATAAGTTGCACCACCTGCACCTGTTGCCGTAAGATTGATTGCATTCCCCGAACATACCGGTGAATTACTTCCAACAGCAGGTGCTGCAGGAGTTGAAGGATCTGACAATACGATTGGCCCTGCTAAAGCATTTGAAGTACAACCTGAAGAAACGAGTGTAACAGTTAAATTACTATAGCTCCCTGCAATTAAACCTGTAATAACCACGTTACCTCCAGCAGTTGACGTTATAGTAGCCGTTTGAGGAGTTACGCCTCTTAAATAATTTACGGTATAAGAAACGCTGGCTGATAATCCGGTAAGGGTTATTGTTCCCTGACTTCCTCCGCAAGTAGTTGGATTCGTACTGCTACTTCCACCAATAACAGGTTTAAGATTTACTGTTACTGCTATAGTAGCAGGCAAAGAAGTACAACCACTAATAGTTTGCGTAACAGAATATGTTCCCCCCATAGCTGCGGTTACAGGGTTTCTTACAACTGGCGAACCCGATGCTGTTCCTCCACCGGGGAAGGTCCAAGCCAAGGCAGTACCCGTTGCCGATAAAGTTAAAATTCCCCCTTCGCAAACTGGATTTGGCACCGCTGTCAAACCTGTTGGTGCACCAGGAATTGCGGGGTCAGTTAATACCACAGGACCTGCAAATGCAGCCGAGGAACATCCTCCAGCAGAAACAACGAAATTTGAATATGAACCAGCCCCCAAACCGGTAATGATAACCTGTCCGCTTCCGTTTGCTGTTATAGCAACCGGACCTTGTGCTCCACCTGGAGTTTTGGTATAAGTTACTGTATAAGTTATAGCTGCAGTAAGTCCATTCAAAGTAATAGTTCCTTGGGTTCCGCTACAAGTTGTAGGATTTGTTCCGGTTGCAGAAGAAATTATTGGTGTGGTTACTACTGTTAAAGTCACGGTACCAGCAGCCGATGTACATCCTGCTACTGTTTGGGTAACAGAATAAACTCCTCCCATTGTGGTAGATGTTATTGAGCGTGTAGGATTTTGTAAAGTGCTTGTGAAACTCACAGGACCTGTCCAACTCCAACTAGCTCCAGCCTGGCCAGTGGCATTAAATTGAACTGTACCTCCTGTACAAATAGGATTAGGTGTAGCAGTAACCGGACTTGGTGCGCTAGGTACATTCGGATCTAAAATTACATAAGAACCAGGTAAAGTAAAACCACATGCATGATTAGTAGGATGAAAAACCTCCACAGCCGTATAGGTTCCTGCTGTCAATCCCGATATAGTTAATGTTCCTGTTATACCTGCAGTAGTATAAGAGAAAGGTCCTTGTAAAGCACCTCCGTTTTTACTATAGTAAACATTGTATACAACACCCGGAAGTAGATTTCCATTGGTAATTACGATAGAACCTGTTGCTGTTCCACAACCGGTAGTTCCGTTAGTATCAATGGTAGCGCCCGTTAAGTTCACACAGTGGTATCTCAACAACATATAATCTTCCACTTCACCATTGCTGGCGCTTAGTGTAGGTGAAGGATTAGTAACAAAGAAACCACCCATAGTAGTTAAACGCAAACGCATGTAACTCGTATCGTTTGGTGCATTCCTAAATATGTTGGTAGCATTATAACCTGTCCATGTTAGTGTGGCAGTTGAAAGTCCTATGGCAGAAGGTACAAGAACTGTATCCACCTCATTAGCATCGAGAAAATCTCCATCCTCATTAAAATCTATCCAACCACACAAAATGGCAGTAACACCAGTATTGTTCGTAACATTAACCACCTGTGTAAATCGGGTAGAAGTATCCTGTACATAAACTTGTGTACCGTACGTTCCTACACCGGCTATTCCATCTTCGTCATCAGGAGTAGTTCCTAGCGAATCGTCTTTAAAAGCTTTATAGGAAGGCTGTGCAGCATCCTCTTTATCAATGGTACTACCAATTTTAAGCGAGTTAATTACAATATGATTCGGGTTACCATAAGAGGTTGGTGCATCGCTGTAATCAAAATTCAAAACGATACCAATTCTCCACTTAAAAATCAGATGTTCATCTTCGCCAGAGTGAGTCTTGGTAATATCAAAAACTCCCGCAGGCCCTACTATAGCTGGAGTTAAAACATCGCTATGCACCGTTGTGCCTAAACAAATTAATGAATCCCCTTCAACCGCAAAGTGATTACTACCATGCGGAGTACCTGTTTGTCCTAAATAATCATTTCCGGTTCCGCCTATATAAGTAGAGAAATAAATGGTTTTTAAATCGGTGCCAAGCACTGTAAAAAATATATCCCATCCGTTGTTGTAAGTTCCATCAAAGAAACCTCCTCCATCTGAAATATTTAAAGTGTCATAATTCGAAGATTGAGTTACTCCGAATATCATTGCGGCATAGGGAGTATAAGTACGCAAGGTGTTACCTCGGTCGTCACCATTTCCGCCAAAGAAAGTTGCAGCCCAAGGATCTGTTCCACCACCTGAATAACCGGTTTTAGGCATTTTAGCCAAGAAGCCATCATTACCTGCATCCTTCGTAAATTGAAATCTGTTTCCCGCAGCAGCTCCTACTCCCAACGGAAAATCAGTACTTGCCGTTCTACCGGTAATAAATATCGTATCGAAAGGTCCTGCCGTAATACCAAAAAATTGGTCATCGCCACCGCCTCCAATTCTGCTTAACATATTAAAATTGCCTCCAGCAACTGGAATTACACCTATTACACCATCATTTCCTCCTGTTGGTCCTGTAGCCACATTATTAATCAGGGCTGGAAAACTTCCTGTTGCTCCTGAAGTACCAGAAAAGGCATATTTACCATCGCTGAAAACCAAAAGGTCATTCAATTGCTCATCTCCTGTTCCACCCACATATGTTCCAAACGCAAGAGTGGAAAAAGTGGTAAACTTACCTATGTACATTTCAGTTCCGCCACTATATGTAGGGTCATAGGCAAGGTTAATATAGCCCGCAGGAACTGCTGCACTCACTGTACCTCCTACAATAAAACTATTGTTAGATAAACCACGAATACTCACCATTTCATCAGTGGTTCCAGTTCCTCCTAAATAAGAAGAGTAAGTTAGCGTAGCAAACGTAGCCGCTGGAAAAACAGAAACGAAACCGTCTTGAGCTGCGTTAATAGCGTTTGTAAAGGGAGTTGCTGATAACGGAAAATTATCGGATTGTGTATAACCGGTAGTATATATAGTAGAAAAATCGGGAGATAAACTAATGCCATAAATTGTCTCATCATCTTCAGAACCTCCGAGATAAGTCACTTTCAATAAACTTGTGCCATCCGCTTTTAGTTTGTATAAAATACCATCACGATTAGAGTTGAAAGTGCTATCATAACCCCAAACTGTGCCGGTATAAGTATTAGCAATACTTTCGTTTGTGTAACCACCACACAACACGTTACCTGCAGCATCTAACTCAACTGCAAAAAGATATGCATCGAATGTTGTAGAATTTCCATCAAAAAAAGTTCCCCATTTCAAACTTGGGTCAATAATTAAATCATATCCGCTATCTACTTTCCCCAAGGCTTTGAACGAAGCTGTTTTACCCTCAACTTCAAAAATCAAAGGCACCAAAATCTTTTTCCCATTGATGATTTGATACGCTTCAGGAATGTCAAAAACCACTTGATCAAAACGCAAAACAACTCGCAAATTCCCTTTTTCATCTACAGTCAAATTATCTTGTCCTTTAAATCCCATTTTGATTTTACTGAAATCGCTACCTGCCTTAATCACCCAGTCAAATTCCAGGGTTTGTCCTTTTTGACTGTACATACGTAAATCAGTTCCCGGATAAATATCTTTTAAAACTGTTTCTCCATAACTACTAACATCAGTAGCGTGATGTGAAGGATCATTATTAATAAAATAGTTGTACTTGGTTATTAGTTCCTTCTCTTTAGAAATAGTATAGTTCAGATTTGAGCCTTCAAAATAAATTCCCCAACCATGTGCCTCAACAGGTTCACTATGACTTTCGTTTCTCGCTGCTTTTTCTTCCTCCTCTTTTTCTTCAGCTTCATTTCCCACCTCTTTCTTTAGCGAAGTAAAATGAATATGGTCGTTCATTATTTGCATGTAGCCTGTACTGGTAGTACCGCGCATTTTCACATCAGGACTCCACTGTCCTTTGTTCTCAATGAAGTGAATACTGTTTTCACTTGCTTTTATTTGTTCAGTTAAGCTTTTGTTAGAGCGGGGTAGCTGCAAATTCGCTAATGGATTTTCTGCTCTAGCAAATAAAGTAATAGCCACAAAAAATAGGCAGGCAAAAGATGATTTTGCTAAACGTGTAGATTTCAAATTTCTCATAACAGTATAATTGAAGAGTGAAAATAAGTTGAGGGATAAAAAGTTTTTCATGTTGGCTATGATTGCAGTTTTATTAAAACGAAACCGGTGAATAGCTAGTTGAGCTATCACCGGAAATTTGACTTGTGCAGTAATATAATGTGGAAGTTGAAAACAAGCAAGCGCCTGTGCAACACAAGTTAAGACTTGTATTTACAAACAGGAGTTCAGAAATATTAGCTGTTAAGTTGAATTGTTTCATCCAAATACTTTAATAATTCAAGATACCCCCCCGAAAACCAGCCTTGCTTGCCAGTTTATAGGCGGAAAATATATGCTTTAATGTTAAATGTGTTATTCCTTATCAGAAACAAATTGTTAGCGTGTCTATTTTTCTAAATCAGGGCGAAAGGTAGGTTCTTTTTTTATACAGCTAAATTTTTTGCAGGTTTTTTTCTTAATACCTCAAAACAAATAAGACAAGTAGGAAATAAGTCTGTAGAAATGACTTAACCCATAATCCCTGACAAGAATATTGGAGAAAATTCTTTGATGCGATTAAAACTCTTTTCCTTCAAGAGCCATTTGTTCCAAGGAAGTTGGAACCGCAAAGCGCGCTCCGTAGTTTTTGTTCAAATCTTTAGCGCGAGCTACAAATTCTTTTACCCCGTAGTCATTAATGAATTGAAGAGTACCCCCTTTAAAAGGAGCAAAGCCCCAACCAAACACTGAACCAATATTTGCATCGGGCACGTTGCGTAGAACCTGTTCATCGAGACAGCGAACTGTTTCAATGGCCTGAATAAACAACATACGGTCTTTCATTTCAGTAATAGAAGGTTGGGCTTTCTTTTCAGGGAACATTTCTTTCAATCCATTCCATAAATGCTTTTTCCCTTCCTTGGGATATTCATAAAAGCCCGCGCCTTTTGCTTTGCCTTCTCGACCGGCTGAAATCATTTTATCGGTTACCTCGTATGCGGTGTGTGCAGGAATTTCTTTTCCTTCTGCTTTTAAATCTTCAATAGTTTGTTTACGAATGTGTGCCATCAACGATAACGAAACTTCATCGGTCAATGCTAAAGGACCAACAGGCATTCCCATTTGTATTCCGGCACTTTCAATAGCACGTGCATTTGTTCCTTCAAGTAATAAGGAGATGCCTTCAAGTACGTAAGTGGCAAATACACGCGAAGTATAAAAGCCGCGCGAGTCATTTACTACAATGGGAGTTTTCTTTATGGCTTTTACAAAATCAAAAGCGCGTGCAAGTGTTTCATCGCTGGTATCTTTTCCTACAATAATTTCCACCAATGGCATTTTATCGGCCGGTGAAAAGAAGTGGAGACCAATAAAATTTTTAGGGCGCGAAGAAGCTACCGCCAATCCTGTAATGGGAAGTGTAGAAGTATTCGATGCAAAAACTCCTGCAGGATTCATTTGCTCTTCGGCTTCTTTGGTCACCTTTGCTTTGAGTTCGCGATTTTCGAAAACTGCTTCAATAATTAAATCGCAATCTTTTAAATCTGCTGCGCTTGCTGTAGCTGTAATTCTGTTCAACACTTCCTCTGCTTTTTCTTTTGTCATTTTGCCTTTGCTCACGCGCTTCTTCAAAATATTTTCTGAATACGCTTTTCCTTTATCGGCTCCTTCCTGCGAAACATCTTTTAGTACAGTTTGTATTCCGCTAATAGCTGAACAGTACGCAATCGCGCTACCCATCATTCCTGCACCAAGCACACCCACCTTTTTAAAATCTCCTTTAACTTCTGTCTTCGGACGACTGTTACCTGCATTAATTTTATTGAGTTGTTTCCAAAAAACATTAATCATGTTCTTGGCCACTTTGCCACTGGCAAGTTTTGCAAAGTAACGGCTCTCAATACGCGAAGCCGTATCAAAATCAACAATAGCACCTTCCACAGCCGCGCACATAATAGCAAGCGGAGCGGGATAATTGTTATGAGTCTTTTTAGCCAATACTGCGGGAACTACCGGAAGAAACTGCGCCACCTTCGGCTGTGTTGGAACACCACCCGGCATTTTATAATCTTTCTCGTCCCAAGGCTGAGTTGCTTTGGCAACCGAGAGAATATATGCTTTCGATTTCGCTATTAAATCTTCTCTATCTGTTGCCAGTTCATGAATGATACCATCGGCAAGGGCAACTTTCGGAGCCACCTTCTTCCCTTCGGTTAAATATGTAAAGGCAGGTTGCAAACCCATAATGCGCACCATGCGCGTTACTCCTCCCCCACCGGGCAATAAGCCCAACGTAACTTCGGGAAGACCTAATTGAATTTTAGGATTGTCAATTACAATTCTGCGGTGGCAAGCCAATGGGATTTCGAAACCAGCTCCGAGCGCAGTACCGTTTATAGCAGCTACCACCGGTTTGCCTTGTGTTTCAATATATCTCAAACCCGCTTTGAATTGCTCGGCACGATTAAAAAAAGTTTCGGCAGAAGTTTCTTTGAACAACTCATCTACATCTGCCCCTGCCATAAAGGTTTCTTTGGCAGAAGTAATAATGATACCGCGGATACTTTCCTTTTCTGCCTGCAATCTTTCAATGGTTGTTTTAAACGAATCGCCAAAGGCGTGATTGATAACGTTGGCAGATTTACCTTCTAAATCCATTGTAAGGGTTACAATGTTGTCGCTGTCTTTGCTCCACTTAAATGCCATGTTGTAATTTTTAGAAAGGCAAGGATAAGAGAGAAGCGCGAAGTTTTCAAACTATTAGTAAATAGTATTGAATAGTTAGTATCGAGAAGTTAGAATACCTAAACCATTGCCATTTAAACCACGGAAGCAATTTCGGCAACACCCCCTTGCATTTCTTTAACACTAAACTTTTTATTTTGGCATCATTATTCTTTGAAAAAGAAAAACAATCAAGAATCATCATGAAAAAACAAATCGTAACCATTGCTGCACTTTTACTTCTCAACATCAGCAGTTTTGCACAGCGCGAAAAAAACCAGATTGAAAAAGTTTGGTACAACCAGGAGAAGACCAGCAAGATTGAAGTTTACTTAGCCAAAGACGGAAAGTACTACGGCAAAGTAGTTTGGCTCGACAACTTCAACGATGAAAAAACAGGCAAACCGAAAACCGATAAAGAAAACCCAGAAGAATCGTTGCGCGCTACTCCTATCATGGCCATTTTAATTCTCAAAGGATTTTCGGTTGATGCCGAAGACAAAAATGTATACACCGGTGGAACTGTTTACGACCCTAAAAACGGAAAAACCTATTGCGGCAAACTGACTTACAAAGGCAAGACCGTTGACCTGCGCGGCTTTATTTGCAGTGCTTCATTCCTCGGCAGAACTTCAACTTGGAAGTTGGCGGAGGGACAGTAAAACATTTCTAATCCATCTAAAAAAGACTTTGTCATTCCGAACATCCCGATAGCTATCGGGATTGCGAAGTGAGGAAACTTGTATTTCATTCCCCAAAAATACAAGATGTTTCGCTACGCAAAGCCTTCGCTCAACATGACAGTGTGCGCGAGCCCGTCTTTTCCATTGCACAAAAAACATTTTCTGTTATTAATCATTCACACGAATAGTTGAGCGCATCTGTAGGCACAGTTATTTTCATCAAATAATTTTTTTGAATGAAAAAATACCTTTTACCCGCTGCTGTAGTCTTGTTCGTTTGCATTATCAGCTTCTGGATGTTTGAAATAGTGCGCGAGTTGCGCGGTGTAAAACCAGAAGAAAGAACAACTGCTATAGTAGAAGAAGCCGTCATTATAAAATTCGGTATCAATCTCAACGACTTTAAAGTGCTGAATCACGTAGTGAAACAGAACGAACTCTTTGCCGAAATTTTTTCGCAATACAACGTAACGTATCAGGCAATCAATTTTTTTGCTGCTGCTTCGAACGAAATTTTCAACCTGCGGAAAATAAAAGCGGGAAATTGTTTTACCGTTTTGTGTGAGAAAACCGATTCGGTTCTGGTTCCTAAAAAACTGATTTACGAAGAAAGCAAAGTGAACTACGTGGTGTTTAATCTCGATGATTCGCTTTACATGTATCGCGCGCAAAACAGCGTAGAGCGTAAACACCGCGAGGTGAGCGGAGTGATTCATTCATCGCTTTATGAAACGCTGGAAGAAAATGATGTTGACCCTGTGTTGGCTATTCGCATGAGTGAAATTTTTGCGTGGAGTGTTGACTTTTACAAAATTCAGAATGGCGATAAATTCAAAATAATTTTCGATGAAGATGTAGTGAACGGCAAGTCAGTTGCCATTGGTGAAATCAGCTCGGTAGTGTTTAACAGTGGCGGCAAAGACAACTATGCTTTCTACTACGAAAAAGATGCTGCGCACGAAGGCGACTACTACGATGAAAAAGGAAACAGCATGAAAAAACAGTTTCTGAAATCGCCTGTAAAGTTCTCGCGCATCTCTTCTAAGTTTTCGAAAAAAAGATTTCACCCTGTTACCAAAATATGGAAAGCACATCTCGGCACAGATTATGCTGCGGCTTATGGCACTCCCATTCTTGCTACTGCCGATGGCGTTATAGAAAATGCGCAGTTCAAAGTATTCAATGGCAACTATGTAAAGATTCGGCACAACGGAGAATACAAAACGCAGTATCTGCACATGAGTAAAATTGCAAAAGGAATACGTAGCGGAACACGCGTACGTCAAGGCGAAGTAATTGGTTATGTGGGCAGCACAGGTTTGGCTACCGGTCCACACGTTTGCTATCGCTTTTGGAAAGATGGCGCACAAGTTGACCCGTTACATCAAAAGCTCACCTTTGCCGACCCGCTTCCTCCTAAATACAAATCTGATTTTCTTTCGAAGACAAAAAACGTGAGAGAAAAATTAGATGCCATTAGTTACGATGAACACAACATCGCCAACCAAAAAGTGCAGGCATCGGTAGAACAAACTTCTTCGGAAGATTTTGTGAAAAGGTTTTTCTAATTCATTCCTCACTCCCAACCCCTCTCCAATGGAGAGGGGAGCAACAACCTCTTTATATTCGAGTAAGGGAAAGTAAATCAAGGTAGTTTTCTAACGAACTAAAGTCACCGTTCCTTTGAAAAGTTTATCGGAGTAGTTGTTGAGGTAAATCACTTTTATGGTGTAAACCAAAACTGAAGGGTTCATCATTTGTCCTTTGTAAGTGCCATCCCATTTAAAATTCATGTCGTTGCTTTCAAAAACTTTTTCGCCAATGCGATCGTACACTTCAACCTCAAATTGTTTCCATGCTTCTTTGTTTCCGAAAACTTGAAAACAATCGTTATTGCCATCACCGTTTGGTGTAAATGCGTTTGGTATAAAAGCAATGTAATTCGGTATCACATTCACACGAACAACATCCGTTGCTACACATCCGTTTGTATCAATTCCGGTAACATAATAAGTTATGCTTTCATTAGTAGATGAAATTGGAGAAACACAATCAGAACAACTCAATCCGTTTGAAGGAGTCCAAAGCACAGTACCAAAAACACTTCCGTTTGGAACTACATTCAATGGTACTGAATGCCCCAAGTTTATGGTTACTGTATCGGGTGTTGCATCAATACTGAATATGGCATCGTTGCCTACATGCAGGATAGAATCAACTACGCAATTGTGTGAATCGGTTACAGTAATGTGATAGGTGCCTGTGTCCAGACCAAACAAATCTTGGGTCACAGCACCATTATCCCACGTGTATTGTAAAGGCATAAAAGATGAACCCGCAGTAACATCAATAGCTCCGTTTTGTAAAGGGAAACACAAAACATTTGTAACGCTCGCGTTCATAAATACTCCCGGCAATTCAATAACTGTTGAGGTACTTGTAAGCGAACATCCATGATTATCGGTAACGGTTACATCATAAACACCACCCGATAAATTTGAGTTAAGCGGAGAATTATTCCCACCATTACTCCACACATAATTGTAATTCGGTGTTCCTCCGTTTGGATTCAAATCAACTGCTCCATCACCATGATTAGGACACGATACATTGGTAACAACAGGACTAACGGTTAAAAGAGTTGGTTCTGTAATCATCATGTTGTTGATAGCAAACGTACAACTGTTAGCATCGGTAATAGTGATAGAATAATTCCCTGGTACAAGTCCAGTCGCGTTAGGAGTATTAACTGATGGTGTTACACTCCATACATACGTATAGTTCACAGTTCCCCCAGTGGTACTCACTGTAATACTTCCATTGCTTGCTCCATTACAATCTACATCAACACTTGTTTTAGCAGCAACTAAAGGTGCTGAAGGCTGTGTAATAATTGCACTGCTTGTTTGCGAACAACTGTTAGCATCAAGAACAGTTACGTTATATGTTCCCGCAACAATTGAATTGATAACCGCAGTTGTTTGTTGTGGTGTAGTGCTCCATAAATAATTATATCCTACGGTTCCTCCTGCAGCAACTACCGTTGCGCTTCCGGTGGCATCACCAAAACATAGTACATCAACTTTTGAAGTTGAAATGGATAAGGCAGAAGCAGGTTGCGAAATAATATCCGTAGCTGTAGCGGTGCATCCGTTTATATCAGTAACAGTAAGATTATAAGTTCCTGCAATTAACTGGGAAGCAATAGCAGTAGTTTGAACAGGATTTGAACTCCAGTTGTAAGAATATGTTCCCCAACTTCCGTTAGCGGTTGATGAAATACTTCCTGTTGCATTACCGAAACACAATACATCAACATGAGTTGTGGTTACTGTAAGTTGCGTAGGTGGTGCTGAAACTACAATGGTAGAAGTAGCCGTGCAAGCGTTCGCATCTGTTACTGTAACTGTAAATGTTCCTGCTGGAACGTTCGTAATGTTTTGTGTGTTTTGTGCGGGTACGGTGTTCCATGCGTAATTATAATTCGGAGTTCCACCATTTGCATTTGATGAAGCCGAAGTTGATGGCTGACCAAAACACAATGGGGCCGCGATGGTTGATGTAACAGAAACGGGGGTAGCAGGTTGTGTAATTATTGAAGATACACTTACCGAACAACTGTTAGCATCGGTAACAGTTAAGTTATACGTACCTGCAATAATTGTACTGATAGCCGATGTTGTTTGAACAGGTACCGTATTCCACGAATAAGAATAATTGATTGTTCCTCCTACAGCTGTTGCAGTTGCACTACCTGTAGCATTTCCAAAACATAAAACATTTACGTGCGTTTCTGTTACCGCAAGTGGAGCTGCAGGTTGGTTAACCGTAATAGCAGAAGATACCGTGCAGTTCTGCGCATCTGTTACCGTAACTATATAATTTCCCGCTGGAATTGAAGAAGCCGTTGCAGTAGTTTGCACAGGAGTTGTATTCCAACTGTATAAATAATTTGTTGTTCCTCCACCTGCAGTAACTGTTGTACTGCCTGTGCTAAATCCAAAGCAAAGCACATCAACTTTTGCAGTAGTTACAGTAAGCAATGTTGGTTCTGTCAGTGTAACACTTGCACTCACCGAGCACAAACCTGCATCGGTAACAGTTAATACATAAGTTCCTGCAATAAGATTTATGGCATTAGCAGAAGTTTGAGCAGGCACTGTATTCCACGCATAAGAATATCCGGGAGTTCCTCCCACAACAGTTGAAGCAATATTTCCATTGTTTTGCCCAAAGCAAGGTGGGTTCGTAGGAGTTAAAGTTATGGTTGGTGCATTAGGCGGAAACAAAACATTGAACGTTGCCGAAACCGTACAAGAGTTTGCATCGGTTACTGTGATCACATAAGAACCTCCTCCTAAATTTGTTGCGGTTTGTGTTGATTGTGCAGGTATTGTATTCCAACTGTAAGAGTAGTTCGTTATTCCTCCTGCAGGATTTGCAACAAGCGAGCCGGGAACAGTACAAGTGGCATTGGTAGCATTGGCTGTAACAGTAAGTTGAAGCGGTTGGGTAACCGCTACACTTGCCGAAGAAGTACAGTTCAACGCATCACTAGCGGTTACCGTATAAGTTCCCGCAACTACCGAAGAAATACTGGTAACATTTCCTGCGCCATTACTCCATGCAAAATTAACAGCTCCTGTTCCACCTGTGGTAGTAATACTTACTCCACCTGTACTTTGACCAAAACAATTGATGTTTGTCGCGGTGGGCGTTATTGTAGGGGCTGGCAATGTCATAGCCACCGTACCGGTAGCCGAGCATCCGTTTGCATCAGTAACAGTTACCGTATAAGTACCCGCACCCACATTATCCAAAACCGAATCGGTTTGTGCGGGAACTGAGTTCCATGAGAAAGAAAACGGGGGATTAAGACCCGTTGCATGAACGGTAGCTACTCCGTTATTTCCACCCCCACAAGTAACTGGGCTATTGATAAGAGTAGGAGCGCTCACGTTATTAACTGGAACAATAGGAGTCATGTTGTCAACCAAAATATAAGGTTGAGTAGAGCAATTTAGTGAGTTGATATAAATGCTGATGTACGGAAAATTTTGTGTTGGGGTAATGCTTACGTTATACGTTTGCCACACATCGAATGGAGTAATATTTCCTGATGACCACAACAAAACTGTTTGATCACATTCTGAATTACTACTGCCCCAAATTTGACACTCTGCACAACCAGGGTCTATACCCCCACCAGTAGAAGAAGAGTTAGCTAAGTCAATCGAAAAATTATAAGTAGTACCTGCAACCATTGGAGAACTCAACGCTTCCGAAGCTCCTTCTTGCCATCCGCTCGATGGCTGATGAACCAATCCTAAATAAGAGCTACCGTTTGTTGGTGGCAGTGTCACTCCCCAACTTCCCGGTTGTGTATCGGGTGTTTGCCCGGGATGGCAATTAACCCAAGGCCCAGGGGTTACGTGTGGTTGTTGTGTTCCTTCGAAAGAAGGATTAACCACAGACAATGTTGGTAATGGTGCACACTGTGCCGAAGTTTTTGAAATGCAAAATAGCGTTGCAATGGCAACAATTGTCAGGGTAATAATTGTTTTCATTCTAAGTGTGCTTTAGTAGATAGAGTTAAATGTAAGCATTTATGTTGCACGTGTGCAAAAATATTTTCTACAACAAATGCCTTGTTTGGTCCAAACGTTTTGGAGTGCGTAAAAATTAGACTTCTTCAAAAAGTATTATCGTTGCAAGTATGATAGCTAAAAGCGAAGGGTTTCGCCCTGTAAACAACACTCCACCCGATTCGTTGATGGGGAAAATAAAATTCTATGGGCGTATGGTTTTGGATTTACAAATCCTCACCATTTTCCGCGATATCAAAAAAACGATTTCCGCTTTCAAGGGAAATGTGTTGGATATTGGCTGCGGACAATCGCCCTATAAATTTTTACTCAACTCAACTCAAACAAAATATTTCGGTATAGATATAGTTGATGCCGAAAAATTTGATTACAGCAATTCAGAAATTACACCTTTCAACGGAGAAGATATTCCTTTTGAAAATGAAAAATTTGACGGCATCATTTGCACCGAAGTTTTAGAACACGTGCAGCATTATCAAAAACTGATTGACGAAATGCATCGTGTAATGAAAAATGGCGCAACGGGAATTATAACCATTCCGTGGAGCGCACGATACCATTATATTCCTTACGATTTTTTTCGTTACACACCTAGTAGTTTAAAAACTATGTTCAGCAAATTCAGTGAAGCTAAAATTAAAAATCGCGGAACTGATATAGGTAACATTGGCAACAAAGTAATTGTGTTATGGTTTCGAAATCTTCTTCCATCGCAAATATGGAAATGGATTTTTGTTCCCGTGTGGATTGCGCTGTCACCAATTTTGATTGCAGTTGTTTTACTCGCACATGTTTCGCTGTTGCTTAATTTAGGAAGCGATGAAGACCCGCTTGGATACACCATCATTGTAAAAAAATAAATGGAGAATATAAAAGACGACAGAGGATTCAATCAGGTTTGGGGCGATACCCAATCAACACGTATTCGTGCTGAGCGCAGATGCAATTATATGATTTCGCAAATGCAGGTTGGTTCGCAAAAATCAATTATGGAAATTGGTTGCGGCACAGGGAAAAACTGTTTTATGCTGGCGCAAAAAACCGGAATGAAAGTTCTTGGCACTGATTTATGTGTTCCGTTTATTGATGATGCAAAGAAAAATTTCCAACTGCCTAATCTTCGTTTCGACATTCTTGATTTCAATAAAGCAGACCAATTCAAAGGAGAAAAATTTGATTACATCATCGGTAACGGAATTCTTCATCACTTGTATCATCACTTAGATGAAGCTTTTGTAAACATGAAAGCGCTGCTGAAAGAAAACGGAAAAATAATTTTCCTCGAACCGAATATTTACAATCCATACGTCTATCTCATTTTCTCGTACGCTTCGCTTCGCCTAAAAGCACATTTGGAACCTGATGAAATGGCGTTCTCAAAAAACTTTGCCACACAAAAATTATTGAAAGCAGGTTACAGAAATATTCAGGTGGAGTACAAAGATTTTTTATTGCCGGGAATTCCTGACGCACTTATTGCACCATCGGTAATTGCAGGAGAAGTGTTGGAGAAAATTCCTTTGGTGAAAATGGCAAGTCAATCTATTTTTATTTCAGCTTCGAAATAAAAAGGGCAATGGCTTTCACCACTGCCCGCGCTATTTATCTACCCTCTTTCGGTGGCAGATAAATTGGTTTGGCACCGCGGCAAAGCTAACATCTTTTCAAAAAGTTCTTGTGCCTTTACTATTTTGCCGCACAAATTTTCCCAATGGCAAAGCAACAGAACAAACCTCAACTTAAAACAGAAAAAAAAGTTGAACCGAAAAAAGAATTCATTCTCACCGAACTTATTCCTGAATCGCTCGCAAAAAAATTATTCATAGGCCTTGCTGCAATTTTGATGTTGACGATGGCTTTAGTTAGTCACCAATACGGAATTTCGGGCGATGAGAATTTCCACCGTGTTTACGGGCACCACGTGGTAAATTTTTATGCCACACTTGGTCAGGATACCACTGCTGCTACTACAAACGGTCCTGATTCACTGATGGTTTTTTACGGTGGTTTTTATGATGGCACTGCTACTCTCCTATCTAAAGCACTTCCATCGGTCAACGAATGGAACGTGCGTCACTTCTGGAATTCAATGTTTGGTTTTTTTGCTATGCTGTGTGCCGCACTTGTTGCAGTTGAAGTTGCAGGCTGGCAAGCGGGTTTAATTACGTTAATTCTTATGGCATTCTCTCCGCGTTTTTTTGGGGAGAGCATGAACAACCCGAAAGATATTACGATGGCTGCGGGCTATATGGTGTCGTATCTTTTCATTCTTAAATTTTTGAAACAACTTCCTAAGCCAACACTTAAAACTGCTATAGGTTTAGGATTGAGCATTGGTATGGCTATGGGAATACGCATTGGTGGTTTGCTTTTGATTCCTTACACGTTTTTGTTTTACGGTTTAGCGATGCTGAACCTTTACGGCATTGGTGAATTACTCGATTTTTCAAAATTCAAGGTCAATATACTTCCGAGTTTAAAATTTGTTTTACTCGCTACCGTACTTGGTTATTTTGCAAGTTTACTTTTCTGGCCTTATGGTTTGGTGAGCCCGCTGAAGCATCCGCTCGAAGCATTGAACGTGGCAGAAAAATTTCCGGTGCAAATAAAAATTCTGTTTGAAGGCGCGCATATTTCTTCTACCGAAGTGCCGTGGCATTATATTCCTAAATGGCTTTTAATTTCCACTCCTCTATTCGGTTTAATCGGATTGCTTGCTTCGTTTTTACTGATTCCATATTTGCGCACGCAGAAAAAATTATTGTTGCTCGTCTTTTTGTATTTCAGCATTGTATTTCCGATTGGTTATGTGATTTATAAGAAATCGGTTTTGTATGACACCATGCGCCACTTCTTTTTTATTTACCCGAGCATCATTATCCTTTCAGGTATTGCATTTGACTATTTGCTTAAAGTGATGCCCGATAAAAAGAAATACATTTTAGCTGGTGCAATTGTGCTGCTTATTTTAAGCCCCGCGCGTTTCATGTTTGCTAATCACCCCAACGAGTATGTTTATTTCAACGAATTAGTTGGTGGCATAAAAGGTGCGTATGGAAATTATGAAACCGATTACTACATGAACAGTGTAAAGCAATCTGCCGATTGGTTGAAAGCACATGAAAACCTAAAACGAACCGATGGAAGAAAAACTACGATTTACAGCAACGCTATTGGACCGGTTAATTTTTATTTCAAAGAAGATTCTTTGACCACAGCAGTAGGCTACGCGAGTTACCGCCAGCGCTGTGAAAAAGATGCCGACTATGAAATAATGTATTGTCGCTTTATTGACCGCGATTTACTTTTGAATAATTGCTTTCCGCCTGAGCAAAGTATTTACACCGTGTATGCCGATGGTGTTCCGCTTTCGTGTGTTATTAAAAAAGATGACAAGCGCGATTATGCCGCGCAGGAATTAATGGGAAAGAATGATTACGCAGGAGCATTGGCTTTGCTTGAACCATACGCACAGAAATATCCGAAGAATGAAATAGTTCTCGCGAACCTTGGCTTGTGTTATTTGAACGTGCAAAAATTTGATGATGCAGCACGAGTATTAACTGCGGCACTTAATCTGAGCAGAGAAAATACAAACGCTGCTTATTGGTTAGGTCTTGCTTATTTCTACAAACAGGATTTTACAAATGCTACTGCTGTACTTACCGATGTGGTAAAAGCCAATCCTTATTTTCCTGGTCCTTATCGCGCCTTGATTGAAAGTCTCAATCGTATTGGCGACAGAAACGGAGCTTCATATTATACAGGAATTTATCAGCAGTTGGGCGGAGGGCAATAAAAATCACTTCTCCCTCACCAACCTGTTCTCATTCCACTTCGTACTCCAACTATCCTTTGCTGAGAATTTTTCGGAACGCTTGCGCACGGTTTTGCAAAAATACCAGGTAGCATTGGCACGTTTGTTATCTAAATCGAGCAACATGTAACCATGATCAACTAAGTTTTGAAAACGCAAATGAGGGTTAGTAGCTTCTCTTTTTAAAATAAGTTCAACAATTTTTGCTAACCCTCGTGGAATGCGTTCGCCCAAGCCATTGGAGGTAACACTAGGAACCACATACTCGGCTCCTATTACTCCTTTGCCTGTTTTACTGTTGTAATTGTTTTTGTCGGTAGGGTTCAACACCAAATCAAATGCCCACGACAAATGAATATCGCCTGTGATGATGACGATGTTCTTGGTGTTGTTCGCGTAAAAAGAATCAAATAATTCTTTGCGCTCTTCGGGGTAACCATCCCATGCATCGGCATTAATGCGGCTTTTTTTTGTGAGTTGGTGTGCATCTAATTCTGAAAACACTACTTGATTTGCAATCACTTTCCATCGCGCAGCAGAATGCTCAACACCTTGTGTGAGCCATGCGGTTTGTTTAGCCCCAAGAATGGTTCGTGTGGTGCATTGCAGCAAGGTATCATAAGGGTCAACCTGTTTGCAGCGCTCTTCTATGCGCGTATCAATCATAAATAAGTCCGCTAAATTGCCGTAACTCATTTTGCGGATAACACTTTCCTCCACATTGTCGGTAATAGGTATCCATTCGAAATAAACTTTCTTGGCAATAGCTTTTCTTAGATTCCAATCACCTTCCTCTACCTGCTGATTTTTTGCGCCATCCTTGTAAGCATCATTGGCAAATTCGTGGTCGTCCCACACGTTAATAAAAGGATGCAAACGATGTGCTTCCTGCAAATCTTTATCGAGGCGATACTGCGCATAACGGCTTCGGTAATCCTGTAAATTCAAAATTTCGTGCTCGGGAATATGTTGACGCACACTCGGGTGCTTCTTACTTTTGTTAGCTCCGTATTCATAAATGTAATCGCCTAAATGCAACACGGCATCAATATCGTTTCGGTTCGCAATTAATCTATACGCATTAAAATATCCGTGTTCAAAATTATTACAGTTTACAACAGCAAAACGAAGCTGCTCTGATTTTACTGGAGCCGTTTTAGTTCTTCCTATAGGGGAAAAAACGTTTTCAGTTTCGAAACGGTAGAAATAAGTAGTAGCAGGCTGCAAACCTTTCACCAAAATTTTTACGGTGAATGCAGAAGTAAAACTCGTGCGCATTTCGTTACCAGCAACTACATTTTTCATAGCTGAATCCGTAGCTACTTCCCAATTTACAGCTATTGTTTGATCGCTATCACTCCATACTTTTGTCCAGATAACAACGCTGTTTTGTTGCGGGTCGCCCGATGCCACACCAAAATAAAACGGCTTTAAACTTGGGTCGAATTGCTGGCTTATTTCATTATCAAAAAGATTCTGTGCATTAAGCACGGAAACGAAAAAGCTAAACAACAGACAAGAGAATAATTTCATGCCTAAAAAATTTGTGCGCAATGATAAGCTAAGTATAGAATGAGTAAACAGGAAATTGAAAAATACAATTAGTGAAACACTAATTACAAACCATACCAAAATGATTTTTAAAGCGCAGCCCGCGCGAAATATCGCTGCAAGCCAACGAATCAATTCCTGCAGGTGAAAACAAAACGCTATCCACCTGTTTGAAGTAGCGCGATGATAATAGCCCTGTGCCATCTACAATATTCGTGTAAACAGGTAAAGCTTCGCCTGAGGTAATTCCGGTTTGGGCATGTTGCGATTCAACAAATTTTGAAAGCTCAATTCCCCCGGCTGCGAACATGAAATTCATTTGTTTAAACTCTCGTGTAATATCGGTTGACTGTGGTAAATTTGCCACTAGTTTACTCAGCAAAATATCAGCCGTAAAATCTGCCTTTACATTACTACTCGAAGTAAGGTCATCAGGAATTTTAGAATTAAAAAACGGAATGTCAATCGAATGTTCAGTAATGCCTGACGTGTTAATTTCTCTATAAAAAAAACGAACAGTCAAATCATAAATGGCCGCATTAGTTGCGGGCTGCCAACTAAACGTAGTTGGATGCGCGTTCGATAAATTGAACTTGATACTAGGGTAAGGTGTGTTGACTATAAAATTATTAACGAGCGAAACATTACTTCCATCCGTGGTGCGAGCAATCATTTTTCCATCGCGCGAAACTTCCAACCTATAATTTTCTGTGGCTTTTAATACTCCGTTGAAGGTGTAAAGTATATTTGGTGTGTTTGCAAACAAGCCCGAGTCTTTAGGCAATCCAATAGTGTTGCCGTCAATTTTATGGAGGTAAAAAGAATCTTTGCGACTTCCGTTCAAATAGCCAATCAGCTTAATCGTAATGGAATCTGAATAGTAAATTGAATCGGTAATACCTGCTGCTACAGTTGCATCGCCATCAATCAAAAAAGCTTTTTGCACACGAATGTAATGTGTGGTAGAATCCACATTCAACAAACCATACACCACCGGAATTTCTTTGTAAGGAGCCGTTAAATCAAAATCTTTTTTGCACCCCGTAAAGCACGATAGAATGACTAAAGCAAGAATTAAATTTTTCGTTTTCATAAGGCGGGCAAATGTATCAGAAATCTTCTTTTGACATTAAATATTTTGCATTACAAAACCTTATACAGACTTTCGCCTTCAATCAAAAAACAGCACATGTCAGTTCACAAAGAAATTAAACGTATCACTACACACACGCTTCAGGATTTTAAAAAGGAAGGAATAAAAATTTCGATGCTCACCAGTTACGATTTCTCTATGGCGCGTATTATTGATAGTGCGGGCATTGATGTTATTCTGGTTGGCGATTCTGCTTCAAACGTAATGGCGGGTCACGAAACTACTTTGCCCATTACACTCGACCAAATGATTTATCACGCTTCATCGGTTGTGCGAGGTGTAACGCGCGCATTAGTGGTAGTAGATTTACCTTTTGGTTATTACCAGGGCAACTCAAGGTTGGCGCTGGAATCTGCTATTCGCATTATGAAAGAAGCCGGTGCTCATGCCGTAAAACTAGAAGGTGGTGGCGAAATTCGCGAGAGCGTGGAGCGTATTCTTACGGCTGGAATTCCGGTAATGGGTCACTTGGGATTAACACCACAATCCATTTATAAATTCGGGACTTACACGGTACGTGCTAAAGAAGAATTGGAAGCAAAAAAATTAATGGAAGATGCCTTACTCTTGCAAAAAAGTGGATGTTTTGCTATTGTGCTTGAAAAAATTCCTGCTAAACTGGCCACCGCAGTTTCAAAAAAATTACTCATCCCTACCATTGGAATTGGGGCGGGTGGTGGCACCGATGGTCAGGTGTTGGTCTCGCACGATATGCTAGGCATTACTAAAGAATTTAAACCACGATTTTTGCGCAAATATTTAAATCTGTCTGAGGATATTGAAAATGCTGTGAAGCAATATGTAGATGATGTGAAGAGTAAAAACTTTCCGAATAAAGAAGAGCAGTATTGAAACTGCGAACGGAAATAAAAAAGGCGAGCAAAATTTGCTCGCCTTTTTTGTGCCATTAATTTATGACAGAACATCGCAGTGTCTTCTGCAATCCATCTGCTTCAATTTTTACAAAATAAATTCCTGTAGCTAAATTACTTACTGAATAGTTGATGTTTTGATTGCTTTCCACTGAGCCATTGTAAACTGAACCAATTAATTCGCCTCTTGTAGAAAACAATTTAATGTTCAGGTTTTTTAAACCCGAATTTTTCACCACAAAATCAATCGAAGTAGAAGTTGGGTTAGCTGATTTCATCTCTACGATTTCATCCAAACTAATAGAAGGTGATACACCCAAAGCCGAAGGCGAAAGAATCCAATCCACAATAACCTGCGCATTTGGTAAGGTGCTTTGTGTATAATGGTTAACCCAATGACCAGCTTCGTCAATCAAAAACTTATGAAAGTTCCAACTTACCGAAGCATTAGAAACTGTATTGAGCGAAAGTTGAGTAAGCCATTGAAAAACCGGATGCATAGCGCCACCCTTCACATGAACACTTTCGGTTAATGGGAAAGTAACGTTGTAAGAACCACATGTAGCAATTAATTCAGAGTCGGTGCCCTGTTGGTTGAAGTCATCACTTGGGAATCCGATAATTTCGAAGTTATGCGATTGGTATAAATCATAGATTTCTTGCAGTTGCGTAAACTGAGGCGTGTAGCCACAATGAGCAGCTACATTCACCACCATTACCTTCTTGCCATAATATTGCGAAAGGTTGATAGGAACGCCATCAATGGTCATGGTAGAATAGTCATGAAAGGTTAATGGAGCTTGTGCATTTGCAAAAAAAAGTGACAGACTGAGTGTGAAGAGCGTAAATATTTTTTTCATAGCAATTATTTGTTTTCGTAAAAGTAAGATTTATGAGTGAAGTAATTTTATTCATTCTATAATTCGGTTTAGGTAATTGGTTGTTTACATTTACTTCAAATTATCCAACACATGAAAAACTTGTCCATCCTTCTATCTGTTTTAATGCTGCTTTTTTTATCAAACAATGTAAATGCGCAACAAAAAGGAGTTACTGCCAATAACAAAGGAGCCAGCGTTTCGAACGGTAAAGGTAGCGGTGTGGAAGTGAAAAAGAAAGTTGTAGAAGTCAAAAGCAGCAAGGGAGGTGGAGCTGTAGTAAATAGCAAAGGTGCCGAAGCGAAAAATAAAAATGGGGCTGGAGTAGAATTACACAAGCAAGTGGTTTCAGCCAAAAATAGTCATGGACACGGAGTAGAAGCCAATAAAAAAGGGTTGGAAGTAAAAGGAAGCAAAGGCGGAATGACTGTTGAGAAAAAACATTTACAGATTAAAGGGAAGGGAGTAAATATTAATTTGGGTCATTAAAAAAATCAAAACAAAAACTGTAACTATTTGTAGTTCCATATGATGCATCTGTCTTTTCGCCCGGCAACAATTACTGAAATTCCAGTCATTGACCAACTCGCACAAAAAATTTGGCGCGAACATTATCCGGCAATTATTTCGGTAGAACAAATTGAATTCATGCTGCTTAATCGTTATTCAGTTAAAGCAATTGAAGAAAGCATGAAGCGCGGTGAAAAATATTTTTTGGCGTATGTGAACGATGATATTGTTGCGTACTCTTCCATTGAATGGAAAAATGATTTCTACTATCTCCACAAATTTTATCTCGATGTTTCTAAACATCGAAACGGAATAGGGAAACAGTTTTTCGATTATCTGCTGTCGCAAATAGATTCATCGAAAACAATTAAGCTTCAAGTAAACCGCACCAACTACAAAGCCATCAATTTTTATTTAAAACTTGGTTTTGTAATCGAAACCGTTGGCGATTTTGATATTGGCGGTGGATATTTTATGAATGATTTTGTGATGAGAAGAGGATAACAGATTACTACTTCATCAATTTATCATACTTGGCAGAATTGCTTGGGTCGCATCTACGAAGCACAGTAATTGCCTTTGCTTTTTCTCCCATATCGGCTCCTGAAAAAATATTTACCAATTCATCACTCTTCGCCTGAAAAAAAACAGCTAACAAAACTGCGTTCGGATTATCGCGCGCAATTTTATCAAGCTTATCTAGTGAGTTCAAAATATTTTGTCGAGCCAAAGCCGGTTTTTCATAAAAATTATCCATGCCCGCATAATGGTAGTCGTACAACACTTGCTTGAACGCATCATACTTGCTTGCCATTAAATTATTGATTAGCCAGTAGCGATTCCTTTGCCCATCAAAAGGTTTCCACCCTTTTGAATCACCTGCGCTGGTGGGCACGTTATTCATAATTTGCTCTGCCATCGTAAAATATTTTGCACCTCCGCCTTTCGAAAAACTTTCATAATCCATACCTATAAGCAAGTAGGCATAAAAACCTAGAATGGAAGTGAGGTTCGAATTGTATTGGGTCACATTAAAATCAAGCGGCTGTCCTTGGGCATAAGTGAGTATACAATCCTTATCAATAAAATTAAACATGGGCGAATTATAACTGCTTTTAAAAACAGGGCGAGAAAGCTGTACTGTAATACTTGCGTTATAAATATCCTGTGCCGTTGGTGCTTCGAGTGTGATGAACATCGTGCACTCAATTTTTTCTTCAGCAGTAAATTGATCGTTAGTCCAGCTTTTAGAATTCATAAATTCATTCAAAGCAGTTTCCATGTTAGAAAAAACTGTCGGGTCCACTCCCACCGCCTTTTGTGAATTTATTTTCAACTGGCACCGAAGTTCCTGGGCATTCAAAAAAAATGTTGCAAAAAGAAAAATAGCGAGAGCAATTAGTGAGTGTTTCGTATTTTTTGTTTGGTGTTTCATAAACGTTGTTTCAAAATTTTGTTCGTGTATGCCAGAATATCTTTTGCCACTTCTGCCTTAGTCTTCAAATCAAATTTAGACACATTTCCTGCTTTGTCAATGATAGTAATTTTGTTTGTGTCGTTCTTAAAACCCGCGCCTTCATCGCGCATCGAATTCAAAACAATAAAATCAAAATTCTTCTTCTTCAGTTTCTCTTTGGCGTTTTCCTCTTCAGCGTTTGTTTCCAAAGCAAATCCAACAACAATTTGATTTTCACTTTTTTGCTTTCCTAACTCCAACGCAATGTCTTTTGTCTTTATCAACTCAATTGAAAACTCTTCTTCCTTCTTTTTAATTTTTATTGCACTCGGAAACTTAGGCGTGTAATCCGCCACCGCTGCAGCAAACACTATAACATCGGCACTAAAAAAATATTGTGCGCAGGCATCGAACATTTCTGCTGCTGTTTCTACATTGATTTGCTTGATAGAACTGTTTGAAGGATTCAGATTTGTAGCTCCTTTTATCAGCGTTACCTCATTCCCTGCTTTTGCAAATTCTTCGGCAATGGCAATTCCCATTTTACCCGAAGAATGATTGCCTATAAATCGCACGGGATCAATGGGCTCATGAGTAGGACCTGCGGTAATAAGAATTTTCATTAGGGACAATGCTAAGCGAAATAATCTTTCAAATGCATCATGATGTGTTCGGGCTCTGCCATTCTTCCATCGCCAGTTAAACCACTGGCGAGTTCACCGTTTTCAACGGGAATAAGAATATTACCATAGCTAAGCAACAAATCAATATTGTGTTTCACACTCTTGTGTTTCCACATATCTAAATCCATAGCGGGCGCAAAAAACACAGGACACTTAGCAGAGAGATAAGTAGCCAGCAACATGTTATCGCACATGCCCAAAGCCATTTTTGCAATTGTATTTGCCGATGCAGGAGCAATCACCATAGCATCTGCCCACAAACCCAATTCCACATGGCTGTTCCAAGTTTCAGCATTATTGGTGAAATCTGTAATTACCGGATTTTTACTAAGCGTGGATAGTGTGAGAGGCGTTATAAAATTAGAAGCCGAAGCAGTGAGAATTACTTTCACTTCCGCTCCGGCTTTAATGAGTTGGCGAATTAAAATCGCTGATTTATATGCGGCTATTGAACCGCAAACTGCAAGAACTATTTTTTTTTCTTTCAGGTTGCTCATAGAGCAAAAATTAGTTTGCCGTTGGCTCTTCTATTACACGAACCGAAAGTTCATCGTTCTGATATTCTTTGGTTGCCAAAATAGAAGCATGAGGAAGTTTTTCGTAGAACTTCGAAATTTCAATTTGCTCACGGTTCTCGTGAATCTCTTCGAGGTTATCAGTATGCGATGCAAAATCTTCCAACTTTGAGTGCAACTCTTCCTTAATTTCTTTCGAAATCTGATTAGCTCTTCTCGAAATGGTATAAATAGCCTCGTAAACATTACCTGTTTTTTTAGCCATTGCTTCGAGGTTTTGCGTTTCAATCAGCGGACTGATTTGAGTCATTTTAATTTTTTTCAGCTTATCCATTTGCTTTCAGTTTTTTGATTAGTTCGGTTGAATTATTGAAAATCCGTTCTGCCTCTTTCATGTATCGGCTGTTTGGAAAACGGTCAACAAAGGTATAATAAGTTTTCACAGTTTGCTCTAGTGACGGAAGTTTGTCCTTACTTTTTTTGTCTTCGCTAATCAGGAAATTATTTTTCACAATCAGAAAATATGCCTTTTCGTTCCACCGTACCAACTGGTCTAGCTCCTTTTTATCGGTAATAAGTGGTTGTTGAGCGATCAATTCATTGAAGAAAACACGAAAATATTTTTCGCGATCTTCAGCCGGAGATATTTCGGCCCATTCATAAGCACTTTGTACCGATTGAAAATGCGATTGCGCAGCATACCCTTCTGCCTCCTTCAACGATTTGCTTGCGCTGAATTTATATTTGAAAGTATTAAAGCTTTTCACCACATTATTAAATCGTTCGGATTTACGAGAGGGAATAGAGTTTTGCGCATACTTATAACGCGCCTTCACAATCATAAAAGTCACCTTCTCTCCTTCATTAATATCCGGAAAATCACGTAGAATATTTTCGTAGGAAGTAGCTGCCGCTTTGTAATTGGAAGTTCTGTAATAAAGGTCTGCAGCGTTGAGCGCCTTCTTCTCTAATTTTTTTCTGAGTTTTTCTACCGACTCATTACACTCTTTCAAGTACTTACTATCGCTATACATGTTCAGAAACAGTTCATACGACTCCAACGCTTTGTAGGTATAGGTTTGGTCAAGTTCCGGTTTTGGCGAAAGCATTTGAAAACTCTTCGCATGCATATACAAACACTCTTCAGAATACTGGCTGTTTGGATATAAGTCGTAAAAATTTTTGAAGTGGTAAGCCGAAATCATGTAGTCGCCTTGCTTGTAGTTGGCGTATGAATACATGTAGTATAAATCCTCAGTGCTTTCGCGTCCTTTCATTAAACCAATCAACTCTTCAAAAATGGGAATGCACTTGAAATACTCCTTCTTGTTATACCAAAAAATAGCTTTGGTTTTTTTGTAAACAAGGTCATTGCTCTTTAATACTTTTTCAGGTGTTTCGCAAGAAGAAGTAAAAAGCAATATCGCATATGCCACAGGCAAAAGACAAAACTTAAAAAAACGGGAAATGAGTGAACTGTAAATCTTCATAGAAAGGGGCGCAAATATAGATTTCATTTCGGTTTATAGTAATTACACTCCTACGAACGGAATGCAGCCAAAATATTGTTTAAAACGGGGGCGGGTTTAAACACTAAGCGTTTTTAAACTTTCTTTGCAAAATGAAACTGATTGATACGCATTGCCATCTTTACTTACCCGAGTTTGAAAATGATTTAAACGATTTAATTCAACGGGCACAACAAAATGGATTGGATAAAATCTTTCTTCCAGCTATTGACTCTGAAACTCACGAACGATTAATTGCACTTTCAGAATTCAGAATTCAGAATTCAGAATTCAGAATTCTTCCGATGATGGGATTGCATCCTTGCAGCGTAAAAGAAAATTTTGAAGCAGAATTGAAGATTGTTGAACAATACCTGAACAGTGAAACAAAATTCTATGCCGTTGGCGAAATAGGATTGGATTATTACTGGGATTTAAGTTTCAAAGCACAACAACTGATTGCTTTCGAAAGACAAATTGAAATGGCAATTGCCGGAAACCTTCCGATTGTAATTCACAGCCGCAAATCAACACAGAATTGTATTGATGTAGTCAAGAAATTTGCCGGAAGAGTGAAAGGAATTTTTCACTGTTTTGGTGGTACGCTGGATGAAGCCAAACAGATAATTGACTTAGGTTTTTATTTAGGCATTGGCGGAGTTGTTACCTACAAGAACTCCGGATTGAAAGAAGTATTACAACAATTAAGCTTAGAAAATTTAGTGCTTGAAACAGATGCTCCGTATTTAACTCCTGTGCCGCATCGCGGAAAGCGAAATGAACCTTCGTACACGAAGTTGGTTTGTGAAAGCATAGCATTAGCATTAAACAAAACCAATGAGGAAGTGGCGGAAGTTACTTCAAGAAATGCGCAACTGGTTTTTCAAATGAATTGATAGATTCGCGCTCCACTTTTAGAGAGGTGTCCGAGTGGTTGAAGGAGCATCCCGATAATTATCGGGAGAAAGCGTGTAAACCGTAAGGTATCGAGGGTCGAGACGAAGCGAAGCTTGTCTCGATGCTGACCGAAACGTCAGCATTCGAATTGTTCTTTTTGTAATTGAAATTAGAGAGGTGTCCGAGTGGCTTAAGGAGCACGCTTGGAAAGCGTGTATACCGCAAGGTATCGAGGGTTCGAATCCCTTCCTCTCTGCAAAAAAGTATTGTTGTGTTCTATGTTTACGTTTTGCATTCCCAAAAATTTGACAAATACTACATTGGTCAAACCGAAAATTTAATCGAAAGATTGAACAGACATAACTCCGGTTATGAAAAAGCAACGAAACCTTATACTCCGTGGGTAATTATTTGGAGTGCCGAGAAACCAACACGTGCGGAAGCAATGGAGTTGGAACTAAAATTGAAAAACCTTTCACGACAAAGACTCCTTGAGTTTATGACCAAATATTCCTGAACGAGGATCGAGACGAAGCGAAGCTTGTCTCGATGCTGATCGAAGCGTCAGCATTCGAATCCCTCCCTTTCCGCAGATTAATTTTTGCGAATCACCGCCCCTAAATCGCTTTCGTATTTACTCATTAAGCGATTCATTATTTTTTCAATCTCGGTATCGGT